>DASZQB010000053.1:0-92092 GCA_035550135.1 Verrucomicrobiales bacterium
AGCGCGATCCCGCCAGCGGTGACCGCCGCCTCGGCGGCACGGACGTGGAGGGTGCCAAGCCGCTCTACGAAATGGTGCTAAACAAGCCGGAGGGCGAAGTGAAACATGAGCGCACCGGCAAAGTGACGCCGCCACAGTTTCCTTATCCCGCGAAGCACGAGAAAAAAGAAAAGGCTCCCCGTCGTGACGAACTCGCCGACTGGATCACCAGCCCGGACAATCAATACTTCGCTTCCAGTTACGCCAACCGTATCTGGGGTTATCTCACCGGCGTGGGCATCATCGAACCTCTCGATGACATCCGCGCCGGCAACCCGCCCAGCAATCCGGAACTCCTGAAATGGCTCACGCAGGAGTTCATCTCGCATGGATTCGACACACGGCATCTCTTCCGCACCATCTGCCGCAGCCGCACCTATCAACTCTCCCTTGGCACGAACCGCTGGAACGAGGACGACAACGTTAACTACAGCCACGCCATCGCCCGCCGTCTGCCAGCAGAAGTGCTTTACGATGCCATTTTCGCGGTCACCGGTGCCAAATCCATTTTGCCCGGCAGCGTGCGGGCCTCCCAGTTGGCGGACAGCCAGGCCGGCACGCCCGATGGCTTCCTCAACAACCTCGGCCGGCCTGCCCGTGAGAGCGCCTGCGAATGCGAGCGCCACAGCGATCTCCAGTTGGGGCCCATCATGGCGCTCGTCTCCGGTCCCACCGTCGGGGATGCCGTTTCCGCGCCCGGCAACGCCCTCGCCAAACTCGTCGAGACGGTCAAAGACGACGGCGAACTCGTGAAGGAAATCTTTATGCGCGTTCTCAGCCGGCCCCCGAGCGCCGAGGAAAGCCGCACCTCCTCCGCCGCCATCGCCGAAATGGAGACCGAGCACGCAAAACTCATCGCGGCGCGTGATGCCATGGAGGAGAAGATGAAGCCTGCCATGGAACAGCAGGAAAAAGACCGCCAGGCGGCCATCGCCGCAGTCAAAGACGAGCAGGCAAAGTATGAAGTCGAACTCGCCCCGCGCCTTGCGGAGGCGGAGAAAAAGCGTCAGGAAAAACTGACCGCTGCCCAAAAGGCCCTTGCCGATGCCGAAGCCGCTCTCGCTTCCCGCCTCCCGGAATGGGAATCAAAACAGGCCAAAGGCCAGTCGGCGTGGACGATTCTCGATCCCTCGGAAATGGTCAGCACCAAACGGTCTAACAAACTCGAAAAGCAGAAGGATCTTTCCATCACCGCCCTGGGCGGGGAAGGGAAGCAGGACTTCACCATTACCGCGAAGACCACGCTGCCGGTCGTCACCGGCCTGCGTCTTGAAGCGCTAACCGATTCCCGCATTCCCGCCAATGGACCCGGTCGCAGCGGTGGCGGAAATTTCGTGGTCAGCGAACTCGAAGCCACATGGACTCCCGACGGCGGACAGCCTCAGAAGATCGTCTTCAATGATGCCGAAGCCACCTACAACCAGGGCGGCTATGAGATCAAAAAAGCCATCAACGGCCAGGTCGGCAACGAACCGGACGGCTGGGCGATCTTCCCCGAAGGTCAGGGCAAACCGCAAACCGCCGTGTTCCGCTGTAAAGACCCGGTGAACCTCGGTGCCGGCGGAGGCACCGTGAAGATCGTGATCAAACAGCAATACACCGACGGCAAGCACTCGCTGGGCCGCTTCCGCCTTGCCCTCTCCGGTTCGCAGGCCCCCGTGAATTTTGGTCTCCCCGCTCCCGTGCACGACGTGCTCGCCATCGCCGCGGACAAGCGCACGCCGGAACAAACGAAAGTCCTTCTCGATCACCTCCGCACCGCCGACACCGATCTCCTCGCGAAAAAGAAGGCCGCCGACGAAGCCGGCAAGCCGCTGCCCGCCGATCCCAAACGCGAAGCGCTCAAAGCCAAACTCGCTAAAACCGAGCTCCCGGTACCCGTCGATCCCGCCCTCGCCTCTCTCCGCCGCGATGCCGAGCTCAGCGCCAGGCAGTTGCAAAACAAGCGCCTCACCGCCGCTCAGGACCTCGCATGGGCCCTCATCAACAACCCGGCCTTCCTCTTCAATCATTAATTGTTAGGATTAACCCTAACGCTTCCTCTCCGCCAGATGCACGTGGAGGATGCGCGTGAGTTCCTTCGCCACCTCCGGGCTTTCCGCGCAGGTGTGAAAGCCTTTCACAATCGCCGTGGACTTCGCCCCCGGCAGCCACGCGCTGGTATAGGGGACGATCCCGTCGGACGATTGTTCGACGGGCTTCCCTGAACCAAACGGCTTGAAGACGGCGATGATATTGTGATAGGGAACGAGGATCGGCTGCTTGTTGATTGCCGCCAGGAGCGGATGAGCCGGCGAGAGTCCCTCCGCAGTGCTCGTCCCCAGATCCCGGAATGCCGCCAGCCTTGGGTTGAGCGCATCCCGCGCCCTCGTCGAGATCTCTTTCACCAAACCTGTTAGCAATCTCGCGGGCCGCACCAGACGCGTCAGCCATTTGAAGATCGACAGATCCGCCACCTTGCTCCCGCGGTGCGGCGTCGCGATGAACACCGCCCGCTTCAGAAACGGCAGGTGATGGAAGTGCAGCGTATCCCGCACGGTCACCAGATTGTTCCGGCTCAGCGGCAGTCTGTCAAAGGGCACCGTGAAGAACGCCCGATAGATCGTTTCATGACTGTCAATGACCTGCATGTTAGTCAGCAATCCTCCCATGCTGTGCCCCGCGATCACCATCTGCTCCATCGCGCGGCTGCGGTGCCGCGGATCATAAAAATCGCGCGCCTTCTGCAGTGACTTCCGCAGCGTAGCCGCCGCCGACTGAATGGTGATCCCCGTAGGATAAAGGAAGTACCACACCTGATAGTTCCGCTGCAGTTCCGGATCAGTAGCGATGGACTTCATCACGTTCACCCAAATATGCGGCGCGGATTCCAGCCCGTGCACGAGCACCACCGGAATCTTGTTCGGATCATACACCTCCGGAGCATAGATGCCGGTTTCATGGAGGAAGCGCTCCGGACGGATCAGCCCCATGATCGTATACCTTCGGAAAAACTTCGGAGTCATCCCCGCCGTCACCGCCGCCGGAAGATCCGATGCCAGCGGACGCTCCGTGCCGCGCACGCGCGCCTTCATAACATTCCCCGTGTGATAAAACGTCAGGGCCACCTGCCGCTCGCCCGCGAACTCTGCCGTCAGTGTCGCCGGCAGATATCTGCCATGGGGCGGAAAGAACGAATCCGCAGCGTTTGTATTGCGCCCCTGCATCATCACCACGGGCAATCCCACGCCTTCCTCAGTCGATGACTTTCCCGGATTCACCGTCGTGATCTTTCGGCACGACGAAGGGAGGATGGAATGCAGACCGGTTGCATCTCCTTTGAAGGTGACGGTCCAGCCGTCGATGGACTGCGTGCCCGTCCACGTTTGCGGTGAACCATGATTTTCCAATGCCGTCAGCACCCCTCCCAGCGTCGCTCTCCATTGCGTGCGCTGCGCCTCCGCAGCAGGCATGCCGGCCGGCAGCATTTGCCACGCCCGGTGCGCAGCATCGAGCGCCGCACCCACCCGTTTCGCCTTTGCCGGTGCATGGCCGGTCTTTGTCCCCGTGCAGGAGACACCGGTTAGCAGCAGGGCCGCACAGAATATTCTAACAGGGAACGCAGCCACTTCGGTCACTTCGGATCAGGGGCCGCGTCGGAAACGGGTGGAGGCGTTTCGGGCTGGTTTTCGCGGATCAATTCCTCCGCCGTCTGAGCCGGTTGACGATACGGTTTCACCTTTCCCATCTGCTGCGATCGCAGAAGCAAATTGACTCGCATCACCGCCAGCGATTTGCGGGCCAGCTCCTGCTTCTGTTCCGCGGGCAATCCCGCCAGAAGCTTTGAACGCCTTTCCATCAGACTTCTGCACTCCTCCTGGAGGGGCGTCCCATCGACGGCGTTCTCAGTCCCGGCACTCTGCAAAAACGGCTCCGCCTTTTTCGCAAACGCCTCCACATCCGCATGGAACGCGGCAATCTCCGCCGCAGAGGGCGCCGGTACCGCAGGCGCTGCGGGATCGGGGTTTTCTCCTGGCTGTGCCGGAGAATCCGGTTTCGTTCCGCTTCCCACCGGTTTCAACCGCTCTGCGGGTTTGGGCTTCGGCGCCGTATTGATGGAGCTCTGCTTTTCCTCAGGTTTGTCACAACCCTGGAAAAGCAGCACGATGACGGGGAGGACGATCCAGGTTTTCACAGTGGCATCCTCCACCCTCTGCCGCCAGGGTTCAAGCAGCCGCTTCGGATTAAGTATGAACCGTTCGTTACCCGTCTTCTGTGATTGAACCCGCGCGGTACGCCCCTACGGTCGCCGGTCCAGTCATTGCCCTTCGTTTATACATGATCCCGCCGGAAACCCTCGCTCAGACCCTCGCCGAAGCCGTCGCCAGCGGCAAACTTTTCGAATCCAGCCGCACCAACATCCTGGAACTCACCGGCGGAAGTTCAGACCCGGTCGTTCATGCCAGTGTGGAGGAATTGATCAAGGGAGGACACTGGACGGAATTGAATGACCGGTTTTTCAAAAAGCTGACTTTCGGCACCAGCGGACTGCGCGGGCGGACAATTGGCAAACTGGCAACGGTGGCCGAGAAGGGCAGGGAGCGCGCCGACGGGCGCCCGGAATTCCCCTGCGTCGGAACCAACGCACTGAATTACTTCAACCTCACCCGCGCCAATCGGGGCTTTGCCAAATTCCTTCGTGAATACTGGAAAAAAGAGGGCCGCAGCGGACGGCCATCGGTTGTTTTCAGTCACGATACCCGGCATTTTGCGAGAGAGTTCGCGGAGTTTTCAGCAAAGATCATGGTCGAGAGCGGAGTGGACGCCTATCTGTTCGACAGTTGCCGTCCCACGCCGGAGTTGTCGTTCGCCGTGCGGCACGTGAACGCCACAGGGGGCGTCATGCTCACCGCCAGTCACAATCCTGCGCATGACAACGGGTATAAAGTCTATTTCGATGAAGGCGATCCGATCATCGAGCCGGTGGCCACCGGCATTCTGAACGAAGTCAACGCCGTGGAGACTGATCGCTACGATCCAGTGCCGGAAAGTGAGCGCGGCGAATTGCGCCTGCTCGGCCGTGAAATCGATGACGCTTATCTCGTGCGGCTGAAAGGGGTGATGCTGCAGCCGGGTTTGCTGGAAAACGCGAAGTCGCTCAAGATCGTCTATACGGCCATCCACGGAACGGGGGGCGTGCATGTGCCCGCGATTCTCAAAACGCTCGGCTTCAATTTCCTCACGGTCCCCGAACAGGCCATCTTCGACGGCAGGTTCCCAACGGTGAAATCGCCGAATCCGGAGAACGCCGCCGCGCTGCAAATGGGTCTCGACCTGGCGGAGAAAGAAGGCGCAGACATTGTCATCGGAAACGATCCCGACTGCGACCGCATGGGCGTGGCTGTGCGTGACAGAAGCGGAAAGATGCAACTGATCACCGGTAATCAGATCGGTTCACTGATGGCGTGGTACCGCACGAAGACGCTGATCGATCTCGGCATCCTGAACGACTCAAACCGCAAGCACGCAGGGCTGGTGAAGACTCTCGTCACCACTGAGTTGCAGGACGCGGTGGCTGCGGCCTATGGCGTACATTGCGTGAATACGCTGACGGGCTTCAAATACATCGGCGCCAAGCTGGGCAAGTATGAGAACTCACTGCCGCCGGAGATTCGCGACCGGTACCGTACGCTTTCGGATGTGGAAGCCCGCGATGCGCAATTGAAGGACGGCATGTTCTTCATTTTTGGAGGCGAAGAGAGCTATGGCTACCTTGGCGTTGACTGGATTCGCGACAAGGACGGCAACGGGGCCGTCGTGATGTTCGCTGAACTGGCGGCATATGCTGCGGGCCGGGGCCTGACCATTCCCGATTTGCTGGATGAGGTGTACTGCGAATTCGGTGTCTTTGTCGAACACACAGAATCCCCGGAGTTTCCCGGCGCAGACGGCGCGGTCAAGATCAAGCGCCTGGTGAATTCCTACAGCGCCAATCCGCCCCGGGAACTCGATGGCGCTGCTGTGGCGAAAATGGTTCACTACGGCAAAGAAGACGTGCTGGACGAGGAGGGTGATCTCATTCCGAAAGAGAACATGCTTTTCCTCGATCTCGCGGATGGCCGCCGCTTTGCCGTGCGTCCGTCAGGCACGGAACCGAAAGTGAAGTTCTACTTCTTTGCGAGCCGGCGTCCCGGTCCGGGACAGAAGCTGGCGGCTGCGGACTTGCCAAAGATCAAATCGGAGGTGCGCGACGGAATTGATAGTCTTTGGAAAGTGATTCAGAAGGATATCGAGGCGAGACTCGCCTCCTGAGGCGCTTTGAGACGATGTCCTGGCTCAAAGCATTTACGGCCCCGGTGGTTTCCGCCCTGCTCTTTGCGGGAGCGTTTCCTCCCTTCAATCTTTGGTGGCTGGCCTGGCTGTGGGCTCTGCCGCTGTTGTGGTTGCTTTGGTGCGGCGAAAAGCGCCGGAGTATTTGGTTTGGTTTCCGTCACGGATGGCTCGCCGGATTTCTGGCTTTCACTGCGACCTTATGGTGGGTGGGACATGTCAGTGTTCCGGGAATGCTGGCACTGTGCGCGTATCTGGCGCTTTATCCGGCGATCTGGAGTGGATTCGCCGCAGCGCTCCAACCCCGAACCCCGGCGCAGGGTTTTGTCGCCAGCCTTGCCCTCGCGATGCTGTGGTGCGGACTGGAATGGGCCCGGAGCACGCTGTTAACGGGTTTCCCGTGGAACGCAGCGGCTGTGCCCCTCGTGGAGATGCCGGGTCTTCGTTCCCTGGCCGTTTATTGCGGGGTTATTGGACTCTCGGTGCTGACGTTCTTTTTCATGACCGGCATCGCAGCCTCATGGATCTTGCGCGGTCACCGCAATGCGCGCGGACGGGCAGTGCTCATGGCGATCATTCTGGCCACCCCGGCGGTGCTGACGCTCGTAACCTGGCAAAAGACACCACAGCCTTCCGGCCAATTGGAGGTGATGCTCGTGCAGCCAAACGTGTCCATGAAAGACAAGATGGACGAAATGCAAAACGGCCCGCGTTACGACGATCTGCTCAGGCTGACGGTAGAGGGCTACCAGCGCGCGCGGATCAAGCCTGAGATGATCGTCTGGCCGGAGTCCGCCATTCCTTTCCTCTTTCATGAGCGCCTGCATGACGAGCCGTTGAACATGATCCTCAAGATGGGTCCCCTCACGCTCATCACAGGAGCCGACGACATTGCTGCGGATGATGCCGGCACCAACAGTTGGGACCTGTCCAACTGTGTGGCGATGCTGCGGGAGGACCGGGTGAATTTTGTGATCCACGGAAAAGTCCATCTCGTGCCCTTCGGCGAGTATATTCCGCTGCGTAAACAACTGCCGTTCCTCGAGGACATGCTGGGTCATTTGATTCCGACCGATTTCACTCCTGGCAAATCTCTGGAGCCCTTGAAAATGGACGGCTTGAAGCCGGAGGTGGTGCCGCTCGTATGCTTCGAGGATACCATCGCTGATCTGGCCCGGCGGTTTGTACGGGACGTGCCGCAGATTCTTGTGAATGTCACGAATGACAACTGGTTCCACGAAAGTCCCGAGTCCGCCATTCATGCGCTCAATGCACGGTGGCGCTGTGTGGAACTGCAGCGCCCCATGGTGCGCTCGGCAAACACGGGCGTAACGTGTGTGATCGATACCGAAGGCCGCATGACGTCCGAAATGAAACCGTTTACGCGCGGCGTGCTGTATGCCTCCGTTCCGTTGTTCCCCGGCGGCATTACGTTTTATGCGACGCACGGAGATGTGATCCCCATCGGCGCAGGCATTGCCGGCCTTCTGTTGGCGCTGGCTGTTCTCGTCACCCGCCGGTCCGAGCCATGAGCCCTCAGGATGTGCCCAGCCTGGAAACGACTGAAGAGGTGATGTTTTTCGACACCGACGCCGGCGGTGTGGTGCATAACATTGCGTATCTTCGTTTCATCGAAACCTGCCGCACACGGCTCGCCGCGCGGCTGGGAATGGACATCCCAGGCATGATGGCGGTGCAGCAGTTTCCCGTCGTCGTGCGCACGGAGGTTGACTACCGGCGCCCTGCCAAATTCGGTGACGTGCTGCTTATCCGGGGCCGGTTGGAGAAATTGGAACGCGCGCGTTTCTGGTGCCGGTTCGAAGTGGTTCGCGCCAGCGATGAAATGCTGCTTCTCACCTGTCTTCAGGCCCTTGCGCTTGTGGAGATGCCTAAAGCAAAACCCCTGCGCCTGCCGGTGGAATGGCGGGACAAATGGCCGCAGCTTTTCACCTCCCGTGACGGCGAGCAGTAAGGATTTCCCCGTGGGAGGGGCGTGCCGCCGGGTTCTTTAATTTCTGTCCTGACAGAAACTAAGAGTTGACGTTCTGTTATTTCTGTTTAGACTGAAATTGCAGAAGGAAAGCAACGCTATCCGGACGCAGAAACAACCAAGTCAAAGCCATGAACTACATGATCCTCACCTACAGTATCTACATCGGCCTGAGTGTATTGCTCACCGTCTGGGTGGCGCGCACGCTTCACAAAAACGGACGGGTCTTTCTGGTGGACAGTTTCCATGGAGACGACGCGCTGGCGGACAGCATCAATCATTTGCTGGTTGTGGGATTTTATCTCGTGAACCTCGGATTCGTCTGCCTTTACCTGAAGTTGACCAAAGCGGTCGAAAACGGACAGGAGGTATTCGAAGGGCTCGGCAGCAAACTCGGAATCGTGCTGCTGGTGCTGGGAGGGATGCACTTCATGAATCTCTTCATCTTCAATCGCCTCCGGCGGAACTCGGAGGACCGCAAACTGATGATGCCGCCCGTGCGGCCTAACTCACTCACTACCCCGCCGGGCCGGACCGCCGCCTCAGCCAGTATCCCTCCGCCGCCGCCCAAAATGTGAACCGCCGGCCCAACCGGATCGTGAACCCGCCAACTGATTGAAATGCATGAACACACTCTACGCTTTCTACGACGGCGAATGCGGCCTTTGCTCAGCCGGTCGCAACTGGCTGAGCAATCAGCCGCAACTGGTCCCCATTCACTTCCTCCCCTATCAAAGCGAAGAAGCCCGCCAGCTTTGCCCGGAACTCCCCAATCTGAACCCCGACCGTGAAATCGTTGTCCTGAGTGATGGCGGGGAAATCTACCAGGGCGACGCTGCCTGGATTACGCTCCTTTGGGCCACCGCCCACTGGCGCAGCATCGCGATCGACTTGAGCAAACCTGGATGGCGCGGCATGGCCCGCAAAGTTATCGAGGCCATTTCGGAAAATCGTCTCTCGCTGTCGAAATGGCTGGGAATGAGGAGGGCTCCGCGCGGGGATGCGATTTAATCTGCGGGAAGAATTCGCAGGGAAGCGACGGAGGACTGCTATCAATTCTTTCTTCGGGACTTGATGATGGCTTCCAGTCTTCGGATGTGCCTCTCCAAAGCAGGTTTAATTGCGAAGCAGAATTGATCGAGTTTTCCGGTTTTCTGAGTTTGAAGCATCCGCAATCGTACCCGTGCCTGCTTCAGATCCAACCCGTCGACCACCAGCATCGCTTGTCTCCGAAAACGGGTAAGTGCGGGGTGGTCAAGGCGAAGACGATTGATCGTCTCGTTGGCAGCCTGATCCACGCTCGCTGCGGGTGTGATGGACCCGTGCCGGTCAAAGTGGAATCTGGATTCACAATTCTCACTTAAAGGTGAGACGAAGAGATGCCACTCTTCGGTTCGCGGCCAGTTGCCCTTATGGATTGCGCCAAAGCCCACAGGAGAGGAACAATTTGGCGCGGGATAACAAGCCACAATATTTGAATAGGAAATTGTCAGGTGTATTTGTCCGGACTCTTTACACCGCTGCTGTGGAAGAAGATGTTCAATGTGAGAAGAATCTCCATCGATTCGGAGGCCGGTGTATGCGCACAACCATCCCTGTTCCTTGAGCAACTGCACTTTCACTACCGCAGCCACCTCTTTTGTCAGGGCCGCATATCCGAAGTTCGGCAATCCCTGATTTGCCGCCCGCCAGGCTGTTAACTCAGCGGGCTCTGGCAGTTTCTCAATCCTCCGCATTTGCGAGGGCTTCCAGGTTTTCGATGGTGGAGTCCAGGCGAATCACTTCTAGGTCCGGACCATTCAGTTCATCCCGGAGGCGTTTTACCACGGCACGCGCCTCATCAAGTTTGCCCTCTCCAATGCAGTCGTCCGCTTGTCGAATCAATGCGCTGATCTCCGCCGGACGGGATTCACCCCCCATCACCTCATCAACCACCCACCCCACATCCAGGCCGTAAGCTTGCCCGAGTTCGTGAGAACCATTCGCGTCAAGGTGGATGACCTTTGCATCCTTCGCCGCGCTGATGATGACGGGCGAATGCGTCGTGGCAATAAACTGAATCTTTGGGAATACCCTTCGCAAGTCTTCCATGATGCGGCGTTGCCAGCGCGGGTGGAGATGCAGATCGATCTCGTCGATGAATACGATGCCAGGAGTTTGATCCACTGGATCATCGAGGTGAGGGTTTAGGAGTGCAGTCCGGCGTGCTATATCTCCGATCATGCTGACGATAGATCGTTGTCCATCCGACAGTTTTGAAAACCCGATAACCAAACCTGTGTTCCACTCAATAACGGGTTCGCCGGCTCTCGCTGAAAACCATACTCTGACTGCTCCCGGAAGTGAAGATGTGATAGCCCTTTTTACAGACGTGTACACTTTTGTATCTGTCCGATCCTCGGCAGAAATAGCCTCCTGCCTTCCCATCCATTCAATGAGACTTGAAGCTGAATCGTTTGCCTGATCCCAATCTTCGTAGCCATCCTTCCGAAACGGGCTGGCCGCCATGATATTCCTCCAGTCGGGCTTTCCCTGTTTAAATGAACGGGCCGCAGGAAATCCTGCCACAACGGGTAGAACGTATTGAAAACGAAGATTGTCGTTAATGTGTTCCAGAGCTACCGAACTAAGTTGGGAACTGATATCCTCGAAAACCTGCTGAGGCGCATCCGCGTCGGTTATGCTTCCGTGAAACGCGCACTTCTGACCGAGAACATTTGTTCTAAACCGGAGGTTCAATGGGAGCGAGTATTCGGAAACAGAACCCGATTCGAGCGTCGTCGTGATAACGCGCAGGTGCTTCCGGTATGCTTCGACATCAAAGTCACGACTGATACCAGAATGATGGGCCCACGCCTCCATAAAAATGGCAACGATATGCCACAGGCTCGACTTCCCGCTTCCGTTTTCGCCAACGATAAGCGTGAAGTGTTCGTCAAATTCAAACTCCCGCCTGTCGAATCCCTTGAAGTTCTCGACTTCGATCCATTCGATTCTCATGGCGTTGGCGATTGAAGTAGTCTGGGCCGTGTACGACAGCGATGGTCCCAGTTATGAATGATACTCCTGGAGAGGCCTCACTTCCAGTTTGTTCTTTTGCAGTGAGCCGATGGCATGGGCGGCGGCGCGGGCGCCGCGGAGGGTGGTTTGGATGGGGGTGCGGGTGCTGACGCTGGTGGAGCGGATGATCACCTCGTCTTTGCGGGTGATTTGCTCACTGGGGGTGTTGATGATCATGGCGATCTCGCCGTTTTTCATCATGTCGAGGATGTTAGGGCGGCGGCCTTCGGCAATCTTGTGAACGAGTTCACAGGGGGTGCCGGTTTCGAGGATGGCTTTGCGGGTGCCTTCGGTGGCGACGAGGGTGAAGCCGAGTTCGTGGTATTCTTTGGCGATGGCTCCGATGCGGTTCTTTTGGCGGTCGGAGACGCTGATGAAGATGCGGCCTTTGAGCGGGAGACTGTTGCCCGCTGCCATTTGGCTTTTGGCAAAAGCCATGGCGTGGTCCGGATCAATGCCCATGACTTCGCCGGTGCTCTTCATTTCCGGGCCGAGGGCGATATCGATGCCGGGGAATTTGGCGAAGGGGAAGACGGCTTCTTTGACGTTGTAGTGGGTGGGGATGATTTCTTTTGTGAAACCGAGTGATTGGAGGGACTCGGTCTTCATGTCGGTCAGCCCCTGCTTTTTCAGGCCATTGCTGGCCATGATCTTGGCGGCGTATTTGGCCAGCGGGTGACCGATGGCTTTGGAGACAAACGGAACGGTGCGGCTCGCGCGGGGATTCACCTCGATGACGTAGAGGACTTCATCCTTCACGGCGAACTGGATGTTCATGAGGCCGATAACCTTCAGCGCCTTCGCCAGTTCTTTGGCGGCACGCATGATTTCAGTTTTGATAGGCTCGCTAAGACCGAATGCGGGGATGACGCAGGCGCTGTCGCCGCTGTGCACGCCCGCCTGTTCGATGTGCTCCATGATGGCACCGACGACGGTGGTCTCGCCGTCGGAGATTACGTCCACGTCCACCTCTGCGGCATCCTCCAGAAACCGATCCACCAGCACGGGCCGGTCCGGGCTCGCCTGCACGGCGTAGCGCATGTAGTGGCGAATCTCGTCGTCGTTATAGACGATTTGCATGGCGCGTCCGCCGAGGACAAAACTCGGACGCACCAATACAGGATAGGAAACGCGCTGCGCGATGGCGACGGCTTCATCCTCCGTCACCGCTGTGCCGCTGGGGGCCTGATTGAGCTTAAGGTCGTCGAGGAGCCTGGCGAAGAACTTCCGGTCCTCCGCCAGTTCGATGCTC
The DNA here is from genome assembly GCA_035550135.1 of Verrucomicrobiales bacterium. Taxonomy (GTDB): domain Bacteria; phylum Verrucomicrobiota; class Verrucomicrobiia; order Verrucomicrobiales; family V1-33; genus V1-33. The sequence continues at coordinate 12,651 of DASZQB010000053.1, forward strand.
TTCGGCGAAGTCCCAATGATATTGCACCCCGCCTCCTCCAGTTTGGCCGCTAGATTCAGCGGCGTCTGCCCGCCGAGTTGCACGATGAGTCCCCAGCACTGCTCGTTCTCGTAGATGTTCATCACGTCCTCGAACGTAAGCGGCTCGAAGTAGAGTCGATCACTCGTGTCGTAGTCCGTGGAAACCGTCTCCGGATTTGAGTTCACCATGATGGTTTCAAATCCCATCTCCTTCAGAGCAAAGGCGGCGTGCACACAGCAGTAATCGAACTCGATACCCTGACCAATCCGGTTAGGCCCGCCGCCGAGGATCATCACCTTCCGCTTCGCTGAAGGCCGCGTCTCATTCTCCTCGCCGTAGGTCGAGTAGTAGTAAGGTGTGTAGGCCTCGAACTCCGCCGCGCAGGTATCCACGAGGCGGTAAGTGGGGATGATGCCGAGCCATTTTCGCACCCTGCGCACCTCAGCTTGTGTTCTGCCAAGCATGTATGCGAGTTGGGCATCCGAGAATCCCTTCCGCTTCGCCTGGAGCAATCCATGGCGTAACGTGCTAATGACCTTGCCGCCAGGTGGGTCCACACCATCCCACTTTTTTGACGCATCGGGCATTTCCGAGCCGCTGAAAATTTCACGCACCCATGCCCGCGCATGTATTAGTCCAGAAGGGTCTGGCTTAATGTCCCAGTCGAGAATCTTGTTCTCTTCCTCCACAATTTCCTCCAAATTCCTCAGAAACCACCGGTCAATCTTCGTCAGCTCAAATATCTCCTCTACGCCGAAACCTTCGCGGAAGGCAATACCCAGCCAGAAGATGCGCTCGGCGTTGGGCACACTGAGTTTCCTGACAATTTCCTCCCGCGGAGGATTCACCGGGTCCTTCCCATCCGCGCCAAATCCCGCGCGCCCCGTCTCCAAACTCCGCAGCGCCTTCTGCATGCTCTCCTTAAACGTCCGGCCAATCGCCATCGCCTCACCCACCGACTTCATCTGAGTCGTTAGGGTGCCGTCGGCGGCGGGGAACTTTTCAAAGGTGAAGCGCGGGACTTTCACCACGCAGTAGTCGATGGTGGGCTCGAAACTCGCCGGCGTCTCCCGTGTAATGTCATTCTTCAATTCGTCGAGCGTGTAGCCCACGGCCAGCTTCGCTGCGATCTTCGCAATCGGAAAACCCGTCGCTTTGGACGCCAGCGCCGAACTGCGGCTCACGCGCGGGTTCATCTCAATGACGATCATCCGGCCCGTGTCCGGATGCGTAGCGAACTGGATATTCGAGCCGCCAGTCTCCACCCCGATCTCGCGAATCACCGCGAACGACGCATCGCGCATGATTTGGTATTCGCGATCTGTCAGGGTCTGCGTGGGTGCAACGGTGATGGAGTCGCCCGTGTGCACGCCCATGGGGTCGAGGTTTTCGATGGAGCAAATGACCACGCAGTTGTCGGCCTTGTCGCGCATGACCTCCATTTCGAATTCCTTCCAGCCTAACAGGGATTCTTCGATCAGCACTTCACTGACAGGAGACAAATCGAGCCCGCGGGCGACGATGGTTTCAAACTCCTCCCGGTTATAAGCGATGCCGCCACCGGTTCCGCCCAGGGTATAAGCCGGACGGATAATGAGCGGGAATGTGCCAATATCGTCCGCTACACGTTTCCCTTCCTCCATGGTATGCGCAATCCCGCTCTTTGGCATATCCAGTCCAATCTTGAGCATCGCCTCTTTGAACAGCAGCCGGTCCTCGCCCTTCTCAATGGCATCCGCCTTCGCACCGATCATCCGCACATTGTGCTGTTGCAGCACGCCGCTCCGCCATAGTGCCATGGATGTATTCAATGCCGTCTGTCCGCCGAGCGTTGGGAGAAGAGCGTCCGGTTTCTCCTTCTCGATGATCTTCTCCACGACATCGGGAGTGATCGGCTCGATGTAGGTCCGGTGCGCGAACTCCGGGTCCGTCATGATCGTCGCCGGATTGGAGTTGATGAGCACCACGGTGTAGCCTTCCTCTTTGAGCGCCTTGCAGGCCTGCACTCCGGAATAGTCAAATTCGCAGCCCTGGCCGATTACAATGGGGCCGGAGCCAATGACGAGAATTTTCCGGATACTGGTGTCTTTGGGCATTCTGGGGTGAAGGGCAAAATTTTACCGTCATGGCACGGCCCGGGCGCAGTGTCAAAGGGCGGTCAGAAAGTTTGCGTGGCGGAACCGCGTGTGCCGGAGCGGCAAAGGCTCCGTTTCACCCCTTTAGAGCGCCGGCTTCCGGAGATGCCAATCGGTGGCGCCCTCGTAGGCGGCGGCGGCGCGGAGGAGATCGGCTTCCCCGAGCGGGCGGCCCATCAGTTGAAGGCCAATGGGCAGGGCGGAGGCTTCCGGCCCCGGAGTGGAGAAGCCGCAGGGCACGGAGATACCGCAAATGCCCGCAAGATTCGCAGCGATGGTGAAGATGTCGGCGAGGTACATCTTGAGCGGATCACTCGCATTCTCACCGATGCGGAAGGCGGGAGTGGGACAAACGGGGCTGGCGATAAGGTCCACTTCCTTGAAAGCCGCATGGAAGTCTCCGGCGATGAGGCGCCGCACTTTTTGCGCCTTCAGATAATAGGCATCGTAGTAGCCGCTGCTGAGCACATAGGTGCCGAGAATGATGCGGCGTTTGACTTCCGGACCGAATCCCTCGGCACGGGAACGGTCGTACATATCGCGCAGATCCACGGGGGATTCGCAGCGGTGACCGTAGCGCACGGCATCGAATCGCGCGAGATTGGCGGAAGCTTCGGCGGTGGCGATGATGTAATAAGCAGCGATGGCGTATTTCGTGTGAGGAAGGGAAATTTCCTTCACTTCCGCTCCCTGGCGCGCCAATTCCTGCACGGCCTGCTCCACGGCGGCGCGCACGTCGGCATCGATGCCGTCAATGAAATACTCCTTCGGCAGCCCGATGCGCAGGCCTTTCGCCCCCTGACGCAGCGCAGCAGAATAGTCAGGCACCGGCTCATTCATGGACGTGGAGTCCTGAGGATCATATCCGGCGATGGCCTGCAGCACCAGGGCGGCGTCCTCCACGCTCTTTGTTAGAGGGCCGACCTGATCAAGCGAGGAGGCATACGCGATGAGCCCGTAGCGGGAAACGCGGCCGTAACCTGGCTTCAGGCCCACGATTCCGCAAAAACCCGCAGGCTGACGAATGGAACCGCCGGTATCCGATCCCAGTGCGGCGATGGCCGTTTCCGACGCCACCGCGGCTGCAGAACCGCCGCTGGAACCACCTGGCACGCGAGTAGTGTCCCATGGATTCCGCGTGACCTGCAGCGCTGAATTTTCCGTCGAAGAGCCCATGGCAAACTCATCCATGTTCAGTTTTCCAAATGGGATCGCTCCTGCTGCTTTCAGGCGGGCAATACAGGTGGCGTCATACGGCGATATATACCCGGAGAGAATGCGCGAAGCGCACGTTGCCGGCTGGCCTGCGACATTAAGCACGTCTTTGACAGCAATGGGAATCCCTCCGAGCGGGGCGCTCACATCGCAATTTTCCGCTGCAGCCAGAGCGGCCTCAGTGTCCCGGTGAAGCCATGCGCCAATGGCGGAGTCTTTGGCCGTGACCGCAGCATCCACACTGCGAATAATATCGACCGGGGAGATCTCTTTCCGGAGGAGGCGGGTGCGAAGTTCCGCAATGGTAAGAGTATGCAGAGCGTCGGACATGCGGCTTATTCCACAACTTTAGGCACCATGAATTGATCCCCGCTGCGACGGGGGGCATTGCTGAGAACCGCCTCCACGCCAAAACCCTCCCGCGGTTCATCCGGACGTGTCACATCGAAGACTTCATGCGGGTGTGCCGCCGGTTCCACATTCGAAGTGTCCACTTCGTCGAGCTGACTGATGTAGTGGAGAACACGGTCGAGCTGCCCGCTATACGCCGCTTCCTCTTCCGGGGTCAGGCGCAGGCGGGCAAGGTCCGCAGTTTTCTTCACATCGATATGGGCTGAGGCGCTCATGGGCCGCGGTCTTCCCACAGGCCCTTTGGAGGGGCAAGAAGAAACCCTCCGGATGGATAAGGAAAAAAACATGCCACGAAGGAAAACGCACACCCGGACGCCAAATCTATTTGCAATGCATTAGCAAAAGACCCTATTGCATTGGTCATTCACTAGTATTGACATCTTTCCAAGCAATTGTAGTTTCTATAAATAATCACAAATCTGAGTCCTATGATTACTACATCCCTTAATCCTGCTCGGTTTTCGCTGGTAATTGGAGTGTTCGCTGGCTTCGGAGTTTTTATGCCTGATGCGAATGCCAATGGTTTGGCGCGAAACGGGGTGGGAGCACGCAGCATGTCTCTCGGGGGTGCATCAATTGCTGACACCGGAGACGCTCTGGGTGCAATGGCCTACAATCCGGCGATTCTCGGATTCCTTGAGCGGGGTGAAGCGATCCTGGGTGTGACGGGCGTCTTTGCGGACGGGGACTACATTTCGCAGGCGGGGGACGAAGGCCATCTTCGGGATACCGATGCGGTGATTCCTGATTTCGCCCTCATTCACCCGGTGAGCAAGACGGTGACACTGGGATTCTCCATCATCACCGATTCCTCGCGCCTTGCGAAGTGGCGTTACGTTGATCCGCTGGGCTTCGATGGAGCAGGGATCGGATACGGGTTGATGAAACACCGCTCGGAAATTCTCAATGTGCGCGGTGCTCTGGGAGCAGGGGTGCGCGTGTCGGATACGGTGAGTCTTGGTGTGAGCGTCGGGGCGGAGTACAACGAAAATCATCTCAATGCTCCCTATATTTTCCAAAGCCACCCGGCTCTGGTCGGAGCGAAGACGTTGCTGGATTTGGGAACCACCGGCTGGGGCGTGAGCGCAGACGCGGGCCTCGCATGGAAGGTCAACGATAAGGTGACCGTGGGCCTCGGCTATCGATCTCCTACGAAGTTTGACACGGATGGCACGGCGCACGGGGATATTACCGCGCAATTGGCGGCTCTGGGAGTTCCGTCTCCGGATGGCCGCTTCATTTATGATGCCGATGTTCACACCGAGCTGCCGCAACGGGTGAGTCTTGGCGTGGCCGTCACTCCTGTAAAACAGTGGAGGCTCTTCGGCCAGGCGGAATGGGTGAACTGGGCGGACGCCTACGACGATCTGACGGTGAGCCTGAGCAATGGCAACAACACCACCATCAACGGCATCCTCGGAAGTGATGTTCTCGTGGACACCATTCCTCTGGACTGGAAGGACCGCTTCGTTTTCCGGCTGGGAGCGGAGTACGATGTATCGGAAAACGTGACTTTGCGGGCGGGTTATTCCTATGGGGAAAGTCCGGTTCCAAATTCCACGGTGCTGCCTTTGACTGCGGCCATTTCCGAGCATTCCGTGAGCGCCGGTCTTGGCTGGCACAGGGGTCAGTGGACGGTGGATTTTGCGTGGCAGTATGATCTTCCCGCGAGTCAGAATGCCGGCGCGGACGGGATTGCCGGGACGGAGTACGATTTTAGTCGTGTCGAGTTGTCAGCGCACTGGTTTTCTGTTACAGCAGGGTATCGATTTTGAACCCATGCTCAGGTTATGTCACGTCTGAGGGCCATTTTTTCATTGGTTCCGAAGAAAGCGGGAAGCTGTCTCTGGGATTCATTTGTCCCGGAGTCGATGCACGATGAGGCGGAGGATCTGCGGCGGGCCCGGTTGCAGATCCGCTTTGGGTGGCTGGGGGCCATCTTTGGGACCATCTACGCCTCGTTTTACCTTATCATCGGCCATCCGTGGGGCGCGCTGATCATCGTGCTTTGCAGCGTCCTGTTTGCGCAGGTGCCATGGATGGTGAAGCACGGCAAAGCCCTGCCCGCGACGGGCCACTTTTTTGCCGCGGTGCTGGTGGGTGGATTCACGGCCCTGTGCGTCATTGAGGGAGGGCTGCACGGGCACGCGGTGGCATGGCTGGCGGCGATCCCGCTGTGCGCCCTGCTGCTCGTGGAATTGAAGGGCGCGCTAATTTGGTCGTCGGTCTGTTTTTTGATCGTCCTTGGCTTTGGCATCAGCGACGTGAACGGCATCAAAAGTCCCAAGCTCTATCCGGTCTGGTCGGATTCGCTGGTGAGTGCCGCGGGTTATGCCGGGCTGGTGGCATTCATGTGCCTTCTCGGGGTGATATTCGAGCGGACGCGGGCGCGCGCTGTTTTACAGACTGAGGAGGCGCTGGATCGCCTGACAGAAGCCAACATGCGCTTGAGCCGGCTCAACCGTGAAAAGGATGAGTTCATGAACATTGCGGCGCATGACTTGAAGAACCCGCTGTGCGCCATTTCCGGTCACGCGCAGATGGTGGAGATCTTTGGATTGGACTCGCCAAAGAAGGTGCTGGAAACCGCGGCCATTATCCGGCGGCAAACGGAGCGGATGCTCGACATCATTTCGAATCTCCTGGACGTCCGCAAAATCGAGGAGGGACGCATGTCCTACAAACTGGGGCCGTGTGATGCCCCGGCAATGATGGACGAAGTGGTGAGCGACTATCGCCTGCGGGCCGAGCAAAAGGACATCAAACTGGAGCTGCATTGCGACGGCGCGGCGGTGGCCACAGCGGACTCCACGGCGGTCCGGCAGATTCTCGACAATCTCGTCTCCAACGCGCTCAAATACTCGCCGCCTCATACGACGATCCAATGCGCGGTGGTGCCAGAACCGGATGCCGTGACGTTTGAGATTATCGATCAGGGGCCTGGCTTGAGTGATGAGGATCAAACGAAGCTCTTCAAAAAGTTTACACGCCTGACACCGCTCCCGACCGGCGGGGAAAGTTCAAACGGACTGGGTCTGTGGATTGTGCAGCGCATGGCGCACGGGATGCATGGTGAAGTCTTTTGCAGGAGCAAACTGGGAAGAGGGTCCTGTTTCGGTTTGCGGCTGCCCGCCATGCAAGCGATGCCGGAAATGCAGGCCGCATGATCCGAAGGTAGGAATTCACCGTAGGCAAAAGAGGTTGTTCCTCCGCGCGGTGAATTCATTTTTGTCCGCATGGGAAAATACGTTAAACCAACGCTCAAGTCATGGTGTGTCTCAAAACCGGCCAAGGAAGTGGGGAAGGCCCCGCCGGCGAAAGGGGCTTCCTACCGGGTGAAGGACGGAGACAGTTGGGTGAGCCTCGCCGCTGAGTGGGGCCTGGACGTGTGGTCGCTGATTTATTTCAACTTCCGCACCTATGATCCGAAAGAGGTGAACTACTATCTCGGAGAGTACGTGGGCTGCGTGCTTCCGACCGCCGACCGGAAAAACTGGTGCTTCAGCAGCGCGGCCGAGCCGGGCATCATTTACCGTCCATTGGAAAAAGCCGGGCCGGTGAAGGGTGATCCGGTGCGCAATCCTCCGATGCCCATGCCTGGCCCGGTGGACGATCCCATGAAGAGCCACGGCACCGGAAACTGGGTGGGTGTCGGCGTGAAGGGCGGAGGGCACATCGTCCTCGGCGGAGTTGAATCCACTCTGCTCTTCTGCATCTCGCTGGATGATTACCGCGACTGGATGATTCTGAACGTTACTGCAGGACGGGTGGGGCCTGGCCTCGGAGCCTCCGGCGGACTGGTGGTGGCGGGAATCGGCAACTGTTATGATCCTAACAATATGAAGGGCTGGCCGGTGGGCGGCTACGACTTCCAACTGGCCGTGGGGGCGAAGTGGGGCTCGCTGATGAAGGTGGCGGCGAAGGCCGGACCGCTGGTTGAAGCGATTAAGTACGGAGGCAACGCCAGATCATTGATCAACAAGAGTGTATTCCACCTCGCCCGGCGGGCGCAGATCGTGAACGAAGTCAAAAACGGGCTGGGTGCGCTCGGACTTTTTCCAAAGGAAAAAGATTACAACCTTTCCGTGAATGTCGTGGATATTCCGATCGCGGGCGTTGGCGCCGAGTTGTCGGCCTATTACGGTTCGGGAAGCGTACAGCTGGTGAGCTACGGGCTGTCTGACTGAACGTTATTCTGAAACCTGGACGCGTCCATCGGGACGCGCGGGGGAGCGAGGCTCCTGGTGTAACACGCCTCGGTTCTGCCAGGTCAACGCTCATTTGCTCACGGGACTGGTATTTATCCCTTAAAGTCTTCCGCTTTCAACGCTTTGGCCGCTCCCTTGCATCGGACGGAACCCGGCCCCGCGGGTGCGTAAAATTCTCCGGAAAAGGTTACAAAATTGAACGTATGTTCAGGAAATGAACGTTCATTCAGTTTCGGGCTCCGTCTTGCGCCGGGAGCGGGAAAAACAGGAGCGCCGCGCCGCCATCATGGCAGCCGCGGAGCAGGTTATTGTCCGGCAGGGATTTACGGAGGCTTCGATCGATGGGATCGCCCGGGAGGCCGGACTGGCGGCAGGCACGGTCTATCTTTACTTTCCCAACAAAGAGGCGCTGTTTCAGGAATTGTGGTGCAACAAGGTGCGTCTGTTGAACAGCGCTGTCGCAGCGCAGACGAAACCGGACAGGCCGTTTGCCGAGGGCGTGCGCGCGGTGGTGCGGGCGATGCTGCTGCACTTTGAGGAGCACCGGGGCTTCTTTGAAATATTTGTGAGAGCGCGCATGGATATGTGCCGGGGCGTTTCCCAGTCGAAGGGAGTCCTCCAGGAGATCCAGGCGGGCACGGACCACCTCACCCGTTGGATTCGAGCCGCCCAGCGCGCGAAGGAACTGGCTCCGGGCGAGCCGCGCCTGCGCGCGGTGGCGCTGCGCGGACTGGTGTTCCAGTTTACCAGAGACTGGCTGCGCAGCGGATGTGTTGGACGGCTGACCAAGTACGCAGCTTTCGTCACGGAGTTCTTTATGAAAGGAGCCGCATGAAGTTTGCCCGCCTGATATTTCCAGCCGCAATTCTGATGGCGGGCTGCGCGCCCATGGGCCCGGATTACAAGCGCATCGACGTGGAAACGCCTTCCCATTTCAAGGAGAGCGGCGTTTGGAAATTCGCCCGTCCGGCGGACCATCTGCCGCGGGGATCGTGGTGGACAATCTTTGGAGACTCGACGCTGAATCGTCTCCAAGGCCAGGCGGCGGCGGACAATCCCGGCCTCCGCGCAGCAATGCTCCGCGTCGAGCAGGCTCGCAATATCGCCCGGGGTTCCACGGCGCAACTGCTGCCCACCTTGTCATTCAACCCCTCGGCCACCCGGGAGGGGGAATCCGAAAATGTGCGGCGCTCAAACGATGATACACGGGCGTTTGAAGGCACGCGCAACACTTTCAATCTTCCGCTGGATGCAGGTTATGAAATTGACTTCTGGGGCAAGGTGCGGCGGGGTATCGAAGCGGCGCGCGCGGATGCCGATGCCGCGGCGGCGCTGGGAGAAACGGTTAGACTCACATTGCAGGCAGACCTGGCCCAAACGTATTTCACTTTGCGCTCGGTGCAGGCCGAGATTGAGATTCTTCAGGGCACCGTGGAACTTCGGCAGAAAGCGCTCACTCTCCTGCGCAATCGTTTCGAGGGCGGAGCCACCAGCGAACTGGATGTATCGCGCGCGGAAACGGAACTCACCGGCTCCCAAAGCGAATTGACTGGCATGAAACGCCGCCGGATCGAACTCGTCAATGCCATCGCGACGCTGGCAGGACGTCCCGCTTCGTCTTTTGATTTAACCGTGAAGGCGCTGGTCGGCGCGCCTCCTGGCATTCCTTCGGGTATTCCGGCGGATTTGTTGCAGCGGCGCCCTGACATTGCGGAGGCGGAGCGTCGCATGGCCGCCGCCAATGCGCGGATCGGCGTTGCCAAAGCAGCGTTTTTCCCTTCCATCCGACTGCTGGGCGGAGTCGGGCTGGAATCTTCACAGACAAAAAATCTCTTTGAATCCGGGAGCAGAACCTGGTCGCTGGGTTCGTTGATCAATGTTCCCATTTTCGAGCAATTGGTGAACCGGACCAACTACAAGGGAAAGAAACTGGAGTATGAAGAGACGACTGCGAACTACCAAAGCACGGTGCTGCGCGCATTCCAGGAAGTGGAAAACAGCCTCTCCGGTCTCCGCCTTCTGGCGGAGCAGGCAAGCGTCCAGGAACGGGCAGTCGCGGCCTCTCAGAAGGCGGCAAGACTCTCGACGGACCGGTATCAGGCGGGACTCGTTTCGTTTTTGGAAGTCGTGGATGCCGACCGCACCCGGCTGCAGTCTCTTCAACTCGCGCGTCAGATTGCCGGCCAGCGCTATTTAACCGCCGTGCAGCTTATCAAGGCTATCGGGGGAGGGTGGTAACAACACCCGACCGCAAAACCTTTATTCGTTCCCATCATGCCCCCGCAGATCCCTATTCGAATCTTCGCTGCTCTTGGAGCCGTCGTTTTGTTGACGGCCTGTCCTGGCAACAAGGATGCGCCCGCCGCCGGTAAACCCGGAGGCCCTGTGCCTCCGGTGCCCGTAAATATCGCCGCCGCCGTGCGCAAGGATGTGCCGCTGGAGGCCCGCACCTTCGGCAATGCCGAGCCGATCGCCAGTGTCGCCATCAAAGCTCAGGTGGGCGGCGAATTGATCGATGTCAGCTTTAAAGAAGGTCAGGACGTGAAGAAGGGCGATCTCCTTTTTACCATCCAGCCGAGACTGTTTGCCACTCAGTTGGCGCAGGCCAATGCCAACCTGGACAGGGATCGTGCGCAGGCCTCCAGCGCGCAGCTCAATTTGAAGCGTCAGGAGGATCTCGACCTAAAGAAGTCAGGGGTAAAGGAGGAACTGGAGCGTGCGCGGGCGCTTGCCGCGTCGAGCGCCGCCACTGTCAAGGCGGATGAAGCGCTCGTCCTCATCGCGGAAACCCAGCTCGGCTACACCACGATCGAAGCGCCCATGGATGGCCGCACCGGCAGCATTCGCTTGCGCCCGGGCAATCTTATCAAAGCCGGTGATGATCTTCCCCTGACCACGCTGGTGCAGATCGCTCCCATCTACGTTACCTTCGCTCTTCCGGAGAAGCACCTTGCTGCCATCCGCAAAGGCATGGAGGGCGGGGAGGGGAAGTCAACACTAACGGTTACTGCCAGCGACGCTGAGAACGGTCATCTCCTTGGGGAGGGCACCGTTACCTTCATCGCAAACACCGTGGACACTACCACCGGCACGATCATGCTGAAGGCCACGTTTCCGAATGCGGACCGCACGCTCTGGCCCGGTGCTTTCGTCGATGTTTCACTCCGGCTTGCCACCACGCACGATGCCACGGTGATTCCGTCGTCGGCGGTCACGATCAGCCAAAAGGGAACTCAGGTTTTTGTGGTCAAGGAGGACCAAACAGTGGAGACGAGGGCAGTGACAGTGGCTCGCACTGCTGGTGAAGAAAGTGTGATCACGAAAGGAATCAATCCGGGAGAGAAAGTGGTTACCAATGGTCAGTCGCGGCTGTTCCCCGGATCAAAAGTTGTCGCACAACCTGCCGCGGTGTCACCGCCTGCCCAGCCCGCTCCTCCCGCCGCCCCTTCTCCGGCTGCGCCCGCGTCAGGAACCCCGGCTGGAAAACCCGCCGCACAGAAAGGAGATGGAGGATGAACTTCACCGCCCTCTTCATCAAACGGCCTGTGATGACCACGCTGGTCATGCTGGCCATTATGGGTTTCGGACTCTTCGCCTTTCAGAAACTTCCCGTTTCGGATCTTCCTAACGTCGATTTTCCAACGCTTCAGGTCACCGCGAATCTTCCAGGAGCCAGTCCGGAAACGATGGCCGCGTCTGTGGCTACCGTGCTGGAGCGGCAGTTCACCACCATCGCGGGCATCGATTCCATGACGTCGTCTTCGGCGCTGGGAGTTACTAACATTACCATCCAGTTCACGCTGGAGCGGAATCTGGATGCCGCGGCTCTCGACGTGCAGTCCGCGATCACCGCCGCCCAGCGGCTGTTGCCGCAGGACATGCCGAGCCCGCCCACGTTCAAGAAGGTCAATCCGGCGGATTCGCCCATTCTTTATCTCGCGGTCATCAGCGAGACAATGCAACTCTCCGACGTCAACGAGTTCGCGGACACGATGATCGCGCAGCGCATTTCCACGGTGCCGGGCGTGGCGCAGGTGAGCATCTTCGGACCGCAGAAGTACGCCGTGCGCGCGCAGCTTGATCCGCGTGCTTTGGCCAGCCATGGCCTGGGGCTGGATGAAGTGGTGAACGCCATGAATACGGGGAACGTAAATCTTCCCACCGGCACGCTTCAAGGGCCTAACATTGCGGAGACAGTGCAGACCAACGGCCAACTGACGGACGCCGACGCATTCCGCAGGCTGATCGTCGCCTATCGCAATGGAGCGCCTATCCGCCTTGAACAACTGGGAGACGTCCTCGACAGCGTGGAAAACACGCGCATCGCAAGCTGGTACGGCCTGACACGCGGTATTGTGCTCGCCATCCAGAAGCAGCCGGGAACGAATACGGTTGCGGTGGTGGACGGTGTCAAAAAGCTGCTCCCGTCATTCGAAGCGCAGCTTCCGCCCGCCGTGAAGGTGGAGGTTTTGTCGGACAAGTCTCTTACGATTCGTCAGTCGGTGCACGAAGTGGAATTCACGCTGGTGGTTTCGATCGTGCTGGTGGTCGCGGTGATCTTTCTGTTTCTCCGAAACGTCAGGGCCACCATGATTCCGTCAGTGGCCATGCCGTTGTCGGTAATCGGCACGTTCATGGTGATGCATCTGCTCGGCTACAGCGTGGATAACTTCTCGCTCCTCGCTCTCACGCTGGCGGTGGGATTCGTGGTGGATGACGCCATCGTGGTGCTGGAGAACATCGTGCGGCATATCGAGGCAGGTGAGACACCCATGCAGGCGGCGCTGAGAGGCGCAAAGGAGATAGGATTTACCATCATCAGTATGACGGTGTCCCTAGTCGCTGTGTTCCTGCCGGTGCTCTTCATGGGCGGCATCCTCGGGCGGCTGCTCAATGAATTCGCGGTCGTGATCGCCGTGGCTATTCTCGTTTCCGGTTTTGTGTCACTGTCGCTGACGCCGATGCTGTGTTCGCGCTTTCTCAAGGCTCACTCGAATCATGCGCCCGGCCGTTTTTATCGTATCACGGAGAGTGCCTTCGAAGGTCTGAAGGGTTTCTACGCGGGCACGCTGCGGCGCGCGATGCGCCACCGTATCCTCGTGCTGCTGGTGGCCCTCGCGAGCATCGCGGGCACGGCGTGGCTGTTCTGGACCATGCCCAAGGGCTTCATTCCCAACGACGACACAGGACAGATTTTTGCCATAACGGAAGCCGCCCAGGGTGTCTCCTACGAAAAGATGGGCGAACTTCAGCAGCAGGCCGCGGATGTGCTGAAGGATAATCCCTACATCACCGGCTATATGTCCTCCATCGGTGTCGGTGGCCCTAACGCCACGGGCAATACCGGGCGGTTGTTCTTCAATCTGATCCCGCGAAATAAACGTCCCTCCGCGGATGAGATCATCGCGTCACTGCGCCCCAAATTTGCCAAAATCCCGGGCCTTCGAGTGTTCCCTCAGGTCATTCCCATGATCCGCCTTGGCGGCACCCTGACAAAAAGCCAGTATCAGTTCACGCTCTCCGGCTCCAATCTCGAGGAACTCTACGCCGCGGCGCCCAAAGCAGAGGCGAAGATGCGTGCGCTGCCGGGTCTCATGGATGTCACGAGCGATCTTCAAATCACCAATCCGCAGGTGGTTGTCACCATCGACCGCGACAAGGCGTCTGCCCTGAATGTAACAGCCGCGCAAATCGAAACCGCCCTGGCCAACGCCTACAGTTCGCGGCAAATCTCCACCATCTATACGCCCACGAATCAGTATCAGGTGATCGTGGAACTGCTGCCCGAATTTCAGCGCGGCTCGGTGGATCTGAATATTCTCTACATCCGCTCTTCCACGGGCAGCCTGGTGCCGCTGAGCGCCGTAACCAAAACCGGACACAATGCCGGGCCGCTCACGGTGCAGCATCTTGGTCAGCTTCCGGCGGTTATGCTGTCATTCAACCTGGAGCCGGGACTTTCGCTGAGCGAAGCCATTCCGCGCATCGAAGAGGCGGTAAAGCCTGATCTTCCCGAGTCCATCACCACCGCCTTTCAGGGAACGGCGCAGGCGTTTCAGACGTCGCTCGAAGGTCTCGGCCTGCTCCTGCTCATGGCCGTGCTCGTCATCTATCTTGTGCTGGGCATTCTTTACGAGAGCTTCATTCACCCCATCACGATTTTGTCAGGACTTCCCGCCGCCGGCTTCGGAGCACTCATCGCCCTCAAGCTGTTCGGTTATGAAGTGAATGTCTATGGATTCGTCGGCATTCTCCTTCTCATCGGCATCGTGAAGAAGAATGCGATCATGATGATCGACTTCGCGCTCGAAGCACAGCGCACGGAAAACAAGCCGCCGGCCGAAGCAATTCTCGAAGCGTGTGTTGTTCGCTTCCGGCCTATCATGATGACCACCATGGCGGCCATCATGGGCACGCTGCCGATCGCTCTGGGGATAGGCGCGGGCTCGGACTCCCGGAAGCCGCTGGGCATTGCCATCGTGGGCGGTCTGCTGGTTTCGCAGTTGCTGACACTCTATATCACGCCGGTGATTTACCTGTATCTGGAGAAAATCCGGAATTTCCGGAAGGCAAAGTCCTCCGCCACGGAGGAAACGGAACTGGCTCAACCGGCTGTCGTCTGAAAGAGGAGTTCACGCGGACAGTGTGGTCGTCAGCAATTTTTCGAACCGGTCTCCAATCGTGGTGATGTTGAACTGCTGTTCGGCATAATCGCGGGCGCGGGATGCCATCTCCCTGGCGGTTTGCTGATCAGTCATGAGGCGCCGGGCCGCGTGGAGAAACTCCTCCGTGCCGGAGGGCGGCACAGTTAATCCCGCCTGGTTCTCCTGAATGATCCGCGCCGCAAGGTTCACGGCAGGCACGGCGAGCAGCAGCGGGCGCGCGGCGCAAAGATAAGTGAGCACTTTGCTGGGAACGGAAAAAACACCGGCGTCCTCCTCCAGTACCGCCACCAGAACATCGCCCGATGCCAGAACCTGCGGGAGCACGCTGAAGGGTTGATAGGGCAGGATGCGAAGATTTGTCAGGCCGTGCTCCTTCACGCGCGTAAGAAGCCATTCGGCGCCGATTCCTTCGCTGATCACCACGACTTCCGTTTGAGGATGTTCACGGCACTGAATCGCAAGTTGCAGCAGCAGGTCCGGATTGTGCTTCATCCCCAGCGTGCCGGTGTAAAGAAACACAAAACGGTCGTGAATATGATGTCCGCGCGACCACTCATTATCTTTGGGCAGCACCGGAAGAGTTTCGACAGGCGCCCAGTTTGGAATGACACTAGCTTTTTCCGGGGACACTTCGAATTCCTTTTCCATGATAGGAACAAAGTCCGCGGTGATGGCCACGATGTGATCGCTGCCCTGCAACTGCCGGCGCTCCAGCCATCGATAGTATTTTCCAATCAACGCCCCGAGGATGGGAATCTTCTTTCTCACCAGTTTATCCACAGCGATGCTGTAAAAATCCTGATGCCACATTAAAAACCGCGCGCCGCATTTCTTCGCGACTGCGAGAGCAGACTGCTGAGCTTCAGTGGGAGTATTGGAGGAGAGTACAGCATCGGGCTTCCACGAGGCGATGAGACCAGCCAGGATGCGCCCATAAGCGATCTCCATGCTGCGGCGGCGCCGGAAGGAGTATTTGTGTTTGGCGTAGTCCGCGTCCATGGCCACTTCCTGTATAGAGAAACCCGGCGGGTCGTCATCGCGCCGCACCAGTTCTCCCCGGGGTGTTTGGAGTTCTCCCGCAAATGCGTGCAGTACCGTGTGCCCGCGGCGGGCAAGTTCGCGGCTGAGCTGGATTTGAAAAGGATGCCCGGCGTAATCGTGAATGAGCAAACGCATGTATTGACGGTGTAATGGCGTCGGCCTGTAGAGGCGGCGCAGACGCTCTGCAACGGAATGCTGCCCCATTCATGCTTGCAGCGGGTGGCAGGCCGCGGGAGGATTTATGTTACGCATCCGCTCGAAAAAGAAGGGCATCTGCGGGAGACCCGCTATCGTATTCCCTTCATCCTTACCTTGCTTGCAATATCCAGAATTGATACCCGTGATGGTGCTTCCCAGGTGCAGTCTTCTGCCCCACGGTCTGCTTCCCTTGTTCATTTTCGAACCGCGTTACCAGGCCATGCTGAGTCACGCGTTGCAAAACGAACGCCTCTTTTGTGTGGGAATGCGCTCCTGTCATGAAGAGGATGAATCAGACGAAGTGATTCATCACCACAGCACGGCGGCGATGGTAAGGGCCTGCGTCCATCATGATGATGGCACTTCGCATCTGGTCCTCCAGGGAATGCAGCGCATCCGGTTCACCGGCTGGCACCAGCGCACTCCGTTTCGCATGGCGAAGTTTGAAGTTCTAAAAACCGTGGTCTCCGAACCTGGCGGCATCCCCGAACTTCACCGGAAAGTGATGGAACACGTTTG
This sequence comes from Verrucomicrobiales bacterium, assembly GCA_035550135.1. Classification (GTDB taxonomy): domain Bacteria; phylum Verrucomicrobiota; class Verrucomicrobiia; order Verrucomicrobiales; family V1-33; genus V1-33. The sequence goes on from DASZQB010000053.1 coordinate 29,064, forward strand.
CCGAAGGGTTTCCGGAGTGGATGGAGGCGTGCTCAAAAAGAAGATGCAGGGTATCTGCGACCCGGAAATTTTCGCCGACTTTGCGGCCGCCAATTTCCTGCCGGATCACTCACACCGGCACAAGCTTTTGGGCATGTGCGACCTCAATGAGCGTTTTCGTTATCTGGCGGAAATGCTGGAGCCTGCCTGACAAACGGCGTTTGAGGCTGCTAGGCGCGCGGATGAGCCGCCTCGTACACTTTCTTCATCCTCGCCACGGAAACGTGAGTGTAGATTTGCGTTGTGGAAAGACTGGCGTGCCCCAGCAGTTCCTGCACGCTGCGAAGGTCCGCTCCGTTGTTCAGCAGGTGAGTGGCAAAACTGTGGCGGAGTTTGTGGGGTGTCACGTGCAATTGAATCGACGAATGCCGCAGATATTTCTCCAGGACATCGCTGACCGCCTGCGTGGTGATGCGGCTGCGGCGCTTGCTTAAGAAAAGAGGACCGGAATGCACCCCGGCGGCATGGCGGTACCGCTGCACCGCCTTCGTGGCGTGGGAGCCGAGCTGGGCAAGGCGTTCCTTGCGCCCTTTGCCGCGGACATTGATCGTGTCGTTGTAAATGTCAATGTGCTCCACGTCGATGGCGACCAGTTCGTGAATACGCAGGCCGGTGCTGTAAAAGGTCTCCAGAATCGCCGCATCACGGGCAGGTCCCCACTCAGGAGCCTGTTTCTCTTTCGGCAGACGGAGAGGCAGTTCCAGAAGTTCCTCGACCTGCTTTAAAGTTAAAACCACCGGCAGCTTCCTCTCCGGCTTTGGCATTTGGACGTCGAGCAACGGGTTGGCCTCAAGACCCTGGCGGCGCATGAGATAGCGGAAGAAACTGCGCAGTGCGCTGATGTGCAGCCTTATGGTCGCCCTTCCCATTTCACGCTTCATCAAGAGGAAGAGCCACGCGCGAAAATCGTCGGCGCGGCAATCCTTCCATGCGGTGAAGCCGGCGCAATCCTCCCGAAAACGGCGCAGGGAATGCGCGTAGTTTTGCAGGGTCAGCGGCGAAGCATTTTTTTCCGCCTCAAGGAACTCCATAAACGCCTTCGCCAGCGGATCCTCCTCAAGGGCGGGCGGCGGTGTGGTTCTCTTTCGAAGGTCTTTCTTCGGTCGGGGGGGCATGCAATTTCAACATGCGGTCTCCCGCCGGCTTTGCCAGAGAAGAGTATCTGAGAATGCCTACCAGCCTCCAAAAATGGCCGCCGCCGTCGCCGGCTCTTTGGCAGCGGGGTTGAGACGGTTCTTCATCCGTTCGTGAAGGGACTCAAAGCGTTTCTGTTGCGTCGCGTCGAGAAAACCGAAGGCGCTCGTTCGAACAGACTCCATGGCTGCCATGACTTTGTTGCGGCGTTCGTTTTCGGCGGCGGCGATTGCGGGTTGCACGCCTTTGAGAACCTCGCGCAACCGGTCTTTCTGCTGAGGTGTCAGTTTCACTTCACCGGAAATCTTCTCCAGCGCCCTGTCGGTTAGGGAAGCGGCTCCCATGCGCTGCATATTGAGCAGCTTTTCACGCTCCAGTCTCATGCCAAACATGACGCCTGACACGGCGCCAAGAACGAAAACGGCAACAATCGTAAGGCGGGTGATCCATTTCATAAGCCTGCGGTTAGTTGAAAAGTTGAAGGTCCCACGCTGCGGCATTGTCGGTCCACCAGGCCGCGAGAATATCTTCGGACTCAATGGCCTCGCGTCCGGCGAGCACCAGGAAAGCGATGATGCCGGTGACGGTGGCCAGTCCCGCCGCCGTGCGGAACCAGGTTTGAAAACGATGGGCCGGTCCAAAGTCCTGCCGCGTTTCCTTCACCACGGCCTGCATCCGCGTTTCAAAAAACAACTCGGAGCGCGAGGTATCCAGCCGCTTTTGAGCGCGGCGGGCTCCGGCGAGAATGTCATTGAGTTCGTTATCTTGCATGGTGGGAAAAAGTTATTCCGGCAGACCGTCGCGGCGGATTTGTTCAATGGCATTGCGAAGACTTGCCCGGGCCCGATGGGCGCGGACTTTGACATTGCCTTCACTCCAGCCGGTAAGGCCGGAAATTTCGCGGACGGTGCGGTCTTCGAGTTCGAGGAGGGTAAGGATGAGTTGTTCTTTCGGATGGAGGCGGGTTAATGCCTGACGCACGAGGCGCAACGCCTGGTTTTCGGCGACTTCCTCGACCGGGGCTTCGAGATCGAGCCCGCAGTGGTCCGGAAGCGTGTCGCGTGAGACCTCAGTTTCCCGGCGGCGGCGGTGGCGGCGCAGAAAATCAAAGCACGTGCGCACCGCGATTTTCGTCAGCCAGTGCTCGAAGGGAGCCCGGCCTTTCCACGAAGTCATTCCCCGCCACACTCGAATGAAAATGTCCTGGGCGAGGTCCTCCAGTTCATGGTGATTGCGCGCGTACTTTGCCGCCATGCCAAAGACCCGGCCCTTATGCCTCGCAATGATCTCGGCAAAGGCGTCGGCATTACCGGCGCAGGCGGCCTGCACCAGATGGTCGTCGGCATTCACGGCGGGGTTCATGGAGGCGCGACGGCGTCCCGTCGAGGGGATTCCTGACGGCAATGGCGGACCCATGGCGATGGCAAGGAGCATGGAAAATGCGGTGTCTTTCCCCCTCAGGACGGGCTCAGGGGCGGGAAAGGTTACGGAAAACACCCCCTTCCAGCCCCCGGAGAGCCTGAATCGTAATGTTATCGTAAAGTTTGTCCCGTGTTTCGCGGTGCGGAAGAAATCCCCCTGAGCGCCCTGTCCTCCCCTTCGGACGGCTTCAACCGGCTCGCCTCAACATGAAGACACCCATTCCTGCCTCCCGCCAGAGGGGGCTGAGACTCCTTTGCCGTGTGGTCATGGCCGCTTTTGCCCTGCTTCCGGGGGGTGCGGCGCACGCGGAGATCAAGTACGTCCTGCATATTACGATCGATGGTCTCCGCGGCGACCTTTTGCGGAATGCCATTGCGGCCGCGCCGGACAGCTACCCCGGGTTTCGAAAGCTCATCACGGAGGGGGCATCCACGTTCAATGCCCGCTGCGATTTTGATTACTCCGAAACGATTCCCAACCACACCGGAGTGGTCACGGGCCGTCCGGTGGTAAACCCTCCAGGGCAAACCGGAGTGGCCCACGGTTACACGTCGAACGGCTACAGCGGCAATGCCACTACGGGAGACAGCGTGCATAAACTCGGCAGCGCCGCTTACGAATATAAGTTCAGCAGCTTCGACATGGCGCATGACCGGGGGCTCTCCACGGCTGTCTATGGAGGCAAGACGCGATTCAACCTGTACGTCCACAGTTATAATGCGACTAAAGGAGCGCCAGATCTGGTGGGCGTGGACAATGGGAAGAATAAAATTGATTTCGCCACCGTTGCGGACCTCACCACCGCCGCCAACCTCGCTAACATCAAAACAGCCGTGGTGGCTGATATCACGGCGGGGACGCTCCGGAATTACAACCTGGTGCATTTCACGGACACGGACACCGGCCAGCCCGGCGGCGGACACAACGTGGGCTGGGAGTCTGCTGCGTGGCAGGCGGCCACCGTGACGGAGGACGGTTACCTGAATGCCATCTTCACGGCTCTTTCCACCGCAGGGCCCGGCATTCAGGGAAAGGTGGCCATCGTGCTCAGCGCGGATCACGGCGGCGGAGGCGGCGGTGCGGGACCCGGGGCCACCGCGGACCGGAATCATGGCGATGCCTCCAGCGTTAAGAATTACACGATTCCACTGTTCATTTGGGGTCCTGGTATTCCTCCGGGAGTTAATACCTACTCACTCTTCAAGAACCGCTTCGATCCCGACGCTGGCCGGCCCAACGGAGCCAGTGTCTATCCTCAGCCGCTGCGGAATACCGATACAGGAAACATCGCCATGATTCTTCTGGGGCTGCCTCCCATTACGGGCTCCTATTTCAAACCAGAGCCGGCAGGAATGCCTTCACTCACAATCCAGGACGAAGCGCTCCTTCTTCACTGGCCGAAGTACATGACCGGTTACATTCCGGAGTCCACCGATTCGCTCAGTTCCGGCTCATGGGTGCCGAAGCCTGGCAACATTGTTGAGACGGAGACGGAGTTCCAAACCACCATCCCGGGCAAGCTGGACAAACGGTACTGGCGGCTGCGCGAGCCCCAATAACGGAAATGAAACCGGCTCTGGGACTGGCGCTGTTTTGCCTGGCGGGAATCATCGCCGCCCTCTGCGTTAAGCGACCTCCATCTCCGGAGGAGGCGGCTGCGCTTCCGGAACCCGCAAAGCGGAACGCTGCGCTTCCGATTACGGCAGAACAATTGGTGAGGGAGGTGGAAACGGTGCGCGGTTTGCAGTTCCGCAAGCCTCCGGTGTTGATTGCTGTGTCCGCCGCAGAATTGGAGAAAATGATCCGCGACGGATGGAATCGCAGATTTTCCGCCACGAAGGCCGAAGGCTGGGTCCGCTTGGCTATTGCCCTGGGCCTAACGCGCGAACCTTTTGATCTCCGTGCCTCGCTTTCCGGTTTCGATATGGAGCAACCGGTGGCATGGTACGATGATGTGGCTTGCCGACTCTATTTTGACAAGGCGCTGAACTTTTCAACGAGGCCTGACCTGCGGTCGCGGATGGTATTCGAAATCGCCCGCGCACTCGCGCTTCAGAACGCCATAACTCCGTTCCGGGCAGGGCAGGGGAGTGAAGATGCCTGGCTCGCCGCTGAAAATCTAACACAGGGGGAAGCGGTGGTTATCCAGACACGTCACAGTCTCATGTTTCCGGGAGAAATCGGGAACGCGGAACCTGTACCGGCAGTGGTGCCTTATTATGCTGCGCCGCCATTTCTTCGTTCGTGGTATTTGTTCCCATCCGGTATGGCGCAGATTTTCCAGGCGGGACTGATAAGCTCCGCGCGGCAAGGCAAAGGGATGTCCGCCGTTCTCGATGACATTCTGGCAAAGCCGCCGGGGACCACTTCCGAAATCATGCATCCGGAGCATTACGGCGCTCCTTTTGTTCCGGAGATGGTTGCGTTGCCAGATACGGCGATGTCAGGAACCGGCCCCATGGTGGACACGGTGCTTGGAGAATACATGACCCTGCTCGTCTTGAAATCCCAGCTTGCGCAGGATGAATCGCGGTCCGCCTCGGAAGGCTGGCACGGAGACCGCTGCCTCGTGTACTCCGGCAGTGGCAGCGGGGAAAATCGCGACCATCTGCTTTGGAAGAGCCGATGGACGAGTGAGCAGGACGCGAAAGAATTCTTCACGGCTATTCGAAAGGTACTGCTGTTTCGAAATGCGCTTCTTCCGCAAGCCTCCTATGAGAGTGACGGCGCCTTCAAGGCGGATGAGCCAGTGGTCAGCCTTCGCGTTAGACTCACGGCGGATAATCGCGGCGTGGTGGTCATCAGTTCTCCTGACAAGACATTTGCAGAGGTGCTGGACCGCATGGAGAAGACTCAGGATCGTCAGCATGGCTGACGGAGCGCCAGGCGAACGAACAGCTCCACGCCGGTGGCAATCGCCTCGTCAGTGAAGTCGAAGGTCGGCGTGTGCAAGCCTGTCAGAGTGCGTCCGTCCGGTGGACGCAGGCCGATCATAAAGAAGCAACTGGGCACATGGCTTGTATAGTAGGCGAAGTCTTCGCCTCCCATCACCGGGGCCTCCATGCGATGAACTTTTTCGCGGCCCAGAGTTTCGGCGGCCACTTTTTCAAATGTTTCCACCTGTGTGGAATCGTTGTGCAAAGCGGGATAAGCCGGGTCCTCCCATTCGACTGAAGCGTGGCAACGGTAGGCCGCCGCGATGCCGTTCATGCACTCTACAAGACGAGCGCGCACCAGTTCTCCCTCTTTTGCGTTCAACGTGCGGATCGTGCCCTCCAATTCCACTTCTCCGGGGATGATGTTATTCGTGGTGCCGCCCGTGATTCGGGTCACCGAAAGCACCGCCTGGCTTTGAGGATTGATGTTACGGGCCACGATCGTTTGCAGGGAGGTCACCAGGGTGGCGGCGGCGATCACCGGATCGCTCGTCAGATGAGGGAATGCCGCATGGCCGCCTTTTCCTGTGATGCGGATAGTAAATGAATCACAGGCGGCGGCGACCGGTCCCGGTTTTGACACGACGTGTCCGAGTGGAAGATCCGGCCAGCCGTGAAGGCCAAAAATTTCGCCCACAGGCGGTCCAAGCACGGAGCCGTCGAGACATCCGTCTTTGATCATAAAACTTGCGCCGGCACCCCCCTCCTCCGCGGGCTGAAAGAGGAACGTGACCGGTCGTGGAAGGCGCTCTTTCTGAGCCATTTTCGCCAGCACGCGGGCAGCGCCCACCAGCACCGTGGTATGTCCATCATGCCCGCAGGCGTGCATAAAACCAGGATTGGCGGAGGCATGGGAAAACGTGTTCAACTCCGCGATGGGCAACGCATCCATATCAGCGCGGAGAGCGGTGGCGCGGTCGCCTTCATTACCGCCGGGAATGAAGGCAAGAACGCCGGTTCCTTTGGCGAGCCCCGGACGAAAGGTCACTCCGGCATTCGTTAGTTCCTGCTGAACGACTCCGGAGGTTCTCTGTTCCTGGAATTTGATCTCCGGATGGCGGTGAAGATCGTGCCTCAGGCGGATCAGCGAGGGGAGTTCCCCGGCTACGATGGCGGTAACTTCTTCAGAACGATGCATTTGATGACTGTGGCCGCTCCCCAGGGGGATTGCAATCTCCGGAATGTTATGAATCTTGACCCGCGGGCCAGGGCGGCTACGCTCGGTGCTGAAGGAGACCCTGTCATGTCCGCGTACTACCTCAAAATTTCCGGTGTCAAAGGTTCCAGCCAGGTTGCCCCTTACAAAGATTGGATCGAAGTCGAATCCTTTTCGACCGGTCACTCACGGGCACCGACGGGAAGGACCAGCGGCGCCGGTGACGCAAAAGCTCTCCAGGAGATTGTGATAGCCAAGTACGAGGACAGCAGCAGTCCCTCCCTCGTCAGCAAGGCGGCTAAAGGGGATCATCTTGGAAGGGTAATTCTCGCCAATGCAAAGGCTGACCCGGGAAGCGCCTTTGCTGTGATTGTCATGGAGGATGTCATTGTGAGTTCACTCCAAATGAGTGGTGTAAGCGGGGGAGGCCGCCCGCTGGAAGCGGTGGGTCTGAATTTCAGAAGTTTGGAGTTCATGTCATGGGCTCAGTATGCTGTGAAGCTCGGAATCGAGGCCACTGTCCAGAAGATAACCAACTGGTTTTGAGCCACGGAACCGGGAAATCGGCGGAGAGATTCCGAATTTTGGTAACTGGGGGGAACGGGAAGCGAATAACACGTCGTAGCAAACACTGACAAACCTATGCCAGGACTCATTAACTCTGTAGCGGGCACTTGTGCGGGCAGTTACCGCAAGCTGATGGGCCGGGCCGTAAAGGTGGGAGCGCCCGCAGGAGGGCTGGTGGGGATGATGGGGGATCTCGGCGCGCCGGTCGCGGACCTGGCCCTGTATTTCGTCTGCGGGAGTGCCGTCATCACAGCGCTGGCCGGTTTTATGTGGTTTGGAAAGCGACGGAAGGCTCTTAGATTAGCGCTGGCGGACGGGAAGATCACTCAGGCGGAACTGGAGAACGCGACGGAGAGCAACGGGTGGTCTGTGACGTTCGCCTTCGGATTGGTGGCAACGGCGGTGCTCGGGCTGGTGTTCATCGCTCAGGCGGTGACGCCAAAGCCCGAAGAGGGACCGGAGCGGGGCGTGCTTGCCACGGTGATTCCTGCGCTGCAGAAAATGCAGGACTCACTCTTCAACATCGAGAAGCGGGTGGAGCGGATCGAGACGGTTACGACAGCGACAAAAGAGCAGACGGGGAGGATTGAAACCAAGACGGATCAGGTGCTGACAAAGATCGATGACATGAGCCGGCTGTTTGAGGAGGTATCGAAAAAGGACGGTATGATCGCTGATCCGAAATCGCCGGTGGAGCACTATCACAACGCGCGGTATGCCGAATTGAAATCGGACTTCGGCGCGGCGCGGAAAAGTTATACGGCGTTCCTCGCTTCGGGCGTGGATTTCCTCGATCCATATCTGGGTTACATCGATGTGCTGAAGATTCAGGAGGGACTGGATGGAGCCAAGGAGGTGGTGACGGCGATGCGGAAGAACAATTCGGCGCTTTCGCTGGAAGCGGCCGCGGCGCTGCTGCAGGGGAGGGAGGCGCGGGTTTCTTCGCTCAAAGCGCTTCTGGAGCGGCAACCGGAGTTTGCGCCTGCGGCTTATTTGTTGAGCCGCGAGTACTCAGCGGAGAAACTGGGAGAGCAGACGATCGCCGACAAAAAAGAGGAGAAGGCGGCATTGGTGAAATTCCGGGAACTGGATAAGAACGGGCAGTTTCAAAAGTATGTTCTGGATAAGAAAGAAGGAGTGAAGTGGCTGGCGGAGGCGGATGCGCGTTTTGCCAAACTGGCGGCAATATCGGAGGGCGTGCTGGAATCTCCTGTGACTCTTTCTCCTCAGTGGGGTTCGGACGGGTGGATACTGCAGTTCACGTTTACGGACTACAAAGTGAAGAGTTTGTCCTATCGTCTCGACGGGAAGGGGGAGTTTGTGGAGACGGGTTTTGGTTCGCTGAAGAATCCGCAGACGGGGCTGCCGATGCCGAACTTTGCGGTGAATGCAGGATCCCTAACACCGGGAGATCATTCGGTGGAGGTGCAGTATGCGGACATGAACGACAAGACCAACGGTCCCTTCAAACTGAAGTTCAACACGGTGTCCACCGCGCTGGCGGGCAGCAAGAACATCCTGAGCCGTCTGTCAGGCTCGTGGGTCTCCTTCACCAGCAATCCGGTTTCCGGCAAGCCGATGCTCTACTTCACCACGCTGCTGGGCCATCGTGGAATATTGAAAACCATCCGTTATTCATTGGATAATGATACACTTGACAAGACGCTGCCTTTCAAGGCGCCGGTCCCGGGGGAGGATGCAGGGACGGTAGGGGAGGGGCCGGTTTATATCATCGTGCCGGACGGCACGAAGTCGGCTTCGGTTCAGTTGGAGTTTGTGGACGGGACAGTTTCAGAAAAGAAGACGTATTTGAGACAGTGAGTCAGATCCACCGCACGCAGAAGACGGGCGGGAGTTCGGCGCTGAGGCGCGACCATGACTGACCGGCGTCCTCGCTCAGCCAGAGAGATCCGGTGGTGGAACCCATGACGAGGCGGTTGCCGGTTTTGTCCACTTCGAGGGCGTGACGATAGATAAGGTGCCATGCATCTTCGGCGGGCAGGCCTTCGCCGAAGGATTCGAACGTGTTCCCGCCGTCGCGCGTGCGGGTGATGGAGACGCGGCCCTCGCAGGGAATGCGTTTTTCATCGCTCAGGGCGGGGACGAACCATGCGGTGTTGGCATCGTTAGGGTGAACGGCCACGGCGAACCCGAAGTCAGAGGGCGCGATGTCCTTGATCTGATCCCACGAGACGCCGCCGTCGCGGGAGCGAAAGACGCCGCTGTGATGCTGAATCCACATGGCGTCCGGATCGGCGGGGCACGAGACCATGCGGTGAGGGTCCTGGATACCGGGGTCTTCGGCTTTCTCCGGCGGCATGTAACCGGCGCGCATGCCTTTGCCGATCAGGCTCCATGTTTCGCCGCCGTCCCCGGTGCGCCACACGCCGCCGCAGGAGATGGCGAGGGTGACGCGCTGCGAATTGCGCGGGTCCACACAGATGGAGTGAATGCCGGGATAATCATACCCGCCGCCGAACCATCCGCCGCGTTCGGGCCGGTCCCACAAAGAGCGGACCAGCGTCCAGTCTGCGCCGTGGTTCTCTGACTTGAACAATCCGCCCGGGATGGTGCCGCACCACAGGACGCCGGGCTGGTCTGCGCCGCCGGCTTCCAGAGACCAGATCATTTGGAGGGACCAGGGGATTTCGGTGCCGCGCATGGGATCGAGCACGGGTGGTGCATCCTCCGGTTTGGGCGGAAAGGCGGGAGCCGGGAGTTCCTCCCATGTGGCACCGCCATCGCGGGAGCGGTGCATTTTGCTTCCGAAGTGGCCGTGATCCACGGCGGCGTAGAGAGAGCCGTCGCGCGCGTCGGGGAGAACCATGGGCACGCGCACACCTTCAAAGGCGCGGTGGGTCACTTTCCAGCCCGATCCGTTTTTTTCGTAAACGAAGAGGCCTTTGCGGGTGCCGGTCAGGAAACGGTTGCTCATAGGGCAGGGCGTTTGTGGAGTGTTAGTGGAAATTGCTAGCCGCCGGAAAGGGCCTGCAGGAGGAAGATCTCGGAATTTTCGCGAACGGCATCCGACTGTGCAGCACGATCGGTCAGGGGTTCGCCGTCGAGGAAAATCGTGACGTGTTTTCTGACAGCGCCCTGGTCATCGAGGACGTAGCTGCGCAGGGCAGGGGTGATGGCGAAGGTATTTTGCAGGGCCTCGCGCACGGTGGTCCCCGCCACTTCACCGCCGCGGGCGGGACAGACGCTCATGAGTGACGGGGCGAGAGTGACGCGGGGCATGGCGGATTTAACAATATGGACTTTGGTGTGGCAAGTGGCGGGCTACAGGTCCGCGGTCACTGACTGGAGGAAGGCCTTGTGAGTATTGACCCGGTCGGCGAGGGAGAATTCGGAGGGTGTCTCGAAGGTTAGGGTGTTCTGCGTGTTGTGCATGAAGAGCGCGACGGCTTCCGGCAGACCGGGCATGGCGGGAATTCTCCTCCGGCGAATGACGGCGTTTTTGGCGGGGCGTCCGTCGATGCTGGGACGGGGATCGCGCGGGATGATGTGCTCGCAGGCGCGCAGGGCGGTTTCTGCGATGCAGAGACGCGGGTTGTGGTAGAGTTCGTAGCAGTAGATTCCCTGGCCATCGTAGTCCTCGTGGAGGCAGATGCCGGTGGTGAAGGTCATGTCGCTGATGCACTTCCACCACGCTTTAATGTGCGGATGGCTGGCATCGTGAAAGCGGCGGTTGAGGTCGATGTGTCGGTGATCGGCGCGGGTGTTGAGTGAGAGACCGGCGGGATTGAGGATGGGGAATATGGCGACCGGCAGGCGGCGGAGGAGGGCGGTGTTTTCCTCCGCCCACGCGAGCAGGCCGGAAGGGCCGGCCGGCTCGTCACCGTGGATGCCCGCGGAGATATAAAGGCGCGGGGCATCAGTTTGCGGAGAATGAATGAAAACGACCGGGAGCCCGCCCGAGACAAAAGCGGTGCGGATTTCCAGGCCCGTAGATTTTGCCAGGGCCTTCCAGCGTTCCAGGAGGAACGGCACGTCGTGAGAGCGGTGACTGCGAAGGAAGGCGGCGGAATTCATAGGGCGGAGCAAAGGGGTGCTCCGTTTGGTTAGGGGATCAGTTCCTTTACGGCCTCGCGTTCCTCTTTCAGTTCGTTGATGGTCGCATCGATCTTCGATTGGGCGAAGGCGTCGTTTTGGAGGCCCTGGACGATTTCAACCTTTTTGCCGTCGGTGCGGATGGGGAAGCCGACGATGAGGCCTTTCTCAATGCCGTAGCTGCCGTCGGAGGGGACGCAAACGCTGGTCCAGTCACCGGCGGGGGTGGGAGTGGTGAGACTGCGGACGGTATCGACGACGGCATTGGCGGCACTGGCGGCACTGCTGGAGCCGCGCGCGGCGATGATGGCTGCGCCGCGCTGCTGCACGGTTTTGATAAAATCGCCCTTCAGCCATTCGTGGTCGCTGATGACATCGGCAGCCGGCTGGCCGCCGATTTTGGCGTGCGCGAAATCCGGAAACTGGGTGGAGGAATGGTTGCCCCAGATGGCCATGTTCGTGACGTCGCTGGAGTGGCGGCCCGACTTGGCGGCAAGCTGGCTCTTGGCGCGGTTTTCGTCAAGACGGGTCATGGCGAACCAGCGGTCCGCGGGGAGATCGGGAGCGTTGCTCTTGGCGATGAGGCAATTCGTATTGCAGGGATTGCCAACGACGAGCACGCGCACGTCGGATGCTGCATTGCGGGCAATCGCCTGGCCCTGGCCGATGAAGATCTTTCCGTTGATGTTAAGGAGGTCCTTCCGCTCCATGCCCGCTTTGCGCGGGACGCTGCCGACGAGCAGCGCCCAGCTCACGCCGCGAAAGGCTTCGTCCATATTGGCGGTGGGCACGACGCCGCGCAGGAGCGGGAAAGCGCAGTCGTCGAGTTCCATGACAACGCCATTGAGGGCCGGCAGCGCGGGTTCGATTTCCAGCAGATGGAGGATGACCGGCTGGTCCGGGCCGAACATGGAGCCGGAGGCGATGCGAAAGAGCAGGGAATAACCGATCTGGCCGGCAGCGCCGGTAACAGCCACGCGAATAGGGTCTTTCATAGAGGAATTAGGATGTGGGATTTGAAAGCTGGAGCGCGTTTCTGGCACGGCGGGATGATTCCGGCAAGAGATGGTTTTCCAACAGGTCGATGAGGCCGGGATCGGAGGAGAGTTCGATGAGCAACTGAGAGAGGAGGGCTTCGTCGTCTTCGCCGGGGGCGGGCGTGGGAGGCGAGACGGGACTTTTTTGAGAGGTTTGAATTGGTTTGAAATAGCCTGATTCCCGGTTGGAGCAGGAGGGCAGGGGAGGGGTTGGTGCGTTGCGGGGAGTATGAGTAAGAGTGGGAGTATGAGTAGGAATGGGCGGATCGGGGTTGGCTTGAATTGGTTTGAATTTGCCTGATTCCCGGTTGGAGCGGGAGGGGCGGGGATGCTGAGGAGGCTTGGGTTGACGGGGCGGAATACCATTCCGTGCTCCGTGGCTGGCGCGGCGGAGGGCGGTGAGGCCGGGGATGAGGGAGGAAAGGTGTTTGAGTTCCGCGGGAGGCGGGACGTCTGGATGAAGAGTTAGGTGCGAGACGGTGTCGGCGAGGCGGGCGGAGAGGAGGCGGCAGGCGCGGTCGGCCATGTCGTGGCCGATCTTTTCCAGTTCATCGGTGGAACCGGTGGTGCCGGCGGCGCGATCCAAAATGTCTTTGCGGGTTAGCCATTCGGCGAAGCCGCCGTGACGCCACTCGGAAAGATTTTGGTGGTTGATGGGTTTTCCGTGGAAGAAGGCGGCGAGGATTTCTTTGACCTCCGGGAGTTCGTTGAGCCACGCGAGGAGGATACGTCCTGGAGTGGCGCATTCCATGAGGTGGTTCACTTCTTCGCGAAGGTCATGGGGGAGTCGTGCGATTTTGCCGGTGCGTGACATGGGGACGTGATCTTGGTGTTAAGATACGACGGTGATTATACGAAAAAATGTCAAATGGATTCAGTGGTTAGGAAGGAGGAAATATGGTTTTGCGCCCGTCGTGCAATTGCACGCAAATTGATTCGCGGGCGCGCACCTGCGTGCATGACGCCGTATTTTGTGTTGCTGCGATTACCGGGGAGAATTCCCGTGCTCCCTTGTGAGGATGTCTATAATATCAGTCGCTTTCTTTTCTTTAGCGAAACGGAGCGCTCCTTCTCCAGCAACGCTTTCCCAGTCGAGATCCACGCGGTTTTCGATCAGAAGCTCGACGATGTCCTTCGATTCGGAATCAATGGCCCACATCAAAACCGATCCTGAGTCATTGTGTTCGTTTACATCTGAACCATTTCGAATGAGTAGTCTGCACGCCTCGAGTTGCGCTCCTTTGGCGGCCCTCATCAGTGGCGTCATTGCATGCATGCCTGTTCCTTTCGGATTTACCCCTTCCTTGATCAAATCCCGGATGGTGTCAAGATCGCCCCGCTCCGCGGCGGCCCCCATTCTATCAGATTGAAGGAACTTATGGATGCTGCTGCAAACCAATACCGATAAAACTGCAATCAGACAATAAAGGATCAACCGTCGCGCACCAAAAGCAGTCTCAAGGCGCTTGAGGTGCCGTGGTTTCATAGAGGTTCCATCCATATTGGATTATTGCGCCGCGTTGACGCGTGAGAATCCGTCGTTCACTTCCTGGCCAATTGTGCTTTGAGGTATTCGAGCGCAGCCTGGTATTGGACATCTTTTTTTAGTGCCGCATCGCGCTGGTCTGGTGGAGTGGTGTCCCAGAGTCGCTGATAGTTCTCCTCCGGCTGGGAGGTGTTTGAGGGGGTTGGCTCAAGGGGAGGGGCAATTTGGTCCGGAATCACACCCCAGGTATCCTTCATGGTCATGTCAGGATCGCGTTCCAGACGTGCTCCCGTGCTGCGGAGCAATTCGGACACCGGCAGTAATAATGATCCGCCGCCCGGAGTTTCAATGAAGTCGCGCATGATGGCCCGTCCTGCCGTGCGGCGCCCAATAATCGCGGCCCGCCGGTGGTCCTGCAGTGCGGCGGCGACGACCTCCGCCACAGACGAGGTCCAACTGTTTACGAGGACGGCCATCGGGAGTGTCGGCAATTCATCACCGGTGGTCGCGGCGCGTTCCTCCGTGCGGTCAGGGCTGCGGATGCTTACGATGACGCCCTGTTTAAGAAAAAGATCTGCAATCTTTATGGCCTGTTCCAGATTGCCTCCCTGAGTATTCCGTAAATCGATCAAATAAGCGCTCGCCGTCTGAGCGATAAGGGCCAGCCGCAAATCCTCCGCTGCGCCGCGCCACTGGGGCGTACCTTCTTTCGGCTCGTAAAAGGAACTCAGCCCTGTCGTGACGATCCCGTTTTCTGCGATCCGGCGCGGGGAGCCATCGGGATTCACGGAGTGACTGAGAATTCCTTCGACGGAAGACGGGCTCCCCTTTTTTCTGGCAAGTTCGATGACGCGTTCCCCGCCATCGGGGAGACGGAAGGTGAGAGAGACAGTCGTTCCCTCCGGGCCGCGAATGGCCTGGTGCGCGGCCCTGAGGTTTCCGGCGAACTGTGACCAGGTCCTTCCGTCGATGGCGGTGAGAATCCAGCCGGGCTGCACGCCGGCCTGCCATGCGGACAACGACCGAATGACTTGAGTCACGTGCATGCCGTTCGAAGATTCCCGAAGCGCAATACCCACACCAAACTCCGGGAACGACGGGCCGCTGCCTGGTCCACCTCCCATTAATGGAGGTTCGAAATACTCCGCGTGTTGTCCAATGCTCTCCGCAATGCCATTCATTGCGGCATTCATCAATTGCGCCCGGTCCGGTTTGGAAAGCGCACGCTGTTCGATGGTCTCAAACATCGACGGGAAAAAAGCCGGGGCGTTCAGTCCAGCGGGAGAACCCGATGGTGCCGGCTCGTTGCTGCGCATGACTTTTAGCGCCTCCTCCATCAACAACGCGGCGGCGTCTCTTTCTCCGAGGGTGAGATGGAGCGACGCGAGCTGGAGCCTTGTTTGGAGGGCAAATTCCTCCGGTGGGTTCGCGTTCAGCAGTGAACGAAGAACGAGGGCTGCGCCGCGGAAATCTCTGGCCGTCTGCTGCAATTCCCGGGCTTTCTCAAATTGCTTTCTCGCCTCCGCGGCGGTGATTTGAGCGTTCACGAAGCACCGAAGCCCTGCGAGGACCACAAAGGTCAATAACATCGTCCTCATAGGATTTACAACATGCCTCAAAACAGGCTTCGGGCAAGCATCCGCGGTTCTCAAGACCCATTCCCGTGCGCGCCTGCGGAATTCGGATGTTTCTTGCGCACCTCCGGAGCGCGAAATTTTGGTCCAACCTAACCGGTGGTTCCGCTCGTAAACTCGCTCCACCACCGGCTAATTTGACTTCGTCTGTCTCCGCTTCGCTCCGGCTCTGTTCGGTCCTCCGGCCCTTCTTTTCGTTAAGTAACCGTCTTACTGCTACGAAGTGCCAATGAGGTATCGGCTTGCGTCTGTGCGGACCTCCGGACACACTTCCGGTATGAAGACTCGTTCCCGCCTGTTGCTGTTTCTTCATGTTGCCGGTCTCCTGATGGGGCCGTTCGCGAGTGATGGGAAGCCGAAGGAGAAAGCCGCAGCGGCGACAGCACCGGAGGCGGTATCGCGGTGGGAGAGCATCTCGTATCCGGTGATGACGCCGTGGAGGAAGTGGATCACGCTGCCGGTGCTGGTGCCGACCGTCCGGGTGGAAAACAAGGAGAAGGAGGGGATGATATTGACGCTCAGTTATTTCCTGCCGTCAGAGTTCGAACAGAAGAAATCCGGCAAAGTGGAGGCGGAGAAGGTGACCGCGGAGTTGTATCGCAATCAGGAAAAGCCGGTGGCGCTGAAGGGAGTTTTTGACAGTCACATTTATTGGGGCAGCGGACCGGAAGGGCAATACCGGGAACTGGCAACCACCCACGCGTTTACGATTCCATGGGGGCCGAATGCCTTCGACGACGCGTGGGTGCGGCTGGATCTGAAGGACCGCGTTTTTTGGGTGGAACTGCCCTACGGGTTTATGCGCGATCCGAAAGATCCGCCCGCGCCGGAAGATCCGAAGCGCGAGTCTCCGAAGACGACACCGTTTTCTCAAAAGAAGCCGGGGCCGCAGGATCTCATCATTCCCTGGGAGTATGTCAGTTACCGGCTGGGGAAATTCCGGGAGGGAGGTTCGGTGATCGTGAACGTTGCCAATACCTTCGATGCGATGACGGAACTGGTACTGTGGAACTTCAGTGGCGGCGTGAGAGAGCCGGAATGCACGGTGGCGAATGTAATCGTTCCCGGCTACGAGAAGACCGGTCAATGCATCTCGCTGACTCTCGAAAAGTCCTCAGATCCGTTCCGGTCGCAGTTGTTTCGCTATTCGAGGGGTTCTGGCGACGGCCGGCACTGGTGCCAGGTGCGGGTGACGGTGGAGAAAGAGGCCCGCACCCTGACGATGCCCTCCAGCCTGGTTGATTATGTTCACGGTCATGCCGACGTGCCGAGGGACGTGCCGCAGGTGAAAATTGCGGAGAAGTGGTGGTCGCGGCTTTGATTGGCCGGACCGCAGGAGCCGGCCTCCTGACTAATTTTTGGCTGGACCCCGGGGCAAGTCGTTTCCGGGATTCTTTCGCCGCGACGCGGCTGAGGAAGGGCGGTATTTGGCGCATCGGCGGGCCTGTGGCCCGAGTTTTGGTCCGGCTTCGCCGGATTGAGAGCAGTGTGAACAGATTCGATTGAGTGGCGGGAATATGGGACTATGGCCAGAGGTGTTGCATGTTTTTTCTGGTCGTTTTTTTCCTGATTCCGTTAATCGCCGCTTTGGGCGCATGGATCAATGCGCAGTTCATTTACCGGCTCTGCGCGAAGCGGATACGGGAGGCGGCGAAGGTAGAGTGGCCGGAGGACGCACGGCTGTTGTGGCCGTTTTTCGGTTCGGTGTCGTGGGCGCCGGAGCTTTTTTCCCGCGTGCTGATGGCGCCGCTGATGGTCTATGCGGTGGTGGAACCCAACGGGCTGGTATGGCCGGTGCTGATCGGGTGGCTGGCGGCATGGTATGCGGGTTTTTTCCCGCTTTATTTCAGGGCGGAAAAACTCTGGAAGTTTGAACGGCGATTTCCGCTATGGCCGGAGGTTGGGGAGGGGGTTCTTCTCTACTCCGGATACATCGTGATCGCGGGCGTGATGCTAACCATTCAGGAGCCGGAGTGGTCGTGGCGCACGGCGGCGGTGGTGGCGGGAGGACTGGTGGCGTTTGCCGGATGGAATTCCACGGTGGCGACATGGAAAGGCATTTTGAAGAAGCGGCATCTTCCAGTGCCGGAGAGGCTGCGTGAAATCGTTAGCACGGCGGCGGGTGATCTGAACGTTCCCGTGCTGGAGATTTTGATGATCGCGCTGAACCAGCCGCATGCGGAGGCGTATCCTGCGGCGCACATGATCGGCTTTACGCCATCGCTGGTGGAACTGCTGGACGACGAGGAACTGGCATGGGTGGCGCGGCATGAAATTGCGCACCTGACCGAGCCGGTGCCGGCGACGGCGCTGCGCCATTTGCGGGTGGCCGTGTATTTGCCGCTGTTTCTGCTGCGTCCGCTCGCGGCTTCGCTGGAGCCCTTTTGGGCGGCGGTGATTGCCATTGGATGGATACAGTTAGGCTCGCGGGCGTGGGCGGATTTTTCGCGCAACCTCGAACGGCGGGCGGATACGAACGCCGGTGAGCGGAATCCCGCGGCAGCGGGTCGCGCGCTTGAAAAGCTCCACCGAGGCATCCGTTCACCGGCGGTAATGGAAGACCCGTCCACGCATCCGGATTTATGGAGCCGCCTGACCGCGCTCGGCATTACCCCGGAATGGCCGAAGCCCGAGGCGGTGCGTTATGCGGATTGGTCGGAAATCCGGAATTGTTGCTGGATTATGGCGCTGCTGACGCTGGGGGTGACAGTGGCGGTGTTTTATGCGATGGGGTGAGGCAAGGGAAGGGCTGAATGACGAAATGCGAAACCGGAATGACGAAAGAAAGCCAGGCTCTCGCGGGGGATGAACTTTTATGGATTGTTGTTTATCTTGCGGAGAATCAATTGCCCCGTGCGGAGGTCCCGCGATTCGAATACCATTCCTATGCCGAGGCTGGTGAGAAGCAGTTTTCCGTCGCGGATCCGAGTGTGGATGCGGTGAGAATACTTGCTGTGCGATACCATGAGAGGCGGCAAATGGACGCGCCAAAGGAGTTTTCCGTCTTTGATGCGTTCGATTTCGACGCCGCTATCGGAGATGGGTCCATAGCGGAGGTAGAGACGATCGTTTCGGTTTCCTTTGAGGTCGAAGAACTCTCCTTTGAGGAAGTCGCCATCCACCTTTTCCTTCCATGCGTCTTCGATGTGCGCGACGGGTTTCTTTTGATCGTCGGGCCACTTCACTTCGCGGGAGATTTGCCTGCCGGTGGGAAGGTCGATGACTTCATTGATGGTGGCCGCTCCTTTGCTGGTGACGAGCACTTTCCCGTCTTCGATCTTGATATCGACTTCGTGGGAGTACTTGGAGTGCGCTATTATGAGCGGTTCGACGTGCGTGCGCCAGACCACCTTGTCTTTGGTGGTGCGTTCCAGTTCCACGCCGCTGTCGGCAATGGGAATATAGCGCCAGACGAGTTTGTCCGCGGAGGCGGCATCGATGGTGATAGACGAACTGGAGCCACTTCCCCTCCGAGCCTTCTCCAGGATGGGACCCAGGGATGTGGGTATTTTGAACTTCTCGCCGGCGGGAGCTGGTTCAGCATGAACGCTTTGGCAGCCGATTATGACGGATATGAGGACAAGTGCGACGGAGTTCATAGGGATGGAGCGGGTGGACAACAACGCGACTCATTATGCCGGGAATTCCCCGTTAGAACAAGTGGCCTGGAGTTTGGGGTGCCATTACGATTATCAAAGACTTGGGAAGGTTGAGGCCCGGTTGGATCGACAAGGCGTGTGCTCCGGTGAGCGCTCGCAGGAGGGGTCGGGTTGGCGGGGCGGAATGCAATTCCGCGGTCCGTTTTGGCACCATCCGGTGACAAATGCCAGAGGGGCAATTGGTGGTGAGGGGTGGGAAATAGCAGCGAATTTTTTTTGGCATCCGGGCCGGAACAACGTGCGTTTTTGAGAGGTGTGGGCGGTGAGGAAGGTGCGGGATTCCGCAGTGACCTCCCGGTTTCGTTGATTCGGGGTATTCGGCCCCGGGAGCCGCCCGGACTGAAATGAGATCTATCTGCGCCTGATGCTCCTAACTTATTTGTTTCGATTCGCTGGATTCGCCCGATTGATGATTGGCACTGCTGCGCTGGTTTTAACCAGCATGGTGATGTCCCCATGTGCGGAGGCGGCGATGGGGCCGGTGGCGACGATGGAATTAAAGGTGAGTGTGAAAGATCAAAAACTGGCGCTCTATTACCAGGGGAGGCCGGTGAGGGTGTATGGGGTTTCGACGTCGAAGTTTGGCGTGGGGGATGACAGCCGCACCTATCGGACGCCTGTCGGAAAGATGGCAGTGGTGGACAAGATCGGCGGGGGGCAGCCGGCGGGCATGGTGTTCAAGGGCAGGCAGGCCACGGGCGAAGTGCTGGCGGCGAATGCGCCGGGGCGCGATCCCATCGTGAGCCGCATCCTGCGGCTAACCGGCACGGAGGCAAAGACGGGGAATGTTTATGATCGTTGCATCTACATTCACGGGACGCCGGAGGAGAGGAATATCGGACGGCCCTCCAGCTATGGGTGCATCCGCATGCGGAGCATGGATATCATCGATCTCTACAGCCGTGTTTCGTTAGGGACGCAGGTGACGGTGATGGCGGGGAGTCTTCCTGGCGAGGCGAAGAGGCTGCCGGAATACGTGTGGCGTCCGGCGCCAAAGGGCGGAACCGCTGCGCCAAAACCGGCGGGGCAGGGAAGAGCGGCGATAGCGGGGAATTCACCATTCACCGGGCGACTGGTGCCGCTGAGCAGCGCGCGGATTTTGAATTGATCGTCGGCCGGGGACTGTCACGGCGCGCGTGTGTTCCAGAAGCGCACGGTGCCGTCGGCGTGCCCGGAGCATAGATGCGCGGCGTCCAGCCAGAGCAGGCAGGTGGCCCAAACGGAGAATGTGTCGCTGTGCCATGTTTCCTTCCAGCTTGTCAGGTTCCACACCTGGAGAGAAGAGACCGGGGAAGGCGGCGTGCCGGACGTGAGGGTGAGGTGGCCGGGTCCAAGCTGTTTCACGGGCACACCGGAGCAGACGGCGAGGGATTGTCCATCCGGGGAGAAGCCAACCGCCAATGCGCCGGGCCGGGCGAGGGTCAGGGTGCGAACGAGGGAGCCGTTGTCCACCTTCCAGACCTTGAGCACCTCACTGTCGCCGGCGCTGGCAAGGAATTTTCCGTCCGGCGAAAAACACAGAGCGAAGGCGGCCGGGAGCGCAGCGGGCCATTGGCGCACGGTTGTGAATCCCTTCGTTTCGATAAATGTTAGGGTGTCGGGATCGGGACCGCGACCGCCGATGGCGAGGAGTTTGCCATCGTTTGAAATATCCATGGCGAAGGACGATTCGGCGGGGGCGGGATAAGGTTTCAATGCCGCACCGGTTTCGATATCGAACAGGTGGCCGGTGAAGTGCGTGTTGGCGACGGCGGCGAACCGGCCATCGGGCGAGATGGCACCGGTGTCAGCGCGCTTATTGTAAGGCTGCAGGGTCAGGACTTTTCCGGAATCGGGATCGATATGGGCGAGGCCCGAAGCGCCCGCCGTGATGAGCTTTCCCTGCTGCAGCCAGCGCATGCTCACGGCGAGGCGCGGACTGGAAAAGCCGCGGACCTCTTTGCCGGTCTTGCAATCCCGAATGATGATGAGGCCATCGCGGGAGAGCGAAGCGGCCTGTGTGCGGTCCGGCGAGAGGGCGATGGCGACAACAGCTTCGGGATGTTTTGGTGGAAGAGGTTCGGCGGCAACGGCCGAAACAAGGGTCAGGAGCAGAGCAAGCAGGGATGAGGCATTCATGGCTGGACTCGTTAGGGTAAATGAAACCCGGCGGGCGCACCCGGCCCAGGTCTCAATGAATGGGAACGGCCCGGCTGCGGGAATCCGACAGAAATTTTTTGGCGATCCGGGAAGTGCGGTTTGTCAGACAGGCACGCGAGCCAAATGATGAGCACTGGCAGGGCTCTGCAGTCAGGAGGATTTCCGCCGCCGCGTAAAAATGATTCCCGCCCAAACAATCACCAGCACTTCAAAGAGAAACGTCCAGTGCAGGAAGAAGTTCAGCCACCAAGGCTTGTGCGTCGCCGGCACATGGAACCATGTCACCAGCCGGTGGCTCCACGGATGCCACCAGGCAATGCCGCCTGCGATCGTATCACACGCGAGATGAAGGAAAACGGCGATCATCAGCGCAGCATCCGCCAACAGCAGGCGGCGTGATTTGAGCAGCAGCCCCGCCAGTGCGATCACGCCACCGATTAACAGCCACGCCAACGGCAGATGCGGCCAAAACAGGTGGTGATGGGTCCGACCGCCATCCACTAAATAAAAATAGAACATATCCAAATCCGGTGCAAGACTCCCGGCCAGCATGACACAGGTCGTGAGGAGGCGATCCGCGGAATCCGGCCCGCGCCAGCAACTGCGCTGGAGCAGGTGATTGGCAACGTAACCGGAGGGGAGATGGCCGATGAACATGGGGAAGCGGGACTCTATAACGCAGCACGGCAGGGATAAATTGCAGGTTTTTTAGCATAAAGGTTCTGCGGAGCGGCGGTGCCGACAGCCGCAAAGCTGTGCCGGGCGTCGTCGTGCTGAACGGGAGGTCCGGTCTTATTTCCCGGTGTGGTCCCTGGCCACCTACTTCCCGTGTGATTTGACGAAGTCGATAGCCGCTTTCACCTGAGGAACGCTATCCTTCCAGTCCGCTTCGTGTTCTATGGAGATGTGGCCATTGAAGTTTTGCGCTTTGAGTTCCTCGAGGCAGGCGGCGACATCGACGACGCCTTTGCCGGCGACGACGACGGGAGCGTTGCCAAAGGTTGCCTTGTCTTTGAGGTGCACGCTGATGATGCGGCCTTTGAGAATGCGCAGGCACTCGACGGGCTTGAGATTTGACGTGCACCAGTGGCCGAGGTCGGCGCAGGCGCCCACGCGGTGATCACGGCTTTCGACTACGCCGAGGATATAAAGCGGGTGCCAGACCTTGTATTTCGGATTGCTCATGGAACCGCCATGCTCGTGGAAGGCGACTTTGATATCGGTTTCCTTCGCGGCGGCCTCCCATGCCACGATCTGTTCTGTGGATTCCGTGCAGATGGAGTAAAGATCCATCTTTTTGGCCCATGCCATGATGGCTTTGACTTCCTCCGGATTGTTAGCGGCAATGACGCCATAGTTCACCGGGCGAATCCCCTGGCGCTGGCATTCGGCCTTGAGTTCCGCCATGGCGGCCTCGGACATGGTGTGATGCACCTTTTCGTTGGAGCCCGGCTTGAGGAACTGGCCGGGAAACAATTCAATCATATTGCCGCCGGCCTCTTTGGTCTTGGCGATGGCTTCGAAGGCGGTGAACTCCTTGAAGGTGTAAGCCTGCGAGCCGACAAACCAGCCGTTCTGTTTGAGGGATTCCGGAATGGGGGTGGCGAACAGGCTGAGGCAAAGGCCGAGGGCTGCGACCGGGAGGAGGCAATGGAGTTTCATAGACGTGTGCGATGTGATGAGTTGGGAGCGAGGGAAAATATGATGGCATTGCGCGATTCCTGACGGGAACCGCGTTTTGCCGTTTGGCCATCCCATAACCGCGACTGGCCGCAAATCATAAAGACTACCGGAAACGCGGGGAACGGCACGTCCGCTGCAACCAAAAGAGGTCCCGGCAGCTACCGGCGACGCCGGTCCTTCCGGCTGAAACTTCTACCCACCTGTTGCCATGAATTCCCGTTTCCTCCTCGCCGTCACCTCGCTCCTGCTGCTCGCCCCTCCCGGATTTGGGGTTGCAGAAGATACTTCCCAGCCCGCGCCTCCCGCGCCGGGTCAACCGCCACCGCCTCCGATTCCTCCCGCGCCGCCCGATCCCGGGAAACCACAGCCGATTCCTCCCGTTCCTCCTCCGCCTCCACCGGGACAGCCTGCTCCTCCCAAACCCAGTCCTCCGCGGCCCGGCCCGCCTTCACCTGGAAATCCTCCTGGCGCGTCTGCTCCCGCTCCAACTGCAACCACCGTCCGCGGCACGCGTTACGCCGCCGGGAAATGTGAACTCGAGGAAATCGCCGCTTTCCCTAACCAACAGGTCACAGGTGTCACTGTCTCCCGCACGGGCCGCATTTTTGTCAACTTTCCCTATTGGTCGGATACTCACACCACCTCTGTCGCCGAAATCCTTCCGGACGACGAAGTAAAGCCTTATCCTGACATTGCATGGAACAGCAAAAACGGCCCCAGCGAAAAGCGATGGCTCTGTGTGCAAAGCGTCTATGTTGACGATACCGATGCCCTGTGGGTGCTCGATCCCGCCGCTCCGAAGATGGGCCACGTGATCCCTGGCGGACCCAAGCTCGTGAAGTTCGACCTGCACACCAACCGCTCGGTCCTGACCATTTCGTTCGACGAATCCATTGCTCCCAAACAATCGTATCTCAATGACGTTAGGGTCGATACCGCGACAGGCCACGCGTTCATCACCGAGAGCGGCATGGGAGCCATTATTGTCGTGGACTTGAAAACCGGGAAATCCCGCCGCCTGCTCGAAGACCATGCCTCCACCAAAGCCGTGAAGGACGAGCAGATCACCGTGGATGGCTTCAAACTCGTGGACCCGAAAAGCGGCAAAGCACCGGAAATCCACGCCGACGGCATTGCGCTCGATCAGAAAAACGGTTGGCTGTATTTTCATCCGCTCACCGGCACGACTCTCTTCCGCATCAAAACCGCCGACCTCCTCAACGAATCGCTCACCAAAGAACAGTTGTTCGCAAAGGTCGAAGACCTGGGCAAGACCCCAAAGCCCGACGGGATGCTGGAAGCCCCGGACGGCTCCGTCTATCTCGCCGCCTTCGAGCAAAATGCCATTTCCCGCTTTGATCCCGATACCAAAAAAGTCGAAACGATCATTGCCGACGAACGACTTCAATGGCCAGACACTATGGCATGGGGGCCTGACGGGAATTTGTTAGTCACCACCTCGCAGATCCATCGCATGCCCCAGTACCATAATGGCGAGAGCAAACAACGCGGAGCTTTCCAGGTCTTCCGCCTGAAACCCGCGTCATCTCCTCCTCAACGGGCTTCCACGGAATAGTATGCGCGCTACGGAGTGCGGGTGATTCTCAGGAACCGCCGGGAGTTGCCCGTGACAATGACGCTAACGGATTTTTCCGTGCCGTCACCTGTGATCACCTGGCCCGCCGGAGCCCACACCGCGAGGTCGGCGCTGGATTCCGATTGATAAGAGAAACCGGCCACCGTGGTAAAAGTAAGGGTCACCTGACCTCCGGCCTGTGTCACGCTGGTAACCGCGGGCGGCGGAAGGGCGGGGGCATTGGATTGCCCGGCGGTGGGAGTTGTCAGGAAAACGATATCAGTGCCGCCGTCGGGAGTGCGTCCCTGGGAGACATCGCTCACCTGAGCGCCGAAAGTTACCGTGTCCACCACAGTGGAGTCCGGAGCGAGAAGTGTTAGGGATTCTCCATCGGAGGAAAGCTTGAAGCTGACATGCAGTTCCCCCGCGCCGGTGTTTTGGTCGGTTTCGTCATCGGCCCAGACAACGAGACGGCCTCCGGCGGGAATGGTGTATCCCGCTGGAATTACATAAGGCACGGCACCGCTGTCCTTGAGGCTCCAGCCCTGAAGGTTCACGGCCGCGGCGGTCGGATTGTAGATCTCGAACCAGTCGTCGCTGTCATTGTCGGCGGGATCGCGAACCGCGCCGGAGTTCGCGGCCATCCATTCATTGAGGCGCAACGCAGGCCATTGTACGGTTCCCGTGAACTGACTGGTTAGGTTGGCAGAGCCGATGACGGTGCCGTTAGTGTCGAGCGCACGGACGAGCAGCGAGTTCCCACCCGATTTCAGCACGAAGGGCACGGTCCATGCCGTGAGTGATGTCCAGCGCGGAGTGACCGGGAGGCCATTGATCTCGATGGTCTTCACCTGCACGGGGGCCGTGCCGGTGACATTGATCGTGGCTTCACTGGAGGTGGCGGGCGCGTTCGCCGCGAATGATGCCGCGACGGTGGCGAGTTGATTGAGGATATAAGTGCGGCGGGCGGCGGCATTGCTTTTGATGCCGGCGGGAGATGTGACGGCAGCATTGTTTGCTGTGAGACCTGCATAGCGCTGGTCTATCCACGTGTTGAAGTTCGCTGCCGCGAGCGGACCGTTCGCGGCGTCGTGATACGCGCGCCAGAGGTGGCGGCGGAAGGGAGGATGATTCGCCATCTTCGCGACCATGGCGTCGTTGATGGCAAAGAGATTGCCGCCCGTATCGCCTCCGTAAGCAAAATCATTGTCCCACGGAATGAGCACCCAGCGTCCGCCGGGTGGTTTCCACGCATACATGTTCTGTGAATAGCTGCTGTTCCCGAAACTGTCCACGTTTTGGATGACGTGCTCGAAAGCGACGACGCGCATCCATTGCTCAATATCGATGACGGCTTCGATCGCTGCGGTGTAGGCGTCGCCTGTCGCAGTGGTGGTGGCCGTATCCATGAGCCCGAACAGATCGCTGAAGTCGTTGCGGTCGAGGCCGGCCTCACGCCGCGGCCAGTTGGCACGGTAGCGCGCCACTTTCCGGGCGCCGCCGGTGGTGAACCAATTCGCGAGCCGCGCATCACTGTGGGTGAACGAGGTGACCGGGTCGTTGAATTCAAACCAAAGCTGCACCTTGTGCAGCGTGCCGCTGCCGCCATCCGAAAAGAACGTGCGCAGCATGTCTTTGCCGGGCTGCACGACATTTTCAAACACCGCAGCGCGGCGCACTCCGTTCACGAAAAGATGCATGTGACTGCGCGGCCCGGTGGGGAGACCCATTTGCTCCGCGGTCCAGTTCGCCGCCAGTTCGCGCAGTGCCGTGCCGTCTTCGCCGACGTTCCCGGGCCAGGAGAGTTTCGTGTTGTCCGCTCCGAGAAGCAAATCGTCTTCGGGAAGAAAGACGTCGTAGTCGCACCAGTGGCCGGTGGGCGTATCATAAACGCCGGGCGAGCCGTTGAAGCCGAGCGTGTGGAACGGACTGCCGGCGAAGCGGCCCCCGGCATTGTAGATCACGCGATCGCCGCGCCAGGCGACAGTAATGTCCAGGGGAGCATTGCTCATTTTTGTACGGGACGACCACTGATCGAAGGTGGCTTTTGTCATCCACATGTTGAGCGTGCTGAGTGAGCCCGCTTCATTCACCGCACCCCAGCGGACGAGCGCCTCGCGCGCGGGAGCGTTGTCAGGGAAGCGCGTGGTGACCGGAGCGGCGGCCGCATCGGTCGCTTCGATGGAAAACGCCGCCAGCGTGCCGGCGGGTTGCGCGGGAATTTCGGCACTGAAGAGTCCGCCACCTCGCGGGAGCATCGACAAAACGTGGACTTCCGGCGAAGGATCGAGACGGTAGTTCAGCAACAGCGCGGCGACCGCGTCAGGGTCTTCAACGCGTGCCGTGAGTGTCACTGGCTGGCCCGCGGCGGGCAGAACGGGAGAATGCGTGACATCGAAAATTGCCGGTCCGCTGTTTGCCGCCGCACGACTGTTAGGCGTGCCGGGAGTGCCGAGAGTTCCGGTGGTAAGAATAGAACCCACGGCCTCCAGCCAGTTGCCTCGCAGCCGGAGCCGCAGGCCGGTGGAGCCGTGCAGCCAGCGCACCTTTGCCCGCAGCGTGGCAGTTTGTCCGGTGGAGGGCACGCTGGTCAGGTTGGTGAAGATGCGGTTGGAGGGATCGCCGTTTTCGGATGCCCTAACGTGGAGGGAGTTTGCTCCGCTAACGCCTTCTCCTGTGCGCAGCGTGCTGCCGTCATGCGTGCCCTGCAGCACCCAGCCGGTGAGACCGGATTCGAAGGAGGGATTGCTGACAAGATTCGCTCCGGTGGTGAAGACCTCCACGTCGTCCACCAGGCATTCGCCCGGGCCATCGAGGAGGATTTCCAATGCCGTGGCTCCATCGCGGCCATTATCGAGTACACCTGTGGTCTGCACGGTCATCCATGCGCTCTTCGCCGATTCATCGCTGTCCGCCCACGTCGCGGCGAGACGCGAGTCGGCACGGGAATCCACGCGTTCAAGGCTGCTGCCGCCGCCGTCGGACCACCGGCCCCAGCGCCCGCCGGTGCCATAGGTGACTTCCTCCTCCGTGGCGAATCCGCCGCCCGGAAGCGGGCTGCGCAGTGACACACGGCCGCCTGAGTTGGACAGCTTGCCGGAATAGTTTCCCGCTATCGCTGCCGCGGCGAGACCCGGATGCTGTGTGAGCAGATGCGTTCCGTTCTCTGCGATGACGAGATAACCGCCTGCGTTCAGCGTCGTGCCTGGAGGAAAGTCGAAGTCCACATCGCCGCGAAGCCGCCATCCGCTGAGGTCCACAGCGGAGGCGCTAACATTTCGCAGTTCGAGAAATTCCTCCTCGTCGTTGCCGGACGCCGGGTTATACTGAATTTCATTGAGCACCACCACTGCCTGCCGGCGGCCGGTATTGGCGCTGCCGGGACTTGCCGAAGCAAGCAGAAACGGATTCGTCCCGCCATCGCGTGGAAAGCCGAATGAAGCGCCGTTCGGAATGCCCGTGCAGCGCATCTCATGCAGCACGCGGGCACCGGCGGGACTGCGCAGCACGATTGTTCCACCGCTCGAAGGAGGGGCCGCCTGTGGAAAGCTCATCCATTGCTGAGCAGAGATGCTGGTGTTAGCGGGGATGACGAATGTTTGCTGACCGTTAGTGAGTTCACAGCCGCTCAGATCCGCTGGAGAAGCGGAAAGATTGAACAGCTCGACAAATCCCGGATTCGCTCCGGCTTCGTTAATCACAATGGCATCCAGCGCGTCGTAAACCGTGGCCGGTTCGGCAGCGCCGGGCGAGCCGCCGGCATTCCGGCTGGCAGCCCATGCCGCCGGATCGGCTTCACCGCGGCTGGCGTGCGCCAGCACAAGAGACGGTCCAAAGCCATCCGGGGCAGCCGGCCATGGGGCGTCTTTAGAGAAGGCGAACTCCAGCAGCACTGCATCGTTGCGATTCCGCAGCCGCAAAGTGCCGTCGCTCGCGCCGAGAGTGCCGCTCCACGGTCCGAGGACTCCGTTGATGCCGTAGGCCGCCTGCACATCCGCAGGCACCCCGGCGAGGACGAGACGGCCGCCCGCGGCGAGACTCGTTCCGCTGGGAAAGGCATAACTGATGTCGCCGGAGATCCGCCATCCTGTCAACTCTTGTACCCACGGGCTGGTGTTGCAGAGTTCGATGAAGCGCACGTCGCGCCCGTCGCCGCGCGCAGGCGGATGATACATCACTTCAGAAATGATCAGTCCCGTATTCCGTGAGGATGGTCCGGGGGCTTCTGGCGCATTTTTATAAAAAGCGGTGCTCAGCGGTGTCCACGAAAAGGTGAATGACTGACTGCTGCCGGCAGCGATGGTGTTTGGAACGGTCGCCGTGTCCCGCACACCTGAGACCTGCACAGTGTAATTACCGTTAGGCGTCAGGCCGGAGAGTTGCAGAATGACTGTGCGTCCGTTGGGGCCCATGCGGGCGCTTAGCACCGATTGTCCGGCAATCGTGTAATTGGCGGCATTCGTCGCAGTGACCGGGTCCACCGGTTCCGTGAAGGTGACGAGGATAATGGTCGGAACACCCAGATGACTCACGCCGGCAATGGCAGGCGGCGTCACGTCCGGAGTGACGGTCAGTGTGGCGGCATTGCTGGTGGCGGAGCCAAAGGGATTCGTCACGATGCAATCAAACTGCGCGCCGTTGTCCTGCGCGATGGTCAAAACACCGGTGGTATAGCTGAACCCCGTTGCTCCTGGAATGATCTGGCTGTTTCGGCGCCACTGCACAGTGGTGGCCTTCGGATTTTGCAGCGTCACGGTGAATGTCGCCGTCTGACCTTCCGTGCCGCTAGTGTTCGCCGGATGTTGACTGACGACCGGCACGCCAAAGCCCGTCGGTGTGAGGGAAGCAATCTGGCCCTGCGTAAGCACAGAATCGTAGATGCGCGCCTCTTCGATGCCGCCGGAGAAAAAGCTGCTTCCTCCCGCATCCGCGTGCCGTTTGCCAAACATCACATCCGTCGTGCCGCTGCCATAGGCCACGCGCGTGCCCTGGGAGTATGAGGTGCCGTAAGGCTGGCCGTTGCGATAGAGCGTGACGCGGTTCTGATCGCCCGCGCCAGTGCTGCCGTAGGTGATCGCCATCTGCACGAGCGTATTCGGGCCTGCTGTTTCATTCGGACCATTGACGTCCTGCGTGCGACCCCAGCCATCGCTGCCGGCCATCCACTGCAGCGCCTGACGTTCGGCATACACGATTCCATCGAACACATCCGCGCCGGCGCTGCGCTCCAGCGTGAGCACCGAACCGCCGCCGGTGCTGAGGCTGTTTATATAGACCCACGCCACGAGGGTCCGCGCGGAAATTTCCGGGCCGGTGTAAGCGCCGGTCTGGAGAAACTGTGAAGTGCCGGCGTCGAGATTCAGGACACCGTTCGTGATCGTCGCGCCATTCGACGGCACGCCCGCGGCGAAGTTCCCTGTCGCATCTGCAGCACCGCTTTCAAAGGTCCACTGCCCAACCATCACCGGTGGCGGCGGAGGCTGAACCGTTAGGGTCACGGTATTGCTGGTGACGCTTCCGAATCCGTTCGTTACGACACAATCGAACGTCGCACCGTTGTCGGCGCCGATGGTGACCGGCCCCAGCGAGTAACCGGCGGTGGTGGCTCCCTGGATGTTTTGGGTGCCGCGCCGCCATTGAAATGAAGCCCCTGCGGCGTTCTCGAGGCTCAGTGAAAAACTTGCCAGCGTTCCTTCGGTTGCTGTGCTGTTCTGCGGTTGTTGCGAAATCACCGGCGGGCCGCTGCTTGTTAACGAGAGCGCGGAAATTTCCGCCTGTGTCAGAGCTGTGTCGTAAATGCGCGCCTCCTCGATGGAGCCGGTGAAAAAAGCGGCCCCTCCCGCCTCCTCGTGGCGCTTGCCGAAGATGGCATCCACACCGGAACTGTAGGTTTGGCGCGTGCCGCCGAGGTAGGTGCCGTAGCTCACACCGTTGCGGTAGAGGGTGATGCGGTTCTGATTGTTCGCCGCCACGGGATCGCCATAGACGATCGCCATCTGCACGAGCGTCGTCGGCGTTGCCGTCTCCACCGGGCCGCTAACATCCTGCGTGCGGTTCCAAAAGTCGCTGCCCGCCATCCATTTCAGCGGCTGGCGCTCTCCGTAAACGATGCCGTCGAAAATATCAGTGCCAGCGCTTCGCTCCAGCGAAAGCACCGAGCCTCCGACTGCGCTGAGATCCGTCACATAGACCCAAGCGATCAGCGTCTTGGCATTGATGGCCGGACCGGTGTAGGCGCCGGTTTTGAGAAACTGTCCGGCTGCGGCGGTGAGGTGAAGCCGACCTCCGGAGATGGTTGCGCCGCCGGCAGGAGCGCCGGTGGCGAAATTCCCCGTCGCGTCAGACGCGTCCGTGCTGAAAGTCCATTGTCCCACCAGCGCCGCCGAAGCGCATCGTACGGCTAACAAAGAGGCGAAAAGAAACGCGGGGAGTCCCGTGCGGGTGGTATTCATTGTGAAGGGCGGACGTTTGGGTTGCACCTCAAGTGGAACAAAATCACCGCCGCGAAGACAAGAACAGAGCCACCCCCTTTTTGGGGGAAACGATGCGGCTGTGCAGGGAAAACCGGATTATGCCGCAGCTTCATGACCTATCCCCGATATGGGGGATGGTGAGCATCTGGTCAGCGCCGCCGGGACCGCATATTCAACTGCGCGAAATTCAATCAACCAACCCGCACCACCTGCGCCAATCACGATGAAAGCAATCCGCCGCACGCTCGCCGTTCTCCCATTTCTCGCCCTCAGTAATACCTCCAGTCCCGCCGCCACGCTCGTGGGACAATGGACATTTGAAAACGGTTCACTGCAGGACAGCACCGGAAATTTCGGGAATCTCGTCCTCCAGGGAAACGCCTCGATCATCAATGGAGCGCTCGATCTTAATGGTTCGGCCACCACCTCCAGCGGCTGGGCCTCCACGCCCGGCGGTCCTGGCAGTCCCTACAATGCCGGCCCCGGCGGAGGTCTCGCCATCAGCAGCAAAACGATGGTCTCATGGGTCACCATGCAGGGCTTGTCGCCGGTCGCGCAGGCGGGTTCCGCCATGACACTCGATTCAGTTAGCGTGGACAACTTCGACGGCATCGTTTTTTCGGAGACGCCACGCAGCGCCACCAACGGATGGATGAGCGGCAGCAGCTTCTGGAACCGTTCAGCGCCCGGGCAATTCAACCAGTCCTCTGCCGTCGAAACGACCACCGGCAATTTAATCCAACTGGCGATCACCTATGAAGTGGCGGGCGCTAATGTCACAATTACCGGCTATCGGAATGGCGTGCTGATGGGCACTTACGTTTCCGGCAGTGCCGGTACATGGGCGGCGGGAGACCAGGAAGTGATCTTTGGCCAGCGGCACATCGGTCCGCCTGGCGCGTTCGGCGTCCAGGGCGGCATCGATGCTCTCATTCATGAGGCCCGCCTCTATGATGGCGCGCTCACGCTGGGGGAAATCAATTCGCTCACGATGGTGCCTGAGCCTGGCTCGGCAGCACTGGCCCTGACGGCGGCGGGCCTGCTCTGCACACGGCGGCGCTCACGCTCCCGCGGCTGCTGAAGGGATCCTATTCGAGGTGCACGATCCCGTGGCGGATCGCTTCAATGGCCGCCTGCGTGCGGTCGGCGACGCCGAGTTTGGTGAATAGCGCGCGCAGGTGTGTCTTCACGCTCTCGTCACCGATGCCGAGATCGGCGGCAATTTCCTTATTGCTGCGGCCCTGGACGATGAGGCGCACGATTTCCAGTTCGCGCGGGCTGAGGTTCTTGCGCGTCATGCGTTCGGCCAGCAGGGTGGCGACTTCCGGCGGCAGCACTTTGCCGCCGCCATGCACGGTCTTCACCGCTGCGACGAGATCGGCGCTGGTCAGGCCTTTGAGTACGTAGCCGCTGGCTCCGGCCTGAATGGCGCGGTGAATATCTTCATCGCGGTCAAACGTGGTCACTATCAGCACTCGCATGGTCTGCCAGCGCTGGCGGATGGCGAGCGTGGCATCCACTCCACCGCCACCTGGAATGCGCAAGTCCATCAACACCACATCCGGTTGATGTTCCTCACATGCTGAAAGCGCACCTGGCACATCGCCGGCCTCGGCCACCACGGAGAATTGCGGCTGCGAGCCTAACATGGCAGCAAGGCCCACGCGGATGGCAGGGTGATCGTCCACAATGAGAATGCGAATGCGTTTAGACATACGGAATAGTGATAGCAACAGCGGTGCCCGCGCCTGGCTCACTGATGATGTGCAATTCGGCACTCATGGCGGCGGCGCGCTCGCGGATGCCTTTAAGACCAAAGCCTGAGGTTCGCGCCGCGGGGGCAGGCGCATTGACATCGAAGCCGCATCCATCGTCTCTCACCGTGAGCTGGACGCCGTGCTCAAGGAACTCAAGCGTCACGTGCAGGATGCGGGCGGACGCGTGATTGACGGCATTGGTGAGCGCCTCCTGGGCGATTCGCAGCAGATTGTTTTCCACCTCCGGAGGCAAAGGACGCGGCGATCCATCGATTGTTAGTTTGAGTTCCAGCGGACGCCCGCCGGTCAGCTGCTGTCCCAGTTTTTCGAGAGCCCCGGTGAGGCCGCATTCCTCCAGTGATTGCGCGCGCAGATTCCACACGGTGCGGCGGGATTCAGCGAGGCTTTCGCGCACCAGACTGCGGGCCAGATCCAGATGGCACATGGTGCCGGGAGCCGCCGTCGCGGCAAGCTGGTCGTTGAGCACTTCGAGTTGAACGGAGATGCCCGCAAATGCCTGGGCGAGCGTGTCGTGGATTTCCCGTGCGAGCCGGGTGCGCTCTCCGAGGACTGCCTGGAACTGGACGCGCGCCGCCTCGCGGGTGCGCGCCACCTCATGCAGCCTCCGGTGACCGCGCCACCAAACAGCGCCGAGCAGACCGAAGAGTCCCGCTCCCATCACCGCGAGCATCCAGGCGATCCGCACCGGTGTCCACCAGGGCGCCGCCTTTTCCCTAACAACATCCGGCACGTGGCGCACGAGCAGCGTGAAGCCCTGCGGCTGTCGGTAAGTCACCAGTGATTCCCAGTTCCCTACATCCACCGCGCACACTCCCGTTATCGCCAGTCTGCTGCCTGGCGTCCAGTCGTCCGGAGCCCTGCCAGGGACGCGCGCGACGAAATGCCTTTCTGAGTCGTCCAGCATGAGCAGGGTGCCGTCGCTGCTGCTCTCCACTGAGTTGAGCAGGCCTCGCACTTTGAGCAGACGACCGTCGAACTTCACCGCCTCCGCCGCGTTCACTTCCAGCGCCGGCGGTACCTGCCGCGCGCCGGAAGGACGCCAGTCGGCATCCCGCAGCACCGGCGAGTAAGCGCCGGGTTCGGGAAATCCGACCGCGTCGATGACTTCGCCGATCTCCGGCTGGGCGGCCTCGCGCAGAAAAATTTGCACACCGCGGGTCTCGTCCTGGAGAAAGAACGAACCGCCGGGCCGCAAAATGGTTACCGCGCCCCTGACCCTAACACGGTGCCCCGGCCCCGCCGGACCGGCGGTGCGCATTAATTGCTGGAGCGGCAGCGGAGGCAGATTGAAGGGATTGGCCGTGCCTGGTTCAATAACCTCGATGTCCTGCAGCGAGTGCGCATTGATCATGGGCAAAAAGGTGTGGTGCTGCGAATCCATGCCGTGAAGACACACGCCGCGCACACGCACCCGCGCATCCACCAGTTCCGGATGTCCTGTGATTTCGTGCGTCACGTTCACGGTCACGCGTCCGCCGCCGCTGGCCAGTTCCAGGGCGAGCCAGCCGAGCCCGATTTCCGGATTCACCCGCTGCCCGCGCACGACGCCGGCCAATTCCACACGCAGCGCATTCCAATCCGCCGCGAGCAGGTCTTCATAAACGGCGGACTTTGGCGCCGGCAGCGCGCCGGGCTGCAGCGCGCGAATGGAATCCGTCCGCACCACCGGCCCGAAACCACTCTGCTCCACACGCCCCACCACTTCCACTTCCGTACCCACGCGGCAGTCCGCCGGCAGCTTCATGGCGGGCAGCCAAACACCGCCCGTCGCGTCCTGCAGGGTGATTTCTGTCTGCTCGGTATGCCATGAAAAGGTCAGCACTCCGCGCAGTCTAACCTGCGGATGCGCCTCCGTTGCCGCCAGCGGCAGCGCGCGCACCTCCGCCGCCGTGCGCAGCGGGAGCACGGATTCATCCGCACGACAGAGCGTTAGGCAGAGCAGCAGCACCGCCAATATTCCGGGCCGCAGAGAAAAGTATCGCGATAAATCCGGCACGATACCGGATTTGATAACAGTTTCGCGCTTTGCGCCAGCGATGTTGCACCGGGCGCGGTCCCCCAAAAAGGGGAAGCGGCCTGCATTGTCCGGCGGCCTTCGCCCGGCACACTCGCTCCGGCTGTCCGGCAGGTCTTTGAATTGACAGGCGGAAGGCCAGGCGGGCAAACTCCGATATGCACACCAGGTTTACTTTTCTCCTCACCCTCCTCGGCGCGTTTCTCGCCGTCGGCTGCAACCGCTCCCCGCAGGCCTCCGGCGGCGGTGCAAAACTGTTTGCCGTATCCTTCCAGACGCTCAACAACCCGTTCTTCATCGAGCTCAACGAAGGACTCAAAGCGGTGGTCGAGTCAAAGAACGCGAAACTCGTCACGCTGGATGCGCAGTTCAATTCGCAGAAGCAGAAGAACGACATCGCCGACATCCTGCAGCAGGAGCCTGCCGCTGTCTTCATCAATCCGGTGAACTGGGAGGGGATCAAAGGCTCGCTCATCGAAGCGAAGCGGAAGAACATTCCCGTCATTATTGTGGATGCCCCGGTCAGCGAGCCGGATCTGGTGCTTTGTCAGGTGGCGAGTGACAATGTGGAGGCGGGAAGGCTGGCTTGTCAGGCGCTCGCGCAGGCGAATCCCAACGCGAAGGTCGTCATCCTTCACCTCAGTCTGAACAAAGCCTGCATCGACCGCGTGGAGGGCTTCAAGTCGGAGATGGCCAAACATCCCGGCATGACCATCCTCGACACCAAGGAGGGCAAGGGCAGCGCGGAGGCGGCGCGCCCCGTGATGCAGGACCTCCTGGGACGCTTCCCGGAACTCGATGCCGCTTTTCCCATCAACGATCCCAGCGCGCTCGGCGCCATCTCCGCCATCGAGGCTGCGGGCAAGGCCGGCAAAGTCACGGTTGTTAGCGTGGACGGCTCGCAGCCCGGCATCGAAGCCGTGCTCGCCGGCAAACTGCACTCCACCTCCGCACAGTATCCGAGGCAGATCGGCACCATCGCAGGAGAGAAGGCGTTTGCGCATCTCGCCGGGGAGAAGGTGGAAAAGGACATCAAAGTCCCGGTAAAGCTCCTAACCAAAGAAAACGCCGGCGAATTTCTCAAGGCTAAGTGATCGCGACTCCTGCATCTCCGCAGCCGCTGCTCGTGCTGCGCGGCATCCGCAAACGTTTTGGCGGCGTCGTTGCGCTCGACGGCGTGGACTTTGATCTTCACGCCGGTGAGATTCACGCCCTGCTGGGAGAGAACGGCGCGGGCAAGTCCACGCTCATCAGGATTCTTGCCGGTTTGCACAGGCCGGATGAAGGGACGGTGCTGATGGATGGCGCACCGGCGCAGACCGGCAGCGTGACCAGTGCACAGCAGGCGGGCATTCGCGTGATTCACCAGGAACTGACTCTCGCTCCGAATCTGACCATCGCGGAAAATCTCTTTCTCGGACGCGAGCCTCGCCGGTTCGGCCTGCTGGATCACCGGCGGATGCGCGCAGAGGCGCAGCGGCTGTTGAGCGAACTGGGCTTCAGTGAACTCAGCGATGTGCTGCAGCGTGCGGGCGAATTGAACACGGCACGGCAGCAGTTGGTGGAAATTGCGCGCGCGCTCATCGGCAGCGCGCGCATTCTCGTGCTGGATGAACCGACCGCCTCTCTCAGCGAAGCGGAGGCCCGCCTTCTTTTTACGCGCCTCAAGCGGCTGCGCAGCGAGGGCGTCGGCATTATCTATATTTCACACCGGCTGGATGAAATCGGACAGCTCGCGGACCGCATCACTGTCCTGCGAGATGGCCGCAGCATTGGCACGCTGCCTGCGGCCAGTGTGGATACGAACCGCCTTATCTCATGGATGGTGGGCCGCGAACTGCGCGAGCACTATCCGCGTCCGACGCATGTGCCGGGTGAGGTCGCACTCAGTGTGCGCGATCTGCGTGCGCCGGGCGTCAATGGCGTTAGCTTCGATCTTCATGCCGGCGAAGTGCTCGGACTGGCCGGTCTCGTCGGTGCGGGACGCACGGAGCTGGCCCGCGCCCTGGCGGGACTGGCACCGGTGTTCTCAGGAGAAATCTCCGCCGGGGGGAGGGTTGTTAGGTTCCGGTCTGTCGCTGACGCCCGCGCCGCCGGTATCGTGCTCGTGCCGGAAGACCGGAAGCGGGAGGGGCTGGTGATGAACCAGACTCTAGGTTTCAATCTCGCCCTGCCGTGGACGCATTTGTGGAATCGCGGCATCGCCCGTGATTCCAACCGCCGCGCCGGTCTTATCAATAAAGCGGCGAGCACTTTTCACATCAAAGCCTCCAGTGCCGATGCCGGAGTGGCCACACTTTCAGGAGGCAACCAGCAGAAGGCGGTGATCAGCAAATGGATGGAGCAGCCGCCGAAGGTGCTCATTCTCGACGAACCAACGCGTGGCGTGGATGTTGGCGCCCGGGAGGAGATCTTTGCGCTCATTGGCCGGCTCGTCGCGCAGCGCATGGCAGTGCTGCTGATTTCCTCCGATCTGCCGGAAGTGATGAATCTTTCCCATCGTCTCGCATTGTACCGCGAGGGCCGCATTCTTTGTGAGGGCGCAGCCGGAGATTTCACTCCCGAGGAAGTGATGTCCCGGCTGACACTGCACACCCCGC
This sequence comes from Verrucomicrobiales bacterium, assembly GCA_035550135.1. Classification (GTDB taxonomy): domain Bacteria; phylum Verrucomicrobiota; class Verrucomicrobiia; order Verrucomicrobiales; family V1-33; genus V1-33. Next base: position 66,450 of record DASZQB010000053.1, read on the forward strand.
CGCCGGCGCCTGTGCCTCCGCCGGTCACTGCGTCTTTAACCGTTTTGCATGAATAACTTTCGCGCTTTCATTCCGCTGCTGGCAGCCATCGCGCTTCTCCTGACGGTGTTTACCCTGTGGGTGCCGGAGGGCCGGTTCCTGACGAACGGGAACCTGATGGATCTGGCGCAACAGATATCGGTGAATGCGATCCTCGCATTCGGTCTCACACTCGTTATTCTAACAGGCGGTATTGATCTCAGCGTGGGCGCTGTGGTGGCACTCTCGGGTGTCGTCTGTGTGAGCGTGTTACCCTCCGCCGGACCTGCCGGGGGCATCGTTGCCGGCCTGGGAGCCGCTACCCTGCTCGGCGCTGGCAATGGCGTCTGCGCCGCATGGACACGGATGCCTCCGTTCATCATCACATTGGCCACGATGCTCATCGCGCGTGGTCTGGCGCTGGGCTTCAACGAAAGCCGGCCCATGCCCGTTACGTCGGATCAGACGTTCTTCCTCGCCCTGGGAAATGAGCGTCTGGGCGGCTGGCTTCCAGTGCCGGTCGTTATTATGTTAGGGGTATTCGTGCTCGCGTCGCTGCTGCTGCACCGCACGCGGTTTGGCCAGCATCTCTTTGCCATCGGCGGCAATCGTGAAGCCGCGCGCTGCACCGGCATCGCCATCAGCAAATGCGAGATCACGGTGTATGCCCTTTGTGGTCTGTGCGCCGGACTGGCCGGGCTGATCAATGCGTCTCAACTCTATTCCGCGGAACCGGGAGCCGGTCAGGGCTTCGAACTCAGCGCCATCGCCGCGGTAGTCGTGGGCGGTACCAGTTTCTCCGGCGGCATCGGTGCTATCCCCGGCACGCTGCTGGGCGCGATCATTATCGGCATCCTCGACAAGGGCCTCAACCAGGCGGGCGTTCACTTCTCGCTGCAATACATCGTCAAAGGTGCCGTGATCCTCGCCGCAGTGGGACTGGATGTGCGCCGCCGCAAATAAATCCTTCGTATTCCTAACCTCCCAAATCCGGTAAATATGACAATCCGATACCTCTCTCTTTTCGCTGTACTCATCCTGCCGCGCTCCGGCCAGGCTCAACAGAATCCAGCGAAACTGGAAACCCTGAAAGACAAAACGCTCGTCGTGTGGGCTGCGCCCGCAAATCTGGATCAGTCGGGCGGCAGTGCCCTGACAATCGACGACCAGCGTCAGAATTTCGACGGCATCGTCTTCGGCGAACTTGCCCCGGCGCGCTGGATGGCAGGGAGCAATCTCTTCCGCCGCACCAACCAAAACCAGAAAGACGTGCCTCCGGAGACTGCGGACGCGAAAACCTTCGTGCAGATCGCGGTCGTGTATAAAGGAAGAGAGATTACCATTCTCCGCAACGGCGCGCCGATTTCGCGTTACCAGGGCGGAGAGCAGCAGCCGTTTGGAAGCGACAGTGCGGCCGTGCTCGGCCTGCGGCATCTCGACGCCGCGGATGGCGCGTGTTTCGCAGGGGCGATCGACGATGCGCGCATCTATGGGACCGCGCTCACCGAAGCACAGATCAAGGCGCTTAAGCCTAACGCTCCCTCCGATCCCAAACCAGTGGCGTGGTGGAGTTTTGAAGACGGAAAGGGCGAGGACGCAATGAACGCGTTCCCGCCCGGGCGGTTGAACGGCAAGGCGCGCATCGAGGCCGGAAAGCTTGTGCTCGATGGCGAAGACAGTTACTTCGTCACACCTCCCTCGGCCAAAGTCAAAACAGCCGCCGCGCCCGGTCCGGATGTGCCCGAGGAATTCATCCTGAACTATCACCTCATGCACCCCGGCGCGGAAAGCATGCCAGGCGATCCTAACGCGGCCATCTTCCTCGATGGCACCTATCATCTCCACTACATTCTCGCGCACCCGTACCGCGGCCGCGGCTCGTTCAGTTTCGTTCACGTCACCAGCACGGACATGCTGCACTGGAAATGGCAGACGACGAAATTGCAGCCTTCCTTCACCGGCCATGGCATGTTCAGCGGCACCGCGTTCCTAACTAAAGAAGGACTGCCTGCCGCGATTTATCACGGGCAGGGCGCCGGGAGGAACTTCATCGCGATCGCAAAAGACCGCGCCATTTCCGCCTGGGAAAAGCCGTTTCCCATCGAAGTGAAGAAAGCGGACGGAACGGAAGTAAAGATCAATCACTGGGACCCGGACTGCTTCCTGATCGGAGACACCTATTATTCCATCTCCGGCGGTAACAATCCGCCGGTATTGAAATCGCAGGACCTCAAGAACTGGACGCTCATCGGTGATTTCGTGCGCGAACTGCCGCAGAACTCGGTCATCGGAGAGGACATCTCCTGTCCTAACTTCTTTAAATTCGGCGACAAATGGATGCTCCTGTGCATCAGCCATCCGATGGGCTGCCGTTATTTCCTTGGCGACTGGGATGACAAAGCCGGCCAGTTCGTGCCGCAAAAGCTCGCGCGGATGAATTTTGAGCGCCGCGACCAGTCGCCGTGGGGAGTGTTTAACCGCACCGATTTCTTTGCACCCGAGAGTCTGCTGACGCCCGACGGGCGCCGCGTCATGTGGGCATGGGTGGTTTCCGCGGGACCTGGCGGCAAGCTGGCGCACAAAACCATTCAGTCTCTCCCGCGCGAACTCAGCCTGCCGGCGGACGGCGTGCTGCGCATCAGGCCGTTGCGCGAACTTGAAGGTCAGCGCGGCGCGGCACAAACGCTGGAGGCGGTGAAAGTCGCGCGGCCTGTGACCGGACACACCGACCGCGTGCCGCCCTCCGCCGCGCCGCAGTTGCAGCGCATCGCCGAACTTCCCGGCGACTCCGTGGAAATCCGCGTCACCATTCCCCGCGCCGAAGCAGCGCGGAAAATGTTCGGCTTTGTCCTCTTCGCCGACGGCAAAGGCGGCGGGCTGCCCATCATGTTGCTGCCGGAGACCGGCATGCTTCGCGTCGGAACTGCGGAAGCGCCCTTCGCCGTCGCCGGCCTGCCCGCAGGCGAAGACGTGGAACTGCGCATCTTCGTGGATAAATACCTCGTCGAAGTCTTTGCCAACGACCGGCAGGCCGTTCTCGCCGCACATCTCGAACAGGCAGGCAAACGCGGACTCGATGCCTTCACCGTCGGCGCGCCCACCACCTTCAAGCGTGTGGACATCTGGCCGCTCAAACCCACGAATGAAGGCTTCCTCGACGCTCAAAAGAACCGCGTCTGGGAACCGAAGCGGAAGTGAGAAGGGAAGGGGACGCGCCCCGTTCGGGCTTTCCGAACGGGGCGTTGCGGTGACTCAGCGGGAGGCGAGTTCGCGTTCCACTTCGACCTCCTCTTTGCGGACCGTATCAGAGACGGTTTCGCTGCGGGAGGTTGCCTTCTTCGTGGCTTTCACGGCACCGGCGGATTGGACGGTTTTTTGAACCACCGCCTTTTCTTCACTCACCGGAATGGACACGACCTGCTCAACGAACGCCTCGGAGCCCGGCGTTTTGCCTCCTCCCGAAACACGCTCGACGACGACTTCCTCGCGCCGGAGTTCGACCGGTTGATTGACGACCTCGGTGCGCACTACTTTGCGAAGGCGCACCTCGCCAAGCTTCTCCTCGCGCTTGCCGACTTGAATCGTTTCCCTGGCGAGCGGCACTTCCACGGGATTGCCCGTGGCCGCCGCCACGCTGCTGCGCGCACTTTTTTCCGTCCCGCAGGCGCAGGCCGCGTCATAGGTGCCTGCCTCCAGGCCATAGTGGCGATAGAGCCGCGCCTCTTCCATGTCGCTTAGATCCGTTGTGTGGTCGTAGCTGGGCGAAGCTTTGATGGTATCTTCGTCGCACGGGACGCGCACCGTTTCTTTGGAGCTGTCCACGGTCATGCCGCGGGCGGGTATGATGTGGTTTTGCCCGAGCCCCAGCCAGCCGGTGCTGACTCCGATAAACTGGATGGAGCCGCTCGCATCCTTCCAGATGTTTTCAATCTTGCCGACCTTTTCGTCATTGCGGTCATAGACCGTGTAATCAAAGAGTTCCGTAGAGTTCATAGCATTGTGTTTGTAAGAGGGTAGGTGAGCGGCGCATCCGCTCAATCTGTGCCACAATTCGAGTGACGGTTCAGCCCCGGCGGCTCCTGATTTAAGGGAATTCCGGAATCGAATCATTGCAAAGAAACCCGTTGGTAACAGGCAGGTTGCACACCTGCGGCATTGCTCTTCTTTATGAACCGCTGTGATTAAGGTGCGAAGGTTTTTCGCGCGCGGTACGCTTTCAGCAGTGGGTGGCTCATCCTGCTCCACGACCTATGACGATTCTTCCCGCTGCTTCTTCCCGACTGGCCAGTTTTGATTCCGATTACTGGAGGCGGCGGTTTCCGTCGGAGCCTTACGCCGGAAACGGCGAATCGTTTGAGGACTACGAACCGGCCTATCGCTTTGGTCATTCGCTGCAGGGAATGATGGACGAGTTTGAGACGTGGGAGGACGAGACTGAAGCGCTGTGGGACGAGACGAAGGGCGAGTGCCGGTTGTCATGGGAACAGGCGCGGGAAGCCATCCGCGCCGGTTGGGAGCATGCCGAACGGCAGGTGGAGTCGAAGTTCGATGCAGCGGTGCGAAGCGGAGGAGAAAAACTCTGTGCGGCGTATCATCAATTTGAAGACCGGGTTCGGCGCTCTCCGGGCGAGTATGTGCTGGGCGGTGTCGTCACGGGTTATGTCGCCAGCCGGCTGCCGGTGCGTTCCTTTGTCGCCACCTCGGTGGGACTCGCTGCGGCGGTGGCGCCGGCGGCGCTCGTCTGTCTCGGCATCTATAAAGTGGCTGAGCGCGCCTTGAATCGACGCGCGCGCAAATCACGAAGCGACGCCGTGGAGCAGACCCCGGCACCGGCGGAAATCGACGGTTTGGAGAGAGAGCCCCTGGTTATCGCGACAGACGTCGTTTGACGTGCTCCTGGTCGGACGCTGATTCGAAACCTATTGAGCCTTGTCAAAATCCTGCTCCAGGAGTTCGACGAATTTGTCGGTGAAGCCGATGCGTGCGGCCTCACCCGGTGGAAGGATCTTCGCGATACCATCCACCGTTTCTTCGTTGAAGTCGTCGCGCTGTTTTTCCCATGCCTCTTCCTTTGCGGGATCTGTGGGTTCCTTTGCTGCGTTCAATCCGGCAGCTACCATGGCCTCGCCGCGGATGTGCATATAATCGGTGACCGCTTTGGTATGTGCGGCGTCGAGATTTCCCGCCTGCTGGAGCAATGAGCCGAAAAAGCGCGCGTACTCGTCAGGGTTGTTCTGGAAACCGGTGATTTCGGGCAGTGAGCCCAGAGAGGTGGCCCGCTGCCGCTCCAATTCCAGCAGACGCCTGCTCTGTTCCGGCGTGCGCGCCGGTGCCTCAATGGCCCGCAACATTGCGAGTTCTTTTTCGGCGGCAAGCATGGAGCCGGTCTGCCGCCCGATGTCTTCCACCTTGCCAAGATTAACGAGCACACTGCCTTTGAGTTCCTCTGCGGCTTTATCCGCCGCACTTGGCTTCGACGGTGACGCTGGTGCCGCTTTGACGGGCTCAGCGGACTTCGCGTGCGGGGCGGAAATGGTTTGTGCCCCCCGTGCTGCCGCAGCGGAGTGCTGTGGAGTTTCTTCAGGCGACTGCTTCATCAAAAACCAGACGAGCCCTCCTCCGGCAAGAGCGGCAACGATGATAAGGGGCAGAGGTTTCATACCGTGCGACTCTCTTTCTCCATCGTGCCGCGCCAAGAGGAAGTGATTAACTTTTTTGAAAGTCGTACGGCGTCAACCGCGTGCCGGCGCCGGACCTGCTCTTACCGCCGGGGGACGTCCGCGGAGGCACCCAGCGGCACTCGAGTTGAAGACGAAATACGGTATCCGTTCGCCGGGGTTCCGCAGATTTGAAAAAATCTCTGCAACGCGTCGCTGCGGTTCCTTCAAAGCAGAGGCATGAAACGATTCATCGCCTTCTATTGCCTGCTCACCCTCACGCTCTCCGCCCGCGCTCAGATCCATTCGTGGCACGGCGAATACGACGCTTCGGACGATTCCGGCAATTGCTGGGGCCGGGCAGGCGGTATCACTTTTGTGCCGGGGGTGCAGGGGATGGCGTTCTCATTTAACGGCACAACCGACAGCGTTGACCTTCAGAAGACGGCACCGCTGCCTCCGCCGTGGACGCTCGCTCTTTGGGTGAGGCGCTTCGACGCGGCGGGACCCTCCGCTTCGCTGCTTTCTGATGAACAAACAGCCATCAAGTTGGAGCAGTGGAACTCCGGACGCACACTCGGCCTGACAAAATTTGGCGTGGAGGACTACGCGTTCAACTTTGTGCTCCCTGCCGGGCGCTGGGTCCATCTGACGCTGGTGGCGACGGCAACGAACACCATGCTCTACATCGATGGCGTGAGGGTGCAGACGCTCCCCGCGTCGGTGAATCTGCCGCGGGGATGGTTTGGCGGCACGGGGGACAATCGGCTCAAGGCTCAGGTGGATGAGATGCAGGTGTGGAACGAAGTTCTGGACGCGGACGCAGTGCGGGCGGTATCGCGGCAGATATTTAATTCGCCTGCTCGTCGCCGCGAATGGAGCCCCCCGGTGTGGGATGCCCCCCAGGCCACCAGCGCGCTGACGCGCAATGGCGAGGCGCTGGGATTTCACACTGGAGTGAACGCACCTCATTCCGCCGGAGCGCCGGATTCCGCCGCGTCTCACTATGAAGGCATCGCGCGATGGGAGAAACCGGGCAGGCTTCCTTACCTGTTTCTGGGACGCTCGGGTTATGACGCAGGGCAGGGGAACATGATCGTGGTGGAAATGGGCTCCCGGGACCGCGACGGCGAACGCCTGCGCAGCAACCGGCTCACGCCGGGGCTCATCACTAACGGCACGGAGCCGCCTGCGGCGGATCGTGTGGTGCGCAGTATCGACTTTCCCTATCGCTCCGCAGGCTCGCTGCAAATCGTCGGCGACATTCTCGCGGTGGCCATGGAGGACCCGGCGGCGCCGTCCGGCCTGCCCGCCGGACGAGTGATGTTCTACGACGTTTCCGATCCGCTGAACCCCGCGGCGCTGCCGGTTTCCATCGACTCAGCCACTCACGGCATCAGCGTGACGGGCATGACGCGGCTGCCGGACGGGCATTACCTCGTGGTGACCGCGTGGGACTCGCATGACGTGCTGGAGTTTTACCGCTCCACCGGCACGGGCTTTTCGCAGCCGGGTTTCAGCTTCGAACTCCACGATACGTGGCATCCGCCGCAATCCGGTCCCGGACTTTATCCCGCGGGCCACCTAACCAATTATCAGTGCCTGAGCCTGCTCAATCAGGCGGATGGAAACGTGCACATGATCGGCGCGCGCAATCTCAGTCCGCAGGCCCCGCTGATTTCCAACCCGTCCGACGCCATGCAACTCTTTCGCATTATCGGCTGGGAACCCGGCAACCAAATCTTGATCCAGCCGCTGGGCGGCGAGATCATCAAAAACTGCATCATCGAAGGCAAACCGGCAGCGCCGGTTCGCGAAGAAACCGCGAGGCAGAACGGCAACTTCCTCGCCGCCGCCGGTCCCTATGTTAGTCCAACGGGCGAACTGCTGTTCTACTCCAGCGAATTTTGGAACGACGGCCCCGGCGGATGTGTGCGCTTCTGTGAGTTTCACCATGCGCAGGTCGCGCGTGCGGGTGGTCCGGCATACTATCCGCAGGCGCACTGCGGAGGAGTGTATCGCGTGAATGAAGGATCCTACCTCAACCTCAATGGCGAGTCGTCGCTGCCGGTGCGCGTAAAGCCGTGGATCGAACTTTACGAGGACGTGGGTTTCGGCGGCGCCAGCGTGATGATGGACTGGGATGATTTCTTTATTGAAGACTATCAGGATCTCCGGCTGCTGGAGTTCGATAACAAAACCAGTTCGCTTCGCTGGTATGCGCCGCCGGGCTACGGGGTGAGTCTCCATGACGCCCTCGATTTCGGCGCGGGGAGCACGAACCCGGTGCTGGCGCTGGGTTCCACCACCGGGGTTTCGGCAATCGGCAGCCTTGGCGACACGCCGTGGAATTTTGACAGCGCGGACACGCGGCTTTCCAGCCTGCGCTTCACCTCCATGGCTGACGCCGTGACGCGCGTGAATCAACCGCTGACTTACGAATGGAGCCTGCTTCCGCCGGACAGCGCGTTCGCCGTTTTCGATTCAATCGATACCGCCCGTCCTTCCTTTCTCGGTCTCAATGGTCCGCGCCTTGTCACGGCCAGGCTGAAGGTGAAACAAATGGGACCGTTCGGAGCCCAAACGAGTGAAATGGACGCCCTCATCGAAGTGGTGAACAGACCTCCCGCTTTCTGGGAGTTTTCTGCGGCTGCCGCGCCAGGCTCCTCGGGCCAGCAGGTGTGGCTCCAAATGCGCTGTCATGATCCCGGCCCATTGGACCGGCACAACATCCGCGTCCAATGGGGCGATGGATCCACCCAGGGGTTGTCGCTTGATGCCAGGCAGAGCTCCGTCTTGATCCCGCATACGTATGAAGACAACGATCCCGCGGTGCCGCTGTCTTCAACTTATGTGATCTCAGCCACGCTGAGTGACGACGATGGCGCCTCCGTTTCCTCTTCACCGACCCATTACCGCGTCGAGTGGCGCACGAGTGCCTCCACAGTGGACCGCGATGACGACGGTCTGCCGGACTATTGGGAGGATGCCCACATCCTCACCCGCAACTTCAATGCTACGGACGACAACGACGGCGACGGATGCACCAATCTCGACGAATACCGCGCCGGCACCGATCCGCTGGATGCTACCGATTGCCTCGCGCTGCGCTTCGAGCGCAATGCGCTCAATCAGCCCATGGTTACCCTCTACGCCCGCGCCATTAACGGTCCCGGCTACGGCACTCTCGCCCGCCGATACCGGCTGGAATACTCCACCAGCCTTTCCTCCGGCGTGTGGACGGCGGTTTCCGGTCTTGAGAATTTGAACGGGAACAATGTTGCCATTACTTACACCCCACCGGAGGGCCGCCGCCTCTTTTTCCGCGCCGCGGTATGGCTGCAATGACGCGTGCGTGCTCTCTTGTTGCAGCCGCTCTGGTTTCTCCAAAACTGTGTGGTATGACTGCTGCCGAATTCCCGCAGGACTTTCACACGACGCACTGGAGCATCGTGACTCAGGCTGCGGATACTGCGTCGCCGGGCAGCCTCGCGGCTCTGGAAAAACTCTGCCGCGCCTACTGGTTTCCACTTTATGCCTACGTGCGGCGGCGCGGGCATGAAGTGGAGGAAGCACGCGACCTGACACAAGGATTCTTTGCCGTGCTGCTGGAGAAAAACTACGTAGCTGATGCCGATACCAACCGCGGCAGGTTCCGCACCTTCCTGCTTTCCGCGCTGGGGCATTACCTCGCCAACGAATGGAACCGCGCGCATGCGAAAAAACGCGGCGGCGGCACCGCGCGGTTCTCCATGGATGCGCTCAACGCGGAGGAGCGCTACCGGCTGGAGCCGGCTGATGCAGCTTCGCCGGAGCGCTTTTACGACCGCCGCTGGGCGGAGGCTGTGCTCGCGACCGTGCTGGCCCAACTGCGGCGCGAGTTTGAAGACACCGGACGCGGTCAGCGCTTCGACGATCTGAAAGCCCATCTGCTCGGCGATGCCGGTGCGTTGCCCTACGAAGAACTGGCCGCGCGCATGGGCATCGGCCTCAATGGCGTGCGCAGCGTGGTGCATCGCCTTCGAAAACGGTTTGCCACCCTGACAAGAAACGAAATCGCCCAGACCGTCACCTCCCCGGAAGAAGTGGAAGATGAAATACGCCATCTCTTCCAATCGCTGGCCGAATGAAATGCGCGCATAACAACGGAACCGTAATTTCTTCCTAACAAGGCATGTCTTTGTCCCCAATTGTCAACCTTTGCCCCGGCTGCGGTGCGTCGCTGAAGGCCGGCGCCTCCGAAGGCCTTTGCACGCGGTGCCTTTTCGGCTCCCTCATGCATCCTGACGATGAACCTTTGCCAGACGCACCCGTAGAGGTGGAGCGGTTCGGCGACTACGAACTGCTCGGTGTCATTGCCCGCGGCGGATCAGGCATCGTCTATCGTGCGCGTCACGCGGAATTGGATCGCGTCGCCGCGCTGAAGATCCTCCCCCACGAAGTGGACGGCAGCGCGGAATTCCTTGAGCGCTTTCGCAACGAGGCCGCCGCGGCGGCCAGCCTGGAACATCCGCACATCGTTCCGGTGTATGAATATGGTCACCACGGCAGCCGCCACTTCCTGGTCATGAAACTCATCGAAGGGGAGCCCGCGGCGCAGCAAATGGAGCCGGCGGTGGCGGCCCGGCGGCTTGTTATGGTCGCCCGTGCGGTGCACCACGCGCACCAGCGGGGTGTCCTGCATCGGGATTTGAAGCCGGCTAACATATTGCTCGATGCCAAAGGCGAGCCGCACCTGACCGATTTCGGTCTGGCAAAGTTGACGTGGAGCGACTCCACGATCACCCGCACGCGCGCCGTGCTGGGCACGCCCGCCTACATGGCGCCGGAACAGGCCGCGGGCAATACGCGCCAGATCACCACCGCCGCCGATGTCTATGGTCTTGGCGCGGTGCTCTACTACTGGCTCACCGGCGGACCGCCCTTCGCCGGCGGCACCACGGTGGAAACCATCCGTCAGGTCATGGAGCGCGAACCGGAGCCGCCCTCGCACAAAAACCGCGAGGTGGATGCCGATCTCGAAACGATCTGCCTGAAATGCCTGCGCAAAGAACCCGCCGCGCGTTATGCCTCCGCCGATGCCCTCGCGGATGACCTGATGCGCTGGATGCGCCACGAGCCCGTGCGTGCGCGTCCCGTGAGCAAGCTGGAACGCGCACTGAAGTGGATGCGCCGGAACCGGGCCCTGACGGCCGTCATCGCCATTTCGCTCGCGGCCCTTCTCATTGCTGCGGCGCTGTTGTGGCGGCAGAATGTTCATCTCGTTTCCGCCCGCGGCGAGGTCAGCAATCTCGCCGAAAAACAACGCCGGGACCTTGTTAGGCTTCACGTAGCCACAGGAAACCGTTTGGCCGCGGAGGGCGATGGTTACGCCGCCCTGGCATCATTCGCCGAAGCTGCGGCGCTGGATACAAAGGATCCGGAACGCCTCGCGATGCACCGTTTCCGATTCTCGGCCACTCTGGCGCAATTGCCCGCGCGTGAACAGGCGTGGTCGCATGGGGGCCCGGTCTATTCCGCGAATTTCAACTCCGCCGGCACTCGCGTCGTGACCGCCTCTGCCGACAAAACCGCGAGGGTCTGGAATGCGGAAACCGGCGCGGCGGTGACACCGCTCATGCCTCATGCCGGTCAGGTATGGTGGGCTGGATTTGCCGCCGGGGGCGCCCGTGTGATCACACGCACGAAGACCGGCGAAGTTTTCCTCTGGGACTCGGAGTCGGGCGCGCCGTGCGGTGGACCATTCACCGGTCGGGGAGACATGCCTGACCTTCGCGACGGCATGGCCAGGGAACTCGCCGTTTCGCCTGATGGTGCGTCTTTTGTCCTGCTCAAGGAAAAGAGCGTGGAAATCCGCAGCACGCAGGACGGCAGACCGCTGCGCGAACCGCTTCCCTGTTCGCAATTTCCTAACAGTGCCGCGTGGTCGGCGGACGGCACACGCCTCGCCGTCGCGGGCGAGAAAGGCGAACTGCTGGTATTCGACGTCAGGAGCGGCGCGCTTCTGCATTCCCTTCCTGCCAGCCTGGCAACAGCCAAAAAGGCCGCCCCCATCGGTTGGCGCAGCGTGGCATGGTCTCCGGATGGCTCGCACCTCGCCCTGACCGATCGCGTGTTCACCGCGCGCGTGCTCCCGGCCGATGTGCAGCAATGTTCCTCCATTCTGAGTCATCATAACATGGTGCTGGGCAGCGCATGGAGCCGGGATTCCGCCAGACTCCTGACGTGGAGCTACGATAATACCGTGCGTCTCTGGGAGGCCGCCACCCTGCAGCCCGCGATGCCCGCCGTGCGGAATCGCGGCCCTGTTTTTGATGCCGCCTTCAGTCCGGACGAACGGTGGATCGCCAGCGCCTGCCGCGATGGTACCGTCAGTCTGCGCGATCCCGTCACCGGCGAGCGCCGTGGTCCCGTGCTGCGGCATAAAAACAGTGCTATGGATGTTGCCTGGAGTCCCGACAGCGTGCGCCTCCTAACCTCCGGCGCGGACGGCTTTGCGCAGTTGTGGAAAGTGGCCGGCATGAACGGCGCCGACCGCGAGTGCATTCACAAGGGCTCCGTGGAGAATCTCGCCGTCTCCCCTAACGGAACGCTGGTTGCGGCCATGGCCCTGGAAAAAGAAATGCCCGTATGGCGTATGCCCGGCGGCGAACGCATCGCCTCGCTGCCTCACGGGGGCACTCCCGCCAGCGCCGCGTGGCTCGACGACACCCAATTGCTCACCCTAACAAGCGACGGCACTCTGCGCCTGTGGGATGTTCCGGCTGCAACAATCAAACGCACCGCGAAAGTGCCAGGATTCTCGGCCGATGGACTCTGGAGCCTGCGATTGTCCCCGGACGCCCGCCGCATCGCCGCCGTCTTCAAGAGCCGTCCGGTCGCCCTTTATAATACGGATACCGCCGCCCTCGAAAAAGAACTGCCCGGCGGCCCCGCCGTGTGGGTCACATGGTCCCCATGCAATCGCTTCGTGGTGACGCTGCACGGCCACGGCGGAGGAAACCGGATCGTCATTCACGAAGCTGCCTCCAGCGCCGCCCCCGTTGTTTTAAACACCCGCACAGGCCTGCAAGCCGCCGATACCGGCGCCCGCCGCCTCGCCCTCGTCGATGCCGGTTACAGCGTCACCATTCTAGACCGCGCCACCGGCCTCACCACCCCGCCCATGCCTCACGACGCCATCGTTCAGGCCGCCGTCTTTTCTCCGGATGGACGCATCCTCGCCACCGGCACCCAGGACGGCATGCTTCGCCTCTGGGATGCCTCCACCGCTGAGCCCCTCTCCCCCCCTCTCCCCCACACTTCATGGATCATGTCTCTCGCCAGCAGCCCCGACAGCCACCGCTTTTTCACCGGATCCAACGGCGGAATCCTCAGCGAATGGACCATCCCTGACAAAAACTGGGCTCCGGCAGAAATGCGCGCCATCGCCGATGGGGCTGAGGTGCGGTAGGCGAGGTCCCCCTGCCGACCCCCGCGCGACGGGCGGTCTGCCGATAAGTACCGGCCAAACCGCCCGCGCGTGGTCTGGTCACCAGATCATTCCTTCTTCTTCTCTTCGGTATTTTCGTTGCGCTTCGGTTTTTCCGCACTGAACGCGGGTTTTTCCTTTTCCGCCTTCCGCTCGCCCGGAGCGGCCTTCGCCGGCGCGGGTTTCTCCTCCCGCCGCGGCTTGCTTTCAGCGTTGGAGGGCGTTTCCTTTTTCGGAGTTTCCTTTTTTTCGGCAGCGCGGTTTTCCTCTGTGCGTTTCCGTTCCGCCGGATTGTCCGCATCGGTCCGGCGGGGAGCCGGTTTGTTCCTCTCCGCATCGCTTTCATTGTCGCGCGGCTCCCTGCGCGGGCGGGAGGAATCCTCTGCGTCGCGGCGCGGCTCCCGGTTGGGTTTCACTTCCGGCTCCTCAGTGCGTTCCCGCTTCGGCGGGTTGGCCTTGGTTTCGCCATTTTTTCTTTCGGGGTCGCGCGGTTTCGTTTTGTCAGGGTCCGACGGCTTCGACTTGTCAGGATCGGACGGGCGCGAAGGTTTCACCTCGTTGGGGTTGTCCTCGCCCGGGCGGCGCGGCGTGCCTTCCTCTCCTGGCCTGCGGGGCTCCGTGCGATCCCGCTCCGCCGGGGTGGTTTTCGGATCTTTGCGGTCCGCGTCCGGCGCCGGAGTGTCGCGTGGAGGCTTTGGAGTGTCGGGACGCGTCGTGTCCGGCTTGTTGGGATTGTCCTTCGGAGGTTGTCCGGGGCGTGGCGTATCCGGCTGGTCCGCGTCGGTCGGGCGCGCCGTGCCGGGTTTCGCCCCCGGTCGCACTGGCGGCGTGGTATCGTTAGGATTGCGCGGGGTTGCATCGCGCCCTGCCGTGTCGGGCCTTTCGCCCGGCCTGCGAGCGTCATCCCGCGCCGTATCCGGCCGCGGCGCATTGGGATCGGTAGTCCTCTCCGGTGTTTCGGTGTCGCGATTCGCGCCCTCCCGCGCCGGAGGCAGCGAAGCCGGCGGCGCAATGGCCAGCGGCGAGCGCTCGGCCTTTGGAGGCAGCTTGCCGCGCCCCTCTTTGCCTGCCTCCTCGCGGTACTTCTCGCGGAGTCGCGCAAATTCTCCTCCCTCCCGGCCGCCACGGCCACTCCGGCCGCCCCATCCGCGATCGATCGCCTGGCGCTCAAACCTCACCCGAACACCCTCCGGCGGACGGATATTCTCCTCACGCCGGATGCGCGGTGCCGCCACGATGAGGGAATTTCCCTCCACCCGCGTGAAACTCCTCCGCCCGCGCTCTCCCCGGTCCCCGCGAATATTCTCCGCCACACGCAAATCCAGGCGCCGGATTTTCGGCCCGCCCGCCCGCTCGATGCGCGTGATCTCCGGTCCTCCAACATAAATATGATTCACTACATTTTCCTTGTAGGTAATATTCGTGATGTTTACCGATTTTTCGATGATCCGCACGTTTTCTGTCGTCGCCACAAGGTGACGCCTCACTTCCGGCGCGCCAAAGTGCTCGATCGTCACAAAATTATACCACGTCGGCCCGATGTCGTAATGGCTGTCGGTCCATGTGTGAAAGCCCGTGTCCTGCACCCATTGTGCCTCCGGCGGCAGCGGCGCCCAGCCGATCTCGCGGTCCGTCTGGCGCCACGAAACCCACGCCGGAGCCCACTCGAATCCCGGCACCCACCACCAGCGGTCCCTCAGCAGCGCCCACCGGCCGTAGTGATACGTCACCCAGCCATATTCTTCATTCGACACCCAGGTCCATCCGTTGTCCGTCCACACCCACGAGCCGTCAGTGTAGGGACGCCATCCTTCCTCCCGCGCTCCCTTCGGGCTCCAGCAGTAGCCATAGTCGTCCGAGTAGCTCCATTCGCCCGCAGGCTTCAGCGTGTCGTAAAAAAAGTCGAAGGAAACTTCGACCTCCGCTGATCGCGCCCGCGGCGCGATTGCGAATTGCAGCACGAATGCCGCTACAATGATAACAAGTCGTTTCATAATTCAGTGGTATTGAGGGTGGTGTTCTTCGGCCTCGCGCCCGCGATCCTCCGCGCATTGCTTTGGCCGGGGCACGTCCGGCTGCAAATTCCGTTCCCCGTCATCACCCATTCCGCACTTGTCTCATCCCTTCCGGCTCAGCGTGCGATGGCCCATTCATTACTGGCGCCCACAGGGAAAAGCCAGGCCGTGGGGCCATATTTTGCCTGCTCACGGTGATTTCGCGCAATCATTCGACACCGCTGCCTAAATATCCCTGTGAAATGAGCACACAACTTCAGCGATGCCCGGCAGGCGGAAGCCTGGCCTTCTTCTCTCTAATCCTGTTTCCGTCCCTTCTCATGGCCGCCGACCGCACATGGGATGGCGGCGATGCGGCGAATCTCTCCTGGGCGGATCCGGATAACTGGAGTTCCAATATTGCGCCCACTTTGGGGGACCGGCTCATCTTTCCTTCCGGCGTCGCAGATGTGGCCACCAATAACAACTTCCTCGCGGGCGTCACTTTCCTCGGACTGCAGTTCACGGGCGACAACTATTCAGTCGCTGGCAGCGCGTTCGTGCTGGGGGCCTCCGGCATCGTGGTGAATGTGGCCGGTACGGGCCGTGCGGACATTGATGCCCCGATTACGCTCAACGCCGATCAAACCTGGAGCATGGCCGCCGACGACGGGCTGACGCTGGAAAACACGGTGAACGTGGGCACCCGCCAACTGACCCTCACCGGGGAGGGAAATGCCGTTTTCGACGGCGGCATCAACGGCACCACCGGCGCGATCATCGTGGATGGCCCGGGTTATGTGACCTTTAACGGCGCGAAATCCTTTGCCGGCCCCCTGACAATCAACCTCAACGGTGATCTGACGATCAACCACTCCAGCGGCTTGGGCACGCTGGCCGGAAGCACGACCATCGACGGGACCTTGCATCTCGGCGGCGGCGGCCTCACCATTGCGGAAAACCTGGCGCTGTCCGGCACCATTCGGTCCGACTCCGGCGGGCACTTCCTGACAGGCGGCGTCGTCTTGCAGTCAGGGGGGCCGCCGCTGTTCACGGTAACGGGTGGGTCGATGACCATCACGGGAGTAATCAGCGGCGCGCCCGGATTGCGGAAAAACGGAACGGGGGACATGCTGATTGCAGGCTCTTCGGCGAACACTTACAGCGGAGGGACTATACTTTTTAGCGGACTGAACACGCTGCAAAAGCCGGCGGGAGTGACAGCAATTCCGGCCCCCATCCTGGTTGTCGGCGGACACGGTTCGGTCCCCGCGGCGGAGGTGCGGCTTAACAATGCGGAGCAGATCGATGACAGCACGGAGGTGTCGGTGGACAGCAACGGGAAGTTCAATTTGAACGGGCGGACGGAGACGGTGAACAGGATTTCGATGGAGGGGCCCGGCCAGGTGCAGATCGGGGCCGGCGGGACGCTTAGGCTGGGAAGCGCGGCGACGAGCTTGTTCATATGGGACTCGAGCTCGGATACATTGGACATCGATGACACAGCGGTGGTGGGCGCGGGAAATCTGGAACTGCTGGCGGCGGAAACGACATGGGAGGTACACCCCGTGATTTCGGGAATGGATCTGCGGGTGGATGCCAATGTGAGCACCGCGCTGGCACGTGCGGTTTTGATCAAAGAAAAGTTGGGGAAAATGGAGCTTACAGGCACCAACACGGTGCCGTTGCTGAAGATCAAGCAGGGTGGTGTGGTGATTACAGGGAACAGCAGCGCGATGAATTGTGAACTCGATGGCTCCGGGGGGCTGCTGGCCGGTGACGGACAGATCGGAGACCTAACGAGTTCGGCGGGCGGCGGGAAGTTGGCTCCGGGAGTGACCTTGGGAATTTTGCAGTGCGGTGACGTGAAGTTCAACGCGGCGACGACACTGCAGGTGCAACTGTCGAACAATGCGGTGCCTGGGACGAATTACGATCAACTGGACGTGACCGGGACGGTGGATCTCGGCGGCGCGGCTCTGGATTTGTCGCTGCTCGCATTCAGCGCGGGGACGGGGGATGAATTCTGGATTGTCAGGAATGACGGCACCGACTTGATCACCGGCACCTTCGCGGGACTGCCGGAGGGAAGTTATTTCAATGCGGGCGGGCAGGATTTTCACATCACCTACAAAGGGGGCGAAGGCAATGATGTGATCGTGACCCGGGTGGTGCCGCCGACGGGAAATACGAAGCGCTGGTCCGGTTTGAGCGCGGCGAACAGCAACTGGACCACCGCCGCCAATTGGGTGGGCGGCATCGCACCCTTGCCCGGCGACCGGCTCCTCTTCCCGGCGGGGGCCTCGCGTCTCTCTAACAACAATAACTTCGCCGCCGGGACCACTTTCCATTCCATTACCATCCAGGCCTCCGGTTATACTTTGAGTGGCAATCAGGTGGTGCTGAATGAAGGCCTCACCGCGACACACGGCACAACAGCTGCGTCCACGGTGAGCCTGCCGCTGCGGACGGCGCTGGACCAGACCTTCTCGTCCAATGGCGGGCTGAATTTAAACGGTGCGATCGATCTGGATGGCAAGATGGTGGACTTCACCAAGACGACAGCCACCGGAAACATGATCGTGAACGGTGTCATCTCCGGTCAGGGCCGGCTGACCAAGCGGGGCGACGGAGACCTCTTTTTGAATGCGGCGAACACATATTCCGCCTCCACGTTTATAGAGGAGGGGCTGATCGACATCCAGACTTCCACGTCCCTCGGCACGTCCCTGGCGCAGGTTCGTCCCGGTGCTTCGCTGTTGATCAATTCCAACGGTTCTATCAACCCGGTCAATACGCTGGCGTTGGAGGGCACGCTGGTTTCGTCAGGCGCGGCCGCCTCTCATTCATGGCAGGGTACCGTGATTCTGGTGGGACCCACACCGGTGATCCAGGTGGGCACACCGCTAACGCTGAGCGGCATGATCCTCGATTCCGCCAACGGCGGCTTCACCAAAACCGGCACCGGAACGCTGCGCCTTTCCGGCAACACCGCGAACAACTTCGATGGCGGCCTGACCATAAATCAGGGCGTGGTCGAACTGGCCAAGACCGCCGGCGTGGTCGCGCTGCCCGGGCCGGTAACCGTGGGCGACGGCACCGGCACGGACACGCTGCGACTGATCAATGCGGACCAGATCGCCGATATGGCGACCGTGCATCTAAACCGCGGAGTGTTCGACCTGAACAGTCACTCCGAGACCATCGCCACACTGGATGCCACGGGCGCCACCGTGCAGGTCGGATCGTCGGCGGTTCTCCGCGTCGAAACGGGTCTCACGACTCAGGCCAGCGCAGTGCCTACCACCATCACCGGCTGGGTGCGCTGCGGAAGTGACATGACGTGGACCATCGCCGACGGCCCGGCCAGTGACGATTTGGTGGTGAATGCGATGTTCGATGCCGGCAGTCCCAGCGTGACGCTGCGCAAGGAGGGGCCGGGCCGAATGGTGATTGCCGGCACTACGGTGGTGCCCACAATCTTTGCCGCGGCCGGCACGGTGCGCTTCACCGGAATAGGCACCACTCAATTCAATCTCGACGGCGGAACGCTCGATGGCACCGGCTTCACCGGTCGCATCGTCAGCAGTGCTGGCGGCGGCACCGCAGCCCCCGGCCTGAGTCCGGGGAGGCTCACCTGCACGCAGACCGCATGGAACGGCCAGACCACATTCGCCGCGGAATTGCTAAGCTCCGTCACGGCCGGCACAACTTACGATCAACTAACAGTTAACGGGCCGGTCAACCTCGGCGGAGCGTCGCTCCAGGTCATCCCGCTGGCCGGATTCACGGGCAGTATCGGCGACACCTTCATGATCATCGACAACGATGCAGCAGATGCTGTCACCGGCACCTTTGCTGGACTGCCTGCCGGAGCCGTGGTCACCGCCGGAGTCTTTGCGTTCAGCATCTCCTACACGGGTGGCACCGGCAACGATGTCGTCCTCACCCGTGTCGTGCCGCCCATTGCTCCGAACCTAACCAGCATGACGCTTTCCCCCGGCACGGGCCCTGGCGGACAGGATGTGGTGACCATCGGAGGCACGTTCGCGCCACTCGCAGTCGTGACGCTTCAAGCCTCCACCGACTTCGTCTCATGGACGGATGTGCAGTCGATCGCCGCAGACGCCAGCGGAGTTGTGAGTTTTACCGTGAACCAAACCCCCGGCATCGTGCGGCGCGTCTTCCGCATCAAACCGTAGGCGCAACGCCTGCGCCCAATGCGCGGACGAGGGCTGGTCCACACTCCGCTAAAGATCGCCACGGAATTGCAGTCCCGCTTGGAAAGTCTGCTGGCACCGACCGGACTTCACCGCGGCCTCAGCACTTTTCCTGACCGGCTTTTTGAATTTTTAACCCGCTCACGGCCAATGGTCGGGACGGCCAGATTCGAACTGACGACTTCCTGCTCCCAAAGCAGGCGCTCTACCAGGCTGAGCTACGTCCCGTCTCCCTGTTCGCGGGCGCTGCTTCCTATGGGGAAACCGGCCTGGATGCAAGCCGTGTTTTTTCCGCCGTCTGAAATTTAGACAAATGCCCGGGAATAAACGACCGTCTGGCTCCTCTTACCGCCGGAACCATGGAATTCTCCCAGCTCGTCGAGACTCACTATCGCGGACTCTATCAGTTCGCGCTGAGCCTCGCGCACAGTGAAGCCGACGCGTCCGATCTCACCCAGGAAACGTTTCTGCGGTGGGCGGAAAAAGGGTCGCAGCTCCGCGATGCGGCGAAGGCGAAGTCGTGGCTCTACACCACCCTTTACCGGCTTTTTCTGAACCGCCGGAGGCACGTCACAAGGTTCCCTCATGATGAACTCAGCGAGGTGGAATCGGCCCTGCCGTCTGTCGAATCCGATGCTGTTCGCAACATGGAGGGCGCCGACGTCTTGGAGGCCCTTTCGCAGATAGATGAGGTCTTCCGCACACCGCTGACGTTATTCTATTTGGAGGATCACTCCTATCAGGAAATCGCTGAAATACTCGACGTGCCCCCCGGCACGGTGATGTCCCGCCTCTGGCGCGGCAAAGCTTTGCTCCGCGCGAAGCTCAACGAACAGGCCGGCGCGGAACACAAAAATCCCAAAATCGTCAAGATGAACCCCAGCCTCAAAAAGGAGGCCTGACCATGAATATAGAAGAAGCAAAACTCATCCTCCAGTGCCGCCGCCCCTGCGGCAGGGACGATAACGACCCCGCCATCCGGGAAGCCCTGGCATTGATCAGCGAAGACGCGACCGCCATGGAAAACATGCGCAAAGAGGAGGAACTCGATACGTTTATCGGCGAGCGTCTGCGCAGTCTCACGCCGCCCCTCGATCTGCGCCGCAAAATCCTTGCAGGCGCCAAAGTCACTCCCGCCCGCGCCGCCAAACACTGGTGGCATCGCCCATGGTGGATGGCCGCCGCCGCCGCCCTGCTCGTTGCAATCCCCGTCGCTATCAAATTTCTCCCGGATTCAACTCCGGTCGCCCGCACACCGTTTGCTGCGATCATCGGAGACTTCCGTCACTTCACAACACAGCGGCTGAACACCGGACCGAATCTTGAAAAGATCCCCACTATCAAGGAAATAAAAGCCCGTCTCGCCGGCCGCTCGCCTTCCAAACCCGTTGCCGTCCCGGAGCACCTCTGCGACTGCACCCAGGGCACCGTGGGCTGCGAACTCTTTGATTGGAAAGGCAATGAAGTCACCCTCATCTGTTTCAACGCCGGCAAGAAAGGCGTCGTCCACCTCTTTACCATGGACGCCTCAGTGATCGACGCCTTTCCCGCCACCGCCGTCTGCGTTCCCGTCAACGGCTGGCAAACCCGCGCATGGGTTCAGGACGGAAAACTCATGATGCTCGCCGGCGGCGAAAAAGAAGCCACCGAAGAGGACCTCAAAAACCTCGTGGAACAGAACAGCGCCGCACCGAAATAAGGCGGAGTGACCTTCTAATTTCAGGCGACGCTGCGAACCTGCTTTTCCTAACGCACTCGGACCGTTAGGGTTCTGCCGCCTTCGAGAGCTTGTGTGGCGGATGCCCCCCGGGCAGGCAGCGTGCCGGTGAGAGTCTCTCGCTGCATTACAAGGCGCTCAACGGAAACCGAAACCGGTTTCGATTCATAATTGTCACCCGCAGGCTGTTCAGTCATCGCGGTGAGTGTTTCGGTGATCCGGCGCGCCGGGGCGGGGCTGTGCTTGAGGGTCCACTTTCCTTCCGAAACGTTCACCTCTATGCCATCGAGCATCGAGGCGATATCCGGCTGACCGTCCATCGTTTTCCTGCCTTCCTGAGGTTCTTTGGGCACTGCGTCCTGAAATGACTTTTCCCCGCCGGGTTCCACCGTTTGCAGCATACGCCCGTCCCCCACTGACGCGGAGACCGCAGGCAGCGTTACATGGGTAAGCACGGCGCCGTTGGCGGACGTAATGGTGAAGGACGCCTCCGGCGGCAATTCCGCAGGCGGCGCGCCGTAGTCTCCTGCTCCGTCAGGAAGTTTCATCCTGCGGTAAAGCAGCCAGTGGAGCGCCGTCTTCTCCGGGTTACTCCACGACCGGCCCAGACTGGCATGGAGCAGCAAATCCCTGTCCCGCGGCAGCAGGGCATTGATCGCCATGGTGAATTGCGGCCATGAACTCAGCGAAATGTGTGAATTCTCCGAAGTGTATCCCGGTGTATCCGGCAGCCACAATCCCAGCCGCTGACTCACCGGCTCACCGCAGACGGTTGCGTGAAAGGCTCCCAGGTTTTCCGCCTCCATCTGGCAGGCGGGGCTGGAACCTGTGATCGATCGGGGATTATAACAGAATCGACCATCGTGTATGGAGGGGTTGAGATAGTCCGGCGCGATCGCCATCCACGGCCAGGTATCTCCACGTTTCCAACTCAAGGTCAGCGTGCAGAATTCCGTGTGAATGACCTCCGCTCCGCCGTTTGTCAGGGCATTTTTAAGTTCAGGGATGAACGACTCCATGCTTCCGCCTCCGGCAAGGCGGGTCAGCCAGGGATCGGCAGGAGTTTCAAGAATCTGAATGGCAATCTCGCAGGCGGGAGAAAGCGCTTTTTTTGGAAAGAACGTGCGGGCAAACGTCAGCCGGGCCTTCGCCCCGAACGAGTGTACGTTTGCCAGAAAGACGCGCCCGGGAGTGCGCTCCAGCGGAAACCGGAATTCTCCCAAGCCGGTGGCGCTGCTCTCCACCCCGGTGGGTTCATCCACCGCACCCCGCGTGGCCCCGTGCCATCGCACCCACTTCACGCCCGTGGCAGGCATGGTGAGATTGGCATCGTAGTCTGTGGCGAATTGGTACGCCACGGATCTCCTGTCTGCATCGTTAGGCACGGGAACGAAGCGCACAGCGCGCGTGTCCGGCGGTTCGAAACCGATCGGTTCCTCCCATTCGAGTCCGGAATGAACCCGGCCTGTTCCTTCAACGTTTTCCTTGTGGTCGTGGCCCAGACCATACACCCCGTTGAGCAGCGCCGTTTTCGCGCCTTCGTTCTCTGATAGCAGACTCCGCAGCTTTTGCTCATCCCCCGCGGCGCCTTTGCGGTCCGCGAGCCACGTTCGCGCGACCTCACCAGGCATTTCAAATGTCCAGCATTGAGTCATGCGGCGCGGTGATGGACCCGCTGCATCCGCTTTGCGTACGGAGCCCGGCATCTTTCCAAATGCCACGTAAACAAACCCCGTGAAGTTGCCATCCGCCCCCGGAGGTTCCGGCGCCGCTGCCAGCAGCCGGTATCCACTGCCCGTCCCCGTCCATTGCAAATCCGCTGTCCAAACCCGGTCCTGTATGATCTTCGCGATCCGGTCCTTCACCGGCCACGAGTTGGCCGTCCGCACCACGGGCGCTCCCGCCCATTTGAATTGCATGCGTGCCCGTGTTCCCTCGTCCCGCACATCAAGCATTGCGGTTAGGGTGCAGCCTTCCTCGTGGATATTTGCACTTACATCCTTTTCGAGGGGGGATAGTTCCTTCCCCTCCTTCTTCTCCCGTCCCTGAATCTGCCAGTGTGCCGCGTACTCAAACAACGCCGGCTCGGCAATGGTCTTCATCTCTCCGAATTTCAAGTCCTTCCCGTACGGCCCCGTTACGGAGCTGCGCGCCACTACCGTGGCTCCCTTTGCCAGCAGCCGTTCCCGGCGCGCGGCATCATCCCTCGCGCCGTCTCCGCCCTCCAAAAGAACCCTCGCGACCACCGCTGCCGGCGCGCGCAGCAATTCCACCTCCAGCCTTCCCCCGGCGGCAGGCGATTCCTTTTTTGGTTTGCTCGTCACCGCAGACTTTTCCTCTCCAAAACAATCTCCGCACAGAATTAGCAAGGCCAGCGAAGGCACACTCATCAGCAGCAGGGACTTCATGGCCCCACGTTAGAAAGAAACGGATTAAAGTGAAGTTTGAACTTCCGGTCAGAACGAGTCGTCCGCTCGTCCTTACTTGCCTCCGGCCGCCCTGACAGGATTCGCCAGCACCCTGATCACCCCCTCGATGCCCTGCACAGCCTGTGTTAGCCGCTCATAGTCCAGCGTCTCCGGTGTGTCTCCGGGCTGATGATAGTTAGGATTCCGCAGTGCCGCCGTATCGGTTACCACCACTGCGGAATACCCCTGTTCGGCGAACGACCGCTCATCTCCCGAACCTGGAGCCCTGCCGTTTTCCGGCAGCACCGTCCCCGTCAGCGGAAGGGTGCTGTCCTTCTTGAATTGCGACGTAAACGTCTCCACCAGACCCCTGGCATTCGCATCGCCATAAACGGCCAGGAAATCCCCGGATTCCGGCGCGGCCGTTTCCTGATTCAGCGGTTTCCGCAGTGAGGCCGGCGCCGTGGTGTAATACCCAAGGCTGTTGAGGCTCACCATGGCCACGATCTTCTCCCCGCGCTGCTTGCATTCCTGCGCGTAGTGCGCACTTCCCTTGTCCTCGGTCTCTCCATTGGCAAAAAACACAAAACGCAGCGTGCGCTCATGCTTTGTGTTAGCGAAAGCCTGACACAGACTCAGGCACGCCGCCACCCCCGAGGCATTCGCATCCGCTCCCGGACTGTCCGCCACGGAATCATAATTCGCCCCCGCCAGCACAATTTCTCCCAAATGATCCGGATGCGTGCCGGGAATCTCGATCACCAAATTGTACACATTCTCCCCGTCCACCTTGTAGGTCTGCTGCGAAACATTGAAGCCCATGTTCGCGGGACTCAGCGTGCTTTGGAGATAATTCACCGCAAACTTCACACGGTCGCGCATCCCCGCCGCCCGCGGCCCTATCGTCTTCGCCAGCCGCTCCACATGGGACTGAATGTCCGTGCGGCTCACCGCCTTCCGGACATAGCCGAACCCCGTGCCCGGATTGCTCTGCTCCCGGAAATACGCCTTCATCGCAATCACCCCGCCCGCAATCAATCCCAGCGGCAGTCCCACGATGAGAAATCGAATCACGCGTGCCTGAGTCATGGAGGTGGGAATGCGGGAGACCGGCAGCGGGTTTTCCCGGTCGGGTTGAACGGACGAAATCATACAAATGGCTGTCTGTTTGATGCGTGACCGGAACAGCCCGGGCAATCGCAATTTTCCATTCCGCGTTCGCCATCGCAACAGCCGGATGCATGCCGCATCTGCCTGATTGCTTTGGCATCCTGTGAATTGCAAACGCCCTTAACCTCCGCTCAGCGTCCCGGCCACGCGGAAAAACCTAACGTCGGCACCCCGGGCCACACTAACAGTACAGCTTTCCCAGCCTGGAGACACCACCGTATCCCGTGCTGTGCCCGGCACTGGCTCCCAGCCCTGCAGTCCGGGGCCGCTGCGTTCCACCGTGTATTTTAGCCCACCGCCGATGCGCTTCAGGAAGGTAATTTCCACGGCGCCCAGGCCCTTCACGCTGGCCGCAACCACGTGTGGCAATCCGGCAGTGCCGCCCGGCTGCATCTCCCGCTGGTCCACCGTTGAGGGATTCAAGTCGGACGCATACTTCAGCAGATTCGGCACCCCGTCTCCCGCGGGATTCGCCTGCGGTTCCGCGGCGGCCCCTGACAAACCAGCCTCTGCGGGCCACGTGGCGAGCGCGGTTGCGGGCACGGCATCCACCGCCCGGTAAAGCGTCATCGGCACATCGGATGGCGACGATGACGATCCCGCGCGTAACTCCCCCGCCGCAGGCAGCGGTTCGTTTCACTGCCGTGCGCTGGCATGCGAATGACAAAAAGACCCCAAATTGAGTTGACACGCAGGGTGTTTAATCACCGAAGTTCCCTATGGACTCTCCCTGTTTGTTCGCAATCCCGGCCCTCAGCCAATCTCTCCGACGGCCCGCAAACTTGACGAATTTTGCCCGCCTTTCCGTGCTGCGAACGGTAGGGGCTTTCAGCCGCGTAGCGGCGATAGACAATAGCCGTGGGCTGAAGCCGAATGGCGCGAAGATAAGGAAGGTTTCGGATGATTTTTCCAGTGATGAAACGAGGTTTTCCTGGCGTGGCGGGGAAAACCTGGGAAAGGTGCTTATGCCTCCACATGACCACCGCCG
>DASZQB010000054.1:0-90255 GCA_035550135.1 Verrucomicrobiales bacterium
CGCCCGCCCGGGAACCTCAATCCCCCGGTTCTCCACTACCCGGCGAAATCAACCTCCGGCAATGCCGCCACACCGGAAATTAGTTGCGCCCCGCGCGGATTTCGGGCCAGGATTTTTACTAACTGACGAACTAGGGTTAGAACGGATCGAGTGTCAGGCGGGAGGGGCGGGATACGATCTTACCAGGCTGGGCGTGAAGCACTGCGCTGGCCTCGCGCGACCAGTCAGAGATGTTCCTCTCGGCTCCGCCGTACCACTTGTAACTGCGAAGGTTGATGGGGGAGACGGGATCGCTGCGGCGGTCGCTGAATTGAGCGAGCACTTCACCGGTGCCGCCGTCTTCCAACCGGCCCTGGATGGCGATGCTGCCGGTCCCTGCCATACTCAGCAATCCCGCTCCCGGGACGACAAATCCAGCCGCGGTGGCTGCCGAGTTCCAATAGGCTTTGGAAGGAACAAGTTCGGTGATCGCTACGCGAAGCACTAAAACGCCGGGGCCCGGCTCTCCGGCGAGCTCGATGGTATTGCCCGGATACTTGAGAATCTCATTGAGCAGTGACCGGCGAAAGTGAATGCCAAGCTGCGTTGCGTCGCGCTGGAGTTCCCCGCTCTGTATCCTCTCGTTCTGACTCTTCCACCAGTCCTGTTCAGCAAGGTGGTTCGTGTGGACTGGCGCCACGTAGAATGAGCGGTAGACCGAGGGGATGTGGGTGTTCTTTATTTTGGGGGAAACCCATACTTGATGGAGGAACTGTGCGCGATCCGTCCGACCCTCGATTGGAGCCTGGGATGCACAGGAGCACACGGCAAAAGCAGTGACGAGAAAAAGAAGAGCGTGGCGCATGGTTATTTTGTGTTGTGTAGTTTTGGGGAAATTCCGGATCTGTCGTCAACGCTCCGCGGCGGGAGGCGTTGCGGTTGCCCGGGCGATGGCAGCCAGCAGACAGGTTTCATCGATTGGTTTGGTCAGATAAGCGCAGGCACCGAGTGCAAGGACCCGCCCGGCATTGTGGGGCTCATCATGGCCGGTAATCACAATTACCGGAATCTTGATATCCCGCTCTGCGAAAGCTTTGAGCACGTCAAAACCCATCATGCCCGGCATATGGAGGTCCAGGACGAGGCAGTCGGGACAATTCACCGCCACCGCAGCAATGAGTTCCTCCCCGTAGGAATACGTTTCCACCTCGAACCCGCAGGAGCGCAGAAGCCGGCTGAGTGCTTTTCTCATTTGCACTTCGTCGTCCAGCACTGCCAGCCTCGGTACGTTATTCGTCATTGCCAGGGAGCGTGAGGCATTCCTCCCCGGAAGGAAATTATACCTTAGTTCAATGCCTTGACCCGGGTGTGCCGTCCTGCGGTTTGATGCCCAAACACTGTGCCGCCCGCACGAGACCGGCGACGGAGTCCACCGACATTTTCTCAAAGACCCGGGAACGGTGTATCTTTATGTTTTGCTCCCCGGTTCCAAGGTGCGCGGCGATTTGTTTATTGAGTTTTCCGGCGATGACATAACTCATTACCTCCTGTTCGCGCGGTGTCAGTATGGCATACCTTTTCGCAAGGCTTGCGGCTTCAGCTATTTCGTTGTGTTTTTCCGCGGCGTGCTTCAGGGCAGTCCGCACGGCGAGGAGGAGATCCATATCATTGACAGGTTTTGTCAGGAAATCGACTGCCCCTTCTTTGATGGCCCGGACGCTCATGGGAATATTCCCGAAACCGGTAAGGAAAACGATAGGGATGAGGATGCCCGCGCGCGTCAGCCGCCGGTGGAGTTCCATGCCATCGAGCTCCGGCATGGAGACGTCCAGCACGAGACAACAGATTTCGGCGGGCCGGCATGCATCGAGAAAGCTTTTTACAGACGAAAAGGCCTCCACGTTGAATCCCTCCGACCGGAGAAGGCGTCCCACGGCCCGGAGCATGCCGGGCTCGTCATCGAGAAGGTAGACGATTCCTGGGTTCGTTTTCATGGGAGCGAAGCAAAGGGTAAAGTCAGATGAAAGGAAGTGCCGCGCGGTGTATTGGGCTCCGCGGTGAGGTTCCCGTTGTGAGCGTGCGCGATTGACTTGCAGATAGCCAGTCCCATCCCCAGACCGTAGTCTTTGGTAGTGAAAAAGGCATTGAATACCCTGTCCGGTTCATTGGAGGGCAGCCCGCATCCTTCGTCCGTAACAGTCACCCGGGCGTGGCCGTCGCTTTCGCTGGTGGCGATGAAGAGCCGGCGCAGGCGAGGCTCGTTGGACGCCATCGCGTCACACGCATTGGTGATAAGATTGAGAAGCACTTGTTGAATCTGGATACGGTCCGCCATAACCGGCGGCAGGTCGTCCGCAAACGACGTCTGCGCTGTGACGCCCCGGTTGATGAAATCGCTTCTGACAAGTGTCAGGACGTCTTCGACGATGGCGGTAATCCGCTCGGGTTGAAGAGCTGACTCGCCCCGCTTGAGCATGGCGCGCAGGCGTTGAATTACCAGTCCCGCCCGCCGGTCCTCTGCCACGATGTCCGTCAGGATTTCATGCACTTCGTCCACTGCGACCGGTGTTCGTTGAAGGAGTCGCTGGGCCGCCTGCGCATTGCTTAAGATAATTGCGAGCGGCTGATTCAGTTCATGAGCCAGCGAGCCTGACAATTCGTTCAGAGCGGCTACCCGGGAGAGGTGCGCGATTTCCTCCCGCTGTTTGTGGATCTCAGCCTGTTCGATCAGGTGAAGGTGACGGAGTTTGATGATCCACGCAGCAACGGCGCCGCCGGCGGCGATCAACAAAACAGCGCAGATACCGCGAAACCAGAAAGTGTCCCAGAAATACGGCTGGAGAGTGAAGGCGACGCGGGCGTCGGACTCGCTCCAGACGCCGTCGGCATTGGCAGCGCGGAAGCGAAAGGTGTAATCGCGCGGAGCGAGATCATAGTAGGCAACCTTTCGCTGCCGGGGCATTTCCTGCCAGCCGGAGTCCAGACCTTCGAGCATCATTTGGCAGCGAACGCTGTCGGTTGATTTGAAGCTGAGGGCAGCGCACTGGATTTCCAGTCTGCGGCTTCCGGCGGGAAGGATGATCGATTCGTGGAGCGGAGCGGTGAGTTTCGTGTGGGTGGCGTTGCCGGCGCCGGAATCGGAGCGGAACCACGACAGAGACTCAATGTGAACTTGGGGCGGCACGCGGTTGACTCGAAAGTTTGCCGGGTTGGTGGTCACGACTCCGCGCGGAGTGGCGAACCAGAGCCGTCCATCGGCAGAGAGAGCGCTCACGGGCTGGCGGAGGGCCGAGAATCCGGAGGCAGGAAGACCGTCAAACTGATCGAGCGCAGGCCATTGAACAGACGCGGAGGGATTTTGTGCGGCTTCCGTTAAGTCCTTTGAATGAACCCGGAGAATGCCCCTCCCGGTCACTATCCAGAACCATTCGCGTCCGTCGTTGATGATACCCTGAACGCGGCGGGAAGCAAACCCAGGCGCAAAACGGACAGTTTTCAAAATGCCATCCCGCCAATGCATGAGGGTGCCTGAGTTCGCGCCGATCCACATGCCGCCCGCGGTGTCCTGACAAAGAGTATGAACTTCCTTTACCAGGTTGCCTTCGGAATCCACGAGCGGTCTGAAGCGTCCATTTTCGCTGCGGAAAGCTCCGTTTTGGTGTGCGGCCCAAATATTGCCGGCGGTGTCTTCAGCGAAGAATGAAACGGCGCCGTTTGGCAGACCTGCGGCGTCACCGACAGGATGAAAGGCGCCGTCCCTGAACCTGGCGACGGATTGTCCCCCGGACAGCCAGATATCGCCGCGGGAATCTTCGAACAGCGAGATTACGTTTCCGCCGCCGGTTTCTTCGTGCGGAATGGTGCGTGATTTGCCTCCCTCGAGGATAGTGAGTCCTCCGCCGAAGGAACCGATCCACAGACGGCCTTTGCGATCCTCAAGTACGCTTTGAAGATTCATCGAATTGCCTGGGGCTCCGGGCAGTGTGGCCGGCGTGAGGTTATTGCCCTCGACTTTGAACAAACCCTGACCGTAGGTGGCCGCCCAGATCGTCCCTGAAGGACCAACAGAAACTGACGAGACGACGGTGGCTGCGGCGCCTGGCACCGGCAGAATTTGAAAGCGCCGCGGGATAAACTGTTGGAGTCCCCCGTTGTTGGTGCCAATCCACACGTTCCCCTCGCGATCTTCAAAAACGAAACGGGTGCTCCCCGCGGACAATCCATTGGCGCTTGTCCAGTGCGTGGTTTTGCCGGGAGCGGAGACTTGGAAGAGGCCGTGATCGGTGCTGCAAAGCCACACGTTTCCTCGCGAGTCCTCTGATAAACTCCACAAATCGCCGGAAATGCCGGCAATCGTGCGGCGGAATACTTCAACGCCGTGCCGGAGTTTTATTAAATCGCTGCCGGAAATGAGCCATAAGCCTCCATCTTTTGCCCGCGCGCCCGCGATTGCGGAAGACACCGACGGAACAGGCGTCCAACGCTCGCCGTCCCACCATCCGGTGAACCTGGCCTGAACGATCCACCATCGGCCCTGTTCATCCGCATAACCAAAGCAGCCCTGGCCTGGCGCGGAAGGCGGTGAGAGCGGAGTGAATTTTTCGCCGCGTATTTCGGCGACGCGGCCGTCAAACGACGTCAGCAGCAGGTCGCCATTTTGGCGCTCGGCGAAGGTGCGCACGAAATCTCCCTGCCATCCGTTCTCTTTACCCAGTTTTTTCCAGATCCCGTCTTTCATCACCGCCAGACCGGAGGTGGTGCTCACCCACATGCGGCCTTTCCGGTCGAGGTGAAGATTGACAATACCTGAGCCAGGCATTCCGGGTGTATTATGAGAATCAAAAACGGTAAATTCCGAGCCGTTGTAACGTACGAGACCATTAAAGGTCCCAAACCAGAGATAGCCGTCATGTGTTTGGACCATGGCTGTGGCGGAATCCTCCGGCAAACCGTCTTCGGTCTTCCATGTCGCAATGAGGTAATCCGGATCCGCTGTGTAGGAAAGCGGACGGGAAACGGCAGCCCCGGCACTCAAAAAAGTGACGGCGGTCAGTCTAGCCAACACATTTATCAAGGCGTAATTGGGGGTATTTACGACACAAATTTCACGTCCGGATCGTTTTATCGTCAAGTTTATTCTTGGCTGTAGAGGCACAGACAAATTACTGCCGATTCGATCAGAACAGGACTTTTAGTAATTGCTGCATGAGGTCCTCCAATGAGATCAACGTCAGTGAGAGCGGCAATACGGGAAGCAATGCAAGAACGGCGAGATGAACGAGACCCTCCTTTGTGAAGGGAATTGTTTTCATAGTGCGAACCACTTCGAAGCTATTGTTCAGATCTGCGAGGGACTGAATGTCGCCGCTGCCAAGGAGCGTTTCGCCGTCCGGCGCATCCCCCCTGAGCCATTTCCGGTCAAATCCCGCCACGTATTCCTGGGCGATAGTGCCGTAGTCCCGCAGGCCGGCGCGTTTCAAGCGACTCAGCACCGGTGCAAAAACGAGAAGCGGCCCTGCGACGGCCAGAAGAACGACTGCGGACACAGCGGCGATTTCGATTTTGAACTGAAAGAGTTTTGCGCCCGTAAAGAAAATCTGATTCGCGATCGTCCCCGAAAGGAGCGCCCCCTGGGCGAGAATGAGCGGAGCGAAGGCAAAGCAGACTCCTGAGAGAAAACCCAGACCGCCGCACCGGTCTGGATGGGTGGGAACCAGTTGCAAATCGAGCCGCGACACGCGCCAGAGCAATCGCGCCCACAGAAAAATACGAAAGTACCACCTTAGGAGAAGGAACTGAAAGAAGGGCAGGCTGACAAAACCCAGCCACCAGCCCGCGAGGGAAGGCACCCATTTTCCGTCCACGGTTCGGCCATACCAGCTGTCCATGTGGAGGGCGGCATGACTGCGCCAAATAAAAAGCACGCCGACGCCGTAAACGAGTGCGAGAAGCAGAAGTTCCGCCGCCACGGAGTTGCGAAGGCGGAGGGTAGAGGCGAGCGCGGCTTCGAATTTTGTCCGCGCACGAGTCCCGATGAGATTTCTCGTCAGGAATAGACTTATTACGGGCCGCATCCTCAGGTGGACGACAAGCTCCGCGATTACCAAAAGCGGCAGTGCGATGAGAAACCGGACATGGGCATCCACGTCGTACAAAAATGGCACAGTGACGGAGCCTGACATCAACTTACCATCGAGTAGCGAAAGAATCAGCAAGGGAAGCCATGCGATCAGCGTGATGACGAGGAGTCGCCTCCACATGAGTTCCAGCGCACAGCCGGAAAGGCGCGAACGTTGCAGAAACTGAAAGAGCGGACCACCAAGGACCAGCGAAAAATCGTGCGGATCCGCCGCGGGGATTTTCTTCTCAACCGGTTCGTGCGCTTTCATGGTCTTGAGAGGTGTGGCATTCTCAGCGCGGGGATCTTCCAGGCTTTTTCCTGAACCTCGTGCCGAAACGAAGCTTTTTGATTTCCGGAGGAAGACTTCTGATGATTAAATCCACCGCCTCCCTTGGCGAATCCGTCACATGTCCGAAGCGAATTTCGTCGCGGGTGAAGACACCGGCTTTCATCATCGTTTGTGACCATTCGCGCAAACCTTTCCAGAACTCCTTGCCGACAAGGATCACTGGAAAGGGACCGATCTTGCCGCACTGCACCAGCGTCATGGCTTCGAACAGTTCATCCAATGTGCCGAGCCCGCCAGGCAGCACAATGAAGGCGCAAGAGTATTTTACGAGACACACTTTTCGCGTGAAGAAGTAGTTAAACTCAATGCTTTCATTGACATAAGGATTCGGCTGCTGTTCCTGAGGCAGGATAATATTCAGTCCGAGGCTGGTTCCCCCGGTCTCATATGCACCGCGATTGGCTGCCTCCATGATGCCCGGCCCGCCGCCCGTCAGGGTGGCAAATCCGGCAGCAGCGAGTTCCGCGCCCACCTCCCTTGCAAGCTGATACCATGGGTGTTCCGGCTTGAACCGCGCCGAACCGAACACGGTGACAGCCGGGCCGGTTTTGAACAGGCGCTCGAAGGCGTTTTCAAATTCTCCCGACATGCGCGCGAGGC
The DNA here is from genome assembly GCA_035550135.1 of Verrucomicrobiales bacterium. Taxonomy (GTDB): domain Bacteria; phylum Verrucomicrobiota; class Verrucomicrobiia; order Verrucomicrobiales; family V1-33; genus V1-33. The sequence continues at coordinate 7,050 of DASZQB010000054.1, forward strand.
GTTCACGCTCCTTCGCCGGAGAGCGGACTTCCGTTAGGAATCGCCGATCCGCATCGCCCCCGCGGGGCAATTCGTAATCTGTCCTTCCCTTGTGCCTCCAGTGCCGCTCCCATTCTTTTTCCCACGATTCCGCGGACGCCAGACGGGGCAGACGCGGTTTGGATGCGGTTTTGGATTTCATGCAGGACGTTTAATTGGTTAGGATGGTCAAATCGCGGGCGGGCTTGCGAACCGCAGGCTGGTCCGTGACGATGACTGTGGTGCCCGGGGCGACCACCTCGTAAAGTTTAGCGGCGAATTCCGGGTTGAAACGCAGGCGCCGGGCGATCCTGTCCGGATCGATTTTTCCGCGATAATTGGTGCTGTTGACGCACATCCACTTTTTGGCGGCGCGACCGGGGGTCCAAAAGCTGCGGTTCTCAGAAACGCCCTCGAGCATGCTGAAAACGTGGCTGCCCAAATAACCGCTGCCGATTACTTCGATGGCGGCGCGGCCAATGGGGTTGCCGTTGCGATAAACGTACATAGTGCGGTCGGCGCCGCTGATGAGAATGGTAATGGGACCCGGGGGGCTTCGTTCCGGACGCCAGTCATAGCCGTTGTTTGCCAGTGGACGGAGCATTTCGGGTGTGAAGTCCTTTGGCGCCAGCATGACGCCCGGACTGGCAGCCAGGTGCGGCTGAGGAGTTTTGCCGTCGCCGATGACCACGGTTCCGCCCTTTGCGGTCACACTGAAAAGGAGCCGCGAAAAATCCCACGGCATGCGAATGCATCCGTGGCTGGCGGGGTAGCCCGGGATATTTCCGGAATGCATCGCGATACCCGTCCATGTGAGCCGCTGCATGTTGGGCATCGGCGCATTGTCGTATTTTTTCGAAAAGTGTTTTTGCTTCTTTTCAAGGATCGTGAAGACCCCGCTGGGGGTTCCGTGTCCTTTTGCTCCCGTGCTTACCGACGATCTGCCGATCAAAATGCCGTTCCGGTAAACGTTCATCGTTTGCAGCGGGATGCTGACCAGCGCGATAACCGGGCCGTTGGGGGAAATCTGCGGGTTCCACCAGTACTCCCCTGGCTTGAGAGGCCCGGCGGGACGTCCTGTGGGAGTACCCTGGGTGTGGGCGGCTGGTTTGTCCTGAGCGAAAGCAGAGGAAATCAGCAAAGTGAATACGGCGAGGATGCGGAGGATCATAAGGCAGCGAAGATGACGTTTGGAGACAGCGTGAATTTCAAACTGGTGAATCGATGAAGAGACCGGCGTTTGCGACGACGTTCACGGTGCGGCTTCCGCCACAACCTGTTTTGCCGCGAAAACTTTGGATACGACGACGAAAAAGAATCCCGTGGAGAGGCCGCACATCAAGATACCGGTCAATCCCTCCATGGGGGCGAGGAACCACCAATGCCGGGGCAGGACGACATCCCCGTAACCAATGGTCGCATAGGATACTCCTGAAAAATAAACGGCGGTCTCAAAGTCGGCCAGGCAATCCTGCCACCAGTAAAATGCCGCCCACACGAGTATGGAGCCGATGTGAAGTGCAGAGAGAGCCCATGCCGTGCGGATCAATAGCCATGATGCCTGCCACCCGCCGGAAAAGCCGCGCTCTTTGGCGGGTAAGAGCCAGCGAAGGAGAAAGATAAGCCCTCCGGCATGACCCGCGACACACAGCGCAAGGAGAGCAAACGCGGAACAGAGTTCAAACAGCATCGACTCAACGGATTTACCTCCGGTAGCCACCGCCCCGCGGTGCCGCTGCGGGGGGCACCGGCGGGCGCGCGATGGGATGGGTGGGGCGCCCGGCGGAATCTCTGTCAGGATTTCCGGACTCGAGACCAAAGGTGTATGGATTATAGTACTCCGGCGTTTCGACGACTCCTCCGCCCCCCGAACTCTCACATCCGGCAAAGGCGAAGAGCAGTCCCGCGGTGGCGGCTCCCCGCCTGATGGAGCGAAGCCGTTTTGGTGCCGGACGGTTTGCGGATGCGTTGTTCATGACTGACTCGCAGCGCATCGCTCAGTGAGCGACACGCAAATCGCTGAGGATTTGATCCACGACTTCCTGGATGCGGGCGCCGCGTTCATTGTCCGGCAAATTTTTAAGTCGTGGTCTCGTGGCGAAGCCGCGCTTCAACAATTTGTGTGTCTTCGCGTCGAGGACGTCGATGAGAAGTGTCCCTGCCTCGAAATAGTTGCGGTTCGCCCCTTCCGTATAGGCATCGTGCGCTTTGTAATGAAGTTTTTCCGTTTCCTCGCTATAGCCAAAATAATCGCTGATGGCTTCGGTGGACGCGCTGTTTCCAATGACCACCATATAAGCGACGGTGAGATCACCTCCGGCAGCCTTCGTGATACCTTTCGAAGCGAGGTTCCTGGTAATGGCGTTCTGGATCATGCGGTGTACTGGCGCGCGTTCGTCTGTGCCGAGGGAAGGATGGGGACGCGGCGTAACGAAACTAAAGGTGTGTGCGTGCACAGCGCCGCCGTTCACCTTCACACTTTCAGGTGGAGACTCGCAGCCTGTGAGGGAGAGCAAGACGGAGACAAAGGGAATAATTAGAAGGCGTTTCATGTATTAGGTCGATGGTGGTGATTTGATGCGCTGTGAGGGGACCTCAAACTGCAGGACACAGCGCATCGGTCTTCGGACTTGCATCGCCGGCGGGAGGGATCTCCTCCCGCCGGCGCGCGGTTCATGGTCCGCCCAGTCCCGACCGCAGGTTTCCTCCCGTGACACCATCCGTGCAGCGCGTGGCGTCGTATTGCGGGTGGTGCTTGTCAGGAAACATGCGGAATGGGCGGCCTTTCACGCAGTTTTTGCTTTGCAGGCTAATTTTTCTTCGGTACCGGAACCGGAGTCTGCGGCGGAAGCTTGCGGTTCAGTTCCGGCGGCTTGGCCCCGGCTCCGGATCCCTGCGGTGCAGGCATCCGCACAAGGAGCCATTCCTGGACTCGATCCTGCCCAAAGTGGATGGCCACGGTGCAGACATCCTGTGTGAGATTGGCCGGGCTCGTGGTGTAGATGGTATCCTTATTGTCTCCAACGCGCCACGCCGCGATTTGTGTGGCTTTGTCAATTGTGCCCGCGATCGGATGCTTGTCGCTGGTGAGCGCATTCTGATAGCCGCCGCTGATGGTGCCTTCCTTGTTCACCGAAATCTGAAAGAGCGCTACGGGATCGCCCTTCTTTTCCTGAGCGAGTGCGAAGATGCCGAGCGACATCCACTCTTCAGCGGCGGGTTTATCCGGTGTGGCCACTATTTCCTTGCCCGTGTCCTCGACCTTCGGGGGAGTGGGAGGCGGAGGCTGCTCGATTTCGGCGGCTTTTGCAATGACGGGTCCTGAATACTCTGCAGCGGGCATCGGCTTGTTGTCCACATAGACCGTTTCACCTTCATAAATGACGGTCATGCCGTAATCCACATAGACCGGGTCCGGCGTCACCGCGTCGCAGAAACCGGCTACAGCGGCAATCGTCACCGGTGCCCACCACCACCACGGATTGCAGGGATAATGTCCGCATCCATAATGCCCATGCCCCCATCCGCAACTGCCCCACCAGTGGTCGTCGAAACAATTGTCGTAGTGGTCGCCGCAGTGATCCCACATTTCCTCGGCACGGTCAAAGCGGTAGTCCGACATGTCCTGACGATGGTTCTGCCAGTCTTCGCGATTCTGGTCGCGCCAGTTCTGACGGTCTTCACGGGCGTTATCGATGTTGTTCCATCGGTCGTCGCGGTTCTGCTGGAAATTGTCGCGCCGTTGCTGGCTGTTTTGACTCCACTGGTTCCATGATTCCTGGCGGTTATTGATGCGGTTATTCCAGTTCTGGTTCCGGTTTTGATTCCAGTTTCCGGCATTTCCTGCGCCGCCAAATCCTCCAATTCCCCCGGCCCCGCCGATTCCGCCAATTCCACCGATTGCGCCAATTCCCGCGGCTCCTCCAATTCCTCCAATTCCGCCGATCCCTCCAGGTCGGCCTGCGCCGCCAACGCCACCTGGCCTGCCCGCGCCGCCCACTCCTCCGATGCCGCCTGGTCCGCCGGGTCTGCCGGCACCGCCCGCTCCACCGATGCCGCCTGGCCCTCCGGGTCTGCCGGCACCGCCCGCTCCACCGATGCCACCGGGCCCTCCGGGTCTGCCAGCACCGCCCGCTCCTCCCACACCGCCCGGACCGCCGGGTCTGCCGGCGCCCCCCGCTCCGCCAACGCCGCCGGGACCACCGGGCTTGCCGGCGCCTCCGGCGCCCCCCGGTCCGCCAGGCTTACCTGCGCCGCCGACTCCGAGGAAGTTGTCGCCGCCTCCTGGTTTGCCTGCGCCGCCGGCGCCGGGGCGATTGTTACCGGCTCCAGTCGAAGGGCGGTTACCTGTTGAAGGTTTGCTGCCAGTCGAAGGCCGGGTAGACGGTTTAGCACCAGCCGATGGACGGCTCGCCGACGGCTTGGAGGCACCGCCTCCTGTCGAAGGGCGAGTGCTCGCAGAGGGCTTGGACGATGAGGATGGCGCACGGCTCCCCGATGAGGGCCGTGAAGTGCTGCCACCGGAGTACCCCCCGCGACTGCCCCCGCCGGAGTAGGTCCGGCTGCTGCCTCCAGAATAGCTGCGGCTTCCGCCGCCACCGCCGGAAAAGCTGCGTCCACCGCCACCGCCACCTCCACGACCACCGCCACCGCCCCCGCGCCCGCCTCGGGCTTCGGCAAGTCCCGTCGTTTCAACAAAAAAGGCCAGTGAAGTCAGGATCGTCAAGACCCGGGTGATGCTCAGTTTCATGACATTATTCTCCTTTCACGCGAATGATCTCGATTTTGTCCAGGCTGGGTTGCGGACCCCCATTGAGCGTGCGGTTTCCCGCCTCCCATGTGAGTTTGTCATCGCTCACCTGGCTAATGGTGTTGTCCACTGAGGTACGATCCCCCTCGGGCGTAACTCCCTCCTCGCGCGCCAGCCAGCGTTTGCCGTCACGAACCCAGAAGCCCTCCGACCAACCGCCCTCGGTATCGAACGTCCATGAGCGGATTCGTCCCTCCAGTGGGTCCCAGCCGATAATTTGCCAGCCTTCAACCTGCACCTCTTCACCCTGTTTCACGGTCACATTGCGGGTGAGGAAATTTCCGCCTTTAGCCCAGTCGAATTTACTGCGAATGGTCAGGCCGGAAGACTTGTCCACCTCCTGCCAGTCACCGACGAGCCACGCGAGTTCCGCCAGCTTCCCCCCGGGTGAGACCCCGGCCTGAGGAGTTTCAGTGACTTCACTGATTTTCCATTTTCCGTCTTTCTGCACGAACACCGCGGTGTAGAGCGCACTGCTGGTGTCCCCGTCTTTGCCGGTCACGGTAGTGCTCCCTTTCTCAACCGCCACTCCAGGAGCAAGCAACCGGACCGATCCCGAATCAATGGTGAGTTTCGATCCCTTGTTGGCCTGAAATGACGCCTTCGACATAGCTTCGATGGCTGCGCGCCCGCTGACGGTCCGTCCCTCATCAGAGGTGAACTCCGCGTCCTCCGTAAACAGATCGGCAATCGCCTTTGCATCGCCCTTCGCAAAGGCCGCTTCATAAGCGCGATCGAGCGCGGCCACAGCCGTTTCTTCGGCGGTGGGAGCCGGGGCGGCACCGCCTGCTTTTTCCGGCGCGGGAGGATTCTGTGCCTGTGCCGTTCCTATGAATCCAGCTGCAATCGTGGTGGCAAATGTGAATATCTTCATGACTTTGTTAGTTAGGTAGTTTGACAGGACGGCTGATTTATTGAGATCACTTCGCGTCCTTGTTTGTTTCCAGCCATTTGTTGGAGTAATCGAGCCTGGCCTTCAGATGGGCGAGCGCCTGGCGTTCTGCGCGCACTTCATTGAAGGTCGCCATCATGCGTTTAAAGTCGCGGCGTGCGCCGGCGGTAATGCTCTCGACGAGTTCTTCAGTTTCCGTATAATCCTTGCGGCCGAGTTCGGCTTGCAGCCCGGGAGTCGCACCTTCTTCAATGAGGGCCTGCTGCTCAAGCCGCTCCGCGCGTATCGCCTGGACACGCTGCACCTCGGCGCCAAGCCGGTTTTTTTCCTCCTCGCTCAAACCAGGCTTCGCCAGTTTTGCCACAAGGTCACGCTCCTGTGTTTCAAGGCGGCTCAAGGAGGACTGCAACGCTTTGTCAATTTCGCCGGCCACCTTGTCCGTTCTCGCAGTTTGCTTCTTGTTCTGGTCATATTCCGGATTGCGGCGGGTGGTGGGAACCGAGATCCCATAGCGTCCACCGCCAACCATCACGCTCGAGTCCTGGATGTATCGCTCGTGGCCCTCATCCGTTTCCATGCTCAGCGCCAGTTGCAGCATGGCATTCACCATTTTATCGATTCGTTCGTCGATCTGGCCCCTCGAGTTGAAAAGATCCTCGCGGCGATAGTTGTTTTTTACTGTTTGCAACTCTTCGGCGATGAGACTCCTCTTCTGAGCATAGGCCTGGATGGCTTTCTTTAATGCTGCCATGGTATCCTGCTTCAATTGCGTCACTCTGGATTTCGTTTCCACGCTGTCTTTGGAGGCGGTCAGAATCTTCAAGATCTGGTCCACTGCAGATTGAATCGCCTTGTCCTGTGCGGTAATTTCATTGATGAGCCGCGTCACACTGGCTTCACGGGTCGCAATATACGCCCTGAGTTCAGTAACATATTTCTCGACGGAGGCGCGGGTGGGTTGGGCAGGCGCCGTATCCGCCGCGGCAGGCGGAGCGGCTTCCTTTGCCGCTGGTGCCTGCGCAAAAGCCGGGAAGCTGAAACTGAGGACAAGAGAAAGTGAGAGGTAAGCCGAATGTTTCATCGTGGATGTTTGGTTGAGTTCAGTTGTTCCCTGCGCCGCTCCCGGATGACCTGGACTGCTGAATTCCGGGACCCTTCTGAATTGCCCCGCATGATGTTCGGAGGCGCCGCGTGCGTCTATTGAACCTTGGTATAACTCAGCGCGCGGCGGATCATCAGCACTGCCAAATCAGGCCGGTACGGGCGGCGGCGGTGTCGATCCCTCAATGAATTTACGCAGTTCCTCCTCCTTCTCATTCGAAAGAGAGGTTTGCAGGACTCGTCCTCTTCCGATGAACGGCGCTAGTCCCTGAAGTACTTTGTCTGGAGTGGATTTCCTAACGAGAAGGAACAGGGCGGATGTTCCGGGCTTGAGCGTGGCACCCGCTTCCTTCATGAATCTGTCGTCCGCGCCGATATCCGAAAATTTGCCTGCCAGAGCTCCAAAACCCGCTCCTGCGACGAGTCCGAGCGGGTTGAGAAAGAGCATTCCAATCAAACTTCCCCAAAAGGCCCCGCGAATCGCACCGGCGGCCGTCAAATTGACGGCCTGATGCAGCTGCGGCTTTCCATGCGCGTCACAGGTTACCACTACCGCATCCTCCATTTCGATAAGGTATTCCGTCTGCATCTTGACGAGGGCTGCACGCATTCTGAACGCATCACTCTCGTCATCAAATCCAAATACGATTATATTACTCATATGTTTGTGTATCAGTTTGGGGTTTGGCTCCCCGTCGTTTTGAGATAAGCTTGTGTTTCGTTTTCTGAATCTTCCGGTGAATCGTCCGGCTTGTTGTCACCGGAAGCTTCCGCCGGGCCGGTGCTATCCCTGATTAGGCTGCGGATTGCCTCCGCCACGGTCGTAAAGCGGTCGATGCCGCCGAGTTTTTCCTCCAGTCCCTCAGCGCGCAGCCGGTCACGGACGGCAGCCCGCGCTTCGACAACGCGAAGCGCGGTGCCCAATCCAGTGAGCTCTGTGGCCATCGTTGACAGGGTGTGAGCGCTTTGCAAATCCACGCGGGGGGCAGCCGAAAGATCAATGATGACCGCTTTTGGCAGCGGGCTTCCGGACCGCACCCTGCTGAGGACGGTGTCGCACACGTGGTCAACGTTGAAATACAGAAGACTGGACTCCGGACGGAGTAACATCACGCCGGGTATCGCTTCGTTGTCCGGATGTCTGTCACGGTCGGAGAACCGGTCCGTTCCCGGAATCCTTCCGAGGACTGCGACGTGCGGCTTCGAAGCAATGCGAATCAGTTGAACGAGGGAAATGGCTGCACCAATGAGGACCCCGCGCAGCAGGCCGGCGCTCATCACGCCCAGCAGGGAGGCGATGGCCACTACGAATTCGGGCCGGTCAAAACGCCACAGCTTCTTCAGAGTCTTCAGCTTGAACAGTCCGGCTACCGCCACGAGGACGATCGCGGCGAGCACCGGTTGCGGCAACGCCTTCAGAAGATGAGAGAAAAAGAGGATGACGATCAGCAGAATAATTGCGGCAATCGCGCCGGACAGCGGTGTGCGGGCGCCACCGGATTCATTTACCAGTGATTGAGACATCCCTCCGCTGACGGGAAAGCCCTGGCCCAGTCCCGCGGCAACATTGGAGGCGGCGAGAGCAAGAAACTCCTGATTCGCATTGAATCGGCCGCCGTGCTTGGCGGTGAACATGCGGCCGATGGCCGCGGTCTCCACCGCACCCAGCAAAAAGCAGGCGAGTGCCAGCGGCAATATGTTCGAGAAATCGTGCCAGTGAAGCGCCGGCAGTCCGGGCACCGGCAATCCGCGAGGGACTTCACCCAGCAGTTTGACGCCATAAGCCTCAAGGCCGATCACTGCCGATAACAGAATGCCGGCCACGACTACAAACAATGCCACGGGCTTGTTCTTAAGATACTTCCTCCCTGCGATCAGGACCGCCAGCGCGATCAGTCCGGCACCAAGAGACGCAAAGTTCGTCTCGTTGAGATGGGTGAAAAAATGCCCGCTGTTTTCCCAAAAATCGCCGTGTGCCCCGTGGACACCGAAGAGCTTCGGCAGCTGTGTGCTCGCAAGGAAGAGGGCCACGCCGCATTTGAAGCCGGTCATCACACTCTCCGAGATGAAGTTGACGATACCGCCCGCCTTTGCGAGCCAGGCGACAAACGCGATTCCTCCTGTCAGCAGGGCGGTACCCGCGGCCAGCACTGTAAATCGAGCCGCGTCCCCTCCCGCAAGCTCTCCCAGAGTCGCGCCCATGAGAAGCGAAATCGCCGAGGTGACCGTAATTACTGTATGCCGCGAACTGCACAGAAGCCAGAACACCAAACCCGAGAACAGACAGGCATAAAGTCCGGCCTCCGGAGGAAGATTCGCCAACGAAGCATCGCCAAGGCCCGCGGGAAGCAAATACGCGGAAAGGGTAATCCCCGCGACAACATCCGGACGGAACCATTGGCGCTGATAACGGCGCAGCCATTCAAATGCCGGAGACCGGCCGGGGTTTTGGGTTGGTGTCGCGGATGACACGGACGGGTTCTCGGTTTGACTCATTGACGCGCTGTGGAATTCGTACCGGACCGGAATGCTCTCTGGTCCTGACGGATGTAATTCAGCCGGCTGTCTCTTCAGGGAGCCACGGTGGCGGCTCCAGCCCCCGGCGGAGTCGTTGCCACTGGTCCAGGCACAGGTTCGTTCGGCGGTTGCTTCGGTTTTGCTTTAGCTTTGGAAGGCGCTGAAGGTTTCATGCGCTTCCGGGCTGCCGTTGGCTTCGGAGCCTGTTTCGCTCTGTCGTTTTTTGTTAGGGACTCCCGGACTGCCTCCAGTTCCTTGATCTTCGCGGGCCCCACTTTTGGATAGCCAAGGTCGAGGGAACTCAAGCCATCGATGACCGCTCCCGCCACCACGAGCCTCGTAAACCACTTATTGTCGGCCGGCACAACGTACCAGGGCGCCTCCCTGGTGGCAGTGTTCCGGATCATGTCCTCGTACGCCTCCATGTACTCGTCCCAGTACTCCCGTTCCCTGGCGTCCGTTGCAGAGAATTTCCAGTTCTTGTCCTTGTCATTGATGCGATCGAGAAAACGCTTTTTCTGCTCCTTCTTTGAAACGTTCAGAAAGAATTTCCGGACGAGTACTCCGTTTCTGCTCAGATAACGCTCGAAGGCCCGGATATCCTTGAAGCGCTCGTTCCAAATATGCTTCGAGACCAGCCTCGGAGGCAGCTTCTGTTTTTGCAGGATCTGAGGATGTACTCGCACGACGAGCGTTTCTTCATAATAGCTGCGGTTGAAGATTCCAATCCGTCCCCGTTCCGGCAAACATTTCATACACCGCCAAAGAAAATCGTGATCGAGATCCTCGCTGCCTGGTGCTTTGAAGGAATAGATCTGACAGCCCTGCGGATTGACGCCGGACATCACATGTTTGATGGCCCCGTCCTTGCCTGCTGCATCCATCGCCTGGAAAATAAGCAGCACTGCCCACTTGTCTTGCGCGTAGAGCATGTCCTGGAGCGCAGCCAGACCTTCGACACCGATTTGCAGCGCCTCCTTTGCGCGCGGTTTATCCTCGGAGTCGAAATGCATGGTGTCCCCCGGATCGAAATCGCGGAGCCGGAATTTTCCGCCTTCTACGCGGTAAGGTTTTGCGAAGGCGTGAGCGGTTTTTACAATCTGTCTGAGATTCATATGAGTGGCGTTTGAAAGGGGTGGGATATGCTCAGGGGAAACTTACAGGCTTGGCGTTTCTCAGCCCGCTGAGGAGTTTCGAGGCAAATGTCTCCGCCGCTGCGAGCAGTTCTGCGCGACTGGCGCCCTCCGGCAGTTTGTCCTCCACCACCGGATCACCCGAGAGACCGTCGAGTATTTTCATCACGTCCGCGGAGGTCGGGTAGAGGAACTGCTCCTGTTCCTTTTCCGGCAGCGAAAAAACGGTAAGATTGAGCACCCACACACCATCTTTGCGAAGGAGATAGGGGTCCTGCTGCAGGGTCATGCTTCCTGGAGGGGAACCCTCCTGCCGGATGGCAAAAGGCCCGCGGCCTCCCGGCGCCGAGCCGAGGTTCAGCATCGCGCAGCGGCGGTGATCATTGGAGATTGCTGGCATAAGAGTGGATTTCAGTTGGGATTATTTTGGTTTGAGAGGCCGGCTATTTTTGCACCGCGCGGAATCCTCCTCCGAGGGCGAGGTGGAGATTGACGCGCTCCGCAAGCCGGTGGGATTTGAAGCGAATGAGTTCGGCCCTTGCGGCCAGGGAACGACCATACAGTTCCAGCACCTCAAACATGCTCGATTTTCCAACGTCGAAGTTCACGCGGGAGAGGCTCTCGGCCTCAGTGGTGCTCTTCACCTGACTGGTTAGGACTGCTTCGCGTTCACGCAGCACTGGATCGAGGGCAAGGCTCGTCTCCACCTCCTGGAAGGCGCGCAGCACCACGCCGGTATAAGCGGCGGCCGCCCCCTTTTGTTCAGCTTTTCGCAGGTCCTCCATCGCTTTTAACTGACCGCCGAGAAAAATCGGCTGCGTGAGGCCGCTGGCAAAATTCCACATGACTCCGTCGAGCGTTCCCACGGAATCCAGATGATTGGATCCAAGTCCGCCTGAAACCGAAAGCGAAAAGCGCGGCAGCCTTGCGGTCCTTGCTTCGGTGGTCTTGTGAAAGGCAGCCGCAAACCGGCGCTCTGAGGCTATGATGTCGGGACGCCGCTCCAGCAATTGTGAAGGCAGACCGGCGGGCACTCTGGAGGGGAATGACGGAAATCCGCCCGTTGTGAGTACCCCTTTCGGATAGTTTCCCGTCAGCGCCTCTACGGCGCGCACTGCCTGGATGGAAGCGGCACGGGCGGCAAGCAGCAAGTCATTTCCGCTGTCCACCCGCGCTTTCACCTGAGCGAGATCGAGATCACTCGCCGCACCCTGTTCCTTGCGATCCTTGCTAAGCGAATACAGGTCGCCATAGGCTTTGACACCATCCTGAGCGAGGGCCATAAGCTCCGCCGCTTCGATGGCTGCGAACCATGCCTTGGCGGTCTGCGCGGCAATCAACTGCTGCGCTCCGTAATAATCCGCTTCCGCGGCATAGCTGCCTTCCACCGCCGCCGCACGTCCGGAACGCACGCGGCCCCACAGGTCGGGTTCCCAGGCCGCAGCCGTTCCCAAACCATAGACCCAGCTGCGGCTTGATTTGTCTACGCTGCGCGATCCAGGAGACGAACTCCCGGTATCGACTCCCAGGCCGCCGCCAATGCTGCCAATGTTAGGGGCATCGATGCCTCGATCCACGGCACCGTCCAGTTCCAATCCCTGCCGCTCGACAAGGCCTTTCGCCGCCACCCACGGATAGAGCCGCGCGCCGGCGATGCGCACGGCGGCGCGGGAGGCGTCGACGTTCGCCTCGGCTACCCCGAGCGAAGGATTGTGTGCGAGGGCCGCAGCCACGAGCCGGTTTAGTTTCGAATCGCGGAACGAGGACACCCAATCATTGTCAGGATGGCTGCGGGCGGCCGGAGTCTTCCAGTTTTCCGGAATCTGCCCGGCGAGATGAGGATCCATCACATCGGTATTGCCGGGTGGCGTGGGAATCTTGCAGCCGCTCAGAAGGAGCGTGCAGCCCGCAGCAGCGGCCATTAATGTCGAACGGCAATGCCTCATTGGTTAGTGCAGTTTGAGGATCAGCCAGTCCACTTTGGTTCCCACGCGCACGATCACCTTTCGGATGATGTGAAACATCGTGCCGGAGTCCGTATAAATGGCGCCGGCGCCCGCTGCGCCGGCCGCCAGTTGCAGGTCCTTGTCGGGCCCGTCCAGCAGCAGCCTCACCGCGAATTTCCCGGGGGGCACCGGCTGGGTTAGTTGCCCCGGAATCATGCCGGACAACGGCAACTGCCCGGTGCCGGAGGCCCAAATGATCGATTCCACTTTACACTTCATGATCTGATTCGGGTGGGTCTTCATGGCGATCTCCGCCTCCTGTCCCGCCTTCACCTCCCGGAGCTCATTTTGGCTGTAGAGCGCCAGCACCCATTGTTCGTTTTGCACGAATGACATGGCCGACATGGTGGCAAACTGAGTTACCGTGGAGCCTTCACGCAGCTGGAGGTTGACTACAGTTCCATCCGAGGGCGCATAAACGGTGCACTCGGTAATCTTCCACTTCGCTTCTGCGAGATCGGCCTCGGCGGATGCCAACTGCGCCTTTGCTTGCGCCACAGCCGCCGGCTCACCATTTTCCATTTTGGCATCCAATTGCTGACGAACCACTGCTTCATTGGCTGCAGCGGATGCCAGTTCCGCCTCCAGCGCTCTCCGGTCAGTCTCAGCTTTCTCGAAGTCAAATTTGTTGCCCGCGCCTTTGGTGGAGAGGACTTCGGTTTGTTTTTCGCGCTTAAGAGCGAGATCAAGATTGGCCGCCACGGACTGACGTTTGGATTCCAGGCCCTGTAGTTGTTTTTCCAGTTCGATCTGAGCGGACTGCGCGCTGACCACCGCCGCTTTAAACTGGGCGACTTTTCCTTCGAGTGCTTTCGCCTGCTGCTCGAACGGCGTGGCATCGATCTTGAAAAGCACATCGCCCTTTTTGACCGGCTTGTCCGGTTCCACCGGCACCGAAATGACGCGGCCCGTGACCCTCGGAACGATCTGCACCACATAATTGATCACCCGCACGTCGTGAGACGATGGTGCCACGATGTTCAGAATCAGGATCAGCGCCGTCAGGCCGAAGATGGGAATCGTGATGACGATGACCTGGGAAACAATGTTCCACGGCAGCCATTTCAGCTTGATGAAGATCAGCCAGACGAAGAACGAATAGATGCCGAGAAGAAGTATTTCCATTACGCATGCCCTCCTTCCTTTTTTACCGGCGCCGCCGCGGGCGGGGGCACCGCAGCCGCTTCCTCTTTCTTTTCCCCAGGCGGCGGTCCGCCGTGATGTTCTTTGTCCGTGCCGTAAGCGAGCTTGTGCAGCACCGGCTTGGAATAGGCCCATAGCCATGCGATCGGCCAGAGCAGTCCCCCAAAGAAAAGGGACAGCAGACACAGACACTGGATCGCTTTGGCCTGGGGGTGGTGCTTCTTTTCAGCGATCTTCTCCGGCAGGATATGCACGAGCCAGAATACGGCGATGCCGATCACCGGAACGATGAGAATCACAATCCAGCTCATCACCTCCGCCAAATTGTCAAGGGCCTCTCCATGAAGAAACGAAGCCCGCGCGGTTCCGGGCACCGCCAGCAGCCAGTAGGCGATCATCAGCGCAAGTGCGGGACGTGTCCCTGCCGCACCGCGCAATGTATATCTTAATGCATCCATAATTGTTGTTTATTGTTTCAATTCATCTTCGGCGGCTCGCGCATTCAAATTGCCGGCGGTTCCTGCAGGACCGCTTTTGTTTTCCAGTTGAAGAAAATGGACAGCAGCCGGATCACGAAAGTCACCATGATTCCGGTCGCCGCGGATACAGCCAGGGGAGCCCGGAAATAAGCGCCCGTCAGAGCGAAGGCGCAAACTCCCGCGAGCGAGGCGAGGACCAGAAGCTGCCCCGGTTTGAGCATGAGCGGCTCCTCCCGCACCAGAACGTCACGAATGAGGCCGCTGGCGGAGGCATTGATGACACCTACGAAGATACAGGCGGGAATGGCCAGATTGGCTTCATAGGCTTTGCTGGCGCCTACCACACCATAGGCTGCAGTGCCCAGCGCATCCAGGATTAGGAAAGGTTTCGACAACCGGCTGGCATGCGTGAAAAACAATCTTCCGGCAATGCAACCCGCCAGCACGGCAATGATGTAAACACCCTCACGCATGGCCGCCGGCGGACCGGATTGAATGAAAATGCCGTCGCGCATCAAGCCTCCACCCAGGCCGCTCGCCATCGCAATGACAAACAGTCCCACCGCGTCGTAATGACGCCGGATTGCCACCCATGCCCCCGTGATGCTGAAAAGAAAGGTCGCCCCCACGTCGATAGTGAGCGGAAGAGTCACGGTATGGATGATGGCGGGAGAGTCGGACATCCGGGATTTCATCGGTGCAGGAATCCTATGACATCATGGCAATCAAAACCGGCCCCCATGCTGTCAGCACGATGTTGCCGACGGCATAAGGCACGGTATAGCCGAGAGCCGGCAGGTCACTCTGTGCCTCCTCCTGGATGGCGCGCAGCGCGGCGGTGATCGTTCCAGCTCCGCAACAAACACCCAGGAGGATGAGCGGGTTCATTTTCATCACGTAGCGACCAAACAGGATCGTTATGGTGTGCGGGAGTATCGCAACCACGAGGCCGACAACGACAAGACTGATACCGGATTTTTGCAGTCCCGAAAAGAAGCTGGGACCCGCCGCCAGACCCACGCAGGCCATGAAAACCGTCAGCCCCACCGTGTCAAATACCCACATCGCCGGCTCTGGGATACGACCAAAGGTGGGATGCACGGAGCGCAGCCAGCCAAACACGAGGCCCATGATCAACGCTCCTCCGCTGGCGGTGAGCGTGAGCGGCAGGCCACCCACGACGATTGTGAGCAAACCCACGAGCCCGCCGAGGAAAATCCCCAACCCGACGAAAATCATGTCTGTCTTCACGGTCGGGCGGTCGGCATAGCCGAGCTCTTTCGCAACTTTCTCCACGTCGCGTTCTGCACCAAGCAGTGTTAGCACGTCGCCCCGTTCCACCTGCGTCGCGGAAGAAAACGGCATCGGCATGCCTGCTCTTGTCAGCCGCTTCAAAAACACGCCTCTGGCGGAATTCATCTCCGCGAGTTCGGCGATGCTCTTGCCCATGACGGGCGGGTTAGTGATTACGACGTCGAGCAGGGAGACGGGAAAGTCGAGGAGTTCCTTGTCGTCCACCTCTGCACCAATTTTTCCGCCGCGGGCCATCAACATTTCCGTCCGCGTTACCACCGCAATCACATCATCTTCCTGGACGACCGTGTCCGGCGCGGCTTCCATGATCCCGCCGTTCCTGCGGATGCGGGAAATAAAGATGCGGAATTCCTTTGGGCGCGCCTCCAGTTCTGCGACGGTCCGGTTGAACAATTCCGGATTGGTTACCCGGTAAGCGCGGGCTCCAAAGCTTTGATAGGCCGACAGAGCTTCCTCCTCTTTTCCCTCCCCGGCCATCTGCGCCTTGAGCTTTTGTGCTTCATCCTTCAATTTAACTCCCATCAGCCTGGGACCGATGTTCGGTAAATACCAGACGATGAAGCCGGTCCCGATCAGATAAGTAACTGCATAAGCCACCGGGATGTTATTGGTCAAACTCGCCTTCTCGGAGGCCGACAGGGCGAGACGGCCGATAGCGTCGCCTGCAGTGCCGATGACGGTTGACTCAGTGAATGCGCCCGCAAGCAGACCGGCAGCGGTGCCCATGTCGTAGCTGAGGAATTTCGCCGCAGCAAAGGCGGCCAGAAGACACGTGACACAAAGTACCAGCGTGAGGACTACCTGAGGGAGCGCGTCCTTCTTGAGCCCGCGGAAAAACTGTGGCCCCACCTTATAGCCGGTGGTGAAGAGAAAGAGATCAAAGAAGACATATTTGACCACCGCAGGCACCTTGACGTCCAACTGTCCGACGATGACCCCGGCAAGAAGCGTGCCGACCACGGTCCCAAGGCTGAATGACCCGATCCTGACCTTGCCAATCAGAAAGCCGATGGCAAGGGTCAGAAAGACCGCCAACTCCTGGTGATCCCTGAGTGCATTCGTAATATATTCCATGACGGGTGTCGTTGCTTTCCGATCCGGGGCGGTTCTGAACGGCCGGACGGGCCGGGGGGGAATTTGCTAGAAACTGAATCCGTAATTGGCGATTACCCGGAAATCATCAAGGCTCCCGCCGCCGGAGCCGCGCTGGTCCACGTGCGCATAACGCACCCGGAACGAGAGCCCTTTGAGTCGCCCCTCCGGAGGTGCCCACTGCAGGTTCACGTCGAATTCGTCTCTGCCGTACTGACTTGAGTCCTGCGGATCGGTGCCATGCACCCACAAGGCGTAGGCGCTCAGCCCTTTGAACTGCTTAAAGTCATAACCGGCGCGCAAAATGAACGCCTCCTCTCCGTCCCGGTTGAAGTCCTCGACCTGAACACTGGTGTAACCCGGATAGCCGCTCCATGGATTTTGCATGTTGGCGTCTCCGCCTGCAGTGGTGTAGCCCGCCGTGAACAGCGCCTGGCCCACGGGCACCTCCAGTTTCACGCCAAACTGGCGCGATTCAAAGTCATTCCCCTTGAGCAGTTCGTCTCCCGCGCTGCGCTGATCCGAGTACTGCAGCGCCAGACGCGGCTTTAATCCGCACGCCTCAAACTCCATCTTCGCCTCGGCATAACCAATGTTGATGATGTCAGGACTGTAGTAGTCGATGAGACCGAACGAGAATTTACCCCTCTGGTAAACTGCCCCGGCGGTGTAAACACCCCGGTCAACCGTAGCCCCCGCATCCTCTGACATAGGAACGAAATCCACCGAGTTTCGCTCCTTGATTCTGTTGAAGTACCCAAGACCATATTTCAGGGAGGAGTCTTCTCCGAGCTTTGCCTTTCCCATGAGCGTGAGCGCCTCGAATGTGTTCGGCGTCATGCGAACATCATTTCGGTTGATGTAGGGCGTGTCGTATTCCTTTCGGCCGGCGTAGAGATTCAGTCCGTCGATGATCTTAATATCGGCATAGGCCTCGCCCAGCACGCTGTAACCCTCCTGGCCTGGCTCAAGCATGAGTGCGCCATCCTCGTCGTCGTCACCAGCAAGGTGCTGCGAAGTGTACCCCGTCAATCCGAATGAGATGTGATCGAGAAAATAACCCGTTTTAAGTCCTGCCCATCCGCCAATCGCCATCGATTCCATGTTCGATCCGTCGTATTTGTCCCTCCCGAGATACATCGTCCTGAGGTTGAATTTGAATTCGGTATCTGCGAAGGCCTGCCGTCTTTTTTCCAGCCTCCACTCACGCAGGTTCTGGTCGAATGAATCATTGAGTTCCGTTTGTCCCTGCTCCACGGAGGTCGCAGCCGTTCCGCTGGCGGCGTCCGGAGAAAGCTTGACTGGCCCGGATGCGACTGGCTGCGTGGTCCCGGCTGTAGGTTTCACCGGTTCAACCGGTGCTCCGGAAACAGCGGCCGGAGCACTTAACGCGGCAAGCAGCATGCACATTGCGCTGCCCTTTTCGCACAGTCTGAATTTCCGGTTCATAGGCGTATGTTTTATTCAGGTTCCGGTGTGAGAAGCCTGGCGATCGTTATTTCGTGAAAAGCATTGCGAAATATCCAAATACAGTAAGGAGAACCCCGGACACGGCGTAACCCACGGGAAAGCCCACCCACGGCACCGAACTGTCAATCTCCTTGGCGGCCTCCCGCGCCGGGCCCGAGTGCGAACGTGCACCGGCAACACCTCCCATGAGAACCGCAGGATTGATCTTGTAGAAGTGGTAGCCAATGATCCACGTCAGGATCGGTGGAACCGTGCTGGCAACGAAGCCGGCGAGGAAGATGAAGAGCGCCACCTTGCCGGTGAGTTGGGCAAGCAGCGTGGCTCCGGCATTGATGCCGACAATGGCGATGAACGTTACCAGGCCGAGGTCTTCGAGGATGTTGCGCGCGGCGTTCGGAGTGTTGCCGAAGAATCGCAGGCGGGACACCACCGACGACACGATGATTCCCGAAAGCAGCAAGCCCCCGGCATTCCCGAGACCAACAGAAAAGCTTCCGACCGGAATATTGATCTGACCAATGAGAAGTCCGAGGATCATGCCCATCGACAGCGTCAGCAGGTCCGTGGCCGTGCTGGGCCTCGCCACTTTGCCGAGTATTCCTGAAACTTTGTTCACCGCACCCTTGAGACCAGTGACGAACAAGACGTCAAAGCGCTGCAGTTTCGTATCGGCACCTACTGGAACCGGCACACCGCCGCGCTCAATGCGGTTTACTTGAATCTGCCCGGCGAAGTCTTCGCCGCGGAATTCCTTCAAGACCTTGCCTTCCATCTCCTTGTTCGTCACGATAATCTCTGCCTGATCGAGCGGAATGTTGAGCGCTTTGACGTCCGCCACCTCAGGGCCGATCAGACCCATGTTCGACGTCAAATCTTCAAGCCGGCCGCCGAGCGCGACCACATCGCCAAGTTGCAGCACAGTATCCGGCGCGGCTCCCAGAGCTTCCTCGCCGCGTATCACATTCACGATGCGGTACTGCGGAGTTTTCCGGCGGAACTGGCTAATGCTTTGCCCCGCAATCTCCCTGTTTTCCAGGCGGTAGGCGCGCAGGCCGGACGGACGGAATCCGGTCAAACCCGTGTCATCGACATTAGTCACACCGTGCTCGTTTTCATATTCCTTCGCGGCTTTCCGGGCGTCGATGCCCCACCAGCGGGGGAGGTATTTGCAGATCAGAATGATGCCGATAGTACCATAAATATAAGTGACGCCGTAACCGAGGGCTATCATGCCTGAGATGGCTTCTTCGCTGCTGCCTTCCGGAACGGCATAGGCCCCCTGCGACACCGCCATTTCCGCCGTGCCGATCGCTGCGGACATCGTTTGCGAGCCGGCGAGAATGCCGCCCGCAGCCCCCGGCGGCAGACCGAACATCTTCGCGCAGAGCACCACGAGCAGGAGGCCCGCGATGCTGCAAATGACTGCCAGAATCGTAAACTTCAGACCGTCCTTTTTCAGACTGTTGAAAAACGACGGCCCCACCCGCAGGCCGACACCATACATAAACAGATAATAGAAGAGCGACTTGGCGAAGTTGTCGAGCTGCAGCTTTACATCATAGACTGAGGCCCATGTGGCGATGGCGGCGCCGACGACAACCGCCGCAGCCACCATGCCGAGGCCGTAGCCCTTGACGTTGAATTTGCCGACCAGCACTGCCATGCCGACGGTGAAGAAGAGAAGAATATAGGGATTCCTCTGGAGAAATTCAAAAAAGGCGTGCATGATTAACAGGCGTTCATGGTTGCGGATTCCGGGTGCGCGGGTCTGCGGCGGTTACTTTTTCGGCTTCCGTCCCGCGGCAGTAAGGGCTTCGGGTTTGATCAGCTTGAGACCGGAGGCGGCGTGGTAGCCATGGATTTCCTTCACATCGAGTTTGCGCATGAAGTCGATGGTTTCCTTCGTAATGACCTGCCCGGGCACCATGATGGGAAAGCCGGGAGGATAGGGTATTACGAAATTCGCGGAAACCGCCTGACCGCGCTTCACAAGTTCATCAATTTCCCTGCTGTTAAGCTTCACATGCGTGCAGTTTTTCTCGTCGTAGGCCAGGAAGAACGGCGTGCGCATGTCGCCCTCGTTGGTTCTCCCGCCCGGGTCCTCGCGGAAGACATCGTGGAAGCGGCTGAAGTTTGGAAGGTCCGGCACATCCGTAATGAGGCTCTTCACGCGCGCGTCGAAGGCTGCCTTTTCATCGCGGTCATTGGCCAGCTTGCGGTCGAGGCCGCGGGAAATGTCGGCCAGCACCTTGATCAGATAGGCGATATCGCTTCGGGTGTTGTTGATGTTGGTCTGAAGGAGAACGCTGTTGCGCGAAGTCTTGTTGAGCTGGATGTCGAACTTGCTGGCGAGCAGACCCTTGAAGGAGGTGCCGTCGAATCCGGCCGAGCCGCACAGCAGCGTGACGCGCGTCGGATCCAGCACGAATTCATCCGTGACCCATGCATCGAAGATCGTTTTCCATGACACGCCTCCGGCATGAAAGTCCTCGAAGCCGCTGGTGCGGTATTCCTCCGGCACCATTTGCGCGTTGGTGGCGATGCGGAAGTATTTCGAAATGAGCGGGTGCTGATTCACTTCCCGGCGCAGGATCAGTGAGAGTTCGATGGCGCGCCCCACCAGTTCGTAGCCTTCGAGTTCCGCCTGGCGGCGGGCGATATCGAGCGACGCGATCAACTGCAGGTTTGGTGAGGTGCTGGTGTGGGTGAAAAAGGACTCTTTGAAAGGACCTTCGGTCTCTTCCCAGCAGTCATCGTTTACCATGATGTAGGATCCCTGACGGAAGCAGGAGAGTGACTTGTGCGTCGAAGTGGTGGCATAGACGCGCAGTTTCACCGCATCGGGGTCGGGCAGAAGATGCACGTCGAGAAGCTTCGCGTTTTTAGGATCGAGCTTTCCGTGTTTCTTGACGAACTCCGCATATTCGGCGCGATAGGCTTCACTGGCATACCGCTCGCGAAGGGCTTCGCAGGCGCCCATGGCGGAACGCATGCGATGGAAAGGCGAAAACCGGTTGTAGGCAAACCACGCCTCGTCCCAGAGGAAAACGATGTCCGGCTTGATGGCCAGCACCTCCTCCATGAATCGATGCACGTTATAAACGTGGCCGTCGAACGTGCAATTGGTCAGCAGGAGCATGCGCACGCGGTCAAGCCGGCCTGCCGCCTTCAGATCCAGAAGGGTCTTCTTAATCGTCTTTAGCGGCACCGCGCCGTACATGGAATACTCGGTGAGCGGATAGGCTTCAACGTAGAGCGGCTGCCCGCCGCAGAGAACGAGTCCGTAGTGGTGCGACTTGTGGCAATTGCGGTCCACGAGCACGATGTCACCCGGACGCACGAGCGCCTGCACGGCGATTTTGTTGGAAGTGGAAGTGCCGTTGGTGCCAAAGAACAACTGCTGGCAGCCGAACGCGCGTGCCGCTTTCTCCTGCGCGGACTTGATATTGCCGGTGGGTTCCAGCAGAGAATCGAGGCCCCCCGTGGTTGCGGAGGATTCCGCGAGAAAAATATTGGCACCGTAAAAGTGACCGAAATCACGAATCCAGTGGGAATTAAAGACCGACTTGCCGCGCGCGACCGGCAAGGCGTGAAAGGTGCCGATGGGACGCCGCGCGTAGTTTTTGAGATTGTTGAAGTAGGGAGTTTCGTATCTCTGATTGACTCCCTCCATAACCGCGAGGTGGATCTCCATGAGGTCCTCAATGCCATAGAAGATGCGGCGAATGTTTTTGGAATCGAGATGGCTGGCGACTTTCTCCACCGCGCGGTCCACAATAAGATAAACATCGATTTCCGGCCGGATTTTGCCGATGGTCCGCGCAAGCGTGACTCCGTAGTCCTTTGGCTCGAGCGTGCCCGGCTCGATGGACATATACTGTTCCAGGTAAGCGCGCAGCAGCGGGGCGTTCAAACCGGAGCGGAACCGGAAGTTGTCCTTGATGATAACCGCCTGGACGTCGGTGTTCAATACAGTCCCGAGCACACCTTCTTCGAAACTGGCCACCGTTACGGTTTCATAGACAAACGGATCCTCCGGGCGGCGAAGTTGCCGCATTTCTGCACGGCCCTGGCGAACCTGCTCAGGCGTGGGATCATCGGTGACGAGCAGCACTTCGAAATACGGCCTGGTTAGATCGCCGGTATCGAAATAGTCCTTCAGGAGACGGTCAGTGCTCTCCTTTTCACCGTCTTCGCCGGTTTTCCATGCACTGGCGGAGCGGCGGTAAGTACCGGTGATGATGGCTTTGGCAATACGGCTCGCGACGCGTGAAGCCGTGGAGAGGTCATTCCGGCTCAGCGTATCCGCCAGGGTGCTCATCAACGTCTCGCCGGGATAGGCGTGAAAACCCTCCAGTTCGCTGAGCGGCGTTAGCAGGGCTCTCACCGGATCAAGCGCCTCCTCAATGGAAGCTCCGGTGCCTGCCCTGGCGGCAAGCGACTGGCACTTATGGGCAAGATCCTGCCATCTATCGCAACGGGCTTCGCCGGCACTGAACATGCCAACCGTGTATCGCGAGGGAGGTTGTGCTGACTTTACCGCCTGAGCGAGGCGCGTTTTTTGCGTGGACATAGGAGTGTTTTGCTGAGTTTTGATGACTGGCGGATCGGGCATCGCTTTACGTTTCGCTATCCAATAACGGAGGGCTCCCATGGACCGGCTCGCTGAAGGTTCCCGCGTCGAATCGGGAAGATCCTCCAGGGATTTTCTGTGGAGCGATTTTGCCGCGCACTGCCGTTGCGGGTTGATGCACTTTCATTTGCCGCCACCGTGGCAATGCGCGGGCGAACCGTCCATTATACCTTAGTTCAATGTGCGTATCTCAGGTTAGCGCCCGCACCTGCTTCCGTCCATAAATGTTAGGGATTTCCGCGGCGCAGTCGCCCCTGGGCGGCAATGCCGGGTTGTGGAATGCCGATCCGGCGCATCCGTCCATCGGCGAACCTGTGCACGATCCTCAGCCGGTGGAACCTGCCTGCCCGCCGAAAAGCAAAAATCGTTAGGATCCGGAAGGCTTTCTTCCCGGTTCGTGTTCCGCGCGGGGCGCCCCGGAAGGACTTTCCATTCGAGTCGCAGCGCGGATGAACGCGGATTTCGAAAGCGCAATTCTTATTGCCGCGAGCAGGTCGGCGCCGTTCACGGGCTTTGTCAGGAAATCGCTGGCCCCCTGTTTCATGGCCCTGACACTCATGGGCAGATCTCCGTGCCCGGTAAGAAATATGACGGGCACTTCAATATCCATGCTCAGCAACCGCCGGTGAAACTCAAGACCCTCAATGAGCGGCATGGCCACATCGAGAACCAGACAACTGACAGCCTGCGGTTGATACGCGCGGAGAAAGTCGTCCGGAACGGTAAATCCCTCAACAGCATATCCCTCCGCTCGCAGCAGCCGTGTCAGGGCTTTCACCATGCCAGGCTCGTCATCGAGAAGATAAACTATTTTACTGTCGTACACGGAAGGGGACCTTTTCAGTCAAAGGATTTTAAGCTGCAGGTGGAAAGTAGCGCCGCGACAGGTGTTAGGCTCTGCCCATAATTCACCCTGGTGCGCCGTGATAATCGATTTGCAGATGGACAGGCCAATGCCCATGCCATGCTTTTTGGTAGTGAAAAAGGGTTGGAAAATACGGGTGTTGGCGTCCTGCGGGAGGCCACAGCCCTGGTCCTCGACCGATACGCGCGCGGTGCCGAACTGGACGCTGGAGGTGATCCGCACGACGCGTTCACCCGGCGTATTATCCACCATGGCATCACAGGCATTAAGGATAAGGTTGAGCAGAACCTGCTGCAACTGCACTTCGTCTCCGAGGACTTGAGGCGAGCCTTCCTGCAGTTCCGTCTCCACCGAGGCGTGCCGGGCGATGAGATCGCTGCGGATCAGACGCAGGACATCCGCGATGACATCGTTCAGAGAGATGGTCTGAAGGTTTGCTTCACCGCGTTTCAACAGGGCGCGCAGCCGTTTGATCACCTCTCCGGCGCGGCGGTCTTCGTCGATGATATCACCGAGAATTTCACGCACTTCATCAATATTCGCCGGCTCCTGCTCCAGCATGCGTTTTGCCGCCTGGGCGTTGCTCAGGATGATCCCCAGGGGCTGGTTTATTTCGTGTGCGAGGGAGCCTGACAATTCGCCCAGGGAGGAAACGCGTGAAAGGTGGGCGAGTTCCGCCTGCTGAATGCGGGTGCGTTCGAGTTCGGCCAATTCCCGGGAGTGTTTGCTGCGCAGATGCAGCCATGCCCCTCCTCCGCCGAGGGCCGCCAGCAGTAAAATTCCTCCGGCACGGAACCACAGCGTCTGCCAGAGATGGGGCTCCACGGTGAATGCGAAGGCTCCGGCGGAGTCGCTCCAGGTCCCTTTGCCGGTCGCGGCGGAGACATGGAAAGTATAGCGGCCAGGGGTGAGGCCGTCGTAGGAAATGCGGCGATTCGGGCCGGCGGGCACCCAATCAGTCTCCAGCCCTTCGAGTTTGTGACGAAAGCGGACCCATTCACCGCCCCGCAGAACGGGAGCAGTATAGGTTATTTCCAATCGATGGCTCCCCGGCGGAATAATGAGAGGCTCATCCAGGGCCTGCGGTTGACGATCCAAAACAATATCCTGAATGCTCGCCTGGGGAGCGACCTGCTGAAGATCCTGCAGACGGCGGGGATCGATGCTTGCTATCCCTCCGCCGGCGGGGAGCAAAACTCTTCCATCTTTTGCTTTGATGCCCGTCGGAGAGGTCCCGCCCGCGCATTTGTCTGCGAGAAGTCCTTCGGTTCGACCGAAGACTATCGGATGCAATTCAGTGGCACGGCCTTTTGCGACAGCGTCCAGTTCACGCCGGTCAAGGCACATGATTCCAGGGTCGGTTCCCAGCCACAGGCTGCCGTAATCATCTGGCACGATTTGAAAGATCGAGTCGCTAATGAGCCCGTGCCTCGTCGTGAAATGTGTGAATTTTCCGTCCTTCATGTGCGCCAGCCCGCCGCCGAGCGTACCCAGCCAAAGGGTGCCGTCCGGGTCGCGGTGGAGCGATTGAATGTTAGCCGTGAGAAGGCCGTCTTTTGTATTCCACGTGCGGACCTGTCCCTTTTCCCAGCGATGCACGCCCTGCGAGGTGCCGACCCAGATCGTATCTGTGGCCTCCACGGCCAGACTGGTGATGCCGCCCGGGAAGGTCCGGGGCGGAGCGACAGTCTTAACCCCCCCGGCATCGCCTTTCAGCAGGCCGGCGTAATAGGTACCCATCCAAATGGCGTTTCCGTCGGCACACAGCGCCCGAATGGCCTCTCCCTTCACTGGCGGATCGTTAAAACGCCTGGTGGGCTGCCCCGGCAGGAAACGATAGACGCAACCCTCTCCAGCTGCCCACACAGTGCCATCCCCGGCAGTCGCAATGGCATACATGTACGGATAATTACCGGAGATTTGGGAGTCTGTTTCCGGGGTGATTTGCCGGAAGATCCCGTCCTGCCGCCGGAATAGGCCCTTCATGGTGGCAGCCCACAACGTGCCGGACGTGTCTTCAGCGAGAGAGGTAATGGCGCCTGGCAGGCCGGCCCGCGCGCCCTGAAAAAACATGACACACGGCGACAACCGGAAGAGTCCCGCGCCAGCCGTTCCGGCCCATAACAATCCCTGGGGGTCCTCTAAAACAGTGACGATGTGGTTCGTATCCAGAGCCGTTTGAGTCTCCAGTTTTTCGAACCGCGCTCCATACGACCGATAGAGACCGGCGCTGCGCGTACCGGCCCAGGCAATGGCGCTTCGACTGCGGGTCAGGGCTGTGATATCCGTTTTCGGAACACCTCCATCCTGAGCGATCTTTTCCCACGAGTCTCCGGATTGTTTCCAGATGAGCGAAGCAGTGCCGGCCATTATGCCACCATCGTGGGATTCCAAGAGGCTGTAGATTCCGCCTCCGGGCCGCTCACCACCGGGGGATTTTTCGGTCCTGGCGAAGCGTCCGGCATTTCCTTTATAAAGTCCTTTGGAAATCACCGAAGCCCACAGGGTCCCGCGGGAATCCTGAAGGAGTGCGCGCACTTGACCCTCCGGCAGTCCCCCTGCGTCTCCGACGGGAATGATAAGGTTGCCGCTCCGATGGAGAAGTCCTTTTTCGGTTCCAATCCAAAGCGAACCGTCGGAACCGGCGGCCAGCGAGAGAATGTCCACCCCATCGGGGATTCCATCAGCGGGGCTTAAGGTGCTGAGTTTTCCTTTATCCCAGCGGCTAAGTCCGCCGCCGACAGTACCGATCCAAAGAGTTCCCTGGAGGTCTTCGGCAAGGGCCATGATCCAAATGGAACGGAGTCCGTCCTGAAGGCCGTAGTTGCGAAAAGCCACGCCGTCGAACCGCGCCAGGCCTCCATTGGTTCCCACCCACAAAAATCCGTCTCTGGTTTGTGCGAGGGCATTCACCGTAGGCTCCGGGAGTCCGTCCTGCATTCCCCATGAACGGACCACAAAATCGGAAGCAGGCGCCTGCCCGGTCGCCCTGCCTGTGCCCGGCAGTAACACCAGCAACCATATTGCCTGCAGGCCCCTAACCGCAGGGAACGTGAGGAGTGATCCTCTCTCGATCACCCGGGTTCCGTCCCTGGCATGCAGTCCCTTCACAGTGAATTCGTGTGTTCCCGCGTCTTCATCTTCGCCGGAAGGGTTCTACAAGTGGGCGCCGGGAGGTTTAGTGCACACACCGGAACCGGAGGCATTTCTCCGGGCTCATCAGGACAAAAACCGTGAAGTTTGGGGGGATCAACTGTCACCGGCATCATTCAAAACAAGTACCGGTCCTAGTAGTTTTGCCGGAAGAGTCAAGCCTGGAATATCATCCGGCCGCTAAAGTCACGCTGCAAGGAGAGGACAGGCAGGACTTTTCGCCGCTTTCCCGCCCGCTGCTTTTGATGTTTGAAGTTTGGAAGTTTGGGGTTTTCCTGACCCGTGCCTGCCACTTTTGCCGGACTTCTCACCAACGTCGTTTATAAGCCCGTTATGCGTCCGGTCGTTAGACTGGTATGCGGATTGATTGCGATTCCCCTGTTTCGCTTTTTGATGCGAAGAGTTTTTCGTGTGCAGGTCCACAACGGCGAGATGGAGCGGGACCTGGAGCGGTGGTTTCGCGGAGCCCTTCTGATGCTGGCTGCGACAGCGAATCTTGAACATTTTCTTTTCGGATGGAGCAAGTGGTGGTCGGAGCAGGACGCAACGAAGGAGATCGTGTGGCAAACGCTCGCCTTGCGTTTGTTGCTGGCTGTGGGGGTTATCGAATCCATGCCTGATGAAGACATTTTTTCCGTGGTTCACCGCGGACCGCCTAAACTGAAACTGACCTCGCTCGCCGGATTGAAGGAGGCATGGTCCTGTAAATTGGAGATATTGAAAGGTATAGGCGTGCTCCATTTGAGGCGCTCATCCCCGGTCTTTCTCATCATGGCCGTGATCCTCGGCGGCAAGCCGGGTGAGGTCCTCCACGCTGTGGGCTGGTGGTGCTATGGGCTCGCCATCACGCAATATTTGATCATCGCCCTTATCACCCAACGCGACAAATTTGAGGGAATCCTCGATGTTTTTGACCGCAATACCAACGCGATGAGGGAGGCCCTCCTCGTCCAGTGCGCCGGAGCCTCCACCGCGGTGTCTGACGGAGATCCGGACGATCCGAACCTTTCCCAGGACCAGGGGTATCGCGTCACCTGATTCATGCCTGAAGACGCCCCCATTCGCCTCATCGTCGGTCTCGGAAATCCCGGGCGGCAATATGAGAACACCCGCCACAACGCTGGCTTCATGATTCTCGACCGGCTCGCTGGACGCCTGAAGGCGGACTGGGGCAGCGAGCGGAAATTCGAGGCCCGCTTCGCGCGCAGCGGACGCCTTTTCCTCCTCAAGCCGCAGACCTATATGAACCTGAGCGGCCGCAGCGTCTCTGCCGTGTGCCAGTTCTACAAAATCCAGCCTGCCGAAGTCCTCGTGGTTTATGACGATGTAGCCCTGCCCGAAGGAAAACTGCGCCTCCGCCAGAGCGGCTCCGCAGGCGGGCATAACGGGATGAAGTCCCTCATTGCCCACCTCGGCACCGATCAATTCCCGCGTGTGCGCTTCGGGGTGGGAGCTGCCGACGGCAAAAACATGGCGGATTATGTAACCAGCGCCTTCGATGCGGCCTCCCTTCAGAACCTTGATAAATCGCTTGAGAATGCCGTGGAGGCTGTCAGCATGTGCGCCCTTCGCGGCCTGCCGGCGGCGATGAACCATTTCAACAAAGAAGACAAACCTAAAGTCAAACCAGGCGCGCCCGGTCCTCCCGTTCCCGCTCCCGGTGAACCCCCGCCCCAGACAAATGAAGCGTAAATATGAAGGCCTGATCGTCCTCAATACCCGTGGTAAAGAGGACACTGTTGATACTATCGTCAGCAAACTCGGCCGTGAAATCGAACTCGAAGGAGCCACCCTTGAGCAGATCGACCACGTTGGTAGGAAGAAATTCCCTTACGGCAGCAAGAAGCTTACGGAAGGTTACTTCGTGAACTACCACATCCAGGCCGCTCCCGCCGTCCTCGACAAAGTAAAGGCCAAACTGCGCCTGAATCCGGACGTGCACCAGCAAAGCTTCATGCGCCTCGACGCGTAGGAAGTGCGGGAAAAAGGGGGCGGACAGCCTGCATTTAGCAGGAAAACCCGGCTTCCCGCCGGCTTTTAGGGCGGTCTTCCGTTTTTATCGAAGCAAAGGAACGCTGTCGGCATACTTCTTGAATTTTCATAAAAATATGATATTTCTGGAAGAATGCGCCTCCGGCCTCTTTTTTCAGTCTTGGCGTGCCTTACCGGCATCATTCACGCTCAAGGAGACATCCCCCATCCGATCCTGTTCGTCACGCAGGTGCCGCAGCCCGGTGACTTTACCACCATCGGCTCGGTCTTCGGTAATCAGCAAGGCAGCATGTCCTCCGCGCCGCGGGGAGGCGATTTGTGGATTCGGTATCCGGACGGCAGCACGAAGAATCTGACGGCAGCGGCGGGATTCGGTGCAGCCGGTCAGCAGGGAAATACCGCTATCGCGGTAAGGCAGCCCTCGGTCCACTGGGGCGGTACCAAAGCTCTTTTCAGCATGGTCACCGGTGCGCCTGCGCACTATCAATGGCAGTCGTATTACTGGCAAATCCACGAAATCACCGGCCTTGGAAAAGGAGAAACACCGGTGATCACCCGTGTCGCCAGTCAGCCGGCGAATTATAACAATATCAGTCCCATCTATGCGCCGGATGACCGGATCATTTTCACCTCTGACCGTCCGCGCGACGGCCAGGCTCACTTGTACCCGCAACTCGACGAATACGAGGAAGCCGCCACCGTCACCGGCCTTTGGAGTCTCGACCCCGCGACTGGCAACCTCAAGCTCCTGCAGCACTCGCCATCCGGATCATTCACTCCCATCGTCGATTCTTTTGGCCGCGTCATCTTCACTCGATGGGATCATTTGCAGCGCGACCAGCAGGCGGACGCGGACGCCGACGACGTCCAGACCCAAAGCGCGCTCAGCTACGGCACCTTCAATTTTGCCAGCGAAGTTCCTGGAGCGCTGCCGCAATTCAATGTGAGGACCGAAGTCTTTCCCGAGCCGCGCGGCGGCGGCGGCAGCGTCAATGGTTTTACATTCAATCAGTTCTTTCCATGGCAAATCAACCCCGACGGCACTGAAGAGGAAACGCTTAACCACGTCGGGCGCCAGGAGTTGCTGGGCTACATGAATCAAAGCTTCAACAACGATCCCAACCTGCGCGAATTCTACAACGCCGCCGTGACGAACAACCCCAACCGCATTTTCAGTTTCCTCCACGTCCGTGAAGATCCGCAGAATCCCGGCCGGTTCTACGGAACCAATGCGCCGGAATTCGGTACGCATTCCGGCGGCCAAATCGTCTCCATGGAGGGTGCGCCCACGGTGAACCCTGACAACTTTTACGTGACCTATCATACACCGCGATCCACCGCCTCGGCTTCGGGGGCCACTCCGCCGGCGGACCATTCCGGACTTTACCGGAATCCGCTGCCTCTCAGCGATGGCCAGTTGCTGGCGGTTCACACGTCTGAAACGCGCGCCGACCAGGCCGCAGCGGGAAATCCCTATCAAAGCCGCTACGCCTTCCGCATCAAAAAGCTCGTCAAATCCGGCCAGTATTACACACCCGGCGCTCCACTCACTTCCGGCATCAGCAAATCCGTCACGTGGTGGGACCCTGACAATTCGCGCACATACGATGGTGAACTCTGGGAACTCGATCCCGTGGAAGTCCGCGCGCGTCCGCGGCCAGCCGCAACCAAACCGCGTCTTCCCGGCATTGAAGCCGCCGTCTTTGCCGGCCAGGACGTGCATGTTCCCGCCATGAAGGAGTACCTCAAGGCGCAAAATCTCGCCCTCGTCATCAGCCGCAACGTCACCACGCGCGACCACGCTGATATCCAGCAGCCTTTCAATCTTAGGGTTAACGGCACCGATGGTCTGGGTGCGCAAACGACCGGAGCCGGAGGCACGCTTTACGACATTCGCTCCATGCAGTTTTTTCAGGGCGACCTCATCCGCGGCCTCGGACTTCGAAAAATCACCGATACTCCCCGCCAGGGACGCCGTGTCCTCGCTCAAGCCCTCCACGATGCTCCCACGATAGCCATCCAGCCGCCTAATCCTTCTGGGCCCGCCGGGAGTGTGAAGATCGGCATCGACGGGAGCATGGCCGCTTTTGTGCCCGCCTCTCGTGCCCTGACATGGCAAATGGTGAGCCCTGCAAACGATCCCGTCGTCCGGGAACGTTATTGGCTAACGTTCCAGCCCGGTGAAATCCGTACGTGCACCTCCTGCCACGGGGTGAACACGAAAGATCAGGCAAACCACTCTGCGCCCACGAATCCGCCCGAAGCCCTGAAGACGCTTCTTCAGCACTGGAAAACCGCCACCGGTCTCGGTGCTGCTCCCAAATCCACCTGGAAGCAGCAAAAATTCGGTGCCGATTCCGGCAATTCCGCAGTCTCCGGAGACGACGCCGATCCCGACCGGGATGGAACGATTAACCTCCTCGAATACGCCTTCGGTTCCGATCCCTTGAATTCCCGCGACGCTTCCCTGCCAGCGCCTTCTCTCAGCGTCATTGACGGCCAACGAGCCCTTGGCATCACCTTTCAGCGTTCGCTCGATGCCACCGATCTTCGTTACCAGGTCGAATTCTCGTCCGATCAAATCACGTGGCTCCCCGGCAACTCCTATGCGTACGAGGACGAAGTCACTTCCACGTCTGGTACCATCGAAACCGGTCGCAGCGGTTCACCCGTGCAGACCATTACGGTGCGCCGTATTGCTCCGGCGGGCATCCGGCAGTTTATGCGGATAAGGGTCACCGTAATGTGAAGCCTGGCAGAGCATGCCGGCCCATTCCAATCGTTTGTTAGGATTATCCTGCCCGTTTTCGGAGCAGTTGCTTCAACTGATCGTGAATTCGTCTCAACCCCTGACTTTTCGGGGCTGGTGGTATCGCCGGTGAATGAAAAGACTCGATGAGGCTCACTACATCATCAATGAGAACCTGGTGCTGGTTGTCGCCGCCCAGCAGGTCCACTTCGAGAACTTTTTCCAGCCAAAGCAGCAGTTCCGTGTCGATCCTGGACGGCGGATTATTTTCCAGCCGCCACAGTTTATTCTGTGAAGTCGCAAATCCACGCACCCACAACTCGCGCGCCAGATGCTCTAGTGTCCACCCTTTCCGCTCACGCGCGGTTCGAAGGCTGTTGCTCAGGGTTTCAAGATCGATTTCCTGAATGGCGCGACTCATGGGGAGGACGTGGGAGGGTTGGAAATTTCTTTTTGCAGGACGGCGTCCACTGGCCGTGCCGCGGCCCACGCTTCCTCGAACACGGCCCGAAACTTTTTTACGTCCGGGTCGTCCGGGCGGTGCCGGATGATCAGACCGGGATGCGACAGTGAATCCATCCCGTCGGGCTCAGCCGGTCTGTGGACGAGAATGTCAAGGCGAATAGAAGGGTCGTCAGCCCGATACAAATGCACGGAACGGCCGGGGAGAAAGAACGGGCGCTGGCCCGGGGCCAGCGGGGTATCGAGAAACCGCACCTCCAGCGAAGAGGAGAAGTCCTCCTGAAGATGCAGAAGCACGGCGGCGGAATAGCGGCAGCGCGCCGCATATTCCCACTCTTTCAGACCAAACGCCGCAGCCTCCGCCGCAAATTCGCCATGCCGCGGATGCGCGTGCATCGCCATGCGCGGATCAATCGCCACCACGCGCATCTTTGCTCCGGGTCGCTGCGATATCGCAGTCAGCTCCCGCCGGTAAGCCGTGCCGCCCAGAAATCCGGCGCTCGAGCTTATCGCATCCAGCCGGTCGAACGCTTCGCCGCGAAATGAAAGGATGACGTTAGGGACTTCGATCGACCGTTCCACCCGGAACCTTCCGCCGAACACCTCCATCCTCCAGCGGTTCAGCCCCTCCTGCAAATGGGCGAATCCATTCAACCGGATACCGTAAAAGAGAAGCGCTCCGAGAAAGGCTGCTCCGGCAAGAATGGAAAGGCGCGGATGATCTCCCATCCATGCGGTGCATGCCCTCCATTTCCGCCGCCACCACGATGGCGCTACCCGGCCCAAAGGGGCGGCGGCAGGTGCAGAGAAGGAAGGAGATGCCATAAAGGGATTCGGTATGCGGAGTTAACAACAACCGGCGGCCATGTGAAGGGAAATCTCAAACAAATTACAGTTCAAAATTGGTTACAAAATTTGATTCAAATTCTACTTTAGAATTTATTTCGGAAGACGATGCTGTCGCCGCTATGAAAGCCCACCCTGAATCATCCGCGTCCATACCCTCTCTCGATACATATTTGAAGGAGATCACCGCGTTTCCCCTGCTGCGCCGGGACGAAGAACAGGAACTCGCCCGCCGGTCCCGGTCGGGAGACGCCACAGCCCGGAAACGGCTGATCGAATGCAATCTCCGCCTGGTCATCCAGCAGGCGCACAAACTCAAAGGCATGGGAGTGCCGCTGGAGGATCTCATCGCCGAAGGCAACACCGGTCTCATGACCGCGGTCAGCCGGTTCAAACCGGATTTCGGCGCCGGACTTTGCACTTATGCCATTTGGTGGATCAGGCAGCGGATGCTGCGCGCCATAGAAGAACAGGGCAGAACCATACGGCTCCCGGCACACGTGCTTCGCAGTGTCCGGCAAATGCGCGCCGCCGTCGATCACTTGTCCCAGGTTCTGGGCCGTGATCCCGAAGATTGGGAGGTGGCCCTGCATCTCGGCATTTCGGAAGACGCAGTCAAGACGACCCTCTCCGCATCGAAAGCGGTGATTTCTCTGGATGATCCAATGCCCGGAGAGGAGTCCAGCTTGAAAGAGACCCTGGCAGCCGAAACCTCGGACAGCATAGATCCCTCGGATGCCGCGTGCCGGAACTGCGATGGACAGCGGCTTCGCCTGCTTCTCTCTAAACTGCCCTCCCGTCTCAGGCTCATCCTTGAACGCCGTTTCGGAATTGCCTGCGATCATCCGCACACATTCAGTGAAATTGGCATGGAGTTGTCTCTAACCCGGGAGCGTATCCGGCAACTGGAACGGAGAGCCATGTCTCTGATTCGACGGGCGGCTTTCCGCATGGACCCCAAATCCAACGCGCATCTGCTCGAAGAGAAATCCCCGGCGCCTTCACTTCGTGGAGTACGTAAGCGCCGGACTTCTCCGAAACGGGAGGTGCAAACAAGTCGCGGCAACCAACCGCTTCAAACACCTGCCCGGCAAAGCACATGGAAGGGACTCACGCCTTCTTTTGGCGGCGCTGTCCGCGTGATCGCGCTCAGCGAGCCCTTGAAATGCACTGGTTAGGCAGCGAATCTCCCCCAACAAACCCGGCCCTCCTGATTCCTTTCCCCCCAAAAGAATCGGGAGGGTCCGTGAGGCTTAAGGAAAGGAGGAGGGCTGATCCCGAAGGCATCAAGGATCCCACCCGCCCACTTGCTGTCACGGCACGGACCGTGCAGTTTCCCTGGCGGCCAAAACAGACGGTACCCTTTTCATCTATGAAAAAGTTTGCTCTTACCCTCGGAATCGTCGCGCTGCTCGTCGTGTTTCTTTTGATTGGCGGGTGCAGCAGCTACAACCGCCTCAATTCCCTCAAACAGCAGACGGACAAAAGCTGGGCCGATGTTCAGAACGTTTACCAGCGGCGCGCCGATCTGATTCCGAATCTTGTCAAAACCGTCGAAGGCGCGGCAAATTTTGAAAAATCCACCCTCACGGAAGTGGTGAAAGCCCGCCAGCAGGTGACGAAAATCCAGGTCGATCCCTCAAAAGCCCCTGACGATCCGGAACTCCTGAAACAATTCCAGCAGACACAGGATCAGCTCTCGTCGGCACTCTCACGCCTGCTTGTGGTTGCGGAACAATATCCGCAACTTACCGCCACAGCAGGCTTTCGCGATCTCCAGGCTCAACTGGAGGGAACCGAAAACCGGATCAGCGTCGAGCGCGGCAAATTCAATGATGCTGTGGGCAGCTACAATACGGCCGTGACTTCCATGCCGGCGCGTTTGTTTGCCGGAATGTTTGGATTCCAAACGCGTCCCTATTTTACGGCCCGCGCAGGCAGCGATGTTCCGCCGGAGGTGAAGTTTGATATTGGCAATCCTCCGAAGTCCCCGGCGCCTGTTGAAAAACCCTGACAAGTCGCGCCCCGTCTCAGGAGGCGGGACCCGCAGCCCGCCTATGTCTATTCGCCAGGCACTTCATTCGTTGGGAAAGCTGCTCGCCGGTTTTTGCTGTGTGCTCGTCACCTGCCGGGGAGAGGCTGCCGAATCACTGCCGCCGCGACCGGCCAAATACTTCAACGACTACGCGGGTGTTGTTTCTGCGCCTGTGGCCGCCAGCCTCGACGAAAAGCTGCGCCAGTACGAACGCGACACCTCGAATCAAATCGTCGTAACCGTATTTCCAAAGCTTGAAACCCAATCCTCCATCCAGGATTACACCTACCGCATCGCGGAGACATGGAAGATTGGTCAAAAGGACCGCAGAAACGGAGCGGTGCTTTTCGTCTTCATCGCTGAACGAAAGATGTTCATCCAGGTTGGATATGGATTGGAAGGCGTTCTTCCGGACGCGATCTGCAAACGGATCATCGCCGAGCAGATTGCCCCGCACTTCAAATCAGGAAACTACGAAGCGGGACTCACCGCCGGCGTTGACGCAATGATCAGCGCCGCCAAAGGCGAATACACAGGGACCGGAAAAGTCGCGGGTGACCGTTCGAAACGAACCGCTTCGGGAGGTGCATGGATCATCGGAGTCTTCCTGTTGTTATTCATCCTCACCGCATTCGCCAAACGCCGCACCTCCACCGTTTATAGCCGCTCCGGACGAAGTGGCTTCGGCGACGGCCTGCTGGGGGCCGTTCTTGGAAGCATCATGGCCTCCCGATCCCGGGGCGGGGGAGGATTCGGCGGCGGAAGCGGCGGATTTGGAGGAGGCGGCTTCGGAGGAGGTGGAGGCGGTGGATTTTCGGCCGGCGGAGGCAGTTTCGGAGGCGGTGGCGCCGGTGGCGACTGGTAAAAAAGCATGTGCCATGAATGCGACTGAATTCATCCATCGGCTCGACGAAGACCGCATCGTTGCGGAGATCGCCAAAGCCGAAGCGGCGACTTCCGGGGAAATCCGCATCTTTGTCTCTTCCCGCACCGTCGGCGATCCCGTTGCCGGGGCGCAACGGCACTTCGAGGCACTGGGCATGTCGCGTACAAAGTTTCGAAACGGCGTCCTCCTCTATTTTGCACCCCTGTCGCGAAAGTTCGCCATCATTGGGGACCAGGGCGTTCACGAAAAATGCGGCCCCTCGTTTTGGCAGGAACTGGCCGCTGAGATCCGCCCCATTTTGCAGTCCGGCCTCTTCAGCGAAGCGGTAATCAGAGGGATCCAACAAACGGGCCGTCGTCTCGCCACCCACTTCCCGCGGGATCCCGGCGACTCCGACGAACTCCCTAACGCAATCGTAGGCGAATGAGCTAAAAGATCGATCGCGCGAAATGAGATCACGGCTACCTGCCAAAAAACCTTTTTCGCCGCCACGGGATCCAGAAAATAATAACCTGCTCTTCTCGCCTCAGCCTCATCAAAAGCTGCCAGAACCTCATCCCCTGAAAGAATCAACCGCCGACGGCCTCGACGCCATACGCTGGTGGCGCGAAGGAAAGGTCCGCCAAATCGCCGAATACTGCTGCTTCGACGTGAAGGTGACCAGGCTCGTCCATGAGTTCGGGGCGTCAAACACGGCTACGTTCGATAAATCGACCGCTTCGGACGTGAATCGACAGTCGAAGTTCAGTGGCCAGACTGGAACGCGTGAGCCCCGGCGGACTGCCGCGCCCTCGCACCCGAGCAGTCCTCATATCACGAAATGGCCCGGAGGGCCGTCGGAAATTAGCCGGTGCGTGTAGCGCGGCACGCGCGGAACCACCGGTAAAAGCCCCCAACAAATTCCAATGAGCCCCGGTAGGGGCGATAGAAACGTCGGACCTGTCTTCGCATAAAAACCGCAAGTCGGCGTCCCCCTTTCTGTTTATTGTTTTTTCTCGCCAGCAGGTCGAAGAAATAACATAAAGCGTCACCCTATGCCCCGCAGGCCCACTTCCAAAGATGCCCCGCCCGCCTCCGCCCCGGTGGACGCCCTGCCGCAGGATGCTGCGGGCGCGCCGGAAGCGGCATGGTTTTTTGCGTGGTTTAAGAGCGCCATGCTTTATCTGGCGGCCGTCACCGCCTACCTGGGGGCTGCGGCCGCGGTATTGGCGGCGCTGCGGAAGTTGGACCCAGGAGGGTGGACGCGCACGGATATTACCAGCTATCTGGTGGCCGGCGCACTCGCGTTGCCGTTGCTCTTTGCGCTGCTTTTCAATCTGTTGCCTGCGCTGCGAAGGCGGAGGGAACGCACGCGTCGGCCGGTGCTGGATGCAGAGAAGCCGGGGGCGGCCTCTTATTTCACTACCAGCCCGCGCACCGGCGACCCTCACGGATTTTTCGCGACCGGCTATGAACCGTTCTTGAAGTGGGCGCGCGAGCCGCGCTCCCCACTGCTGCATCTCACGGGTTTGTCAGGCTCGGGGAAATCTTCCCTGCTCTCCGCTTATCTCACATCCCGTCTCGAATCGCCCGCAAACGACGCAGACGGCCCCGCTGCCAAAGTCCTCATCGTACGCAGCTACACCGATCCCCTCGCCAGCCTCAAGGATTCGCTTCTCGCCTTGTGGAAAAAACCTCCGCCGGATTACGCATCGCTCTCTCCATTGGAGGCCTTGCGCCGAGCCGCGCAACAGCTTCCCGCCGGCGAACGCCTGCTGGTCGCCTTTGATCAATTCGAGGAATATTTCCTTCTGCGCGCCGCCAGGCCCGTCACCGCACCGGACGAATCACCGTCCGTCTCGTCCACTTCGTCCATTCCTTCTGTCGCTCTCACCTCCCTCCACGATTTCCTTCGCGCTTTCTTGACAGATCCTCCCAAGCGCGTTGCGCTGCTGCTTGCCTATCGAGAAGACCACCGCCGCCTGCTGGAACCCCTGCACCTCCCAAAACGTCAGGAAGCCGAAAACTGGATGACCGTGGCCCCGCTCGACTTCGCCGCCGCCACCCGGTTCCTCCACCGCTGTCCCGGCCTTACCATTCCAGAGCCGCGCATGGACCAGGTGCTGCGGGAAGCCGCCAGTCAGGAAGGCGGACGCGTCGTCATGCGCCCCATCGTGGCCAATCTGCTGGGCGTCGTCCTCCGCCTCATGTCCGGCCACCCCACCCTCTGGCGCCGCACCGACCTCCTCCGTGGCTATGTCCGCGACTGCATGGGCGGGGAAGTCACCCCCGAGCGCACCCGCCTGTTGCGCGCCACGCTAACCGATTTCCATACCGCCCGCCCCCGCACCCTAACAGACATTGCTCGCGAAGCCAAATCCGATCCCGCCACCGTTCAGGACCACTGCCACCCTCGTAGAACGCGTCCTCGACGGTCTCCACCGCACCCTCCGCCCTTGGCTCGCCCCCGCAGGAATGGTGCTGGCAATCAGTATGTGGTTCATCCTGCCTCGGGTGCAAAAGCATGAGGCGATCAGCGTGCTGGTAGAAGCTGGCTTCATGTGGCAGGAGGACATCAGAAGAATCTATAAGCCTCAGGATTTGAATGTTAATCCTTTTGACGGTGAGGAAAAGGTGAGTCCCGATTCTCTGTTCCGGGCGATAAGTCGATTGGAGCCGAGGGAACTTAACCTCGAGCTTTCCTATTTAGCGAACGCGGATGGCCTCAAGGGCCTCACATCGCTGAGACGCCTCGACCTGTCCCGCTGCTATGCGCTGACGAATGGAGATGGCCTCAAAAGTCTCACCTAACTCGAGGGTCTCGTCCTAACTGGTAACAAACTGACAAGCGTGAATTTCCTCGAGAGCCTTACTGCGCTTCAGTATCTGGAACTCCGCGGCTGCAAAGTAATGACGAGTGTGGACGGCCTTAGGGGCCTCTCCTCGCTCGAATACCTCAACCTCAGCGAATGCGAGGCGCTAACGAACGTGGACAACCTCAAGGGAATTGCCTCGCTCCAATACCTCAACCTCAACAAGTCAAAAAAAATCCTAAAAGAAACTTGGCCCGCCTTGATCTCCGCCCTGCCGCGAACTTAAATCATACTTCCGGACGGCACGATAATCAAACCAAAACAGCCCGTTTATTTCTATGCGGCACCGCAGGAGAGATAGCAGGTGGCGGAGGAGTTCACTGGCATGTGTTTAGCAAGCCGCGCTCGACAGGCACCCGGACCTGAATGGCGCTAAAGTTACCGTGCGATCGCCGAAGACCGTTCCCCAGTCCCGCCCAAGATCGCAGCAGCAACATCCGGACCTGCCGGGGATGCCTTTCTAATATTGTACGCGGACTTTCAAAGAGCGTTGGCTCACGCAAACTTCCCTCGCCGTTTTGTGACCGGCGTTGGCTCAAAGAGTCTGAGCTGCTGCGTTTGCGGGGCCGAATCGGCATCAGAATAGGCCTTTCCGTAGCTTCTTCCCGCGAACTTACCTGACTGTTCTGGCGCTTCATTTCCCCAAACCGTCCAGCCAGTGTGCCGCGTTCTCGCAAACAACTCAAGATACGGACCCCAAGAGCAACTCTTTATTAGATCATAGAGTTCATCAGGTTTACGGGAATGCTCGCGCTTCCGGGTTGCCAATAAATTCACCTGACGGCGGCCGGGAGGGAGCGTCCGCACTGCCTTTCCGCGAACTCCGAAAAGAATCAGTTCCGTGACGTTTCGAAAGTAAAAGCCTACCCCCCGTCCGTCGCTGCCGCCATCCTTCCGGATCTTATGCCAAACGATGTTGGATTTATAAGTGAAGCCCCACGCGCGCATCACTTTAAGTCCCTCTTCCAGCAACGCATTCGGAACCCAGAGATAAAGGTGCGACCGTTCCGCCGCCACTAGATGGACCGGCAACTCGACAATCTCTTGAAGAGTCATCGTTCCGTAACGCGAAAGCCGCTTGTGCTCCGGTGCCATTTTGCCCGTGCGATTTTGAAACTGCCATGGCGGGTCGGCAAGGATCGCTCCAAAACGGCCTTTTACGGTAGAAATGAGATCGTCAGCTGCGGTCATGATTCTTCGTCGGTTGATGGTGTCTTTTGTAATACAGAAGCCGGGATGAAGCGAGTTAAGACTGCCCCCAAATCCTTCCATTTGGATTTTTTCGCGATTGCAAATTCATCCAGAAACTGAACGTGCAAATCCTCTGGTACATCGTCCACGAAAAGTGCCGGCTTGATTCCGAACACTAATACCGGGCACCCGCCACCGGCTCCACCCTGCAATCGCGGCAACAACTTGCTCATGTGGGT
The DNA here is from genome assembly GCA_035550135.1 of Verrucomicrobiales bacterium. GTDB lineage: Bacteria > Verrucomicrobiota > Verrucomicrobiia > Verrucomicrobiales > V1-33 > V1-33. Next base: position 46,928 of record DASZQB010000054.1, read on the forward strand.
TGTGGAATTTCCGTAACTTTTACCTCTCCCTAACTTGTTGAAAATTACCTGCAGCTCATCGCATCTGGTTACGATGACACCGACACTCAGGGCTCGCAGCTCAAATAGAAGGCGAAAATTGTTTAGGTCGCGATCGAAGAAAGGGTCCTTATTGTTCCACTCGATCTCAAGACCCACGTTGTTTTTAAAGCAATCGACTTTGTGCGTGGGACTTTTTTCAATGCGTTCATCCACCTTGATGGAGGTTTCAAACTGCTTTTCATGCCATCCCAAGTTTGCCAACGGACCGTCGATGGCCGCTGCGATGAGGCTTTTACTTCCCCCCGGGACCATCACGTGACTTTTCGGCAATCTAAATGCCCGCAGCACTGAACAAATCTCCTCCCATTCCGACGGAAAATCTTTCATCAGCACGGCGGAAGCGTGCCGCCACTCGCGAATTTCGTACGATTGATGTAGATCTGTGGGAATGTCGTTCAGCGCCACAATGCTTGGCCATATCCGCCCCCGGAGAACATTGCAAGGTCAGCCTGAAAACAAGTTCCGGCGGCTCTAAAAAATTCTCCGAACATCGAATCGAACCGTCGGAATTTTTCAAATTTACACCACCACTTCTCCCGCGCGATTCAAAATTTTTAGACCAGTTCCGACCTTTCGCGTAACCGGTCCATCGACAACATGACCCATACCCGCCGGGGTGCATCAAAATGAAAACCCAGTCCCTCGCCAGCCTTGCCACATTTCTAACCAGCACTCGCTCCGCCCGCCAAACCCCATCGTTACGTTCCAAAACGTAACGATACCCCGGGAAAATCGCATAAATTCCCCGCAGAAAACCCTAACTTAACCACCCCGAAAACCGCCTTTCTAGCAATTTCCCCCGCCCCTTCCGCCGCCTCCCCTCCCTCTGCCTTTCCATTTTCCCGGTTCAGCCTCCCTCTTCGCCCCTTCCAAAAATATTTCACCGGAATCATTTGACTTTCCTCCTCGTTAATCACCTCCCTAAGTGCAGCCGCGGGCTCCGTAAAAAGACTTACCCTCAACGGCTACGCCACCAACCCGGCCCCTAAAAAGCTTACCGGGACCTGGCAGCGTCCATACCCCATCCACGCGTCACCACAGGCCTTCACCGGCTTTTTGACGGCGCTCCACCATGTTTAGTCCCCATCATCACACCGGGCCAAGTCTTGCCCCTTAAATCTTACACATCGTCAGGCCAAACAGGCTTGCCAGTTATTCGACGGCATTCATCGCCGTGCGCCTCCTAACGCATGTTGATGCTTCGCAATCCGGCGCTGCGCCTTCGATTCGCCATTCGCGCCTTCGTCATTCTTTCGGATTTCGGATTTCTAGCTTCGTCATTTTTCTCCAGCCACCCCCTCCCCACCATGAACCGCACCGGCAAAATCGCCCGCCTTCCCCACAATCTCCGTAACTCCATCAACCACCGCCTCGACCGCAACGATCCCGGCCGCAAAATCATCACCTGGCTCAACTCCCTCCCCGCCGTCAAAAAGATCCTCCGCGACTTCCTAGCAGATACTTGCGAATCCCTGCACGACGCCACAGAGCTGGAACAACTCTCCCCCTTCATGGCCGACCACGCCGCCCGTCTGCTTTCCGCCCGCATCCTCAACGCCGTCCGCAAATGGAACGGCGACCTTGACGACCCCACCCTCGCCAACCTCAAACACCTCTCCAGTCTCCTGCGCGCCATCGCCACCCTCCGCCGCGGCGACCATTCCGCCGCCCGTCTGAAAATCCAGCAGTCCAACCACGACCGCGCCAACGCCCCCGCCGACGACGACACCGAATCCCCCGGCGAGCGCACCCTCCTCGAAGGCCTCCGCCGCCTCACCTACGGCGTCCCCCGCGACACCGACGCCGACGACAAGCCCCCTCCCGTCCGCTCTCCGCTTCCTCCTGTTCAACCTCCTTCTGCTCCGGCTAAATCCGACCTTATCGCACCAAATCCAACCACTTCTTCCGCGCCAAACCCCACCCCCTCCGAACCCGCCCCTACTCATACTCATACTCTCACTCCTACTCCCTCCGAACCCGTCCCACTCTCCGAACCAGCCTCTCCCTCCCCCTCCGAACCACCCCATTCAACCATTCTCAATTCTCCATTATCCACTCCGACCGATTCCACCATTCACGATTCAGCGATTCACGATTCCCCATCATCCGCGCCTCCGCCCCCATGTCCGCCGAAGAATTCAACCGCCTGCGCCACTGCAACCCCGACCCCATGCCCGAATGGCGCAAAGCCATCCTCAATCCACCTCCCCCCTGGCTCGGCATCCTCAGCGTCCCCGCTCCATCGCCCCGCATAATCAAATCCATCATGCCCTACCGTTGCTGAATCTCCCTCCACCCCTCCCCGGACCCACGATTTCCCGATTCAACGATTCACGGTTCACGCTAATCCAGTTCACGCCAATTCATCCATCCGCCTGTTACTTAATTATGGAGCTCTCGCCGCAGGCGACCGTCCGCTTTTCCGGTTCAGGGAAGGGAGTCAAAAGTTGAACGCGGGGCGATGAGCCCTTGTCAAAAACCCGGGTTTCCCTAAATCCAGCCCGCCTGTTCGTTCGTTTTCTTTTACTCCCCCTATGTCCTCCCTTGCCCAACGCATGAATTCCATGCTCCTCACTTCGGCTCAGGCCGGGGGGGTCGAGAGCATTGAAGCCGTGGAAAAGATCATCGACGATGCCGCCCAGTCGCAGCGGCCCGTGATCGAAGACCTGCTCGATTCCCGGCTCATGAGTGAGGAGGAATTTCTGGCCGCTCTGAGCGGGAACCTGAACCTTCCGTGGGAGCCGGTGCTGAAGCCCCGCAATACCCGCCGCCTCAAGGAAGTCTGCGCCTCTGCCGTGGCTCTACGTCACCGGCTGCTTCCCCTTTGGTTCGGCAACGCGGAGGAAAACATGGCCATCTCCGCCATGGAGCGCGCCCGGCACGAGCAGGCGCAAATCGAGGGCACCCTCATGGACGAGGCGGAACTCCCCGCACCCGCCGGCGAAGGCGAACCCGGCCAGCAGGTCCTCGCTCTCTGCACCTACGACCCCTTCAATTTCCACGCCCGCCAGGCCGTCGCTCAGGCGATTCCTTATCGCGTCCAGTGGCACATGGCCAGCCGCACGCGCATTCTGCACGCCATCCAAAAACTCTACGGCGTCGGCGCGGATACTTTCGATGCCATTCTCAAGGGCCGCGATCTCGCCGACACGCAGGCCATGGATCTGCGGGAGGAAACTACCTTCCTCGACGGCGACGATGACGAGGCCTCCGTGGTGAAGTTTGTAAACCAAATCGTTCGCCAGGCACTCCAGCAGCGCGCCACGGATATTCACGTGGAGCCCATGGAGACCAGTCTCCGCATCCGCTACCGCATCGACGGTCTGCTCATCGACGTGCCCGTGCCGGAGAACATCAAGGCGCTGCAAAACATGGTCATCGCGCGTCTGAAAATCATGTCCCGCCTCGACATCGCCGAGCGCCGTCTCCCGCAGGATGGTCGTATCGCCCTCGAGATGGACGGCAACCAGATCGACGTTCGTGTCGCCACCATCCCCAGCGTGCTCGGCGAAACCGTCAGCCTCCGTTTGCTCAACCAGCAAAAGTTCAATCTCGACAAGCTGGGCATGATCCCCCAAGTGCGCTCGGTCATTGATTCCACGCTGAAACTCCCCAACGGCATCATGCTCATCACCGGTCCCACCGGTTCCGGTAAATCCACGAGCCTTTACACCTTCCTCAGCGAACTCAACACGGTGGACAGCCGCATCGTCACCGTCGAGGACCCGGTCGAAAACAAGATCGAGGGCGTTGTCCAAATCGCCGTGAAGAGCGAGATCAACCTCACCTTCGCCACCGCCCTCCGAAGCATTCTCCGTGCGGACCCGGACATCGTGATGATCGGGGAAATGCGCGACCTTGAGACGGTGGAAATCGCCATCCGCGCGGCGCTCACCGGTCACCTTGTGTTCTCCACGCTGCACACGAATGACGCCATTTCCGGCATCACGCGTCTCGTGGACATGGGAGTGGAGCCGTTTCTCGTCGCTGCATCGGTGCGCTGCTTCCTTGCCCAGCGCCTCGTGCGCCGACTTTGCCAGAAGTGCAAGCAGCCCGGCCACGTCACTTCGGCCGAACTTCGCTCCGTGGGCTTCCGCTTTCCTCAGGACCGGAATTGTTTTGTCGCCAAACCCCGCGGCTGCGATGCCTGCAACCACGCCGGCTACTACGGACGGCTCGCCATTTACGAGGTCGTCACCGTCACCAAGGAAATCGAAGAGCTCATCGTCAAACGTGCGCCGGAGGCCGCCCTCAAGGACATGGCTGCGCGCCAGGGCTTCATCCCCATGCGCGAATACGGCATCTACAAGGTGTTCGACGGCGAGACCACCATCGAGGAGGTCATCAGCGCCACCGCCGCTGACATGACCCTTGGTGAGCCTGACTGATTCCTCTTTTTGAAAGTTCCTCCCTCATGGCTGTTTTCACTTACTCTGCGCTCAAAAAGGATGGCTCCATGGCCACCGGCGAAATGACCGCCACGGACCGGTCGGATGCCTTCCGCCGCCTCGACCGCAACGGCATGCAGCCGCTCTCGCTCAAGGAAAAGGACGGCGCGGCCGCGGCTGCCCCTGACAAAAAGGCCGGAAAGGAAAAACCCAACGGGAAGGAAATGCTGGCCCTCAAGGACGCCAAACCGGCCAAAGAGGAAAAGCCGTCCAAGGAGGAACGGAAGGCAAAGGAAGCCCTCGTCAAAGCCGGCAAAAATGGATCCAAAGACGCAGCCATCGCGTCGAAGGATGGAGGAAAAGACGCCGCGGTCCCCGGTCCTGTAAAATTGAAGAAGGCGGACATCATCATCTTCACTGAGGAACTCAGCGACCTCCTCGCCGCCGGCCTTCAGTTGGAGCCCGCCCTGCGCATCATGGAAAGCCGCGACGAGCTTTCCGCCGTGAAGGATGTGACCGTCATCCTGCGCAATCGCATTCGCGATGGGGCCAGTTTTTCCAGTTCCCTCAAAGCCGCCAGCCCCACCTTCGGCGAGCTCTACTGCAACCTCGCTGCCGCCGGTGAAATCTCCGGCGCACTTCCGAAAATCCTTCGCCGTCAGGCGGAATATCTCACCTCCGTTGCCGCCCTCCAGGCCAAGGTAACGACAGCGATGATTTATCCGATCTGTCTTATCGTCGCCGGTCTCGCCGTTACCATTCTCTTCGTTTCCTATCTCATTCCTCAGCTCACCGTGCTGCTGAAGAGCATGAACAAGGAACTCCCCGTCGCCGCCAAGTGGCTAATGAACATCGGTGACTGGGCGCTCAGCTACTGGTGGCTCATTGCCTTCGTCATCGGCGTCAGTGTGTGGGCCTTCCAAAAAATCACCTCATCGGAAACCTACCGTCCGAAGTGGGATCAAAAGAAAGTCACCATGACTTTCTTCGGCCCGCTCCAGAGCGCCCGCTTTTTTGTCCAATTCCTTGAGACGCTCTCGAATCTGCTCGGCAACGGCCTCCCGCTTCTCCGCGCCCTGGAACTGACGCGCGATGCCACGCCCAACCGTTATCTCAAAGGCCTGCTCGGCAAGGTCATCAGTATGGTCGGCGAGGGCGGCTCACTGTCCCGCTCCCTGAAAAAAGTCGGCTTCTTCCCTTCCCTCCTCACCGACATGATCACCGTCGGCGAACAAACGGGCGACCTCGAACACGCCCTCGAACGCACCGCCCGCCGTTACGACAAGGAACTCCAGAAGACCATCGACCGCGGCATGGCGCTCATCACGCCGGTCATCATCCTCATCATGGCCGTCGTCGTCGGCACCATGGCCTACATGATGGTCAGCATCATCATCCAGTCTGTTAACAGCGTGAAGCGGTAGCCCGCCCGCATGGTGACGCCTCCGCGGACCTTGACGGCTGGCCGCCGCGGACTTTGCTCTCCTTCATGGACCACGCCGCTCTTCGCCTGTTTTTGTTAGGGATTTTCCTGACAATTCTCTCTTCCGTTCGCTCTGAAGAGCCTAACGCAATTCCCGCCGGCGTCGCCGTCGTGGACATCACGCCGGATTATCCGGTGCGCCTCAGCGGCTTCGGTTTCCGCCGCATGGAGTCGGAGGGCATCACTCAGCGCATCCATGCCAAAGCCCTCGCCTTCGGTCAGGACACCGGCGGCCCCGTGGTGCTCATCACGGCCGACATCCTCTGCGTTCCCGATGCCATCACGAAGGAAATCGCCAAACGCCTCAAGGACAAAGCCGGTGTTCAGTTGGAGCACCTCTCCATCACTTCCTCTCACACGCACACCGCGCCCATGCTGCGCGGCACCTGCCCCACTCTCTTCGGCGTGCCGATCCCCGAAGATCATCAGGCACACATCGATCGCTACACGGAGGAATTCACTAACAACCTCGAAAAAGTGGCCCTCGCCGCAGTGAAGGACATGCGCCCCGCCACCGTCGCATGGACCCGGGGCCGCGTCACCTTCGCCATCAACCGCCGCACTCCCGGCGGCCCCGTGGACCACGATCTCCCCATGCTCGCCGTGAAGGACCCGAAGGGCGCACTGCGCGCCATCTACTTCAGCTACGCCTGCCATTGCGTGACGATGGCGAGCAACAAGATCAGCGGCGACTGGGCCGGCAAAGCGCAGGAAATGATCGAGCAGCGCCACCCCGGCTGCATCGCCCTCGCCTCTGTCGGATGCGGCGCCGATTCCAATCCGAACCGCCGCGCCGACGGTGAAGCCATTGACGCCATCGAAGATCAGGGCCGGCAAATCGCAGAGGAAATCGACCGCCTCCTCGCCGCTCCCCTAACACCTCTTTCCATTCGTCCGCAAACGAAGTATGCCCGCGTCGATCTCCCCTTCGACACGCCGCGCTCCCGTCAGGACTGGGAAACCATGGCCGCCAAAACAGATGCTTCCGGTCACTACGCAAAGGTCAACCTCGCCAAGCTCGACCGCAGCGAAACCCTTCCCGCTTCCATCAACTACCCGGTGCAAACATGGACGTTCGGCAATCAGTTAGCCATGGTCTTCATGCCCGGCGAAACCGTGGTGGACTACTCTCTCCGGCTGAAACGCGAACTCGACCACACCCGCCTCTGGGTCAACGGCTACAGCAACGACGCCCGCTGCTACATCCCCAGCGAGCGCATCCTCCGCGAGGGCGGCTATGAAGGCGGCGGCGCCATGATCTACTATGACATGCCGAACCGTTTCGCGCCCGGCATGGAACAGAAACTCATCGACGCCGTCCGCGCCCAGGTCCCGGATGCCTTCGTCGCCAAACCGCAGTGACGCTCACTTTTCCTCCGTCAGGGTTCTCAGAAACGCCGCCAGCGCTTTCTTCTCCTCCGGCTTCAATCCCAGCCCGTCGTGCGAAAGATGCTTCGCGATGTTAGGATCAAGCGTCGCGGAACGAACGGCGCCATGATCATAATGTTCAATCACCTCCTCCAGTGTCGCGAACCTGCCGTCATGCATGTACGGCGCGGTCTTTGCCACGTTGCGCAGCGATGGCACCATGAACTTCCCGCGGTCTCCGGAAGCTCCGGTAATCTTTGATCTGCCTTCATCCTTCAAATCACTGTCCCCATCGAGCCCGTTGTTCGCAAAGCTGTTGTTCGTGAAATGAGCGCCGCCGTGGCAGTGAAAGCAGTCCGCTCCACGAATGCCGCGACCGGGATCGCTCTCTGTAAAGAACAGCTCGAACCCGCGCCTCTCTTCATCCGTTAGGCTCGCGCCGCCGTACAATGAACGATCCAGCTTCGACTTCCCGCCAATCAGCGTCAGCAAAAACTGCTCCATCGCCAACCCCAGCCGCTCCGGCGTAATGCCGGGCGATCCAAACACCTTCTCAAACTCCGCCGGATAAGTCTTATCCTCCTTCAACTTTTCCATCACACGCTCCAGCGTCTCATTCATCTCCAGTGGATCCTGAATGGGACGCAGCACCTGCTCGCGAAGAGTCGAAACGCGCCCGTCCCAAAAGAATGACGGCTTCCACGCAAGGTTCGCCAGCGGCATGGAATTCCGCATTCCTTTCTGCCCCTGCGCCCCCGCGCTGAAGCGCTGCGGATCAGTAAACCCCGCCTCTTCCTTATGACATGCCGCACACGCCTGTGTGTTGTTCACCGAGAGCTTTGTCTCGTTGAACAGCCTTCGTCCCAGTGCCACGCCCTCCGGCGTTAGGGCATTGTCCGCCGGCCACGTCACTTGCGGAAAATGGGAAGGAATCACTATCTTCACTCCGCCCGGCGAAGTCACCGCCAGTGTGGGCGGGCGCGGAGTCGGATCCACCAGCGGCACGATGCTGCGCAGCGAAAACGCGGCCACGGCATTGTCCGCCATCCGCTCCGCAAGGCCGCCATCGTTGGCGGAATGCGTCGAGTCCGCCGCTTTGATATCGATCCGGTGCGCCGCGCTGAAGATCTTCGCCGCATCCATCACCAGCGTCATCTTCACCGCCCCGCGCAGATCAAGTTCCGCGCGCACTTCCACTGTTCCACGACAGGGCTCGCCCGCCAGATGATAGGAATATCCGCCCTCCGTTCCATCCGCCTGACGCCAGCGGCCTTCGATCGCCAGAAACACATACCCGCCGCGCCAGCTCCAGTGCAGCCCGTTCACATCCGGATGCAGCGCGTGACCCGCCGGACGTTTCGCCGGATCACTTTTATCCGTCGCCGCATCCAGTCCCACATCGAACCGCAACGCCTGGTATTTCGCCGCCGGAACGCCATTCAGCGTAAAGGACGTCCGTTTCTTCTCCACATCCAGAAACGCCTGCCAGTTCCCCGCCCCGATCCACTTGCCATCCTCTTTCTGCAGTTTCGCCGCGGACAAAAGATACGCCAGGCGCGTCACCGAAAGCTCATTGCCCGCTGCATTTTTCAGCGAAAGATCCGAAAGCACCAGCGGCCTGTCATTCCATCTCGTCTCCACTTCCACCGTCAAATCCGCCGCACAAAGCGGGTCAGCGAATAACAGTATCAGAAAAGTGCAGAGGGATTTCACAAATGCGGGAACAACGATTCCCAATGTAATCCCTTCAGCGACTTCCAGCCAGGAGTTTTGCAATCGCAGCCGTTTTCCCCTCCCCGTGACATCTTTTTTACAAAACCTACGACGACTGTCGTTGACAAACTACGACGCAGGTCGTAATTCCGCTCCATGCCTGCAAAACCTCTGCCGCGCCCGACCGAAGCTGAACTGGAACTGCTGCGCGTTCTGTGGAATCACGGCCCGCTGACGGTCCGTGAAATTCACGATGCGCTCAGCGGTGACAAGGGCACCGGCTACACCACGACGCTCAAGATTCTTCAGAAAATGACCGACAAGGGCCTCGTGCGCCGCGATGAATCCCAGCGCTCGCACGTCTATGAGCCCGTCATGAAGGCGGAGCAAACGCAGCGTCAACTGGTGCGCGATCTCCTGCAGAAGGCGTTCGGAGGGTCGCCCGGGCAACTGGTGATGCAGGCGCTCTCCGAGAAGAAAGCGACCGCTGAAGAACTTTCCGAAATCCGCCGGCTTCTCGACGAACTGGAGGCCCGCCAGAAACCCCGCTCCTGAATCCTTCCTTCCCGCATGTGTCATGAATTCCACGCTGTCCTCTCTTATCGAACTCCTCGGCTGGGTGCTCCTGCATTTCCTGTGGCAGGGCGCGGCCATCGCGCTGCTGCTCGGCCTGTTTCTCAGGCTTTCAAAACGCAGTTCCCCTCAAGTGCGCTATGCCGCCGCTGGAACGGCCCTGCTGCTGATGCTCGGGTCCGCAGTGGGAACGCTGGTCTGGCAGTTATCGCAGACTCCATCCGCAAGCGCAGTTCCAGTCTCTGTTAGGAGCCATGTCCCGATTTCACCCGCTTCGCCGATTCCTGACGGCTCGAATCCCTCTGCGAATACGGTTCCCTCATTGACGCCGGAGGTCTCCAGCAGGTCCCCTCGTCAGGAAACGGCGACGGTTATCCGGCCCCGGATGGAGGCCGCCACCGTGGAATCCCACACGGCTATCGAGCGCCTTCGGCCATGGCTCCCGTGGATCGTGGCGCTCTGGGCGGGCGGCGTTGCCTTCTTTTCCCTGCGCCTGCTCAACGGCTGGCGAATGGTCAGGAAATGGCGCGTCTCCGGAAGCGACCGCATTCCCGATGACTGGCCGCAGCGCTTCACGCAACTTTGCCATCGACTCGGGATCAACCGAACGGTGCGTTTGTTGTCATCCGCGACGCTGGCGGTGCCCGTAGTCATCGGATGGTTGAAGCCCGTGGTGCTCGTTCCCGCCGGACTCTTTGCCGGCCTCAGCACTGCGCAACTCGAAGCCCTCCTTTCTCATGAACTGGCCCATGTGCGCCGCCACGACTACCTCGTGAACCTGCTGCAAAACATTTTGGAGACGCTCTTCTTTTATCATCCCGCGGTGTGGTGGGTCTCCTCCCAGCTTCGCAGCGAACGCGAGCACTGCTGTGATGATGTGGCCTCGTCGCACAGCGGCGGAGTGCTGGACTACGCGCGCGCCCTAACCGCTTTGGAGGAAATGCGCGGCCCTGCGCCGGCTCTGGGAATGTCCGCCGCAGGAGGATCGCTCCTGCAGCGAGTGCGGCGGCTCGCGGGTGTTTCGGAAGAGCGGGCTTTCGGAATCGCATGGCCGCTGGGTCTGCTCACTCTTGGAGCAGCCGCCCTAACGCTCCCGTTTACGCTGCTGAGCGCCGCGGAGGCTCCGTTCAATCCTCCCCAGGCGGCCCATACTGCCGTTGATTCCGGCGGTGCCTATTGCGTCCACGACGGCAAACAAACGCACTTCCTGCTTATCTCCCACAATCCGTTCACCTCCTCCACCTCCAGCGGAGCCAATCCGAAATCCAGGACATGGCATGACGATGGAACGCTGACGTTTGAGGACGGCACCGAGCTGACGTTTTCGCGCAGATCAAACAAACCGGATACGCTCAATCTGATCAGCCGCGGCCGGGACGGCACTCTGAGCACCACCTCTCATGACCTGACGAAAGGCCGCGTCTTCATTATTACCCCCACCGTTCCACCGGACCAATTGCCGCTCACGTCGGCGGCGGAAAAATACCTGCGGGAATCCGCGACGGTGACCACCGGGGAGTCGCTGCGAACGCTCCTTCTTTTTCCCCGCAGTGAATCCGCATTGGTGTCGGCGCAGACCTATTCGATCCGCGGCCTCCTCCTGCCAGGCAACGCCGGAAAAGCGGACGACGCCGCGCTGCTGCCCGACGTTTACGAACCGGACCCTGACCATCCGGGAAGCTGGAGGCAGAAATACAGCGTTTTTGAAATGCCCCTCTATGGTTCGGAGCCGGACGCCTGGCTGAAGTATCCCGCAAACTCCGCCAGCTTCTACATCAGCATCAAAGGCCAGGTTTGGACCGTCCCCGGCGATCCGGTGGAAAAACTGAAACTCCGTGAATTATTGAGCCAGGAATTGGCGAAGGACTCCCCCGTGGATGCGCTCCTGCGGATCAGCAAGATGATCCTCCGCGGTGACGACCGCCTCCGCGCGACCGCTTACTCGCTCATGCAGGAATTGAAGCAGCCGAAATGGCGCTTCGATTACGACGAGGTCATCAAGCACGCCGGGGAGTTCCTCAAAACAAATCCCAGCGCCCCCTCCTCAGCCGCTGGAGTCGCTGCGCTCACGCACGTACGCGCGCTTTCGGACACCGCCAAAGCCGAATGGGAAAAGAGCCGGGTGAAACTGCCGGACAGCAGCTACCGGCCCGGCATCAATATCGGAGATCGAACAGACATTATTTGGAGTGAACCGGATTCCAGCGGCATGAGCATTGGATACACAAAGCCCGCGCAGGGCACGGAGTGGAAGATCGGAGAAGAGATGGACTTTACGTTGTGGATTCGAAACGACAGCAAGGCACCGGTGAAATTCAGTCAGACTCCCAGAGTGGACGAAGGCCTCCGCATGTGGGCCACCGATGAGAAGGGACAGCGTCAGGAAGCACAGATTCTTATGAATACCGTCCTCATCACTCCCTCCCGGACCCGCCTCGAACCGGGACAGATGCTGGAGTGGAAAAAGGCCGCGGTTCATCTTGTGGAAGCGAACGCCGACGGCTCGCCGCCGCCGCGCGATAACGACTACAGAACGCGCCTCGCGGTCAAAGCCGGAACCTGGCAGTTTCAAATCGAAGGCCGGATCGGTGCGTTCGAAATGCGAAGCGGGGGAGAGGTGACATCACCCGCGGCAGGTGAATGGACCGGGACGCTGCTGGCCAGGCCATTGAAGGTTCAGGTCGCCGGAAAAGAAACGGCACTTCTTCCCGCAGCAAAGACCCTGCCCGGGGATGCGCCGTGGCCGGCCGTCCTGAATGACCGCATCGAAAACTCCCGTTTTTCCGAGACTGAAAAGGCAGCGATGCGCAGCGCAGTGAATCGGGCAAAGGTTCGCATTGGAAAGGACAGCGTTGTTAGTCTGAACGGGGAAACCGTCGATGAAACAGCATTGCAGGCGAAGCTGGCGGCCATTGCCAAAGAAGACCAAAACCGTTCCTTCGTGCTCCATGCGGAAAAGGAGGTGGAACACTCGAAGGTAGTGCGAATCATCGAACTGCTGCGGAATGCCGGTTTCACGCAGATTGGCGTCGCGCCGGCGGATGAGGGTCCGGCACCAAAACCGAAAGTGGAGGCCGACCCTTTTGCTGTGCCTTCCGACCCGGAGAAACGAGCCGAGGCGCGCAGGAAAGGTATATCGGTGAATGTGCTGGATTCGTCAGGACAAAAACCGATCCACGAATTCCGCGTCATCGCCGGAGTGAAGTCATCCGTGAGCGGCGGAAAGGATATCGTCAACTGGCAGCCTCACACACTGCACACCGGCTACGATGGGGGCCTGATCTGGCCGTTGAACAAGGCTTACGATACGATGGCGCTGCGCGTCGAAGCGGATGGTTATGAACCCCAGGTGTTCGCGTGGCTGGAAAAATCAAAGGGCCCGCAGGATCTTTATTTTCAGCTAGCCGAAGCCAGGGGCATCAAAGGCATGGCGGTGCTTCCACAGGGCAAACCGGCGGCGGGGGCGATCGTGGCGCTGGCCATGGTGCAGCGGGATGCGGTCATTGAGAAAGGCAAGTTGAGAAACGCCGACGCGGCGCTTCCGGAAAAGGCCAGTGATCAGTGGCGTCTGCCGCGGATCGTGAAAGCGGATGGCAGCGGCAAATTCCAACTTCCCTCCGAATACGACCCCACGGCGGCCCTGCTGATCATCCATGAGTCCGGTGTTAGGGAAATCTCTGTGGCGGATTTCAAAAAGAATCCTGACGGCAGGATCGAAGACGGAGAGGGATGGCCTCTGCTGAAACTGCAACCGTGGGGGCGCATCGAGGGGAAAGTGCTGTGGGGCACACAGCCCGGTGCAAATCAGTCCGTAAGTCTGTCTATTCACCGCGACACCTACGGCTACCCGGGCATCATCGCCCAGTATGAAAAAACAAAAGCAAATGCCGACGGCAGTTTTGTTTTCGAGAAGGTGCTGCCGGGCCTGACACAATTGTCCTGTCCCATTTCGACCGGCTCCGGCAATTCAGGAATGACTGAGGTCAACCTCACCGGACAGGTCACTCATCTCACCGTGCAACCAGGCGTTAATCAGGCCCTGATCGGCGGCACGGGACGCACGGTAAGAGGCAAGCTAACCGGACGGGACTCGTGGGATGGAGTCACGTTCCACTTTCATCCGAATGCACCGCACATCGGATTCCCCGGCGATGATGACATGTGGAAAGCGTGGGGTGAGTTTCAGAAGAGTCCCAGCGGACCGCTGTTTTTCCGCAGCGGCTTGAAGGTGAATGCGGACGGCTCCTTCGAAATCCCCGGCGTGCTGCCCGGCCACTATCAAATCTTCTTTTCGCGTGAAGGAGAAGCTGAACATGTGGCCTCCGGCAGTTTCACTGTCGAACCGGAGGTCCCCGGTCAAAAGACGGAGGCGCAGGGGCTTTTTCCAGGGAAGGTCCTTCCGGACATCAAGGCAAAGCCAGGCATTCCCGCAGCGCCGCCAAAGAATCCGGATAAAGGAAAAACAGGAAAGCTTTCCCCCGGATTAACACCTGTGGAAAACGAATCTTTGGTTAGGGAATTTTTGAAAATCGAGTCGCAACCACGGGCCACTGACAATTTGCTCGAGCCACGTTACAAGCCGCAGGTTCCGGTTGAAGAAGGTCTGCCGGTCTTGAAGGACATCCCGTTCATCGACCGTCTGTTCCGGTTTGAACCGCGGGACAAAACGCGTTAGGGCCGTATTTGATCACCGGTGCTTCGGCTTTGGTTTTGGCTCCGCTTTTGATTTAGGCTTCGGCTCCGGATGGCTTGGCGGCGGCAGCGGCGGCGGTTCCGGCTCAGATTCTCCTCCTTCGGATTCGCCCTCCTCTTCCACTGCGGTCGCTTTCTCCAGCTTCTCAGGTTCATCCGGAAGATAATGAGCCACCAGATCGATGACGAACCGCCAGGAAACCTGGTCCGGCTTTGGTTCCGACGCGCGTTTGAAGGTCACGAACACCTGACACTCGTTGCTGCGCAGCGTTTCGCCCATGTGATAACTGATCTTCTTTTCCGCCGCGTCATAACGCGCAGGCACCTGACCGAATCCGGCGATTTTCATCACGATGCTCGCCGGATCGATGTCTGCGAGTTTGGAGACATCCACCTCGATCAAAGGACGGCGCGAAGCGATCTGTGCATTCGGCAGCGGTTTGGTAGTCACCAATGGTTCGCCCTCTCCCTCCCCGCCGAGAAGCTGCTTCACCAGATCGCCGTCCGCTGTGCCGCGCGAACTGATGGCGCGTTTGAAATTCGCATCCTTCGGATCGTTGCCGATGATGATGTAACGTCCGATGGCTGCGCCCGGTGTATCCCATGTCACCTTGGCGGGATTCACGGTGAACATCGCCTCATATCCCGCTTCCCTGCCGATCTCCTGCTCCCGCAGCGAGAAGAATCCGCCGGGATAGGCATACGTGGGAATTTTCACCGCGAGCAGGTCCTCAAAAAACTGCCGTGAGTCCTTCATCTCCTTCCGCAGGAACGCCTCTCCATTTTCCGGTGAACGCTGGAACATGGAATCGATGGTTCGCTTGTAGGGGTGACTCACGCTGTGGCTTCCCACTTCGCAGCCCGCCGCCATCATTTCCTTGATCTCCGCGGTGCTCAGCGACTTGCCGCCACCGTTGACGAAGTTCTTGTAGAGAAAAATGGTGAACGGGTATCCGAACTCCTTCAGGATGGGAAAGGCCAGGGTGTAAACACTCTTCCATCCGTCATCCATGGTGATGACCACCGCGGGGTCCGGAATCGGCTTCTCGCCGCGCCGCCATGCGAGAAAGTCGCTCATCGTAATCGCCGTCACGCGCGCATCCTTCAATGACTGCATCTGCTCGCGAAATCTGTCGATATTGAGCACCATCTGGCCCGTGGACTTGCCGGTGGTAAACTGGTGATAACCGAGTACGGCGACCTGAGCGGACTTATTGACCGAAAGCGCCGGCACCGCCGGGTCCACCGGAGGAGGAGCAGGAGGCGGGGGCACAGTCTCCGCCGGTTCATCCACGATCTCCGGAACCGCTCCCGGTTTTGGCGCTTCGGGGATTTTCTTTTTAAGACGGCTGCACGAGGGAGCGGCCCCGAAAAGAAGAGGCAAAACGAGGAGGACGCGAAGAAGTCGAAGGGACATGGCTGGTCGGTGTGCGAGAGTAGGCCCTCCGCACGCGAATGCAATGCGGAGCGGGACATGTGCGGGCTCCGGCCCGTCTGCACGAAAAAGGCCCCGCCGGCAGCAACCGGAGGGGCCAATTCGGGTAATTTTATGGCCGGGAAATCAAGGCTGCTTCTTTTCCTCCGGCTTCGTGGCCGGTTTGTCGGCGGGTTTGTCGCCGGGTTTCGGAGCATCTGTCTTCTTTGGCTCCTCCGGCTTCTTCGGCTCTTCCGTCTTCTTAGGTTCCTCGGTCTTCTTCGGGTCTTCCTTTTTGGCATCGGATTTCTCCGGCTTCTTCGTTTTGAATTCCTTCACCTTGAGTTCTTTCTTTTCCTTGAGAGCCTTGGAAACATCGGACCGTTGGACACGCTCCTTGGAGGTGATCACGGCCTCGACGGTGTCGCCTTTCTTTTCGCAACTGTCCACGGTCACACCCTTCATGGCGCTGAGAAAGGCCTTCACCTGTTCGCCCGCCGTTTCAGCCGTGGCGCCTTCCACGATCACCGTCCATTGCATCGGAGGGACTTCCTTCTTGGCATAAGGCTTCTTTTTGTCATCTTTGTCATCCTTTTTCGGCGGAGCGGCCACGGCAGGCAGGGCAATGCACAGGGCGGCGATGAACATGATCAGTCTTTTCATGGGTTTGCAGTGGTTTGTATTGTCAATTTGGAACGGCCCCGGGGGGTTTCCGCGCACCGTCGCCTCACGGGTACTTCGACAGCGGCGTCCAATGCAATCCCAAAAAACGGCCATGCTGCGTATCGCGGCGTGGAACTGCGCCATTTTTCTCTGGCACGCAGCCATGCCCGCTGTCTTGTCCCGGCGCTTGCCATGCCAGACTTTCTTCCCGCACTCACCGGCTGTTTTGCGCAACCCGTCGCCGAAAATCCCACCGTGGCGATGATGGAGGCGGCCTTCCGGCATCACGGTCTGCACTGCCGGTATATCAATATGGATGTGGCGCCGGAGCAGTTGGCGGACGCGGTGCGCGGGGCCAAAGCGCAGGGATACATCGGGTTCAACTGCAGCCTTCCCCACAAGGTGGCCGTCATTTCCCATCTCGATGGTCTGGCGGAATCCGCCCGTCTCATCGGCGCGGTGAATTGTGCGGTGAAGCGCGGCGACCAGTGGATTGGTGAGAACACTGACGGTAAGGGATTTCTGGAAAGCCTTCTGCCGATTGTTTCGCCGGCAGGCCAGCATGTGGTGATTTTCGGTTCCGGCGGGGCAGCTCGCGCCATTGCCGTGGAACTGGCGCTGGCGGAAGCGGCGCAATTGACGGTCGTGAATCGATCACCCGAGCGCGGTAAAGCACTCGTCGCGCATCTCAATGCGCACACCCGCTGTCCGGCGGAGTTTGCCGCGTGGGCGGGAGACTTCCGCATTCCCTCCACCGCCAGCATCGTGATCAACGCCACCAGCATCGGTCTTTACCCGAATGTGGATGAGCGTGTGGCGGTGGCGCCGGATTCCTTCCAGCCGCACATGATCGCCGCCGATGTGATCCCCAATCCCCCGCGCACGCGTTTTCTCGCGGAAGCCGCATCCGCCGGTTGCCGCACGCTGGATGGGCTTGGCATGCTCGTGAACCAGGGCGCGAAGAATATCGAGTACTGGCTGGGAATCAGCCCGGACAAATCCGTGATGCGGCGCGCCCTGGAGGAGGTATTCGGCGTTTCCGCGTGAAGAGCGGATGCGAAAGGCGGGGATTGGCTCGTTTCACAGATTAATGTGATACCAACATCAGGAGGCGGAAAACACGGACTTCGCGGCGGATTTCACTAGCTTTTCGAGGATATCGGGCAACTCTTATTTACTCCCCTGTATCGACCTCTTGTTATTAAGGGGAGTTCCAGCGCCATTGATCCGAATCCCCTATGCCGGACATACGCCAGACTCCATCCAACGTGCCTTCCGCCCGCCTAACGGGTGCGGGCGGGGAGGGAGACATTTTTCCATCCATGCCGGACCAATCTCCGGGCCCGTTGATCGAAGTACCGGCGAAGAGGGAATCCCGGACGGAGACGGTAAAAGCGGCATCCAAACCCCTGCGGGTGGATGTCTTGAAGCCGGAGCCCGTGCAAAAAGCGGAAAGACCCATCCCGGCAGACGACCAAAAATCCGGCGAGGAATCGCTGGAGTGGCGGCGCAAAGCGCAGGGACGCAGGTTAAAGGCCCTGCGCACGGAGGAAGAGGAGGCCTTGCATCACTCAGAGGACTATGTGCCCGCCTTCACCGCGCGCCGGATGCCTGATTCCGCCCCGGAATTTGACCAGTTGCCGGACGCACCGCTGGCAGCCGCGGTAAAACCTTATACCATCCATCCCGGCTGGGGCATTTCCCTGCTGGTCGCGGGAGGGCTGCTCGCGCTGGTGCTCACCGGAGGCACCGCCAATCTGCTCCGGCAAAGCGGCCAGGCGGAGCTGGAGCGCAAAATGAGCGGGACCGCCGCTGCGCTTCCGGGCGCCGAACAGCGGGACAATGCGGAAATGGTTCCCGAAGCCCGGCGCGTTATGCAACGCTTCTTCGAGGCCCGCACCCCGGAGGAAAAGGCGCCGTTTGTCCGCGGTGGCCTGGCGCTGCTGCCGGTGCTGCGCAACTATTACGCGACTCATCCTGACGAGATCGGGCCCGTCAATCTGGCTTCCAATGTCGAATTTGAAACCGAGGGAGGCCGGGACTTCGTTTTGATTTCGGGCAGCGCCAACACCATCCCCTTTGACACCTTTGTGGAACGAACCCCCGAGGGCCCGCGCATCGACTGGCGATTTCTGACCGGTGCCGGGGACATGGAATGGAACCGCTGGGTCAAGGAACGGCCGCGTCATCCGGTCTCTCAGCGCGTCATCGTTGGTCTCGACGATTATTATGCCGGTCCGTTCTCCGACTACCGGGAATGGGTCTGTGTGAAAATGACGGACATCACGCTGAGTTCCACGGTGTGGGGTTACGCCAAACGACTGAGCGACACCGGATTGGGGATTCTTCACAAACTGAACGGAAATCTCCGCTGCATCCGGCTCTACGGCAGCTTCGAGTTTCCAGCGATTCCGAAGGGAGGACCGGCGGCAAATCCGGATGCTCCTCAGGTGATTATCCATTCGGTCTCGAACAAGGGCTGGCTGGATCGCAGCCCGGAAGTGACCGGCGGGGGGGCCACACCCTCACCGGAAACGGGAGCCGTTTCGTCCAATCCGTGACGCGGCGGACCCGTCACCCGAAAAAGGCGCATTCTTTTGGAAAAGTGGCTATCTTCTGCGGCGTGGTGTATGCCGCAGTCATTAACCTTACTTTTTTCGATTCACGCCTTGCCATGAAGCGCCTGATATTCCTCCTGACCACATTGGCGGCACGCGCGGCGGACCTTCCGGGAGATCAGGTGACGTTTTTTGAAAACAACATCCGCCCGGTCCTCGCGTCGGCCTGTTATGACTGCCATGGCGCGGTGCGCCAGAAAAGCGGGCTGCGCGTGGACTGGCGCGAAGGGATGCTGAAAGGCGGCCAGCGGGGACCGGCACTCGTGCCCGGTGATCCTGACAAGAGTCTCCTCATTCAAGCGATCGCCCACAGCCACCCGGAATTGAAAATGCCAAAGGATGCGGCGGCGCTGAATGCGGCCACCGTGGACACATTCCGTGAATGGATTCGCATGGGTGCGCCTGACCCCCGTGACAAGGCGCCGGACGCGGAGGCATCGCAGGCTTCCGACTGGCCGGCGGTTTTTGCGCTGCGCAAACAGTGGTGGTGCTTTCAACCGTTGAAAGCAGAGGAACCGCCGGAGCAGCAAGGAGTATCGCATCCCGTGGACCGTTTCCTGCGGGCCGCTATGCAAAAGGCTGGACTGGCGTCTTCGCCGGTGGCCGATCCCGCCACGCGCGTGCGCCGGGCCTCGTTTATCCTAACCGGACTGCCGCCGGATGAGAGCGACGTCGCTGCGTTTGCGAAAGACCCTTCACCCGCCGCATGGAGCGCTCTCATCGACCGCCTGCTCGCGTCGCCGCGTTTCGGAGAGCGCTGGGCGCGGCACTGGATGGACTGGCTGCGTTATGCCGAGAGCCACGGCAGCGAAGGCGATCCCGCCATCCGCTATGCATGGCGCTATCGCGATTATCTCATCCGGGCGCTCAATGCGGATGTTCCGTGGCCGCAACTGGTTAGGGAGCACATCGCCGGGGACCGGTTGCCAAAGCCGCGGATCAACGAAGCGCTGGGCTTGAACGAATCCGCCATCGGCCCCGCGCATCTGCGCATGGTCTTCCACGGCTTCACGCCCACGGATGCGCTCGATGAATTTGTGACCTTCACGGACAACCAGGTGGACGTGGTGAGCAAGGCATTCATGGGCCTAACGGTTTCCTGCGCGCGCTGTCACAACCACAAGTTCGATGCGATCAGTCAGGAGGATTATTATGCGCTCTATGGCATTTTCGCGAGCTGCCGGCCTGCGGTTGTCAATGCTGCCGCGCCATTGAATGAAGCCGGGGAGGAAAACCTGCGCCGCCTCAGTGAGGCGAGAGCGGAGATCGGAGCCTTGACGGGCCAGGAGTGGTACAACACCTGGGCGGACCGGCCGGATCGTGCGAATCTGATGGAGAAGCTAACGAACTGGAAGCCGGCGGACGAAGCCATGAGACGCGAGGCGGATGGCGAGGGTACGGGTCCACTGGCGGCATGGCTGCGGCTGAAGGATTTGCCGCCGCAGCAAATGCGCGACGGATGGAATGATCTCGCCGCCAAATGGGCGGAACTGAAGGCAAAGCGGGCGGCATTTCTCAAGCAGCCGTCCCGCGCGATGTGGCGCGCGGCGGGCGACACTTCACTGAAAATGTTCACGTCCGGCCCGGGCCTCGATTTTGTCAGGAACGGAACGGGAGGTTTTTCCGTGGCAGCGAACAGCGACCGCCTCATCGGACGCGTCCGCCCGGACGGCAGTTATTCGGATGCGTGTTCAGACCGTCAGCCCGGCATCATGCAGTCCAGCCGTTTTAAGAGTGAGGGCGGGCGCCTGTGGGTGCGCGCGGCGGGACGCAACGCGGTGGTGCGCTATGTGGTGCAGAATTATCCGCGCAGCGGCCTCATTTATCCGAAGCGGGAACTGAGTCAGGATTTCCCGGGCTGGATCTCGTGGAACCTCGACTATTGGAAAGGTGAGACGCTGTATCTGGAACTGACGACCATCCCGGACGCGCCAATCGAAGGCAACGATGCGGACCGCGCCTGGTTTGGCCTGACGGATGTGATCTATCCGGCGGACGATAAATCCGAACCGCCACGCGCGGGCACTTCGCTCCTGGCCTTTTGCACCGCACGCCCCGAACCGCCCTCCACCAAAGAACAGTTGGCGGAACGGTATGCTCACGCGCTGGAGTTGCTGTCGATCTTCTGGTACGGCGGCGCAGAGGCGCCGGATTTTGAGACCGCGGAATTTCTCGACTTCATGCTGCGCGCCGGATTTCTTTCCGGCGGAACCGAGGCCGGGGATGGACCGGGCTCGAAGTATCGCAAGCTCGAGGCGGATTTGCCAAAACCGGTGCGCGTTCCGGGTGTCATGGAAGGCGACGCGTTCGATCAGCCACTCTATGTTAGGGGAGATCATAAAAAGCCGGGGGCGCCCGTGCCGCGGCATTTCCTTGAGGCCATCGATGGAAAGCCGTATGCCGCCAGGGACAGCGGCCGGCTGCAACTGGCGGAGAGCCTCGTGAACCCGTCAAATCCCCTGCCCTCCCGCGTGATGGTGAACCGGCTCTGGCATCATGTCTTCGGGCGCGGGATCGTCGCCACGACGGACAATTTCGGCAAACTCGGCGAAGCGCGGACGCATCCGGAACTGCTGGACTGGCTGGCGCTGCGTTTCCAAAAAGAAGGCGGGAGCATCAAAAGCATGCTGAAGCTGCTGGTGACCTCGGAGGCGTTTCAAGCCTCTGCGCAGGCCTCGCCGGCGGCGCTCGAAAAAGATCCTGAAAACAAATTGCTTTCCCATTTCACGCTGCGCCGTCTTGAGGCGGAGGCGATCCGGGATGCGATCCTAACGGTATCCGGGAAGCTGGATCTAACCGCGTTCGGACCACCGGTGGACGGCGGTGCGCCGCGACGCAGCGTTTATGTCAGGGTGATTCGCAATGCGCTCGATCCCTTCCTCACCGCTTTCGATGCACCGGTGCCCTCCAGCACGCGCGGCCGGCGCGATTCCACCAATGTGCCGGCCCAGGCGCTGGCCCTGATGAATTCGCCGGTGATTCAATCCTGGGCCAATGACTGGTCCGACCGTGTGACCAGAACCGCGGCCGATCCCGCGGAAAGAGTGCGGCAGTTTTACCGCAGCGGCTTTGGACGCGAGCCCGGAGAGCCGGAACTGGATCAATGCCTTGCCTATGTCCATGGCGTCACCGCGCAGGGCAATGCCGCGCTGACGCAGGCAAATGAATGGCGGCAGCGCCTGTCCCATGCCGAAAGCGAGCGCGATTCGATCCTAACACCCGTGCAAAGGCGTCTTTTTGCAGAGCGCAATGCTCATCGTGAGCTGCCTGGGAATGCGCCTGCGCCAATCGCGGAATGGGACTTCGAAAGCAGTGCCCGCGATCTACGGGGTGCACTGCACTTGAAACTCCACGGCAACGCGAGAGTCGAAGGCGGCGCTCTCGTCGTGGACGGAAAGGACAGCTACGCCTCCACGCCTGCTCTCACCAAACAACTGCGCACCAAAACACTGGAGGCATGGGTGCAGCTTGGCACATTGGAGCAGGCCGGCGGCGGCGTGCTTTCCATTCAAGGCACGGACGGCGAAGTCTTCGACGCCATCGTTTTCGCCGAGCAGAACATCGGGCAATGGCTTCCGGGCAGCAATTACTTCCAGCGCAGTCAGGGCAGCGGCAGCCAGGACCGTGAAGCCGCCTCGCGACCGGTGCACATCGCCATCACTTACGCCGAAGACGGCACCATCGCCGTCTGGCGCGATGGCAAACGTTATGGCCAGCCTTATAAGAGCAACGGCCCCGCCACCTACGAGGCCGGCCAGTCCAACATTCTCCTCGGCCTCCGCCACGGCGAACCCACCGGCAACCGGCTTCTGAATGCCCGCATCCTGCGCGCCCGCCTCTACGACCGCGCCCTGACAGAAAACGAAATCGCGGTTTCCTCACAACTGGAAGGCGTCCCCGTCCCGCCCGAAGACATCCTCGCGGCCCTCTCCTCTGCCGACCGCCTGCGCTATGAGGCCGCCTGCAGCGCCGCAGAGAAAGCTTCGCGGCAGCTTGAGAGTCTCACTTCCAGCAGCCCTTCCCCGCAAGATGCATGGCGAAGTCTCGCCCTCGCGATGATCAATATGAAAGAGTTCATCTATCTCCGCTGACCGATGTCCCCGCTCACCCGCCGCCAACTGCTTTCCCGTCTGTCCTGTGGTTTCGGCCTCGCCGCGTTCCATGGACTAACCAATCTCTCCGGTGCCCGCCCGCCGGTTCCGAAAATGCGTCCGCACGCGAAGAGCGTGATCTTCTGTTACATGTCCGGAGGTTTTTCGCATGTGGATTCCTTCGATCCCAAGCCGGAATTGAAAAGGCGCGCCGGACAGCCGATGCCCATGCCGGTGGCGCGGACACAGTTCAACCAAAACGGAACCATCTATCCGTCCTACTGGGAGTATAAGAGGCGCGGGCAATCGGGGATGGAAGTGAGCGAGTTGTTTCCGCGCATCGGCGCCTGCGCGGACGACTTGTGTGTGATTCGCAGCATGACGGCGAAGTTCAGCGAGCATGCGCAGGGAAATTTTTTCATGCACAGCGGATTTCCTTTCCTCGGTAATCCCAGCGCAGGCGCATGGACGAGTTATGGGCTCGGATGCGTTTCAGAAAATCTGCCAGGATTCGTCGTGCTGAAGAGCGGTGATTCGGTAGTGCCGCATGGCGGATCGGGACTTTTCAGCAGCGGATTTCTTCCGGCGGTGCATGAGGCGTCCTTCATCAATGCGGACGGCGGCGAAGCGGTGGCGAACATCACACCGCGCGAGTCCCGCAGCGGGCAGCGGAAGCGTCTCGATTTCATCAATCGCATGGACCGGCAGTTCGTGATGCACGCGGCGCCGGGAGACACAAAGGTGGAATCCGCCATCCAAAACGCCGAGATGGCCTGGCGCATGCAGAGCGCGGTGCCGGAGCTTTGCGACATTCGCGGCGAGTCGGAAGCCACCAAAAAACTCTACGGCATGGACGATCCGGACCCGAAGACCGCGGCGTATGCGCGCCAGTGTTTGCTGGCCCGCCGTCTTGTGGAGCGCGGCGTGCGGTTTATCGAACTGTCCTGTCTTTCCTATAACATCGGAGGCGGCAACGGTCCCAATCCGTGGGACCAGCACGGGGAGATCAAAAACGGCCATGGAAAGATGGGGCACCAGGTGGATCAGCCCATTGCCGGCCTGCTCATGGACCTCAAAGCCCGCGGCCTGCTGGAGGAAACGCTCGTCGTTTTTGCCGGTGAATTCGGACGCACGCCGTTCAGTCAGGGCAGTGACGGACGCGATCACAATCCTTTTGGATTCAGCCTCTGGATGGCGGGCGGCGGCCTGCGCGGCGGCGTGACCTATGGCGCCACCGACGAGTTCGGCTATCACGCGGTGGAAAAACCCTGCACCGTTTATGATCTCTGGGCCACTGTGCTGCATCAGCTCGGTGTGGACCATGAAGCATTGACCTATCGTTTCAGCGGACGCGACATCCGTCTGACAGATGTCCACGGCAATGTGCTGACGGACCTGCTGGCCTAACAAGGCTTCTCCGGCTTGTCAGCCTGCAAATTCACGTCGAAGGCACGGTGCTTTGCGCTTGTCGGAAAATTCCCCACCGTTTTTACTCGCACAGTTTCCCTCCTCCGCGTGCTCCGACCCACCCAGTGCCTGCTCTCATGCTGCCTTGCCGCAGTGATGCTGATTTCTGCAATGGTGAAATCGCCGGCACAGGAAACACCGGCGGAAGCAAAGGCGAACGCCGCACAATCCCGCAACAGTCTGCCCGCCATACCCGCCACGGGATTGCTCGATAACGGCAGCGTTTTCAATGGAGACGACCGCAAGGGAGCAGAAGCCGCCGTCAGGGATTTCGCGGGCCGCGTCGGCATGCCGGTGTATATCGTCACCGAAAATTATCTCGTGGACGGAACGGTGGACCAATATGGCGACCGCCTGGCGACCGGCTGGCTCAAAGGAAAGCCGGGAGTCGTTCTGCTTTATGAGCGGGCGACGGGCCGGTTAAACTACAGCGCGACGCCGGGGTCTTTCGGCAAGGACGGCGATCCGAGATCACTCTTTGTCACCGGCAGCAAGGCCGCGGCGGCTCTTGCAGAGGATGCGTCCGCCGCGCAGCGCATGACGGCCTCCGTCAACGCGATGGCTGCCGCAGGTGAAACATGGAAAAAGACCGGACAGATGCCGCCCCCCGCCACTCCGGCTCCCGCGCCTCCCCCTGTTCCAAATCCGGAAAGCATCCCCAAGCCACCGGTGGATTTTGTAATGGACGATGCCGATGTCTTCAGCCTTCAGGATGAGGTCTCGTTGAAAACGACGCTCGTAAAATTCCACGGGAAAAATGACATGGACCTTTACGTCCTGACATACCGGGGAACGGCCCGGGAACAGGCGCAGCGCAAGGCGGACGATTTGGCGGAGGCGTGGTTGAAAGACCGGTTCGGCGCAGTGCTCGTGTTTAACACAGGCAGCGGCGATGGAAACCCGATGGGCGCCGCAGGTTCAGACAGGAATGAAAGTTTCATCCCTCCGGCTGTGCTTATCAGTACGTTCGAAAGTGTTCGCGCAAAAGGTCAGGAAGTTCGCACCCTTCCCTCCGGATCGGAGGCGCGCGTGATTCGTGAAGCGGCGGTCATGCTGATGGATACCTTTGTGCCTCACGTCGTGACCGCCCGTGAGGAGGTATCGCAGCCGACCACGACGAGCCAGTGGCGCGTGCTCACCGCCGTGGCGGCCGCTCTTGTCGTAGGCTCCGCGCTTCTTTTTCTGTTTCACCGCCTCCAGGAACGGCTGGAAAGCCGCTCGCGGGAACAACTCCTCTTTCCGGAAGTCACGGTGGATCGCCGCCTCGGTTCTCCCCAGGGCGGCGGACTGGTGGTCAGCATCTCCTTTGGCGAGAGACCGCCCGGGAGCGGCAAAAACCGGAGCCCGGTGCCAAGGTAACTGCCCCGTTCCCTGCCGCGCGTTTACCTCCGCCGCACATCCGCCGTTTCCCATGCGACGACCCGGCCATTCCTGAAACGCACCACTGAGGAGGTCATGGGCACGTAATCAGGAGTCAGCGAATAGCTGGCATAGGGAGCCACATAACCGTGCCGGTAGTAACCTCTCCCATAACCCAGCCCCAACCCGAGACCATACGGATAGGGATAAATGGGGCGGAGCGCCGCATAGCGCCAGGTCTCGGTTTGCCGCCCGTTTTCGCTGCCGGTGATGACGGAATCCGGTTTTCCCCATGCGAGGAATACTGCGTTCTTCGACATCCCTTCCGAAATTGTCTGTTTCATCACCAGCTCACGATCAGCATCGGACAGCCCCTCGAGCATCCCGGGATTTTTCTGCGCCCTGGTTTGCGGATTGGATGCCTCGCATCCGCTGAGACAAAAAACGGCAACGCCGAGGACAAGGCAGAATGCCACAAGTCGAAAACAGCCGCGTGGGTTCATGACAGTCGGAAAGTTTGACGGGGGTTACGGTGGACAAACACGCCGTAAAGAACGACAGGTTTCCTCCCCCTCCTTATACCAGTGGAAGACCGTTTTGGCCATCGAATTTCCTATCTGCGCATCAGCATCACCGACCGGTGCAACGAGCGCTGCCTCTACTGCATGCCCGATGAGCAGCAGGCATGGCTCCCGCGCGGCGAAATCCTGACATACGAGGAAATCATTCGCCTGCTCCGCATCGGAACGGAACTCGGCATCCGGAAAGTCCGCGTCACCGGCGGTGAACCGCTCACCCGCCGCGGAGTGCTGGGGTTTTTCCAAATGCTGGGCCGCGTGCCTCACGTCACCGACATCGGCATTTCCACGAATGGCACTCTTCTCGCCGGTCCGCCGCCGGAGGAGCATGGCGGCCCTGCCAGCATGGCCGCACGCCTGGTGGAATCCGGCGTGCGCACCGCTAACATTTCTCTCGATACTCTCAATGCCGCCACTTATGCGTCCATCACCGGACGCGATCTCCACCGGCGCGCGCTGGAGGGCATCGATGCGGCCCTCGCCGCCGGATTCGAAAAGGTGAAGCTCAATTGCGTGCTGTTGAAAGGCCGCACCGAAAAAGAGCTGCCTGCCCTCATCGACTTTGCGCATGACCGCGGCTGCCTGCTGCGCTTCATCGAACTCATGCCAGTGAGCAGTCGTGAAGTGCTCACTGACAGCAATTTTCTTTCCACGGGCACGGCGCGCCGGTTGATCGAGGATCACTACGGCGCTCTCATTCACCGGCCCGCCATGCGAACGAATGGCCCCGCGTCTTATTTCCAGATTCCGGGACGCGACCAATGCATTGGTTTTATCGGGGCCATGACCAACTTCCATTTCTGTGAGAACTGCAACAAGCTGCGCCTCACCGCCGATGGCAAACTCCGCCCGTGCCTCGGCAGTCATCTCGAAACGGATCTGATCGGCCCCCTTCGCGCCGGAGCCACCGACGAAGACCTGCGGCGCCTCATTCTCGACACGGTGGACCGCAAACCGAAGGAGCATGACTTCCGCTCCAATTACCAGCCGGTCCGACGCATGATCGCCATAGGCGGATAGAAGGGGTTTCGAAACGGAAACTCACACTCCCTTTTGGGATTTGCGGTTTGATTTTCCAGGGAATGAGCGGAAGCTTACCTATGTTTAATCCAAAATTCATATTTCAGACCTCTGTTGTTAGCACAATAGCGAGATCCCTTTGTCTCGCCGCAGGAGTGGGACTTTTCCTTTCTCCCTCCAGTCTCACCGCTCAGGAAAAGAAGCCTGCCGCCGAGAAGAAGGCGGAGCCGGCGGATGAGGAAAAGCCGGATGCCGCTCCGGCGACTCCGCGCAGCGAGACTGTCGCGCTCAAGGAGTTCAAGTCCGATATGGGAGCACTCAAGAAGTGGACCCAGGCCGAAAAGGAGAAGGCCAAGTCCAATCCCATGGCCGGTCTGAAATTGATCGGCGAAATGAATACCAAAGTCGCCAAAGTGCGCACCGACGGTCTGCCCGAGGATCTCTCCACTCAATACAAGAAGATGGCGGACGTCATGAAGAGGATGGCGGCCGTGTTCAAAGGCATGCCGGACGACGACGCCGAGCTGATGAAGTGGATTCAGGAAAAGGCGACTGACCCGGGATTCAGCACGAAAATGCAGACCCTCGGCAAAGAAGCCAAAGAGACCGGCGACAAATTGAAAGAGGTTGGCAAGAAATACGGCATTGATGAGCTCGATTTCGACGACAGAGACAAGGGCAGCAAAGAAGCCAAAGGCGACGACGACAAGGAGGAGGGCGGGAAGAAAGAAAAGACGGAGAAGTAAAACCCGCGGCCTTTCAAATCCTTACACGACCGGCGTTCTCCAGCGGAGAGCGCCGGTTTCTTTTTGCCTCGCCGGGAGCGTTCCCGGGCCGGCGCATATAGATGTCAGGGAGGATATCCGACCGCAGCAAGGCCGTCCGGCCTTGTGAGTAACCACTGATGGTAAACGGCCGGGAATGTCAACCGACAAGGCCGGACGGCCTTGCTGCGGGTTTCCGCATGCCTAACAGAGATGTGCGTCTGCCCTGGGCGGCGTTTTCGCCAGGCCGGGTGTGGTTGAATTTCCGGGGGCATCATCTGTTAGGTTGTTAGGCAGAGCAACGGCAGGTAAAGCGATCTGTGGCGAAGCCCAGTCGCTTTCGACTCCCGCGGATGCAGCAAAAGCGAGTGGCCTTCGGCACACGTCGCTCTACTGATATTCCGCGACGGGCGAAATCCTGCGGGAAAATGCAGGTTAAGCATGCCACAGGGTTCCCAACGCAAACTCCCGCAGGGATATGCGTCGCACCACGGCGAGAGCATGGGTTGACCCCCATGCGGGCCTGAGCATGTCCGGCTCCGCGTTTAGCGGCTCATGGGAAGCCCCAGGGGACTGACCACATCGTTAGGACCGGTGGGCCGGCTCCACGACAGATCGCTCTGCTCTTCCCCAGGGAGAGGGGGACGCTTCTTCTCCTTGAGAGTGGTGGACTCACAGGACGAAAGCCCCGGGATCACCAGGGCGATCACAGCGACGAGCGCGACATGAATGAGACGCATGGACACAGGAAGGCGGATGACCCGGAAACTACTGCACCGAGGACTCAAAGACGACTTCGTCCCCAGGGGCGATTTGCGCACCGGCGCGGAGGGTCTTCAGGGATACATCAGCCACCGTTTGGTTCTTTTCCAGTTGGGTGATCGTGGCTCTGGCGAGCAATTGTCCACCCCGCTTGATGAGCAGGCGGGTGTCCGGCGTCAGGCCGTTTGCACGACCCATGTTGATGACGATAAAGGAAAACTCCGGGTTATACGCGGCGACCGTGGCGGACCGGCCACCCAGTTGGATTGCCGCGGTCCGCGCGTCCTGCTGAGCTTTGAGCTTGGCTGAAAGGGCGTCGCTCTCCGCAGCGCTCTTCTTGTTGACTTCCAGTTCCTTTTGCAGCGTCGCCAGCTCCTGGTTCAGAGCGTCGGTTTCGCCTTTCAGCGCTTCCACCTTTGCGAGCACTTCCTCCGGCGTTCCGTCGCGTCCGATGATGCTCTTGATTTCGGCCTCCATCGCCGCGCGCTTGCCCATGATCTCCTCGATTTCCTTGTTCAGTTTCTCGAGAGCGTCCTGCTGTTCCTTGGTCTCGCGCTCCAGTTTCAGGGAGCTGGTCATTTCATCCTTGGCGAGCCCCTTGGTTTCGCTCCACGAGGTCCAGACGGTAGTCGTCTCTGCATTCACTTTCTCCACGGCTTCGTGAATGGCGACGATCTTACGGTTGATCTGGTCTTTTTCGTTCCGCGCGTCGATCAACTGTGAACGGGTCGCGAACGCAAGACCGGCGGCGGCCAGAGTGGCCAGGAGAGAGATACCAAAAATGATCTTCATGGGGTTGAGTCGGGAAAGTTAAGAATGAAACGCGGAATTACTTATTCTCAGGCTTCATTTCAGGTTTGGCATCCCCGGTCGGAGCGGGAGCCGGAGCCGGTGTCGAAGCATCAGGGGCCGGAGCCGGAGCAGGGGTCTCCGCAGGAGGCGTCGGTGCCGGTTTTTCCGCCGGAGGGGCAGCGCCGTCCGGAGAAGCAAAGGGATCAACAGCCGCGGGTTCGGCGGGCTTGGTGGCATCAGCGGCACCCGGCTTGGCAGCGGGTTTGGCATCCGGCTTCTTTACGGACGCGGCGAGAGAGCTGGGCGTGGAGGAGACGTTCACGCTGGCACGGTCGCCCGGCATGATGGTCTCTCCGGCGGCGAGGGTGCCGGGAACGATTTCCGCAATCGCCCGGGTTTGCTCCAGTTGCGTCACCGTCACTTTGGCGATGAGCGCTCCGTTGCGCGTGATGTCAAACTTGGCGCCCTTCGTCACGTTGCTGGCATTTCCATGGGCGAGCACCACGAATCCGAGTTCCGGATTTACCGCAGACACAAAAGTCTTGAAGCTCTCGACGATCGTACCGGTTCTTTGATAGATGTCGCGCAGTTTGAGGCCGGCGATCACCTTGTCCGTGGCCTCGCGGTGAGCGATGGTGGAGGCGATGGCACCCTTGGTGTTCTCGATGCTCGCATCGAGCGTCGTTTTCTTCGCTTCCAATTCTTTCAACTCCGCCACCAGGCGGGCCAGACCGCCGAGGTCTTTCAGCTTGTTCTCAAGGTCCGCCAGTTCCTTGGCCGCCGCGTCTTTTTTCGCGGTCGTTTCCGTCACTTCCGCGACCTTCTTCTCCTTGGCGGCCAGAGCCGTCGCTTTCTTTTGCGAGTTCGCAGCGAGTTCATTCTTGGCGTCGGCAAGATCGGTGTCCGACTGGGCGCGGGCCTTTTTCGACTCCACCTGATTCGCATTCGCCAGCGCCAGGTTATCGTTCGCGGCCTTCGCCTGCAACTTCTCAGAACGCAGCGGATATTGCACCTGAGTATACATAATCCCGCCAGCGATCAAAAGGAGCAGGCCGGAAATGATTGAGAGAGGTTTCCACATAGGATTTTTTCTGAGGGTAGGTTGGGAAATTTGGCAATTCTTTACAGAGACTCGTCAGACAAGACAACATGAATTTGCGCCGCTAAAGCAGAAATTTGAAGTGCCTGCACTGGATATTTACGCATGATGCGGCATTTAGGGTTGCGGGGACGTTAAGGCGTGGAAAGATGATCCTGCTGCCAGGGGCTGTGGAGTGTGGACGTGCAAACCCCGCCAGGGCCGGAAGGCAGCAACGGTAGCGTGATCCCCACTGCCGCAGTTCTCTGGCGGCACTTTTTGTTTCCACCGGCTGCGGGCCCTGCAGCGTTGACGGCTCCCGTGGAATTCGTACAATCCCCCTATGTCCCAATCCGAGGTCAATCCCGCAATCCTCAAACGGCTGGATGAGTTCCTTGCCGGAAAAGGCCTGCGCCGGACCAAACAGCGCGAGGTGATCATCCGCGCCGCCTTTTCCACCGCGGAGCACTTCACCGCGGACGAACTGTGGGCCATGGCCCGCAAGCTGGACTCCACCACCAGCCGCGCCACCCTTTACCGCACCCTTCTGCTCCTCGTCGAAAGCGGTCTTCTTCGCGAAATCGACCTCGGCTTCGGCCAAAAGTGCTACGACCCCAACTTCTTCGACCACCCCCATCACAATCATCTCGTCTGCCTCGACTGCCACAAGGTGGTCGAATTCGAAGATCAACACATGGATGTTCTCGAGGATTGCATCAGTCGGCGCCTTGGTTTTCGCCCGGCCAACAAATCCCTGAGAATCGAAGCCAGTTGCGAAGAACTGCGCGCGCGCGGCGACTGCCGGAACCGCAAAGAAAAGGTGGAAAAATAAGCCCGCCGGGCACGAATACCCTCGCGCTACGCCGCCGCGTGACCTCCCATTCCCTGTCCCGTCTCGCCATTGAATTCGAGAGGGTGGGTAATCTCCGGCGGATGATGATGCCGGCGGGTGCACGGAATGTTTAGCTGGTTCGCGTCCTCCTCGCTGAGGTTTGCAAGGTGGGTTTCATCGATCTCCACCTCCACGTCGGTGCAGACGTTGACGGGAAGACCGGAAACGAGAACGGTGCTGCCGGATTTCAGTGTGGTAAGCATGAGCCTCGGGATTTTAGAGTTACTGGGTGGTGGTGGGAGGGACCCACGCATAAACCGTACCCGTCCCCCCGCTGAGCACTCCGGGCCGCCGGATTTCCGGGAAAAGCGGCCCGAATTCGCGCAGGATTCCACCCCTGTCGCCTCTCTGCAACTCCGCGCAGTGCATCATGCAACGAACCGATGGCGGAGGGCGGGGTCTTCGCTCCGGGCCCCCTAACGGGAACAGTTCGTGCACCTCTCAAGGAGACCCCAACGAGGGGATTCATCTCACCTCCAACCCAATATTCCCATGAAAGCTATCCAACTGGTTCCCTCCGGCAGCGCGCTCCTCGCTGTGAGCGCCCTTTTCCTCACCTCCGCCGCGGGGCAAACCGAAACCAAACCCGCAGTCGCTCCGGACCCGGTAGTCGTGGAGGAGAAAACGACGGAGGAGACCACCTCCGCTGAGGCCACTGAGGCGACGGGCAGCGTCTTTAGTGTGGATGCGGATACCTTTTCCGTGACCCCCAAAGGCGTCAAGATCCCGCTCAACTTTATGTATAATTCCAAGACGACCTTCGTGGACGAATCCGACAAGAGCGTGCCCTGGGATCAAATGCGCGCCGGTCTGCCGGTGACGGTTCATTACAACACGCTCGGTGAAAAGATGCTGGCCACCAAAGTCACGGTGACCCGCAAGATGATCGACGGCGGCAAGGCCGACACTCCTTCCGACGAGGCCGCGGCCAAACGTGCCGAACTGGCCGAGGCGAAGAAGAGAAAAGATGCCGTAAACGCCGCGCTGCGGACGCAAATCCAGCCTGCGGCCAGCGGCGGAACGATCATGAGCTTTGAGCAGGTTATCTCCGTGCGGCCCCAGGGAGCGACCAATGTGGTGCAGTATGTGATTAACAACTCCACGCACTTCGTCGATACCGCCAGCCAGCCGGTTCCGTTGAACATGATTCGCACCGGAGCGCCGGTGAGCATTCAGTTCGTGGAGGATGCGGGCCGCAACATTGCCACGCAAGTGATGGTGGAAAGAATGGTCTCTACAGACTCCTCGCCCACCAGTAACGCCATCGTGAGCCGCACGTTTGGGACCTCCGGCACTGACACCGGTACCGCAGGCAGCACGACCTCGGCCACCACCTCCAACTTCACGAATGGCGGCGGGACCGGCACTCTCGCGGACAGCTTTATCAACCCTCCCATCACGGTGCTGCCCGGCACCGTGAACAGCAATTCCACGCAGCCCGGAACCAACACGAATCCTGCGACCGGAAACGCCAATAACACGAACACGAGCGGCACGGCCCGCACCACGCCGCAGGGACCTGTGCCCACCGGACCGCAAGTGGACGCCCCACGCGGCACTCAGGCCGGAAACAACACCACGCAGCCCGCCGCAGGGTCCACCGGCCCGGCCCAGCCCGGAAACACACAACCCGCCACTACCCAGCCCGGAACCCGTCAGCCTGCCACCACGCAGCCGGGCACCCGCCCGGCAGGCAGCGGCAGGACTGGCACTGGCGCCGGCGGCGCTCCCTCCTCCGGCGGTGCACGGTCCAGTTCACCGGGAACAGCTCCCGCGGCTCCAGGCGGACGATAAGCTGATGCGATTCCTCCCCTTCAAGCTCTCTTGAGCCATGTGTGCCCTCCATCTGCGGTTTCTCTGCGGTGGAGGGCATTTTCGTTTTTATGAGTAACCGCACCCGCTCCAAACAACCCTCCGCGCCGCATAAACCTCCGCCGCCCTCGTCCGTTAACGAACTGACCCGGCGCAACGTTCAGGCGATCGTCAAACTCGAGGAAGCGGCGCGAAACGAGCGCACCTTCAGCGACCGGCTCGCGGATAAAGTCGCCCGATTCTGCGGATCTATGATCTTTGTGTGGACGCACGTTATCTGGTTCGGCGGATGGATCGTTGTGAATTCCGTGCCCGGATTTCCCCGCTTTGACCCGTTTCCCTTCACCTTCCTGACGCTCGTGGTCTCTCTGGAAGCTATCTTTCTGTCCACCTTCATCATGATCAGCCAGAACGAGGAAACGCGCCTCACTGAACGCCGGAATCACCTCGACCTCCAAATCAACCTCCTCACGGAGCAGGAAAATACAAAGATGCTCATCATGCTGGCCGCCATCGCCAAAAAAGTGGGCGTGGAGATCGGCGATCCCCAGGAGGAGGCCGTTCTGGAGCAAGCCACCAAGCCCGAAGATCTCGCCAATCAAATCGAAAAAGCCATTGAAAACACTTCCCATATCCATGCAAACAAAGGAGGGGAGAAACGGGAAACGGAGGGGGCGTGACGGTATGGCGGATCCTGTTTTTTCCCGCGCTGTGGAAACCATATTCCGGTGCGTGCAATTCTCCCGTCAGACCCCGATGCGGGCAAGCGCGCGTCCTCTCTCCAGCAGGTTCATTTTAAATGGTTTATGCAGCTTAAGAGGCACTGGCACGCGCGATGCAAAGAGGAGGCGCATGAATGTTCCCCACCTCCCCTCTTATCCGGTGCCTCAGAATCCATTTGGCGCCGAGTGGAACGAAGGCCTCGCGTTGTCCAGTCCGGGCGAAGCCGCTGATCACGCCGCTGACCAGTCAGACGAATGGCTCGCCGAACACCCCGCATCCACACTGGCTCTGGCGATCGGAGGCTCAGTGACGGGCGGCATGGCATGGACCACCCTGTTTCTGTGGTGGTTTCACGACTGGCCGGATGTGATGATTACTCTCCCCCTCGTGCTTGCCGCAGCGGCGTTTGGATTGTTTCGCTGGTTGTTTCACCGGCTCCATTAGGCGCCTTCGGCAGAATAACGAACAGGGTTGCGGTGATATTGAAGATAAACGGACGGCGGCGATTGCCGGAAAAGGAGCGCGGATTTGTAATATTTTCAATCCCCCCGATGCAACGAGTCTCATCATAAGAGGGCCTGGTTGACGGGGCGGATTGAAATATTGCAAATCCACGCTCCTCTGCGCGAACCTCTCTCATCGCATGACCGTGGTAAGTCGTCTCACACGTTACGCGGCATGGCTCGCGCCTGCCGCGCTCGCTTTCTGGGCCGGGCTCTCCATGCCGCTGGCGGAGGAGGAGAACACGCCATCCGCCAGCAACTCATCCCATCCCCGCACCGCGGCGCCGCCAGTCGAAACGAACGCGGCATCCGATTTCGCTCCCGCCGCCGAAGCCCGCGTGCCTAACAAGACGCTCATGGCCCGTTTCCGCGCCGCTTTGGACGAACCTGTCACCGACAAACGCCGGGAGGCATGGCGTCGCGCGCTGGCCGCGGCGGGTCCTGCGGAACTGGAGGCCGCGGCGCGGTTGCTTCTCGCTGCAAAAGATCCTCCGCGCATGGGCGACTGGTTGCCGGAACTGCTCATGCACCGCTGGCAAAGCGCGGACCCCGCCGGGTATTTGCGATTTGTCATGGAACACCCCGATGCCAGAATCGAAGACGAATCCTTCAAGCGCATGGCCGGCACGCACCTGGCGAAAAACGATCCCGCCGCGTTGCAAGCCCTGCTGGAAAACAGTGCGGCAGCACCGGGAGACAGCGCGCTGGAAGGCGTGGTGGCCGGCATGGCTTC
The DNA here is from genome assembly GCA_035550135.1 of Verrucomicrobiales bacterium. Lineage (GTDB taxonomy): Bacteria > Verrucomicrobiota > Verrucomicrobiia > Verrucomicrobiales > V1-33 > V1-33. The sequence continues at coordinate 82,495 of DASZQB010000054.1, forward strand.
CGGTGACCTGGAGCGCGCGGTGGACTGGGTGCTCGCCGCCGGCGATACGGGCGACTGGCCGATCATGCGAACGCTCGGCTCCGGCGCGGCCCGCGGCGCGGGCATGGACGGCGCCGGCCGCCTCCTAACGATTCTCCGCCGCAAACAAAACCTTCCGGCCAAACAACTCGAAGTCGCCATGCACGGTGCCCTAACCATGCTGGCGGAAACGCCGGATCCTGACATCCCCGCCGCCGCCGCATGGCTCCGCAGCCAGCAATCACAGCCCGGCTGGCCCGCCGACAGCCTGCCGGTTTTTTTCCGCTCCATGGCCTATCACCATCCTGCGCAGGTCATGGAAACCGTGCAAGCCATGGGTCCCGACTCCGCCACCGGCCGCTGGCCCCATGCCGCAGACGCCATGACCGAACTGGCGAAAACAACCGCCTTTAACGCCCTCTACTGGCTGCGCAAAAATCCGGAGTCCCCCCTCTACGACGAAGCCGCGCTCGCATGGACAAAACATGTCTCCGCCTCCCTCGAATTCACCGACGTCTATCTCATGAAAGCCGACGGCGTCGCCGCCATCCACGCCAATATAAAAGACCCCGCCCTGCGCACCGCCGCCGGGGAAATCTACGCGGCCGCCCGCGCGGCAAAGGATAATAAGAAGTGAGAAGGCATCGACCCGCAGACCGGATAAACGCAGCCTGTGTTAGGACGTATTTACTCACCGTCCGGGAAAAACGCATACGGACTGTCCTAACGTCGTCACCGCACAACAGCGGCAAGTAGAGCGACTGTGGCGAAGCCCAGTCGCTTTCGTCTCCCCATGGACGCAGCGAAAGCGAGTGGCCTTCGCACACATCACGCTACTGATATTCCCGTGACGAACGAAATCCTGCGGGAAATGCAGGTTAGGACGCCGAAAACGATCTGCGCACGGGCACCCGGGCGACAACGTTGCATTCCCGTCTGCGAAGTGCTATGCAGAGGCCTGATTCCCCGTGAAGCTCTCCGCCCGACGACTTCGTTTCGCAGCCGCATGGCTCGCGTGTATGGGGCTGGCATATGGCGCGGGGTTCATCCTGCAGGACGCGGATGGGCGCGGCGCACCACGGAACTCCACCTCAAAATTCCTCACACCGGCATCAGATTCAAAAAGTGTCAGACCGGCCGGCGCGGGCGGCCCTAACAATGCGCTGCACATGGACGCTGCATCGCCCTCAGCCGCCCCGCTGCTGGATCGCGTGCGCGCGATCTTTTCACAGCATGACGACGGCGAAGCCGGCCCGCGCCGGGCCGCATTGATCGAGTGTCTCGAGAAAGCAAATGCCTCCAGCATGGCGGCGATTGCCGGTCTTAAGGAGTTAGGGAGGAGGGACTTCGCCGTGGACTCCGATCTCGTTCTTGAGCACTGGGTGCTGCTGGACGCCGCGGCGGCCATGGCATGGCAGGAGGAGCACGGAGCCCGCCCGCGCACGCGATCCATGCTTGCCGCGTGGGCGGCCAAAGATCCCCGCGCGGCCATGGCATGGCTGCAGCGCATGGACTTGCCTAACCGTTATGGCGAACAGCGGAAACGGGACGGAGATTCGGTGGTGTATGCCGGACTTTCCCTTGAGGAAACCGCACTCACCGGCTGGGCGCAGCGCGATCCCGCGGCAGCCACCGCCTTCCGTCTGGACCCTGCGAATGCCGCGCTGTTCCCCTCCGCCGCTGAGTCCCATCCCGCGGACCATGGAGTGAATCTCCGGGCGCTGGTGGCCGCCGTGCAGGATTCCGCGGGCACCGCGGGCCTGACAAAATGGCTGCTGCAGTTGCCATCCATGCCGCATGCGCCTCCGGACCTTGCATCTCATGCCTTTGGCCTGGCGTGCAGCTCTGTGACGCGGAAAATTCTGCACCATCCATCGGCCATTGGCGAATTCCTCCGTGCCAATGCCGGACAGCCATGGTACCGCGCGGATGCCGTTCGGAATACGTTATGGGAAATGTTTCGCGGGCGCGGAGACAACTTCGAGACGCTTCTGGCGGCGGGCAATCGCCTTGGACCCGATCCCGCGTCCGGCATGCCGTGGTTCACTGCGGAGTCCGCCATCGCGCGGGAAAAAGCGGAACAGCCGGCGGGGGATTCCCCTGCGTCGCCTGACAACTCAACCGGTTCCGCTCCATGAAGCCGGCAGCCCAGCGTCTTATTCGTTTCGCAGTGTGGTTCGTGCCTGCGGTTTTTGCGTTTTGGTCCGGGCGGTCCCACCCGGCGGCGCAGGGACAGAATGCGTCTTCTCCTAACACGCCTTCGCGTTCCGCCGCCGCGGCTCAAGCGGGAGAAACCTCCCCTCCCGCGGATGCCGGCGGTACCGGCGCTGCCGCCGGGTCGCCTAACAATACATTGCTGGCCCGCCTCCGTGCCGCACTGGATGAACCGGTTACCGCCGCGCGCCGGCGGGCGTGGTTTCGCGCACTGGCCGCAGCAGGCCCCGCGGAACTGGAGGCCGCGGGCCTGATGCTGGTGGAAACTGCCGATCCGCCGCGCGCGGGTGATTGCCTGCCCGAGCTGCTCATGTATCGCTGGCAGGCCGTGGACCCCGCGGGGTATTTGCGGTTCTCACAGGAACATCAGGTGATCTTCAGGGACAAAACCTTTCAGCGCATGGCGGGTGCCAGTCTCGCGAAAAACGATCCAGCTGCATTGCACAGTCTTTTGGAAAGGAATCCCGCGGAACTGAACGAAAAGACTCTGGAAGGCGTGGTGACCGGCATGGCGCCAGCGAACCTCGAGCGCGCGGTGGAATGGGTTCTCTCGTCCGAACCGGTTTGGGACAAGCAGATGATGAGCGCGCTGGCCAACGGCGTGTGCCGCTCCACGGGACTGGATGGCGCATCGCACATGCTCGCCATCCTGCGCCGCGAAAATATAACCCTAACGAAACTGGACGACGCCCTCCGGCACTGCCTTCTCATCCTGCCGGCCCTGCCAAATCCTGACATCCCGGCCGCCGCCGCGTGGCTCCGCCGGGAACAATCTCAACCGCACTGGCCCGCCGATGGCGTGAGCGACTTTTTGCGCGGCTTCGCGAGCCACCATTCGACGAAGGTCATGGACCTGGTGCAAACCCTCGGGCCCGATCCCGCCGCCGGAGGCTGGCCGCACGCCGCGGTCGCCATGACCTCCCTAACGAATGCCCAGTACTCCACCGCCGCAGAGTGGCTGCAGCGCCATGCAGACGCTCCCTTCTACGATGAGGCGGCCCTCGCGTGGACGAAACAAGCCCCTGCCTCCGTCGAACAGCAATTCAGCCCCGAAACCGAAATCGACCCGGCCGCCATCCACGCCCGCATGAAAGACCCCGCCCTGCGCACCGCCGCCGGGGAAATCTATGCCGCCGCCCGCGCGGCGAAGGAAAATAAGAAGTGAGGGGATGAAGCACGTGTTAGGCCAATGGGCATCTTCGGGGACCGCGGATTGTTGTGACCGGCTTGCAGTTCGTTAGGGTTCACATCAAATGTGCAAGGCGCACAATCGCGCGCCGAACCGCGAAGGGGAAGAGCGTGAATGGTGTGGGGCCGCCGAACCAAGGAGCGGTTCCCCTTGAATAGATAGGAGCCCGGGGTGAACGCAGTGAACCCCGGGTGAAACGCAATAAGTGCTCCACCACAGCGTGGTGGCCCTGACAGATCGACTTGATATCAGCGCAGGTTGCCATGCCGGCACCCACGCCGGATCGCACCAGCCCCCGCAGGCGTCCGCGCAGCCGCGGCAGAAGGCTGGTACTTTTCCGGAGGTCGTCGTGTGCGGCCGGTGTTTTGCCGCGCGGCTCGCGCCCGCCCGGCGTGCGTTGGTTCGAATGGATGACATAACTTTGGGGATTTGATTTAAATCGCACTATCGTTTCCCGCCGAAGGGGCATCCCGGATTTTTATGTGTCGATTTCGTCCCATTCGACCGGCGGCCCGGTGAGCGAATCTTAACGGGAAGGCGCCCTCCCTTGCTTGCGTCGAGCCTGGTTCAGCATGAGAGCCGTCCCATCTCCTGGCAGCGTCCGCCGTTAACCTGCATTTCTCACAGGATTCGGTTGTCACAGGAATATAAGTAGAGCGACGTGTGCCGAAGGCCACTCGCTTTCGCTGCGCCCATGGGAGGCGAAAGCGACTGGGCTTCGCCACAGATCGCTCTACTGCCATTGCTGCACCGCCAAAATGTTAGGACAGGCTGTATGCGTTCTTCCTGGAATGTGAAAAAATATGAGATCAATCCAGGGACAGGCGCACCATCATTTTTCTCATGAACTCCAGAGGCTCCGGCGGCATGCGGGGGACTCTCTTCACCTCCGGCTGCGGCGGCGGAATCTGAATCCCGTCCGCCTCCATCCTGACAACTCTCTCCCGTGCCGCGGTCCTCGGTGAGGGCCATGGGGTGCCGGGACGGCCTTGCTGCGGGGTTCCGTGTGCCTAACAGAGATGCGCGTCCACTCTGCGTGCGGACTCGCCGGGCCGGGAAATGCTAGGGAACGGACGGAGGCGGGAGATTGGGGCGGACGGGGGCTTCGCGGTTGAGGAGGCGGGTCATGGCGGCGACGCCGAGGAGAGGAGCGATGAAGTTGGCGAAGGGAATGAGGGCGAGGGCAGCGGTGATCATGCCATGGCGGATGAGGAGGAAACGGTGACTGCGGCGCCAGGCTTTGGCGGCGGCGGGAGACAGGCGGCGCAGGGCGACGGCATCGAATTGCTCGCGGCCAAACAGGATGCCGTTGACGATGATAAACAAAATCACGCCCGCACCGGCGACCCACAGGAGCATGAGATAGAGCGGAAGGGCGAAGGCGTTCAGGATGAGCAGGAGGATGAAGTATTTCATTCCATTGGCCATGGCGGCGGCCAGAGGGACGCTGCGGGCGGGCGGAAGGTGTTTGAAGTGCCGGGCATCCACGGCGTCGGCGATGGACTCGTAGAAGAGGCCGCCGATCAATCCGAACAGCGTCGGAAAGAACAGCAGCGCCGCGATGAATCCTCCGATCCAGCCGCCCCATGTGAGCAGCGTGCGCCACGATCCGGAGTGCTCCGCGGCGCGCTGCAAGCCCCATTCGAGGCCGGCCCACAGCGCGAGGAAGGCGAAAAGCGAAAGCAGCCCGCAGCGCACGACGATGCCCCAGAGGCGCGGATCGGCGAGAAACTGGCGGAGGGAGGCGAGGTAATCGTTTACGGCATACATGGGGACAAGGCGGAGGCCTTCGCGCTAACACTAACGTCAGGTCTTCGCGGCGTCGATATCGGCGCGGGTGAAGATGGCGGTGACAGGCACGCCGGTGGCTTCGATGGCTTCCTTTCCACCCTCGCCGCGGTCCACGAGCACCAGCGCAAACGCCACGATGCCGCCCTCTGCGCGGACCTTCTCAATAGCCTCCAGCGTGGAGCCGCCGGTGGTGATGGTGTCATCGACAATGACGACCGTGTCGCCGGATTTGAAATTGCCTTCGATGAGTTTGCCGCGGCCATGGGTTTTGGCCTGCTTGCGAATGGAAAACACCTGGAGGTCCGCACCGGCCCTCGCCGCGCCGATGCCAATGGCGAGAGCCACGGGATCCGCTCCCATGGTGAGTCCGCCAATGGCGGCGGGGACGAGACCGAGTTTTTCACACTGTTCCCTAACAAGTCCCCAGCCAACCTCGCCAAGATGGATGGCGCCCGCGGGATCGAGGGTGGTGAGACGGGCGTCGCAGTAGAAGTCGCTCTTCTTTCCGGAGGCGAGAGTGAAATCGCCGTACATCACAGACTTGCGGCGGAGAATGGCGAGGAGTTGGCTTCGGGCATCGGACATGGCGGGCATATGGCGACGGCGCACGGCTGTGCAAAGGGAAGAAGAGGAAAGTTCCCGGCCGCAAACCGTACGCCTGGGGAGTATTGGGAAGCATGCAGCGCCGGCCATTTTCCCAAACGACAGGCCGGGTCTGTCCCGCGATCCTTCACGCATTCGCCGGTGAGCTTCACTCGCCTTTCACGGTGAATTGCCGCAGCCCCCGAATTTCATATCAAAACTGCCAAAAAGTCGTTGATACCTGCTTCTGCGGCGCGTTTAGTTTCTGACAACAGCGTGCCGGACCGCGGAGCGGTCCCCTGTAAATAGCCCGGAGTGAGCGCAGCGAAACTCCGGGTGACGCAAAGGAAGGAGCCTCCACCACAGCGTGGTGGCCCTCACACGAGGGACGTTCCCCCCGGTATGGGCCACCACGCTGTGGTGGAGACTTTCGACGTGTCTTTACCCGGGGTTCACTTCGTTCACCCCGCGCTATTCACAGTGGACCGCGCTGCGGTCATTCCGAAACGGGCGAGGCGGCGAAGTGCATTCGGGCGCGATGCCGGTTTTTGGTTCCGGCTCTGCTGGCTTGGGCATTAGTCCCTCATGGCACATTTGACGGCTTTGTTAGATGCTGATTTTTCACTTCAACCCTGCTGTCTTTTGTGAAGCCTTCCGGACTCAGCGGAAATCATTGAAGAACCCTCCGTTTACAGCCCGGGAGCGGCTCGACTACATGGCGCGAGTCCTGCGGTTGGATCGGTGTGCCCATCTCTTGCAAGAGGCCGGAGAGGAAAACCTTTAGCGGTCAACCGATCCCGGCTAAGAGAAAACAACGGGGCGCCTGTTTCCGGAATCAAAGGGCGCGAATTGAGAAAATCCCTTTGCCTGATACGGGTGGAGACGGCAGGGAGCGGCCGCGTTCATGCCCGTTCCCTCTTCTTCACCACCCGGCGTCTGGCCGGCGATTGCGGCAGCGTTCCGGCAAAATCGTTTGCCGTGTCTGCTGCTCAACCTGCTGGTCGTGTGTCTCGTGGCCAGCTATTATCTTTGGCCGGACGTGGCGGGCGTGTGGGGACGCGTCGGGGAATTCAAGACGCAATGGTCTTATCTGTTTTCGTTTACCTCCACCGTGTTCTCCGCGGCGCTGCTGCCATTCGTGGTGCAGGCGGCCATGGGCACGCTGCCTCAGGCCGGACGGATGAAGCGGCTGGTGTTTGCGATCTTCTTTTGGGGATACCGGGGCATGGAGATCGATCTGTTTTACCGCGTGCAGACGGCGCTCTTTGGCAGTGGAAACGACGCGCGCACTCTGGCGGTGAAGCTGGCGGTGGATCAGTTTATCTACAGTCCATTCTGGGCGGTGCCGACTTATCTCATTGCGCTGCGATGGATGGAACGGGGCTGTTCATGGAAACGCACGCGCGCCTCTCTGGACCGTGCGTTTTGGACGCGCACGTTTCCCACCGTGCTGGTGACCAACTGGCTCATCTGGATTCCCGCGGTGACGCTTGTTTACAGCCTGCCCGCGCCGCTGCAGTTTCCGCTGTTTTCGGTCATCATGTGTTTCTTTGTCCTTCTGGTGACACTGCTGGCGCGCGGAAATGAGGAGGGCGGTTGAGGACACATCCGGAGCGTAACGACGGCAAGTGACTTGGGGATGCTACGGAGGTGAAACGCGCCTTTGGCGCTTGTCGAATTCTTCTGCCTCCTGTCCTGGGCCGTCAGGCCCAGGACAGGAGTTTCTACATTTCTGGAATGGCATCGGAAATGGGGAAATACCTTGAACCACGGAGTGGTTCCCCGTGAATAGCCCGGGGTGAACGAAGTGAACCCCGGGTTTCCAGGTCCACGGGCGTTCCACCACAGCGTGGTGGCCCAATGCACCCGGAGGTCACGGCAAATAGTCCGGCTTCCATACCAAATGATGCTCCTCCACGAGCGTTTGCAGTTCCTCCACGAAACTGGCGCGTTCATGATGAATCTCC
>DASZQB010000055.1:0-3648 GCA_035550135.1 Verrucomicrobiales bacterium
AAAGCTCCCACCCAACCCGCGAACTGTGCATCGAACGTTGCCTTGAACCCATGAACGAACCCATTAACCACTAACCAACCTCACGGCATGTGTAAACGATGTCCTGAACCTGAAGTGTAAACGATGTCCTGACTGCGCCCCCACCCTCCCACGCTCTTCTGACTTCGGCCCTCCTTCGTCATTCCTGGGGTTTCGGAATTCGGATTTCGTCATTCCATCACTTGACCATCCTGCGACTTTCGGGACTCTTCGCCGCCATGATCCGCTCCTTTTCCCTGCTGCTCGTTCCTTCAATGCTGGCTGCCTCTGACTGGACGCAATTTCGAGGAACGGATGTGTCAGGGTTTGCGCCGAATGCAAAGCCGCCGGTGACTTTCGACGGGGAGAATTCCATCGCGTGGAAGGCGCCGCTGCCGGGGCGCGGGCTGTCGTCGCCGGTCATCGTGGGAGACAAGGTATTTGTCAGCGCGGCCAGCGGCCCGAAGCAGGAAACGCTGCATGTGCTGTGCTTCAGCGCGAAGGACGGCAAGCAACTGTGGGATCGCGAATTCAAGGCGACTGGCCGCACCATGTGCCACCCGAAAACCTGCAATGCCGCGCCTACGCCGTGCAGCGATGGCAAGCGACTCTACGTTCTCTATTCCTCCAATGACCTGCTCTGCCTCGATCTCGACGGCAATCTCCAGTGGCTGCGCGGCCTGATGCTTGACTACCCGAATGCGAGCAACAGCCTCGGTCTCGCGTCGTCGCCGGTGCTGGCCGATGGCGTGCTCATCGTGCAGATGGAAAACGATTCCGAGAGTTTCGTGGCGGGAATCGATGCGGCGACGGGCGTGAACAAATGGCGCAATCCGAGCAAGAAGGACGCCAACTGGACCTCTCCCGCGATCATTCAGGAGCAGGGGCAGCCTTCGTCGGTGGTCATTTCGTCATCGTCGGGTGCCAAGGCGCTGGACCCGCAGTCGGGCAAGGAGCGCTGGACGCTCCCCGGTCCCGGCAACAGCATGGCCTCCTGCACGGCCACACGCACGCATTTGGTGCAGCCGCTGTGGGGCAAGGGAGTGGCCGTGTGGGAACTGAAGGGTGGCACCACGCCGCCGGTGAAGCTCTGGGATTCCGCTCAGGTGGGCACGGACACGGCGAGCCCGGTGTTTGTGGGCGACAATGTCTTCTCGCTGAATGGCGCCGGCGTGCTCATCTGCGCCGCCACCAAGACCGGCGATCGCCCGTGGAAGCTGCGCATGGACACCAAGGACGGGAAGTTCAGCGGCAGTCCCGTCGCGTCCGGAAAGACCATCTACGTGGCCAGTGAGAAAGGCGTGCTCTACGCGCTGGACACGGCCGCCGCGGAGGGCGCAGTTTCCGGCAGGCTGGACCTGAAGGAAACGATTCTCTGCACCCCTTCGCTCTCCGGAAGCAGCATCTACGTGCGCAGCGACGGCAACCTCTGGCGCATCGGGAAATAACCGACAACACCGCATGGATTCACGGTCTGAGCACGGCAGCTTCTCCGGAAATCGCCGACGCCTCTCCGCGAGTTTGCCGCCGGGCTCTTTGGCGGTCATTGCCACCGGTCCGCATCCCCTGCCCTGCGGAGTGGATTCCGCCAAGCCATGGCCGGATTTTCACTATCTCACTGGCCTGCGGGAGCCCCAATCCGGGCTGATTCTCGAAGCCCACCCGGCGGGCGAAGGCCGGGCCGTGCTCTTTGCGCCGCCGCACGATCACCTGTGGGATGGCCCGACGGTGGAGTGCGACATCGCAGATGTGCGCCCGTGGACGGAATTTGAGACCGTGCTGCGGGCCATGGCGTTCCAGACGCCCGTCCTGCTAGTCCACTCGCCGGAGAACCCGTTCGCGCCTCAGGAGGATCACTGGCTGGCGCACCTCTGCCGTCGTTTGCTCCCGCTGCATGCGCTGGAACGGCTGGCCCCGTTCCTCGGCCGGCTGCGCGCGGAGAAGTCTCCGGCGGAGATCGCGCACCTCCGCGAAGCCCATGCACTGGCGGCGCGGGCCTTTCGACGGGCCATCGGCTTTGTCCGGCCCGGTGTGCGCGGCTTTGAAGTGAAAGCCGAATTTCTCCACGAGATCACGCGGCACGGTTCGGCGGGCCTCTGCTGCCCGCCCATCACGGCGGCGGGTGCCGAAGTGCTGGCGCTCCACTGGCCCGGCGACCGGCGGCCATGGAACGGCGACGAGATGGCCCTTCTCGACTTCACGGTGGAATGGAACGGCCTGTGCGCCGATATGGCCCGCTGTGCGCCCGTCGGTGGCAGGTTTTCGCCCCGGCATCGCGCCGTCTATGACGCCGTCCTCCGCGTGCTCCGCGAAGCCACCGGCCTCCTGCGGCCCGGTCGCCTGCTCGACGAATGCCAGCAGGAGGTGGAACTCCTGCTCCAGCACGAACTCCTGCGCATGGGCCTGCTCAAATCCTCCGACGTGAAGGATCCCGCCTCACCTTCGCCCGCCCTGCACAGTTTCTTCATGCACGAGGCCTTTCACCACATCGGCATCGAGGTGCACGATCCCGTCCCCGCCAGCCTGCCCCTCGCGCCGGGACACGTCCTTGCCGTGGAGCCCGCCCTGTATGTCGCCGCGGAGGGCTTCGGCATCCGGCTGGAAAACAATGTCCTCATCACCGAAACGGGAGCCGAAAACCTCAGCGCCGCCCTGCCGGTGGAAGCGGAGGAAATCGAGGGGCTGCTGCATCTGTAGTTTCAAAACGCGGGGCCGGTCGAAAGTGAAAGCGCGCATGTTTTTACTCAAGTCACGGAAAAACAGAAGCGTGATTCCGGCAGGGCGACCAGCACTGGATTGCCTGGCATTCCTTGCAGTTCATCAGAATGGGAACGATGAACAACAATGTATTAGCATGATTTAGTAAAGAGATTTTGACTATTTATATTTCAGTAGTAAGGGTGTGAGAGGAACAAAAAAGCGGATCGCTTCCGCGGGTCTGAGGGTTTTTACGCAAAATGCGTAACGCTTGAGATAAGTCTGCTTGGCACTGGATGAGCCTGTACAGGAGGGCCGAAGAGTCAGCCCCCCTTGCAAAAGACAAGCCGTCCAGCCTTGCCCGCGCTTCAATATTCTGCCGGTTCTGGCAGCGCGGTACACCGTGGCTGTTTTGCCCGCCAGCGTCCCAGCAGGATCAAAAACGCGGCCACTGCCGAACTCCCTGCCAGCACAGCCGCCCGGCTGGCAATCTGCGGCCATTGCCAAACAGGCTCAGCCTCCCTGCTGATTACAGGCTGCCGGAAAATCCTGACGCTCAACGGCCAAAGCTCCTGGTTTCCGGTCACGTCCTCCTTGAACCAATTGAGAATGGCTGTGGCATATTCAAATGACACTTCCGGGTCCCCGGAAGTCACCGCCAGTTCAAACGTGCCGCTCGCCGTGCGGAACTCCCGCTGCAGGACGCAATCGTAGCGCGCTGGCTTGCCGTAGTCCGGGGCCATCCGATCACCCAGCAGCGAATCCGGGAACACCATTCGCTCCGCAACCTTCCCGGCTGCCTCCATGACCCTCTTTCGTCGATCCCCGTCCCCCGGGCTCTGCGAGCCTTCCACCTCCACCCTTGCCTCACCCCGGCTGACGTAGCGCTTCCCTCTGGCAATCCCCGACACGATCCCCCCCCCCCCCCCCGGC
>DASZQB010000056.1:0-16600 GCA_035550135.1 Verrucomicrobiales bacterium
AAGGATGCGGGTGATCTGGCCGGGGAGTTTTTCGAAGGCCTGGATGATTTCGCGTCCGGTGCTGGCGGACATCTGTCTCATGCGGCCAAGACAGAGAGTGAGCAGGCCGAAGATGGCGGTTTGACTAACAAATGACTTGGTGGCGGCGACGCCGATCTCCGGACCAGCGTGCATATACACGCCGCCGTCACTTTCGCGGGCGATGGTGCTGCCGACGTTATTGCAGATGCCGAGGGCGTGGAAGCCCTTGCGGCGGGCTTCGCGCATGGCGCCGAGCGTATCGGCGGTTTCGCCGCTCTGGCTCACGGCGAAGAAGACGGTGTTTCGCTGGAGCGGACGATTTTTGAATCGGAACTCACTGGCGAAGTCGGCCTCCGCGGCAACGTAGGCCATGTTTTCCAGCATGTGCACGCCGATCATGCCGGCGTGGAGGGCGGTGCCGCAGCCCAGGACAATGACACGGTCGATATCGCGCAGCTGTGTGGGCGTCATGTTCAATCCGCCGAGCTGGGCGCTGGCCTCTTCCGGGTTGAGGCGTCCGCGGACGGCGTTCTCGATGGTGTGGGGCTGCTCGAAGATTTCCTTGAGCATGAAGTGCGGGAAGTCGCCGCGCTCGGCGGCTTCCGGCGCGAAGTCCAGTTCTTTGATTTCGTAACTGCCATCGCCGCTGCCCATGGTTTCGACGGCGAACTGGTCGTCTTTGATTTCCGCGACATCGAAGTCTTTCAGATAAACGACCTTGTGCGTGTAAGGCAGCAGGGCGGTGGCGTCCGAGGAGAGGAACATCTCGCCTTCGCCGATGCCGAGCACGAGGGGACTGCCGCGGCGCGCGCCGATGATGACGCCGGGATGCGCCTCATGCATGACGGCGATGCCGTAGGTGCCCTTCACTTCCTGGAGGGCGCCGCGCACGGCTTCCATGAGACGGCGACCGTTCAATTCAGGGGAGGCTTCGTAGTGTTTTCCTATCAAATGCGCGAGGACTTCGGTGTCGGTGGCGGATTTGAACTGGTGGCCGTTGCCTTCGAGGGAGCGTTTGAGCTGCTGGTAGTTTTCGATGACGCCGTTGTGGACGAGGGCGAGTTTGCCGCTTTTGTCGAGATGAGGGTGCGCATTAACGTCGTTAGGCTCGCCATGAGTGGCCCAGCGGGTGTGGCTGATGCCCTGCTGCGCGCGCTTGCCCGGCTTTCCCATGTGGCGGGAGAGGTCGGCGATGCGGCCGGCTTTTTTCTGCACTTCGAGGCCGTCGGCGGTGAGGGCGGCGACGCCGGCGGAATCATAACCGCGATATTCCAGTCTTCCGAGCCCGTCCAAGAGGATGGGCCGCACTTCGCGCCCGCCGACATAAGCGATGATTCCGCACATATTTGAAAAGTATAGGAAAGGAACGGTAAGATATCGGCGTCAAGGCCGACGTGCACGCGAAATAATCAGAGACTCTGTAATTTTTATTTATTATGCGGCTTCGCCTTCGGGAAGGGCGACGTAGGGGCCTTCGCGGAGCTGGACCGGTTTGCGACCGCGGACAAGCCGGACCCATTCGACGGCGCAGCCCGTGACGATGACGGTCACCATGCAAAGGAAGAGGGCAGTGATGGTGATGTCCACGTAGAGGTTGGTGATGGCGCTCTCCAGTTTGGAGATGGACGCGGCGGGAGCGCCGGAAGCGGTGGCGGCGGCGAGTTCCTTTTGCCGCAGCGCGAGGCCGGGGATGAAGCCGGCGGCGGAAGGGCTGAAAATTTTCATGATGCCCGCGGTGAAGGTGACCGTCATGAGGAAGGCGAGGGGGATGCCGGTGACCCACGCGTAGCGGGCGCGTCCCATCTTGATGATGACCGTGGTGCCGAGGCAGAAGGCGATGACGGCGAGCAACTGGTTGGCGATGCCGAAGATGGGCCAGAGGCTGTTAGAGATACCGCCGGGCTCGATGGCTCCCTGGTAGAGGAAGTAGCCCCACGCGCTAACAAGGAGGGCGCTGGCGAGGACGTTGCCGCCGGTGTGGCGGGTGTCGGCGAGTTTTGGTGAGACGTGGCCCAGAAGGTCCTGGAGGATGAAGCGTCCGACGCGCGTGCCGGCATCCAACGTTGTCAGGATGAAGAGCGCTTCGAACATGATGGCAAAGTGATACCAGAGGCTGAGCATGTCCGCGCCGCCGACGACGCGGTAGAACATCATGGCCATGCCGACGGCGAAGGTGGGGGCGCCTCCGGTTTTGCCGACGAGGCCGGGCGAGGGCTTTTCGCCGGGAGCGGGGTCGAGTTTCATGGGCTCGCCCATTTTGTCGGAGAGGGCGAACATTTGTTTCCCTAACATGGTGGCGGATGCGCCCGTGGCGGCGTCCTGGGCGGAAATTTTATCGAGTTCCGTTTGAAGACCGGCGGGGAGGACGGTGTCTTTGAATTCCGAGGAGACCGGAGTGACGGGATTGGCGGCGACTTTTTGGAGAGCGGCGGCGACAGAGGCGTTCGTGGCGGCAGCGGGTGTGTTGAGGGCGAAATATTGGCCGGGCTGGAGGGCGCACGCGGCAATGATGGCCATAAGCGAGACGAGCATTTCGGTGATCATGGAGCCGTAGCCGACCATGCGGATGTGCTTCTCGCGCTGGAGCAGCTTCGGCGTGGTGCCGGACGAAATGAGCGAATGGAATCCGGAGATGGCTCCGCAGGCGATGGTGATGCAAACGAACGGGAAGACCGGCCCAGGCACGACCCAGCCGCCGCCGGAGACGAAGTGCGTAGTGGCAGGCATGTTGAGCGTGGGCGCGACGACGATGATGAAGAGTCCCAGCAGGGCGACGGTGCCCAGTTTCATAAAGGTGCTAAGGTAATCACGCGGGGCGAGCAGGAGCCACACAGGAAGGACGCTGGCGCAAAAGCCGTAAATGATGATGGCCCATGCGAGCGTTGAGGGCTCGAGGGTAAGGGCCGCGTTCATGTCCTTTGTCAGGAACTTGCCGCCGACCACGCAGGCGAGCAGGCCGATGACACCCACGATGGTGACGGGCGTGACGCCGATTTTGCCGGACCGGATCGCGAGGCCCATGGCCATGGCCAGCGGGATGGTGGCGGCGATTGTGAAGAGTCCCCAGGGGCTGTGGGCGAGGGCATTTACGACCACCAGGCCGAGGACGGCAAGGAGGATGGTCATGATGGCGAGGAGGCTGAACATGGCGACCATGCCGATGAAGGGGTTGATCTCTTCGCGAAGCATGCGGCCCAGGGATTTGCCCTCGCGGCGCATGGAGGCGAAAAGGACGACGGCATCGTGCACACCGCCGCCGAGAGTGGCGCCGATGAGAATCCAGAGCGTGCCGGGCAGGTAGCCGAATTGGGCGGCGAGCACGGGGCCGACGAGCGGGCCAGGACCGGCAATGGCGGCGAAGTGGTGGCCGAAGACGATCCACTTGTTGGTGGGGACGTAGTCCTTGCCGTCGGCGCGCGTGATGGCGGGCGGGGCGCGGCGTTCATCCAGCGTCAGGACTTTGGCCATGAGCCATGCGCTGTAGAAGCGGTAGGAAATGGCGAAGGCGCAGACTCCCGCGACGACCAGCCAGAGGGCATTGACCGGTTCTCCGCGCTGGAAGGCGGAAATGAGGACCGCGAGAACGCCAACCAGGGAGACGGCGATCCAGAGGAGTATGCGGGCGAATTTGTTCATGAGGCGATGTGGTGGAGGGAGGGCCAGTGAAGCAGAAGGAGGCGGAAATGGAGAGAACCGGGTGTCAGGCGGCGTCGGCGGCGCGAGGGAAAAGTATGGTTTTCAAGGTAATCGGGGAAATAAGTGGTTTGATTTAGCTTGATTTAGCCTGATCCGGGCGAGGAAGTGGTAAAAATCCAACGCCGCGCAAATGGCGTAGTTTGTTATCCGTCCAGCACGTCTTTTGAGACGCGCCGTTGGCGCTTTACGTTTCATTGGCGCGAATTCCTGGGCCTCACGGCCCAGGCTATGTTGGGGGCGGCCCTTGGCCGCGGGGAGAGTCGGAGGACTCCACACAGGAGTGAGCAACGGACCGGGGGAGATCCTACGCCGACGGGATTTTGTTCTGGTTTTACCTGTGGCGAAGGCACTTGAGGTGTTGGGCCGGAAGGGTATCGGCCGGGCGTTCTCATGGCATCCACGCACGCCAGTAAGCGCCTCCGGCCCAGCAGGATTGGAGAGACAAAGGTGGATTATGGGCATGGGTAACTTCGGTGATTAACGGCACCTTTTGTCAACGGATTTCGGCGGAAAAGAGAAATCGTTCCGGTGCAGTCGAAAGCGTTTGAAGTCAGCGTCAGTGGACGGCCTGCAACGCATCAATGAACTCCTCGAGGGCAACGCCCCCATCTTTAGAGCGGACCGAAGAGTGCCCGCCGCGGAAACACCTCCAGGTAAAGTTCCATCGCCTCCCGCAGATTTTCGAGGGCCCCGGTTTCGGTCTTCCCTGAGAAGCCGCTGGTCCTGGAGCTACTTGGCCCACGTCCAGAAAAATGCTGCAATCGAGGCGTTGCCCGCGAACGTTCAGAGTCAGGAACGGGAGAAACCATTGAGAATGGGTTCGTCACCTGGAACCGCATGATCGCTTTACGGGAAACGCCGAGAAGTTTCCATTCAAAGAGATGCCGGTTCGCATGGATAGGCCGCCAATCGGACAGTAATGGAAAACGTCAGCGGCGTGCGCTGCGGCAAAAAGCGCGGAAACAATCATCAAAAAGGCATGCTCCCGGTCCCCTTCGTTCCTTTTCCCCTTCCACTTCCCCTGCGCAAGATTCGCGGGCTGCTAACGTGTGCATTGCAGTGAGACGAAGTAACGGCTACGCTCTGGATGTGGACAGCCAAACATCATTGCCTGCCAATCCTCCGGTTATGCCTGCTCTGGCAGGGGTGCCCGCGGAGTTGCGGCTGACGGTTCATGAAAGGGTCGCGAAGTTTGTGTATTTGAAAGCGTGGCCGCTCATGCTGAGCCTTCTTTACGGATGGTGTGGAATAGGGCTGCTGTTGCACTTGTGTGAGAAGTGGGAGAGGTGGTACAGGGAGGATTACGCGTTTTTCGGTTCACCTTACGAGGTCCCGTGGGGGGAAATCTTGAGGAGTGAAGCGGGACCCGGGTTAACAATTTGTTTGCTTGTCCTCATGGCGGCGTGGATTTTTCCGTTCGGG
The DNA here is from genome assembly GCA_035550135.1 of Verrucomicrobiales bacterium. Lineage (GTDB taxonomy): Bacteria > Verrucomicrobiota > Verrucomicrobiia > Verrucomicrobiales > V1-33 > V1-33. The sequence continues at coordinate 5,140 of DASZQB010000056.1, forward strand.
AAACGTCCCCGCTCCACGCTGCGGGGCACGGGCGTCCTGCACAGAGGAAAGCCGGTCCACCTCTCGCGGAGGCAGAGGCTAGTGTATGGGACGATGAGCGCCTTGTGTTTCGCGCTCGCAATTTGGCTGCTGAATTTGCTGACGCCTTATGTCTGGGGATACAAGCTGATAAACCTAGCCTCGTACTACGACGAGTATGAATTCTTTCCCGGTCTCGCGCTGCTGTGGCTCTCGTGGGTGGTGTACCCTTATGAAGGACAGTGGGATCCGGTGCCGAAGACTGACCTCGATCCGGCCCCCAATCCGGGACTGTAACATCAAAGACCGGCACAGAGGACGGTCATCGTTGAGCCCCCGTTCGTTCGCCGGTGGGAATGGCGTAGAATTGCATCATGTCGTCCTCAATGGCCCGCATCTGGTCCGCGCGCATTTGGTCAAAGGCGGCCTCCTGCGGTGGTGTGAGGCTTTCCTGGATGATGCGGTAGCGGGCGAGGGCACGGCCATCCAATCCGGGGACGGGCTTGCCCTCTGTCCCGGCCGATGGTGTGTCGGGTGACAACTCATGCTGGGCCAGTTTTTGGAAAATGCTGTCTTTCTGGTCCGGGCTCAGATCGAAAGTACGGCCGATCCACTTCAGGGTATCGAAAGCGGAATTTTCGGCATCGCCCACGCGCCTGGTCTCCTGGGCTTTGAGATACACACCGTATTGCTCAGCGGTCAAAATCGCTTTGAGGGTTTCCTTGTCGGAGATGGCGGCGGCTTTGGAGAAATCCAGTCCGGCGAGCGACGCTTTTTCTTCAGCGGTCAGGGATTCGGGTTTCTTGAGTGCACGGGAGACGGCTCCCGAGCGAAAAGCCTCCAGCATTTTGTCCGAAGCCGCGAGACCGTTCACCTCCAGCGCTTCTTTGACCTGCTGCTTTTGTGCTTCCGTAAGATCGGGCAAATGGAGGCAGAGGCGATTGAACTCCAGATTCGCGCGCCGCTTTGCTTTGTCCTGCACGCGCTTGATGGTATTCTCCATATTGTTAGGAGAGGCAGGACTTGAAGAGGATGCAGCGGTGCCCTCCTTTGCCGTTGTCTGCGCCGGAATCGCCGCTGCCATAGCGGGGCGCGGCGACGCGGCGGAGGTAATGGCGGTGGCCCTTACCGTCTGACGCAGCCGGTCCACCTCTTTTTGAAGGTCGGCTTTTTGGTTCCAAAGCACGGTGACGGGAATGATGGCCAGAATGACAATGGCCGCGGAGGATTTGACGAAGGAGGCGGTGTTCATAACGTGAATCGAGTGAGTGAGGAGCGCGGTTTTTGAGAGACCCGGCGCGGCCTCCAAAGCGACGGCTGCGATTTCGGAGGCTGACGCACGGGAAACACAGAGGCTGCCGGCGGCGAGCGTGGACGTTAGGGCGGTCAGAGAACTCACCACGCCGCGCTGGCGCAGCATGAGGTTCAACTGATGGAGGGCGCGCTGGATTCTCTTGCGGCAGGCTTCGACGTTCGAGCCTGTCTCCCCGCAAATTTCCTGCACGCTGCGCTGCTCATAAAAGCGAAGGAGCAGCATCTGGCGGGCTTTGTCAGGCAGGCGGGACATGGCCTCGTCCAGATGCCGGCGGATATCGTCAGGGGAGGAATCGGGGGAGGATTGCATATCCGTGATCTGTTCACTGAAGCGCTGCAGGGCTTCGGCGTAGCGCGCGGCTTTGCGCCGGGCATTCCGGGCTTCGAAGAACGCCGAGTTGTGCAGCCATGCGGCGAGATTCCCATCTTTTATGGATTTGGCTTTGCGGGCCAGAATGGCGAAAACTGTCTGGGTGACCTCCTCAGCGAGCACGCGGTCCTGCGTGCGGCGCAACGCAAGGCCGTGCACCATGGGAGCATGACGCGACACCAGCGCTGCAAACGCTTCGCCGTCACCGGCGGAGACGAAGCGGGTGAGAAGTTCAGTGTCGGTTTCCAGGCCCATTACTCTATTCACGTCGCGGCGTTCAGTCCGCAGGACAATTTTCCTGAGAAAAACGGGCACCTCTTGTGCATGGTGTGTATTGCAGCGTCGTGCGGGAGGACCTATGCCGCCGGTGTGGACTGAGGTCTTTCCCTAACGATTCCCGCATGTGCCTGCGCCGACGGTTCCGGGCGCGTCCGGGATTGATCAGGGTGACTGCACGACTTGCAGGCGGAGATAATTTCGTCCGCCGGCAGCGGCGGGGGCTTTGGCGCGGACGGTGTCCACGGTGCCGTCGGAGGAGAGCACTTCATAGGATGCCGTTACATTGGTCCACGGCTGGAACAGGCCGGAGGATTCCTGCACATTGTAGGCGAGGCCGGATTGGCCGGTGAGTCTTCGAAAGGTTAGAGTGGCCCATGGCTGGCCGCCCGGGCCGCCGGCGAGGGTGCCGGGAACGGGGAGTCCGCCGGTGTCACGAAACTTCGGCTCAAGGTTCAGGGCGTATTCCATGAGGTTGACGATTCCGTCGTGGTCGAAGTCAGCGAGGGGACCGCTCTGAGCCGGGTCGGCTGCTTCGGAGGGAGTGAATTTTGCGGTCTTCCATGAGGCAAAGGTCTGTCCGCCGGTGGTGGCGACAAAGTTGACGGTGACGTTGCCGGAATTGATCAGAACGTTTTGGACGGTCGTGGGCTGATACCCCTGAGACTGGAGGTGCTGGCCGTTCGCATTGATGGCCCATGTGCCGGAAAATGCGGGAAGTGAATAAACGCCGCCGGCAACGGTGGTTGCGGCACTCACAAAAACAGCGCCGGAGACGCTAACCGTGGCGGAAACTTCGATGCCGGACAACCCCGTGCCCTGGGAGTTCTTCACGGTGCCGGAAAAGGTACCGGTGGTATGCCGCGCGCGAAACACGATGCCGTTCTGATCCACATTATCAGCAGCGTTGAGCGTCATCTCCTGAGGCAGCAGGCCCATGCCGGTGATGTTGCTCAGACCCAGCTTCCATGTGTTGCCAAAAACGGGGATATCGAAACCGCCGTCGTTCTCTGTGTTGACGCCGGAAAGGACGTTGCCGGTTTGCCCATTGGCGAAAATACTTATGCCGCCGAGAGGAGCGTTGGATTCATCGAGCACGTGTCCTCTCAAGTGTGCGGTGACTGCATAGGCCAGATAATTGATGTTGTTGATATCGGTGCCATCGACGACCTGAAATTGAGGCTGCGTGGAAATGAAACCCACGGGGTCATCACTGTCGCCCTGGCTGAGTTGAACGGTCCACGCTTTGGACGTTCCACCCGGCCCTCCATACACGCCGAGATCGAAGTTTCCGTTTGGATCGGCAAGACCGTAAGTGCTGGCACCCGCAAAGTCCTGGGCGAGGATTTCAATGTTACCGACGGGATTGTCGTGATTGTCTTTGATCTGCCCCCGCAGATGCGCGGTGACGGGTCTCGCCGTCAGGTTATGCTCCACCGCAGAACCGGCGGTGCTGACCGTAACGTATTGCCCGGAGGCCAGATATCCCGGCGAGACCGCGTGCACCCACCAAACACCGGGTCGGACGGCAAGCGCGTAGTCGCCGGCTGCATCCGGGATGCCCGCCGATTCCATTTCCGGTTCTCCATTCGTTTCGCCCTCTACATTGATGAAGGGGACGGCAACGCCGGCAGGAGTGCGCACGGTGCCGTAAATGAGCGCAGTGGCTTTGAGGAGATCGAGGTTAAAGCCGGTGACGCTGCCGGCGCTCGACTCCTGAAATCCCTCCGCTGCCACCATGCCGAGAGCCGGGAGCAATTCCTGCACCACTTCTATCCCGGTTTCGCCGGTGGCGGCATCGAGCACATAATTCCCCGAGGCATCCGAGAAGGCGAGCGAGACCATGCCTGATTCCGACTGCGCGAAGATCGCCACGCCGGGCAGCGCGTTGTGCGGGACTGCATCGTCACGCACGGCTCCGGCAATGGTCCGCGAGGAAGCCGTCAGGACGGCATCCGGACTGGAGGCGACGCTGCCGGCACTAACGGTTACGGAGGGACCTGTGGAAGTGTTGAAAAGGAAGCCGCTCTTCATCGCGACCGGGCGGTAAGTCTTCGCCGGCATCTTCAGGGAATAGTTCCCCGAAGCATTGGTCATCGTGATCCCGACCACGTTGAAGTCACTGTCATCCGGCAGGGTCATCAAGACAACGGCCCCTGCCTGAGCCACTCCGGACCCCATGACCTTTCCGGAAACACCACTGCCTCCATGGTCCGCCTGCGTGACGGTGAAATTCGCGGTAAAAGGGGAGAACCCGGCACCGTCCGGCGAGACGCGAAAGATGTACAAGCCATCGATCCTTCCGACGATCTCATCCGGCCCCAGATAGAGTCTGGTGAGAATGGAACTGTTGGCGGTGCGGTCCTCGTCCCCTGGGACATTGAGATTCCGCTGCCCACCGATGCTGGCAACCTGGCCGTCGGTGACCTTGAATCGCTGCACCAGCAAGTCACCGGTATTGATCGCGCCATTTGCATTGGCATCGAAGTACTTTTCCACGATTACCGTTTGCCCTGGATTATTGAGGTTCGTGACCGTGAGCTCGATGGCCCCACTGGAGGCATTGGTCATACTTGACGGTGAGACCGTAAGGGCCGCACCTGCGTGGCTCGAGAGAATCAACCCGCCTGCTGCCGCCAATCTTCGCCACCACCTGCAATCGGAAGGAAGTGCCCCCTGGTCCGGGGCACAAAGGAATGATAAACGAGGCATTAAGAAGAATACTTCTATAAACCCTTCCGTCAAAGACTCCTTCCTTTTCCGGGCTCGATTATTGGCCTTTCAGCCGGAAGAACATCCGCGGGGCGTTGCGGCTGAGGGTGACCTTGTTGATGCCGCCGGTGGTGACGGGAGCGGTATTGACGTTGCCCCATGTGCCGTTCAGGTCCGGAGAGGACTGAAGCTGGAAGGGTGCAGTACCCACGGGCCATGTAAGTTCGATGTCGTTCGAACCCGGCACCAGGCGCAGGTCCAGTTTCGGGAGCGCGACGGGAGGAGTGGTGACTCCGGGACGCCATGCAGGCCATGCGGCGGGGGCGGCGTGGAGAGGCGATGGCGTCAGGGTGTTCATGTTCAGGCTGTGGATTTCCACAGCGTTAGCCACTGGCAGGGCGACGGGCTGCCCGTTGATGATCTGCTGCGGTCCCATGTCGAAGACGAGTTGATTGCCGTCGGGCGACCATGACATTTGTGAGATCCAGAAGCCGGGATTGAGCCTGAGGATTTCCGTGTCGCCCGTGCCATTGATATTGACGACGCGGATGCTGCATTGATCCGGCGGGAAATTGAGCGGGATTTCTTTGGTCCGCGTGGCCCGCACATAGGCCACGAAGTTGCCATTGGGCGAGAAGGCGGGGGCGTAGTCCACCTGCGCTTTTTGCTGCATCACAAAGGCGTTGCCGTCGGCGCGGACGGTGGGGAAAGTCAACTGGCGCGCCTGCGGAGCGTTTACGTTAGGCTGGAGGATGTAGATGCAGGTGCCGTTTGTCGTCGTGGAGAGCGTGCCGTTGTAGAAGTAGGGAGTGCCACAACTTCCGGGCCATGCGATTTGGTTGGTGGACGACCAGTCGCAGCCCATGCCGCCGAGGGTCACTTCATCCTGAAGGCTGGCGGGAGCGAGAACGACCGGCGGCTCCAGCCCGGAGGTATCGAAAAGATAGAGCAGCGGCAGAGTGCTGGTGCCGGAATTGACGACGCCGGTTTGAAGGAACACAGTGGCGGCGAGACGTCTTCCGTCGGGGGAGAAGGCCTTGGCGACCGGCAGCAGAGTGTGGAATCCCTGGGCGTCTGCAAAGTCTTCGAAGGTGTGGATTTTCCGGACGAGCGTGGTGGCCGCGTCCATGAGGTAAATGTCACGGCTGATTTTGTTTGGTCGCAGGGGATCGGGTGAACTGAGAGCCAGCGTAGAGCCGTCCCGGGACCATGCGGGAAAGCCGGGCTCCGTAAGGATGGTGTCAATGGCGCGGTCATTGGCACCCGAGGGGGACATATCCCGCAGGGTGGAAACCGGCTGGCCGGAGCTGAAATCGAAGCCGTTGTAGGTGATCGACTGAGCGGAGACGCCGGCGGTGCAGAGGGCGAAGAGGAGGAGAAAACGGCAGGGTTTCATATGAGCGGAATCGCCGGGGCAGCGCAAATGATTGAACATTTTACATTCCCGGTTGTACAGACCCGCAAAGTTCGCAGAAAACCCCTGGCGAATCCGCACGAATCTTTGCAAAATGTGAACCTGCTATGAAGATCCCTGTCCCCGTTACGCCCGGTGCCGCGATCGCTGCACTTCTCGCTCTTTTGGCACCGCTTTCCGCTCAGGAGGCCCCACCGGAAAAAGTTCGGAAGCACTACGAGATGCTCCTCAAACGGCCCGCTCCGGGATATCTCTTTGACCGGTTCTTCAACGGATGGCTCGATACGGCGACCCTTGACGATCTGGAGAAGTTTCTCGCTGCCCGCGCCGCCGCGGAAGGGACCACGGCCAATCACCTGCTGCTGGCCTATTTCCATGCGCGGCAGGGAGACAGCGTAAAGGCGATCTCACAGTTCCGCACGGCTCTGGAGAAAGACCCGGGAAGCGCGGATGCGTGGTATCAAAAGGCGGTCGTGGAAGCGCGGACACTCAATTTCGACACGGCGCTGGGAGATTTGGAAAAGGCTGGCGCCGCGAAACCGCGTGAGGAATTGGAATTGACCATCCGGCAGTTTCAGGGCCGGCTGTTCATTCGCAGCGGAAAGCCTGACAAGGCGACGGAGGTCTTCCGCGCGCTGGTGAAAGCGCGCCCGGCAAATGAGGAACTGCGGGAGGATATCATTGAGCTGCTGGTTTCGGAAGGTCAGATGGACGATGCGGCGACGGCGTCGCGGGAACTCATTTCGCTAACAAAAGATCCGCAGAAGAGAGTTTTGCGCCGGTTGCGGCTGGGCGACATTTTGCAGCGCGCGGGGAAACGGGAGGAAGCGGTGGATATTTATGCCGCCACGCTCACGGAGACCGGTTCGGATTCGTGGCTGGAGAAGGAGATCATCAGTCAGATCGAGCAGGTTTACCGGCGGGAGGATGATATCACCGGTCTGAAGGAACGCCTCCAAACCATGATCGCAGCGGAGCCGAAGCGTCTCGCCTTGCGCCTTGCGCAGGCAAGGATGCTGACGGGGGAGGGTCAGCCCGAGCCGGCGCTGAAGGCCTGGCGGGAAATTCTCGCCCTAACACCTGGTGACCGTGCGCTGAGGGAGACGTATATCGAGCAGATGGCGGTGCTGAAGAAGCTGCCGGAAGCCATCGCACAGATGAAGGAATTGACGGTGCAGCATGCCACCGATCTGGAACTGCTGCCGCGGCTGGCGGATTTGTATTTCCAAAACAAGGAGACGGATCAATGCCGCGCCACACTGCTTCAGTTCATTGAGAAGTCCACCAAACAGGAAGGGCTTTGGCTGCGCACGGCGGCGTTGATGGAGCGCTATGGGCTCAGCAGCGATGCGCTGGAGCTTCTAACTAAAGCCGCCACTGCGCTGCCGGAGAGTGAAGCCATCGCGGAGGCTCAGGCGGTGACATTGCATGGCATGGACAAAAAAGCGGAGGCTGTGGCGGTGTGGAAAAAACTGGCGACGGGAAAGAACCGCGAGCGCACGCTGCAGGTGGCGCGTCTGGCCGCCGCGCGGAATGAAATGCAGGCGGCTTTTGATATTCTGCACGCAAGGCTGAAGGATTTTGAAAATGATCCTCTTTATCTGGCGGAACTCGTGGCCTCTGCGGTGAGAGTGAAGCGCGAGGCCGATGCCCTTCCGTGGGCGCGCCGCCGCATTACCCTGACAAACAATGCCCTGGACCTCGAGCCGGCGCTCGACGATGCGGTGAAGATTATCACTTCGCTGGACAAGGAGCAGGAGGTGATCAAGGAAATCGGCGAGGGGGCGACACCTCAGGAGTTGAGTCTGGCCGCGGCTTTGCACGAGAGTCTTGGGAATCCGAAGAAGGCGGAGGAGTTGCTGGGGAAAGTGACTGCGGGGATGCCGGAACTGGGAGGATCGCTTCAGGTGCGGCTGTTCATCACGCGCGGCGAACCGTTGAAAGCGGCGGAAGCCATGATGAAGGTGATTGAGTTGCCGGAAGGCCGGAAGACGGCTGCCGTGCAGCGGCTGGTGGATCTTTACCAGCGTTCGGGCCGGCTTGAAGATGCCTTGAAATGGACGGCGGAGTGGAAGCGTCTTTCTCCGGGGGCGGTGCAGCCGTGGGAAACGGAAGCGCATTTGCTCACGCTGTCAGGACGTTCCACCGAGTCGCTCAAGGTCCTGCGCCAGGCCGCGCAGATGTTTCCTGACAACGAAGACCTCAAAGCCGGATTGGCGCGGCGCTACCGTGAGGATGGCCGGCTGGCGGACGCGCAGCGCATTCTGGAGCAGCTCTATGAGGACGGCAAAGATCCGGGAGCGAAACTGCGATGGGTGGGTGAGATGGCACAGACTGCCGAGCAGCAGGGCCGCACCAAAGAACTGGTGGAGAGCTTTGAAGAGCGCCGACGCACCAACCGCGGCTCGACGCTTCCATTGCTGGCGCTGTCAGAGATTTACCGAACTTCGGGAAGCTATGAAGAAAGGCGCGCGGCTTTGCTGGAAGCGGCTCGGATCAAGCCGGACGATTTCGACCTGCTGATGGAGATTGCGCGCATCGAGCAGACGCAGGGCGAATTGAACCTGTCACTGGAAACGCTGCGCAAAGCGCGTCCGCTGGACAAGGGCAATCGTGCAACGCAGAAGATCGCGGAGTTGCTGTTCGCGCTGGGCAAGGACGAGGAGGCGATCAAGATGATGGAGGAGATCGACACCGCCAAGCGGCTCGATCCGGGTGCGGTGGAAACGCTGGCGATGTCGGTCATTGGGACCGGTGAGTGGGAGCGGGCGGAGACCTTCCTGAAACCGCTTTTGGTAAAATACCCTGACAATTATCGCCTGCGTTATCTTTACGGTCTGACGCTGGAGGAGACGGGGAGGAACGACGAAGCCCGCGATGTGTTCGTGAAGATGATGAGCATGGAGAAGGAAATGCAGGGCGCGCGTCCCAACAAATACCGGGAACAGTATGCGGTGCTTCGCCGCCATGCGCCGGAGGCCGCGGTGCAGATCACGGATTTGATGAGTTCCTCCGGTTCCGCCTACACTCACCGGCAGCGTTCGGGCGGATCGGGATACTATACCACGGTGAACGGCGTGACGACTTACGTGGGGAGCAGCGGCACGCCGATGGCACCCTACCTTCCCTCCGACATTTACGAAATGCGGACGCTGACCCTGCAGCATCTTGCCACGCTGGCGCAGGGAATGGAGGACCAGGAGGTGGCGGCGATGAAGAAGGACCTTGCGAACCGGGGCCTTGTGTGGGCCGAGCACCTGACGGAGGTGACGCGCCGCACCGGTTACAGCAACATTATTTCGGCACCGGTCGCTAACCTCATAAAGGCGGCTCCCAAAGAGGACTACGCTCTCGCACTCCTGTGCCTGCAGATGACGTACAATCCCGCGGGCCGTTATGCGCCGGAACTGCGCGAGGCTTTCAGCCGCTTCAAAGAGCGCTATCCGCAGCTCGCCGCGATGGCGTTTCTTTCCCTGCTGCGTCATGACGATGCGGCGGACATGCCTCTTCTCAAAGAGGGGATCGAACTGCTCACGCGCATTGAACAGCCGATCGACAGCCTGAGCTACAGTCTGGCGAACGTGACGTGGATGGGCAGCAGCGAAAACACGAGCGTGAAACCGGAGCGCAAGGAACTCGCGAAAGTCATCACGGATAAACTGGAAAAGATGTACGCGGCGCTGCCGGCCGGATCACAGGCCCGCATTCAATTGCAGGCTTCCATCTTCCAGGCCTGCATGAACCGGTATGACTGGCCGCGAATGATTCAATTACTGGAGACGGAATTGGCGGAAGCACTGTCTTCCAGCGCGCAGGCCAACAGCCCTTACCGCTCCTACTACAGCAGTTCCTCCAACCAGTTTATTTCGGAGCCCCCCTTCCCTCCCAAGCGGCTGCCGCAGTTTCCTTCGTCAGTTACTCAGCGCTGGGGTCTCGATGACAGCGGCGGGAATTTTTACCTGAATGTGCCGCCTGAGGAATCGGACAAATTCAAAACGGCCGTGCGTGCGGCAAAAGATCCGGTAATCCGCATTCTTCTCGGGCTGCGATTCAACGATGAGGAACTGACTACGGAGATGCTGAAGGCTGCGGAGGCGCTGCCCGAACCCGGCGCGGCAGTATGCACCATTCTCTCCGGCTGGCATGCCAGCAAGAACGAGCCTGACAAGGCTTTAGAATGGCTGCGGCGCACGCAGTTCCTGCCCCTGACACGCGACGATCGTGCCGTCGTGGACCGCTATCTGCTGGGGATCATTACGCTGGGAGGGCTCAATCCCGCGCCGGACACGCCGGATTTCACCGCTGCACGGGATGCCGTGGTGCGGCTGCGTCAAACCAAGCTCGACAATCAGAAACGCGAAGCGATGGCATCGGCACTCTCGGCGCTGGGACTGGCGGAGGATGCGGAAAAGCTGCTGGCGGCCAATGCTGCCACAGCCCGGCCAACGCCTGCGAATATGAGGAATTCGGGTGCGCAGGCCACGCCGGAGGTGAAGATCGAGCAGTTGTTCAAACAGGGCCAGAAGGAGAAGGGCATGACGCTGCTGATGCGGGAAATCCGCACGGCCGCCCGCGGCGTGACGGGTGCCGGAGGGTACTATCGCGATACCACGGGGCTTGTCCGCCTTGCCACGCGGCTGAATTTGAAGGAGGATGTGCTGCAGCAAATGAAGCCCGCAGAGAATGCCACCTCGGGTCTTTCCGAATACGGCTGGCTTCTCACGGTCTTTGAAGACAAAAAGGGCGGACGCGAGTGGTATGAAAAAGCGGTGTCCGTCCGGCCAAGGGATTTGCAACTGCGCCTGAGCTGTACGGCGAATTACATCAACGATGAAAAACCGGACGTCGAAAAGGCCTGGGCTCTGATGGACGCCGCGCCTGCTGAATCCCTCTCAGCTCTTGATGGAAACTTCACCTATCTCTTCGGCTCCTCGAACCGGCTCGATTCTCAATTCGCCGCTTTGGAGATTCTGCGGAGAATGATTGAGAAGCACCGGAATACGCCTGGCATGGAATGGGGATGGGCTGTCTCGGCGCTGGATTACTGTGTTCGCCAGGGTACGCAGGATAAGATCACGCTTTCCTCCCTTTATTCAAAGGCACGAACCTCGTCGTCATCGTCATCCATAACCATCTCGTCCATATCCTCCTCCTCACCAGCGACACCGGCACCTCCGTCAATCACGCGCGGTGCGAAACAAAAGGAACTCGAAGCGAAACGCCGGGAACTGCATGACGGGATCTGCAAACTGCTTTCGGAAATTCCGGCCACACGCTCTCAGGCGTTTATGCGCCAGGCCAGTCTGAGGATTGCAGAGGAGAAAGAGGGGGACGACCTTGTGGAACTGGCGAAGCAG
>DASZQB010000057.1:0-11505 GCA_035550135.1 Verrucomicrobiales bacterium
TTGTTTACGGAAGCGTCCAAGGCCAAGGGTCACCTCACCGCCGGCGCGAAAAAGGTGATCATTTCCGCGCCCGCCAAAGAGGAGGACATCACGGTGGTCATGGGAGTGAACCATGAGAAATACGATCCGAAGGCGCACCACCTCATTTCCAACGCGTCGTGCACGACGAACTGTCTGGCGCCGGTGGTCCACGTGCTGCTCAAAGAGGGCTTTGGTGTGGAGGAGGGCCTGATGACGACGGTACACAGCTATACGGCCACGCAAAAGACAGTGGACGGTCCCAGCAAGAAGGACTGGAAGGGCGGGCGCAGCGCCGCGATTAACATTATCCCGTCCACCACCGGGGCCGCCAAGGCCGTGGGACTGGCGATACCGGAAGTGAAGGGCAAGCTGACCGGCATGTCCTTCCGTGTGCCGACGCCGACGGTTTCAGTAGTGGATCTCACGGTGAAGACGGTGAAGGACACCAGCTATCAGGAGATCTCTGCGGCGATGAAGAAGGCCAGCGAGACTTATCTGAAGGGAATTCTTTCGTGGACGGCTGACGAAGTGGTGTCCACGGACTTCATTCACGATCCGGCCAGTTCCATCTTCGACGCCGGCAGCGGCATCGAACTCAACAGCCGGTTCTTCAAGCTGATCAGCTGGTACGACAACGAATGGGGATACTCCAATCGCGTGGTGGACCTCATCAAGTATGTCGCGGCGAAGGGATTGTAGGTCTTCTGTCCCGGCATAGGATTCAAAACCGGCGCGCGAATTTGACAGGATGGAAGACGACGGCACGGTGGCGTCATGAGAGCCATCGCGTTCATTCTCTGCGCGTGTTTGTTTGCGGGTGCTGCGGTGGCTGATGAGTTGCCGCTTCGCCAGCGTGTCAGTCAGTATGGAATCTCGTGGACCTTTGACCGGCCCGCGCGCGTGGGGCAGTTTGTTAACGGTGACTTTTACGCCGTTGGTCCGGTTAACATCATCGACATCGATCCCAAGCCGCAGTGGGGTGCAGAAGTCGGGGAATTGATTGATCGCGACGAAGTGCGGGAAAGCAAATTTCCGGGAAAGCAGGCCAGAAACGGTTCTGAACTCAATCCGCAGGGGAAAAGCCAGACCGGCGGTTTTGACAGCCGCATTCCCGCCGGATGGTACGACCCGGGTCGCTTTGCCCGCCTGCCCATACAGATGAAACCCGGCGATGCGCTGGTTTCCACCATCAGCCGGCGCAACGGGGAGATTACAAAGTTCAGCGGGCAGCACGTGGACCCATTGCGCGTTGCCGCGGTTCTGTCGTGCGTCGCTCAGGCGCTGCCGCCGGACTCATTTCGTCCCTCTTACTGCGACGCCGCCGGCAGTGGCAATTTCCGCGCCGGAAACCTGCGCCGTGATCTCTTGCTGCGGCTGCCACATACTTCCTCTGCGCCTAAAACACTCACCTCATATATCACCGCGCTGCAAAAGCCATGGCTGGACACGGTGGTGTTTGGATTCGCGGCACCGGTCGAAAATCTCCCTCATTACGGTCAATTCATGGCGCAAACCGCTGGCGAAGCCAGCCTGCTCCTTCTAACCGATTATCCCAAAGAGGAGAAAGAACGACTGCTGATAAACCTTGTGCAGGCCGGCATCGACTTATGGGGCGTGGCTCGCACCGGAGGAACATGGCCCGCGCATGGAGGACTCAACAGCGGCAGAAAGTGGCCGATCATTTTCGCCGGAATGATGCTTGGCGATGCGAAGATGCACTCACCTTCACAAGGCCGGCCTGAACTGCACTTCGGCGAGGACGATCAGACCGCATTCTGCCCGTACGAATACCGCGACAAAACTTACATCTCTGGATGGACAGGCGCCCGGGCCATCTTCACCGGCCATTCTCTCGCCGGCTCCGGCGGCAATCGCGGCAACTGGGAGAGCGGTTGGGGGCCGCTCGATTTGTTTCGCCCAGCGGACTGGCCCAATAAGAATCCCCGTGATTTGCCTGCCAGCGAAGCTTATCGCCGCGCAAACACCAGCAGCGCGTGGGTGGCTCAGGCGCTCGCGGCGCGACTTCTTCATGCTGAACCTGTCTGGAACCACGACGCTTTTTTTGCCTATGTAGATCGCTGGATGACCGAGGACGACACCCCTTTTGTGCGGCGAATCAAAGAGGCCGGTTTCAGAGATCTCACCGCCGTTCCAGTGCACGAATTCCCCCGGCAAGGGTCCATCTCAGGACCGAAGTTCGTCCGGGAACTGTGGAATGCGCACCGGAACAAAATTCCCCGGCCCGCTCCGCCACCGGCTGAATCGACGTGGAAATAACGGCGCTGCCGCTTTGAACGCGTTAGGGACGATTTCCGGAGCAGGCATCCAACCTCATCCAACCTGGCTTAGCCTTCGTTGGCCCGGGTTAGGGGGGACCGCCCGACCACCATGCCACTCTTGCGTAGCGACTCTTATCCATACCGACAGGAAGGCTGACCACCACGTCTTCAACCTCGGCTCCATCTACAACTCGCGTGCCGGTCACTTCACTACTCAAAGGTGTGACATTCGTCCATTCGACAAGATTTTCACTGAGTTGATAACTCAGTGACTGGCCCTGGAGCCCTTTACGGACCGGATGGGTCAGGCGAAGCTGGGCCGGGCCGGCCAGGACAATTCCAACGGGCGATGGATCGGATTGTGCGGGCGACGTTGCAAAGGCCCACTCCAGGCCCGCTGCAAGGCCGTCACCGTCCGTGTCCTCTGTCGCCCCGACGAGCAGGGTGCGAAAGTGAGCCGCTTCCCATGCATCCGGAAGGTGATCGTTGTCGGAGTCCTTTCCGGGCGGAATGGTGCCGGACCAGCGAACCAGTACGATCGAGCCGTCCCTATCGATAACGGCGAACCCGTCCAGACCCTCACGAACGAGCGAAAAATCACTGCCCAAGTCAGGGTCGGTCATTTTTATTGATCCCTGTGCCGAAGCATCGTCCAGGTTGTAGGCGCGCAGAAGGCCGTCCTGACCTAAAGAACAGGCGCGCCGGTGTTCGGCATCGATCAAGGGGAAGCCGTCTGGAAGAGTGCCCACGAGTGTGTGCGACGCGCCGTCGATGAGGTCTCCGGATGACGAGAGAACGTGCCCCGCGCCCCCGGCGATGGCAGTCCCATACAGGATTCCGGGTGTAACCGTGCCAACGGTGACTCCTTCGCCGGTAATTAACAAATCAAAGGCATTGCCGCCACTGTTACCGTTAAATCCCGTAAAGCGATTCGGAGCGTAGCGGGCAATACGGGTCACACTATACGAGTTCTGCAGAGCCCGCGGTCTAGCGACGGCACCGTCGAAGGCAATGACGTGGTTATTGTACAAGCCCACGACGACAAAGCTTGTGCCATCGCCCTCAAGTGTCGCGAGAGCGCCCACTTGTTGGGCATAACCTTGAGCACTGACTGGCAGAGGAATCCGTGTGATCGAGCGCGGAGAGGACGCGAGATCGACCCGGAAAACATAACCGGAGATGGCGGCGTAGAGATAGCGGCCGTTCGATGATAATTCGAATATGCCCGGGAAGATATAGGCATCAAGGCGGGTATCCAACGTGATGATTCCGGTGACCGGATCGATGGACACCAGCGCGTTGCACAAGGGCGCGGGCAATGATTCATGGAGAACGGCCCACAACCGGTCGCGCGACGTATCGTAGAGAAGGTTTTTGGCGCGAAGGTTGAGGCGATTGGGGACTCCCATTGAAGGATTGAAGCCGGTGGTAACGATGGCGGCCCGAAGGTTGTCCTCGAAGGCGGTATCAGGGCTCGCCGACGAAACGCGCGCCGTGGCGTAAACGATTCCGGGGGCGGCGGGAACGGCCTCCGCGGTGAGCTCGATCTTTGCGCCTGCCGCCAGAGACGGCACGGTCAAGAACCAACTCTGGCCCGTGGATGTCAGGATTCCGCTGGACGCAGTCACTGAGGACAACTGCTGACCGGAAGAGAAAGCCGTTTCGAGCCGGATGTTAGTGGCGGCAACTGCGCCGGCGTTCACGACCTCCAGGAGATAGCGGACCGGAGTTCCGGATGGCACCGCCGTCCGTTCCGGGCGAAAGTTCATTTGAAGGTCAACCGGTGTGGCAGAGGGCACCAGCTTCCGGCTTTCCAGGAGCAGGGTGTCGTTAAGCGTGCGGATGGCGATCCCGTTCTCACCCCACCGGATCATTCCACGGCTGGCATCAAGTGACTCGGGGAAGACCAATTCCCCCATGGGAAGCCGCGAGGCAATGTCGTAAGAACGGATTCTGTCGCGGGAATTTGCATTGATGTCCTTTTTCTCAACGAAAAACACCCGGCCGCCTGGTTCCGCGCACATCGCACTACTTCCGACGACGGGCAATGCGCCAGTTTGCGCGAGAGTTTCATCGTCTGCTATAAATCCATTTGCAGAAACAAGGGAATGGCCGCTTGCCTTGAAGGAGGCACCTCCCGAAAACGGTGAATAAGCGGGCGTGAACGATTCGATGCCCGATTCCGTTATGATATGCCGTGTGAGATGAGCTCCCGAGATTTCTTGATTCGAAAAAAATACGGAAGGGTCCGAAGAAGCCTCCAAAAGTGAGCCTCCCTCCACAGTAACAGGACGCATAATACCCCCGTCGAAAACCCCAATCGTAACACGCGGGGGCACGACTTGAATCCCCCGGGCGACAACCACCACCTCGGGATCGTCGTCAGGGCATGCCACGGCCCAGGGACGAAGGAGCCCCTGAATCGGATCGGTTCCAATGGTGAAGGAGGACGTGATGGTGAGCTGGTTCGGGTCTGCTTTTCCCACCGTCCGGTTGCCGTTCTGCGCAACATAAAGATAGCGATCTTCAGCCGACATCGCGAGTGGGCCGGGATCCTGATGGCTTGGAATTTCTCCCACCACGGTCCGCTGCACGGGATCGATCACCGCGACTTTGTTGGCATAAGGACTGTCGGTGGCGGCAGCGACCGAGCCATAAATGCGGCCGCGCGTTTTGTCGAAGACGAGATCCTGCGCCGCAAACCCTAGACTGACGGCTACATCCTTTTCGACCGAGTCCCCCTGGTAGTCGGCGTCATCAACCGCGCGTATCTTGACGGGTCCGCGCACTCCGGCGACTTCCCCCGCCGGGAGGGTGAAACGGCCATTCCAGTTCCCCAGGGAACCAATGGAGGCGGATGGCACGACAGGAAAGATGCTGCCATCCGGACGAACCACGTGCAAACCAAACGTGCCTCTATAGTCCGCAAGCACCAGACCATCCGCATCGAGGGCGCTGACCGTCACGCCCCAGACTTCCCTTCCCGCGATCAAAACATCGTAGGGAAGCGAGACGCGGTATCCCGCGATGTCGTTGTCGAATACGGGAATGGACAGCGCACTTTCCGTAAACCCCGCCGCGGTCGCGCGGAACCTCGCAAGCCGCTTGCCGTCCCGGAGAACATTGTCGGGGACGGAAATGGAGAAAAAGACCTCGGTCGTGCCCGCGGGTATGGTAACCGAGGCGGGCAGTGCCGCTGTCGCGGAATCGAGCGAGACCAGTGTGACCTGAAGCGGCAACGTCAGTTTCCCCGGAATGAAAACCCGGAAGTAGCCCATGCCTCCCTCGGTTAGTTTGTCAGAACCGGTGAGAGTCAGCGTGCGGCTTTCGTTATCGACCGTCGTCGTGATGGCGGATGCGGACCCGAGACCGGTCGCCGAAGCGGAGAGAGTCACGGTTTTGGGGCCGTCGATGAGGTCATCGTCCACGGCACGCAGGGAGAACGGCACGGAAACGGCGCCCGCAAGAATGGCTACCGGGGCGGGCGCGACGATCTCGGACGCCGGGTTTCCGGTCACCTGCACGCTGATGGGAAACGTAAGCGGGAACGACAGGGAAACCGCAGCGGTATTCACCGGCGTCTCTCCTTCGCGAAGATTCGGGGGCACCGTCAGGCGCAGGACCGGCGGCAACTCGTCGTCGGTGATGGTGCCGGTGCGTGTCGCGCCGGTCAGCCTGGTTCCCGACGCCGAGAGTGAGAATGTTCGCGTGAGATTGACGATGACATCGTTGACGGGAGTGAGCGTAACGGAGGTAAGAGTCGAGCGCGCCGGGATCGTGACCGTGGCCGGGAAAGTCACCGTGCCGGGCGGGGACACGGCGAGATTGACGACGGTATCCGTGGATTTCACCGCGTTGATGGCGATCGTCGCAGTCCCGGGCTGCCCTTCCACCAGCGCGGCCGGAAAACCGATGTTCAGTGCAGGCTGCTCATTGTCGATGGCCGTGACCGGGCCGGTGACTGTGCCCGTCTGTGGAGACTGTGCGGTGATAGTCACGGAGGGGTCTCCGTCGAGCGCGGTGTCGTCAATCGCCCGGATGGTAAATGCCACCGAGGTCTGGCCGGCGGGAAGAGTGACGGACGATGGAATGGTGACCTGTGCAGGAGGCACCGCGAACAGCGTGAAGGTTATGGGCACCACCGCGGGCGGAGAAACTGCAATGGACGCGTTGTTCGCGGGGGTGCTGCCCTCGGTAATGGATGCCGGCAACACGAGCGAAACGGCGGGTTTCGGTTCGTTGTCGGTAACAGTGATCAGGGCAGGAGACGATGCCGCGCCGGCGGCGGTGGCATTCACGTTGACCACCCGGGTAAAATTCACCGCCTGATCATCCGGGACGGAAAAGGTAAACGGGGCTACCGACAGACCTGACGGCACCGTGACTGTGGCGGGTAAAAGCAGTGCACCCGCCGGCGAGGACGCGAGCTGGACCACCAGGTCTTTGTCGCGGGCAAATCGCAGAATCACAAAGCCATCGTGAGGCCCGGAGCCCTCGACCACGGAGGCTGGAAGTTCCAGAGAAACGCGCTGATCGGGCTCGGCCTCCACCTTGATATCGTCGATCGCAATGCCGTCAGCCGGGGCGCTGCCATTGTCATAGTTGGTAAACCGTATCAGAAAGGCGTCATTGTAGGCATCGCCCGCTGCCGTGAGGATCGGATCGAGCGACACACTGATGGACTCGGTCTCGGTTCCCAGCGTGGCCAGCGACCGGATGCTCCGCCACGATTTGCCGCCCGTCACGCTGTAGGAAACGGTGTCATACAGATGCGTGGTATAGCTCCCCGCCGGCGGGGGATGCGGCTCATTGCCGAGGCTGCGTGCTTTGAACGAAAGCTGCACGTCTTTCTTTTGAGAGAGATCGAGCCGGAGGGTGAGGTGGGCCGCCGAATAAACTTCATTCGTCGTTGTATCGTCGAGCACCAGATGTTTGGTGCCTGTGGCCGGCTGGAATTCGGTGGTGGCAGTGACTCTGCCTTCTGCGGACACGGAAGTCTCCCACGGAGCCCCGGGCATTCCGGATTCGAATCCCTCCTCAATCAGAGTTGCCGCCGAAGCGGACCAGGCGCAGACCACTACCGTCGAAAACAAAGTCGCACCTCGTGCCAATACCATAAGAATGATATCCATTACCCAGGTTATCGCATCCGCCGAGTCCGGGTCAAAGAAAAACAAGCCCAACGAACAAGCCCTCGCCGCTCTTCAGGCCGGGGAAACCCAGTGCAGCGCAGGCTAGAGCGAGACGTGCCAAAGGCCCGCGAAAAGAGAAAACCGCGAGACCAGCGGGAAGCGGGCCGGGTTCTCATAAGTATCATCCGCGAGGGTCACTCATACGTCCCAGGAATAGACAAATGCCCGAACTCCGATGCTGGATTGCGAATAAGAACGGGTGATCGATCCGCAATTCGACAGGCTCCGGCTTTTCCTTGATGGCACCGGGCAAGCCCAATGCGACCGCTGTCGCCGCGGCTGCTTCAGTGCCGTGTTCGTCGAGCGCGAGGAACGCCTTATGAAAGACATCGGAAAGAACCAGGCGTTCGCGGGGATCGCGTGGGCCCATGCGGCTGAAATCCGCGCTGCCGGGCGGAACATCGAATGGAGCGTTCATTCCCAGAGATTGCAGATGCTTTTCAAGTGGCATTGTCGGCGACGCAATTCTGAATTTTGGCAGGTAAAGCTGGACTTCGCGATCATCGTCCAATTTGGATAGCCCGGTCAATTCGGCCCCCGATAATGACTTCACGAGGGCGGGAAGTCCGTCTTTGGAATCGGGGATGATGATGAGAAACTGCAATTCACCGCCGGTGTAGGGAATCGTCGCCGCGGTGTAACCCGATTGTCTGCGATAACCAAAATGCGCATTCCGGAACATGGTCGGCACCTTCACCGGCGTTTCCACACTGACAAAGAACGGGAGCTGTTTCGTCGCCTCCGGATTGAAATCGTCCTCCCACGCGGCTTTAAAGTAGAGGGCATTCACGAGCACTAATCGAGTCCCGGCATTCACGCTGCGTGCGGGCAACAGGTTGACGATGCGTTTTGCCGTCTGTTGCTCCACCCAATCATTGATGTGTTTACGGGCGCTTTCCGGATCTTTGTCGAAGGCAATTTTTTCGAGCGGGGCGAGCCAAACATCCTGCGTGCACCTGAGAAAGGCCTCCCGAAACGGATAACTGCTCTGACCAAAAAGCCGGTTGGCCGGCCGGAGTTGCAGCGGCTCAAAATGCCCTCCCTCCCGCTTCATTGATTCCAGACGCTTTCGGGACTCCTCGACTACTTTTTCGAGAGATTGGCGAAGACTTTCAAATTCTCCGGCCACCTTTTCGGGTTCGGAATTCAAATGCAGGACGCGCGCGCGCCAGGTGGCCGACGTGAAACTTGCCGACGTGGACGCATGGTTGCACCGCCTCGACGTGTCCGCCACGACATGGGGCAATTACGCCAAAGCCATCAGCAGCGTATTCAGACTCGCCGTAAAACGCGGCTACCTGCCCTCCTCGCCCCTCACCGGCATTGAGCGCCCCAAGGTTGCTATCAAAGCCCCGTGCATCCTCACACCCTCCCAGGCCTTCGCCCTGCTCACCGCCGCCGTGCCCGAATTGCGCGCCATGCTCGTATTGCAGGCCTTCTGCGGACTCCGCCGCTCCGAAGCCAACCGCCTGCAATGGAAACACATTCACCTCGAAGGCGACGAGCCCTACGTCGAACTCCCCTCCGAAGTTACCAAGACAAACCGCCGCCGCGTGTGCCGCATCCCCGCGTGCGCCGTCGCATGGCTCAAGCCACTGGCAGGCGTCCCCGGCGCTTCCCTCGGACTCACAGAGACGCCCTATCGCAACCGCCTCAATGAGGCCGCCACCGACGCCAAAATCGAATGGGAGGAAAACCTGCTCAGACATTCATTCGGAACCTATCGAATGGCTGAGACAAAGAACGCCGCACTGGTAGCTGATGAAATGGGCAACAGCCCCGCCGTGGTCCGCACCAACTATCAAAACGTGACCAGCCCCGAACAAGCCGCCGCATGGTGGAAAGTGGTTCCCGCCCCGCCCGCTGATACGGTTCCCTTCCCGCAATCCAAAGCGTCCTAACGCACGTGCCGCCGAAGGGCGCTGTTGCCCGCCATCCTTCCCGGGCATACTCTCTGCGTCAGCATGCCGACCAAGAAAGCCGCCTCTCAGGAGCCTACCTTACTGGAGATCGCAACCCTCGCAGCGCGCTTCCTGCCTTCTATCACTTTGGACGATACTGATCCAACAAAGATGAACCATGACGAGTTCCGGAGAGCAATCGAAGAACTTACCACGGGAAAAGGCCGAAAGTCCGGGGAGGATTACCAATATCCAGAAGTCTGGGCGACGCCGTTTGAAGCGATGGCGGAGGAGGCCGTCAAACGCGCGCGGATTTTGCTGGACGCCGCGGCGGGACGGATGCGTCGGCCCCGCGTCGATCACTTGAAAAAAACACAGGAAAACACCGAGGCAATGCGCCGCCGTGTGGAGTTGTTGAACGCAATCCGTAAATCGGACTTTCGTAAGGTGTCAGGAGGAGACCGCTACACGACGCTTGAGAAGGTGATCGCCTGGGCTCTGCCAAGAGTGTACAAGCACAATCGGGAGAATGCGTGGGGCTATTTCCGGGAGTATCTCTCCCGGAGTATAGCGTCTCTTCGCGCTGGCCGCTATCTTCCCCCGCTGGAGATAACGTTTGAGGAATTGGCAACGGAAGAGCAGAAAGCCAATTCGGTCGATACTACCGCCAGAGCCCACCCCCCCGCGTGCATAGTACTTCCTCATGGTCCGGATTACATAGTGACTGCCAAGGAGTTTCCTGAATATGTCGTCGAGTTGCGCGACTTCTATCAGACCGAAGGTCCGGCGATCAGGCAACGCCTCTTACGTGCGAAGGGCGCAAAGGGCGCAAAATTGGCTAAGCCACTCAAGGAGAAGCCTCTTTTCTCAGCGCGTGACGAAGCAAAATTTCGAGCATCCGATAAAAAACGCAGAAAGTCGCGTCCCGGCGCTTGACAGCGCCACCAGTGATTCCTAACACATAATCCGCGACCGCATCGCATAAATTTGCGACGCCACTCCATTGAGCGACTGCCAACTGTGACAAGGCCTGGAACACTTGAACAAGCCGGAGCTTTTTCGACTCCGCAAGTGTGACACCCGCGCACCCTAACAGAAAACCCTCCGGAAGCTAATTTGGAATCGCCAATGAATGGCATTCCAAATGAACAACCCAACCAACACAGACCAGACTCCCCTCGCGGGACTTCTCACCAAAGCGCAAGCCGCTGAATATCTCGGAATCAAAGTCCGCACGCTTGATGACTGGCGCGCCGCCAAGGCCATCCCCCACATCAGCCGTGGCGGTTACGTCCGGTTCCGCCGCGGAGACCTCGATGAGTTCCTGACCGCCCACACCATCGCGGCCCGGCCTACCACACCCTACCGTCCCCGCCGCCGGAAAGCTCAGCTCGCCCTCACCCAATAAGAAAGCCGGCCCGCCGCGAGGACGGTACCGGCTAAACACCATGGACAGAGTTTGGTGCAGGTTACCTCGCGAGACGGCTGGCGCAAATGATTTGCGTTATGTATCTGCTTCCACCTAACCTCCGGGAGCGGGAACTCCCGCCCTGGATTCGCGATCTCCTCAGCTCGCCCCCAACCGCTGGATGCGGCCTCCACCAATGGATCTTCCGTGCGGTCTGCGCCTTGAAGCCATGGCGCACAGATACGGACATCTTTGTTATCGTCAGTGCCGCGACCGTCCGCTGTGGGCGGAATGCCTCTCGCGAAATCGCGGAGTCCATCCGCAATGCCCGCAGCCACTGGCAGCCCGGCATTAGCCCCCTGCTTCTCCCCCCGCGCCGGCCGGCATGGCCACCGCGGAACCTAACCGCCATCGCGACCATCGCCCGTCAGGGCGGCCTGGCTGATCTCTGGGAGCAATCCCCATGGACGCTCACCAGTGACCGCCCCGACGCCGACGAGTTCATCGACCACTTGTTTCCGGGAAATCCCCACCTTTGCGCCGGCATCTGTCCACAGGATGCGCTAACCCTAGTTCGTCAGTTAGTAAAAATCCTGGCCCGAAATCCGCGCGGGGCGCAACTAATTTCCGGTGTGGCGGCATTGCCGGAGGTTGATTTCGCCGGGTAGTGGAGAACCGGGGGATTGAGGTTCCCGGGCGGGCGG
>DASZQB010000058.1:0-57020 GCA_035550135.1 Verrucomicrobiales bacterium
TCATCCATTATCCCCGCCGTCGCCTCCGGCCCCCATGTCCGCCGAGGAATTCAACCGCCTCCGCCACTATAATCCCGATCCCATGCCTGAATGGCGCAAAGCCATCCTCCACCCGCCTCCTCCGTGGCTCAGCGTCTTGAGCGGTCCCCCCCTCTCCCCGCCCCATCAAATCCATCATGCCTTACCGCTGCGGATCCTAACCGGCATTGGTGCTTGATGTTCTTTGGTGCTTGGTCCCTGGAGCTTGGTGCTTTCGCCTCAGGCGACGGTGCTTGATGCTTGATGTTTCTCTGGTGCTTGTCACTTGATGCTTCTTTGATGTTTGCAGTTTGAAGTTTGAAGTTTTTCCCCATGCCCCGCATCGCCGAGGAATCCATCCAGCAGGTCATCGCCACGGTAAACATCGTGGACGTGGTCTCCTCGTACTTTCCGCTGAAGCGCGCGGGCGTGAATTTCCAGGCATGCTGTCCGTTCCACTCGGAACGCACTCCATCGTTCAACGTCAGTCCCTCGCGGAACACCTTCCACTGCTTCGGCTGCGGCAAGGGCGGCTCCGTGATCCGTTTCGTCATGGACTACGAAAACCTGCCTTTCGCCGACACCGTGCGAAAGCTGGCTTCAAAGTACGGCATCGCCATCAAAGAGGAGGCGGGCACTGTTGAGTCGGAGGAAAGGACTGCGCTGCGCGTGAAACTGCTCGCCCTGCATCGCGATGTCGCACACTGGTTCCACCAGATGCTTCTCAGGAGTCCCCTCGCCGGGGACGCCCGCGCCTATTTGAAAAAGCGCGGCCTCAGTTCGGATGTAGCGAAAGGCTGGCTCATCGGCTACGCCCCGGCCAATCCCGCTCTCTATCGCACATGGGCTTCCGAAAAAAGATACACGGAAGGGGTACTCGTGCAGGGCGGCATCTATTCCCCGCGCGAAGAGGGAAAACCCGAGGCCGGCGGATACCCGCGCTTCAAACACCGCGTGATGTTCCCCATCCGCAACGACCACGGCGACGTCATCGCCTTCAGCGGCCGCATTCTCGATGTCGAGTCGTCGCCCGCGAAGTATATGAATTCCCCCGCCACCGCCATCTTCAGCAAGAGCGAGGTCTTTTTCGGGCTCGATAAAAGCAAGCGCGCCATCCACAAGGCCCAGTCCGCCATCATTTGTGAAGGGCAGATCGATATGATCACCTGCTTCGAGCACGGCATTGAGAATATCGTCGCGCCTCTCGGCACCGCCTTCACTCCCGAGCACGCGCGCCTCCTCAAGCGCCACACGGAACAGGTGGTGCTCTGTTTCGATTCCGACAATGCCGGCTTCAAAGCCGCGCAGAGTTGTTTCACGGAACTGTCCAAAGCCGGAATGTTTGTCAGGGTCGCCACGCTGCCGAAGGGAGACGATCCTGACAGCCTCATCCGCCGCGATGGCGTGGAGGCCCTGCGCAAAAATCTCGACGGGGCCCAGGACTTCATCGACTGGCTGATCGATCTCCGCCTGCCCACGCTGGACCCGAACAACATGCGGGACCGCATGAGGCTGCTCAGCGAGGTGGCGGGCAACATCGCGAAACTCAAAGACCGCATGGCTCAGGACTCCGCGATCCACCGCGCCGCCATGCGTCTCTCCGCGCCGGTGGAGGAATTGCGCCGAATGGTAACGGCGCACGCCAAAGCCATGCTGAAAAACATTGAGGCCTCCGCCGAGCGCGCCGCCAATGCCGCTGCCTTCCAGGAGGAACAGGAACAGCGTCCGGTCCTTGAAATTGCCAACTCCGCGGTGCGCCACCTGCTCAAACTCGCCCTGACCTGCGCGGATGCTCATCAATGGATGACACAGCAGCAGCCGCAGCTCCCGTGGACGCCTTTCCCCGGCGGCGATCTCATTGAAAAAGCCCTCCGCGCCGGCATCGACCCGGCGCGTCCCGAAACCATCGCGGCATGGCTCGCCACCCTCACGCTGGAGGAGGAATCCCTCGTCTCCGCGCTCCTTCACGACAACTCCGTTCCCGGTGGCGCCGATTCCGCAAGGCGCGCGGCGATAGCCCTCGAAAAAGAGCACATCGCCAGCCTGATCGACATTCTCAAAACCAAACAAAAGCAGCCTGGCCTGCCTATTGATCAGGTCCTCGTCATGATGACCGAACTCCAAAACCTTCAGAAGCAATACCTTGACCTTGATAAAAGGGCGCGGGATATTCAATTGGAGCGCTAGGCATTTTGCCGCCGTGTTCCCACCCTCCGCTGTTCATCCATGGCCCGGCAAAAGAAACCTGCGCGAAAAACCGCAGCGCCCCCGCGCAGCGTCGGGAAGCGTATTGAAAAAGCGCGAAAAACATCCGCGCCATTGAAGAAAGCAAAGCCTGCGCGAAAATCTCCCACCCGACACCCACGCCCCGCCCCTGCCAAGGGGAGGAAAACACCAGCCCCCAAAATGGCAGCGCCCCCCGCTCCTGCACCCGTCTCTTCGTCTTTAGACTCCATCGCCAGCCCCGCCAAGCGGGGCCGTGGCCGTCCGCGCAAGAATCCCGTCATCCCCGCCGTGATGGGTGCCCTGCCTCCGGACGCCACCATCGACACACCGGAGGTTCAGTCAAAAATCCGCGAAATCGTCCGGCTCGCCAAAGAGCAGAGCTACGTCACGTACGACGATCTCAACGAAGCCCTCCCCGGCGACATCATTTCGCCGGACCTCGTGGAGGAAATCATCCTGCGTCTGCGGAATCTCGAGATCGATATCATCGACGCCTCGGAGGTGGACCGTGTTAAAACGCCCGCTCAGGTCGCATCACCGGTAAAGGAAATCGAGGAAAAGCCGCTCGATCGCCCGGACTCGCTGGACGACCCGGTTCGCCAGTATTTGAAGCAAATGGGACAGGTGCCCCTGCTCACCCGCGAGCAGGAAGTGGATATTTCCATGCGCATCGAAAAGGCTGAGAGCGCCATGACCGAAGTGCTCAATTCCTTCGGTTTCATCGCCGACGCCTATCTTGATCTCGCCCAAAAACTGATCGAGAGCCACGAGCGTTGCGACCGGGTGGTGATGGAAAAGAAATTCGACAGCCGCGAGCGCTACATCAAGGGCCTCAATCGTCTCAATGGTCAGGTGCGCGAATGCCGGAAAGCGGCCCAGGCAGCATGGGAAAAAGCCCGGGAATCAAAGCAGCCCGGGCGCCGCGCCAGTTATGAGGCGGAGTTCAAAAAGAATCTCGCCTCCCTGCAAAAGACCTACGCCAAGTACTTCTTCAAACAAAAGACCATGGAGGAGTTTGGCGAAACGGCGGACCGCTTCATGGTGGAGTTTGTGGACGCCCAGCAGCGGCTGAAGGAAAAGTCCGGCGCCGCGGAGGCGCGGACCCGCATCGAAGCACTGGAGCGTTCCGCATGGTTCGAGGTGGAGAACTTCCACGCCGTCTTCAGCGAACTGCGCAAACACATCCGCGACGCTCACAACGCCAAGAAGGAAATGGTGGAGGCGAATCTTCGACTCGTCATTTCCATCGCCAAGAAATACACCAACCGCGGCCTGCCTTTCCTCGATCTCATCCAGGAGGGGAACATGGGCCTCATGAAAGCGGTGGAGAAGTTCGAATACCGCCGCGGTTATAAATTCTCCACGTATGCCACGTGGTGGATTCGTCAGGCCATCACCCGCAGCATCGCTGATCAGGCCCGCACCATCCGCATCCCGGTGCATATGATCGAAACCATCAACAAGCTGATGCGCGTGCAAAAGCAGTTGGTGCAGGAACTCGGACGCGAACCCATCCCGGAGGAAATCGCGGACGAAATCCACCTCCCCGTCGAACGCATCCGCGCCGTGCTGAAGATGGCGCAGACGCCCATCTCCCTCCAGGCCCCCGTGGGCGAGGGCGACGACACCACCTTCGGCGACTTCATCGAAGACAAAGCCGCCGACAATCCCATGGAGCGCACCGGCTTCTCCATCCTCAAGGACAAACTCAAGGGCGTGCTGGAAACCCTCAACGAACGCGAGCGCGCCGTCCTCGAACAGCGCTTCGGCCTCATCGACGGCTACAGCCGCACGCTTGAGGACGTGGGCCGCCAGTTTCAGGTCACCCGCGAACGCATCCGCCAGATCGAGGCCAAAGCCCTCCGCAAAATGCGTCACCCCACCCGCATCCGGCAGTTGGAGGGCTTCATCGACAATCCGGGGATTTGATAGTGCTGGGGATGTTACATCCATGACGGGACCTTGAGCCCGTTCTGCGCGGCCCATATCCTAACAACTTCCATCACCTCGCGGCGCGGGTAACGATTGCGGTATCCTTTCACCTCCACCACCCGCCGCACCGCCACTCTCACCCGTATCGTCCACGCGCGGAAGTACACAAAGTCCTCTCCCATGGACCTCTGCAGCCGCAGGTGGAAGATGGCATGCTTTCCTTCATGACACAGCTTCACATAAAGCGCCACACAGTGTCGCATGCGGGCCCCCTCCCTGACAAGGTCCCTCTGCGTGCAAAGTTCCGTAATGGTCCAGTGCTGAAAACTGCGGCGGCTTGAGCCATAGCGCGAAGTGAATGGCGCCACGCCCGCCATCGGCTCCCACACCGTCACCAGCCACCTGGCAATCCGCGCGCGCAGCCACGGCGAACGAAGATCCGCCTTCTCCGGCTCCGGATGATCCGGAATGGCATGCGACAGGTATTCCCTCCACTTCCTCTTCCAATGGCATACCAGTTCCCGCAGCGGATGCCGCATCATTCCAGCAGCCCGGCGCGTGCCGCTTTCCTGAATCATGAACCGGAAGCCATCCACCACCAGACCAAAGTCCGCGACATCCGCCCGGCGGTCCGCGATGTACTTCTCCAGCAGCGGAATCCAGATTCCGTCATTCGCAAAATCCACCGCCATATGGCTCAACAGCACCGCGTTCCTCAACGGCTCCGGACACCGGAGCGCCGTCAGTTGCCCGCGCCGCACCGACTCCCTAGCCATTCCGCACGGCAACTCCGCCAGCACTTCACGCACCGCTCCCGACCTGAGAGAAGGCATGCCCGGCAGTTGCCTCAGGCTTCCACCCGAAGCCACATGACAATACCAATCACGCTCGATGTGCTGCGCCGGACCGGCCACAAACCAAACTCCGCCAAAGACAGCCGGGACCGGCCATCTTTCGAAGAGATGACTAACAAGAGACTGCCACTGCTCCAGCGCCGTCGCCGCCGGATCAGGCGCCCATAAAAAGTGCCGTCTCACATACGAGCGGGCATACCATGACATGCGGAACAGCGCAGGCACCGCGGGAAGTTCATTGGGATGCAGATCCGTAAAGATCCGGCTGCGCTCCTCCACCATTTGGCAAAGAAGCGCGAAGAGCCGGAAGCACGCATCATGCCCGGACCGCTTGTGTGAAAGCCATGCGCGGCCCATCATCCGGCAGTGGGCGCGGAGATTGAGATTGCGAACATGGCAGGCAGTCCATGGTTCTCCGGCGAGGATGCCAGGCGCGTGACGGGTTGCTTGTTTCGGGAGCGATAGAGAAGCGGCCGGCGACACAGCGCGGCCCCTCCTGTCCGCAACGGCGGGCAGGGAAATAGACATAACAAAACGGGTGTAATCCTGATGAAGACACGGCGTTCCCGTTCATCCGGAAACTGCCATGCAGGGATCGCCCCCTGTCCGGAGGCGCTATATGATGAAGCAGCCGGGCAAATCGCCCGGCTGCAAAGCATCAGGAATAACTGTTAAGCGCGAAGATCACCCGTGAGTCATACTTCGCAGCTATCCATTTGTCAATCACGCGCGTTCACTGTCTCTGCCGTGGAGGCTTCACTGGCAAGCCTCACATTCAATGCCAAGACGCCGGGCTTCCAGACTGCACGCCTGTTTTTCCTCCTCTGTGTATTGCTCCACAGCGGACGCGGTTTCCTCGGCCACAATACGCACACTCTTCTTCCCGCTCACCGTCGCTTTTTCAATGTTCGAGGCGCTGGTGGTGCGCAGATAGTAGGTGGTCTTCAATCCGGACCGCCACGCGGCGCGATACATATGGCTGAGCACCTTCAGATCCGGCGCGGCAAGGAACAGATTCACGCTCTGGCTTTGGTCGATCCACTTCTGCCGGCGCGCAGCGGCGGCGATGAGCCACTTATGATCGATGCCAAACGCGGTCAGATACTTCTCTTTCATGTCCGCCGGAATCTCATCCACTTCGCTGAGTTCGCCTTCGTAATATTTGAGGCGATCGAGCATCTCCTGATTCCAGAGCCCGCGGGCCTTGAGGTCGCGGACGAGGAAGGGATTGAGCATGTTGAAGTCGCCGCTGAGGTTGCTCTTCGCGAAGAGATTTTTGAACATCGGCTCAATGCACGGCGTGGAGCCCATGATGTTTGAAATCGTGGCCGTGGGCGCGATGGCCAGCACATTGCTGTTCCGCATGCCCTGCTGTTTGATTTTCTCACGCAGGGGAGCCCAATCCATGCGATGGCCGCGCGCCACTTCCACCGGCAGCCCGCGTTCGCGCTCCAGCAGGTCCACCGTATCCGGCGGCAGCAGACCGCGGCTCCATTTCGATCCCTCGTAGGAGGAATATTTGCCGCGCTCCACCGCGAGGTCGCTGGAGGCTTCATAAGCATAGTAGGCCACCGCCTCCATGATCTCATCGTTGAACTCCACCGCCGCTTCGCTCGCGAACGGCACATTCTTTTGATAGAGGCAGTTGGCCAGTCCCATCACACCCAGTCCGATGGGCCGGTGGCGGTTGTTGGCGGTTTCCGCAGCTTTTGTCGGGTAGAAATTGATATCGATGACGTTGTCCAGCGCGCGCACCGCGACGCGCACGGTGTTGCGCAGTTTCTCGTGATCGATGTTCCCCTTCGCGTCCAGGTGGTTTTCGAGAATGATGGAGCCGAGATTGCACACCGCGGTTTCCTCAAAGCTCGTATTGAGCGTGATTTCCGTGCACAGATTGCTGCTGTGAATGACGCCGCAGTGGTCCTGCGGGCTGCGCACATTGCAGGGGTCCTTGAAGGTGATCCACGGATGCCCGGTTTCGAACAGGGCCTTCAGCATGCCTTTCCACAGATCGATGGCCGCCACTTCCTTGCCATAGATTTCGCCGCGCTTCGCCATTTCCTCGTACTGGGCATAACGAATTTCAAAGGCGCGGCCATAGAGGTCGTGGAGGTCCGGCGTTTCGTTGGAGCGGAAGAGCGTCCAGTTCTGCCGGCTTTCCATGCGTTTCATGAACAGGTCCGGAATCCAGTTCGCGGTGTTCATATCGTGCGTGCGGCGGCGCTCGTCGCCGGTGTTCACGCGCAGTTGCAGGAAGTCCTCGATGTCATTGTGCCAGGTCTCCAGATAAGCGCAGCCGGAGCCGCGGCGTTTGCCGCCCTGATTCACGGCGATGAGCTGGTCGTTGTGCAGTTTCAGGAACGGAATCACTCCCTGGCTTTCGCCGTTGGTGCCTTTGATGTATCCGCCCGTGCCGCGCACGGAGGTCCACGATCCGCCAAGGCCGCCGGCCCATTTGGAAAGGAATGCGTTCTCCGCGATGCCGCGCGTCATGATGGACTCGATGCTGTCGTCCACCTTGTAGAGATAGCAGGAGGAAAGCTGGCTGTGATGCGTGCCGCTGTTGAACAGCGTGGGCGTGGACGAGCAGAAACGGCGGCTCTTGTAAAGTTGATAGAGCCCAATGATGTGGTCCGTCCGCGCCGACGACTTTTCGCCAACGAAGAGCCCCATCGCCACCCGCATCCAAAAGAGCTGCGGTGTCTCCAGGCGGCGGTATTTCTTCTGCGTCTTGTCCACCATCAGATACCGGTCATACAGCGTCTGGATGCCGAGGAAGTCGAACTCGAAATCCGCCGTCGGATCGAGAGCCGCCGCCAGCTTGTCGAGCTCAAAGTCAAGGAGCTTCGGATTGATGCGGTCGATCTCAACACCCCGCCGGAGATTGCGTTTGAAAGCACGGCGGTGGAATTCGCCGAGCGCAGACAAACCGTCCGTCACGATGTTCCAGCCCAGCACTTCCTCGTAGATAAAGGTGAGGAGGATGCGCGCCGAGAACTTCGCAAAGTCCGCGTCGCGTTCGATGAGGTTCTTCGAGTTGAGGATGATGGTGCGGTTCAGGTCCTCCAGCGTCATCTCGGGGAACAGCGAGCGGCGCAGCTCCGTTTCGATGTGCTCGCCGGTGAGGCAGAGATCGAGACCCATGCGGGCAAACTCCAGGCGCTTCCGGAGATCGAGGCCGTCCCACAGGAACGTCTCGCCGTCCGCCTGCTTCACCAGGATCATGCTCTCCTGGCGGTCGATGGCCTGAATGCGCAGTTCCTCTTCGGACTTGGCGCGCACTTCCGCGCGGTGCGCGCGATAAATCACATACGCCGCCGCCACTTTATAGTGGCCGCTCTTCATCAACTCCTCCTGCACGATGTCCTGCAGTTCCTCGATCCCGATCATCTGAATCCCCTCGTTCTGGATGCGCTGCGTGAGCGTCGTTGCGATATCCACGGCCGGCGCGCTGTCCATTTGCTGTGACAGGAACGCCTTGCGGATGGCAATCTCCACTTTGTTGCGGTTCCAGTTCACCACCTGACCATTCCGCCGGATCACCCGGCAGGTCATGGGTGCGCTGGAATTGAGTTGGAACATATCGCCTTCGTCGCTGGAGGAGCCATCCGGCTGATAGCGGGTGACGATGCTGCGGGCAAGATCGTAAGCGTTGTTGCGAATGAGCGCGCGCTCAATGATGCGCGTCACTTCGCTGGCGGAAACCGGTGAGCGCTCGTCCTCCCCGTTGCCGCGGGATTTTGCGGCCAGTTCCCCCGAAACCATCTGCGCAATCTGCGCCACCAGCCGCCGGTTCTTGTCCGTGAAAATTTCATTCTCCTGACGGGAGAGCATCAGGTCCGTGAGCGCCTCGCCAATAATGGTCGCAATATCCCCCGCGCTGAAGCTCTTCTGCTCTCCGTGATCCACCACCGGAATCTGCGCCGCCGGCTGCGGCACCGCAATCTCATCCGCCCAATTATAACGCGGCTTCGACTCGGGTTTCGAGCGCACGAAGGCCTTTAATTGGATATCCTCCTCAATGTGGTTTTTGCCGATCATGGGTTGGTAGCGTTGTTGTGGGTTCTGGTCGTGGGGGAGGAAAGGGAAAACAGGGTGGAAAAAGATACGCTTCCCGCTCCGGGCCGGACCCGGAAGTGGAGCGCGCGTGTTGCTCACAAATCATCATCATCCACCGGGTGCAGGGAGGACGCTTTCTGGTAATCGGTGACCTTTTTCTCGAAGAAATTCGCCTCCTTGCGGCTGTCCATAATCTCCGACAGCCACGGCAGCGGGTTGGTAATGGGCGCGTTGAGCGGCTCCAATCCCACGCCCTTCAACCGCCGGTCGGCGATGTAGTCGATGTATTCCAAAAACTCATCCAGGCTCAGGCCCACGCTGTTCACCGGGAGGCAGTCGCGGATGAAGTCCTTTTCCAGGGCCACGCCCTCGCGCATGAGGTCGCGCAATTCCTCGCGGAACGACTGGGTCCAGATTTCCTTGTTCTCCTCCACGAGGTCCATAAACAGGTTCCGGAAGACTTCGATGTGATTGCTCTCATCGCGCAGGGTGTAGCGGAACATTTCGCCGATCCCCGGGAACTTGTTCTGCCGGTAGAGGCTCAGGATCATCCCGAAGAGCCCGTAAAACTGCGTGCCCTCCATGCACTGGCCGAAGAGGAAGATGTTCTTCGCCAGCAGCTTTTTGTTTTCCACCTGCGTCATGTCGAGGTCCCGGCGCAGCGCGCGGCTGTTTTTGGACACAAACTCATTTTTCCGCAGGATGCTCGGGATCTGCTCGAACATCGCCTCGCACTCGTGCGGGTTGATGCCAAGGCTCGAAATCATATACAGGAGGCTGTCCGCGTGGATGTTCTCCTCGTGCGCGTGCCGGCCGAGGACCAGTTTCAGTTCCGGCGCCGTCACCAGACTGCGCACCACGTGCTGGATGTTGTCCCCCACGATTCCCTCCGCGGCCGAAAAATACCCGATGCCCATGCGGATGATCCACCGCTCATTGTCCGTAACCTGCCGGCCCTGCCACTGCTGGATGTCCGTCTGCATCTGAATGTCCTCCGGCTCCCAGTGGTTCGCCTTCATCTTCCGGTAGAGGTCATAGGCCCACTGATACTTCAGCGGCAGCAGGTTGAACGCCATGCTGTCCCGGCCATTGATGACCCGTTTGGCGGTAAAGGCCGCTTCCGCTTTGTCTTTGTCGAGAACAAAGGTCTTCTTGCCTACAGTAAAAGTTGCATCCATGGGTCGTTCAGAGTCTGTTGGTTGGCGTTTCGTCAGTTTTGATTCTTAAAAATTAGAATTGCTGGTATTTTCCAAGATCTCCCGTCCCCGTTTCTGGATTTTCTGGTTCGCTTCGGAGATCATTTGGAAATTATAGGCTTTGTGCTCGATTCAGAAGTCAACCCCAATATCTTGTTGGGCGGGCACGACGATACACAACATTCTGTGGTTCCATCAAGGAAAATCTACAATTTTCGCTATATTTCGGCCCCGCAAATCCCGTGCCGATTGATCCTTTTCGAAGGTAAAGAAACTTAAAAATTCTAGTTGATTTGACCTCTCAGTCTTGCAACCCGCTCTAATTAAGGGAAAGCTAATGCGGGCGCGCTGGAATCCTTGAAATATCAGGAGATTTTGCAACCCGGTGCGCTGGAAAGCCCTATTTTTCAAGTTTCCCGGGGCATTCGAAAATTCGACTAACATTGTTTTGCAACGATCCGTGCGGGGTTCTGCCGGTGAATACGGTAAGCTTGAAATCCGTCGCACAAAATGATACGTCCAAATTCATGAGTGCGCACGGGTGGTCTTTTTCCAAAATCGAATGCCGTGAAGGATCCGCACAGTAATGCCCCCGGAGCCCGGCCGGATCTTCCGCCTCCGGATTATGCGACAAGGGTGGACGGCCTGACACCCGGAGCGCCTCCCGAACGTCCCTCCGGCCGCGCGCTTCCCGCGGTGGAAGGCTACGAAATCCTGCGCGAACTGGGCCGCGGCGGGATGGGCGTCGTTTACGAAGCCCGGCAACTGACCCTGAACCGCAAGGTGGCCCTGAAAATGGTGCTCTCCGGCGAACATGCGGCAGACCGCACCGTGGCCCGCTTCCTCGCCGAGGCCGAGATCGCCGCAGGGCTTCAACATTCCAACATCGTCCATATTCACGAACTCGGCGAGGCGATGGGTCTTCCTTACATCGCGATGGAGTTCGTCGATGGCTCCAGCATGTCGGACCGCGTCCGCACGTTCGGCGATGACTACCGCGCCATTGCGGGATTCTTTGAAAAACTGGCCCGTGCCACGCAGTGGGCGCATCAAAATGCCGTCATCCATCGCGATCTCAAACCCGGCAACGTCCTCATCAGCCGGGACGGGGAACCGAAGATCGCTGATTTTGGTCTCGCCAAGCGTTTTGGGGAGAACATCGACCAACAGGCACTGACGCGTTCCGGAGAGCAAATGGGCACGCCGGCCTACATGGCTCCGGAGCAGGCGTTTCCGGATCTGGGAGCCATTGGACCCGCGGCGGACATTTACTCTCTCGGGGTGATGCTCTACGAAGTCCTCACCGGCAAGGTTCCTATCAGCGGGAACAGCCATGCCGAGATGCTCACCAAACTGCGGAATGAGGACCCCTCTTCGCCCGCGTGGATGAGGCCTGGTCTCCCGGCGGACCTCGAAACGATCTGCATGAAGTGCCTGCGGAAAAGACCGCGGGACCGCTACGCCAGTGCCGGGGATCTCGCCGACGACCTCCGGCGCTTCATCGCGGATGAGCCGATTCTCGCCAAGCCTCCCTCAGCAGTCACGGTCACCTTTCGCTGGGTGCGCCGCCACCGGCTCAAAGTGGCGGTGCTGATCACGACACTGGTCGCCTCGGCCGTTGTGGGCGGCATTCTCCTGCATTTGTCGGCAAGAAGAGAATCCGAACGGCAGGCACAGGAAAAACGGGAGCGGGAAGAGTATGAATACCTTCACGTCCGGAAGTACACGGCAACCTACCGCAATTTCACCCGCAGGCATGGCCAATACATCGGATCCGGCGCGCCTCTCACGGCGGAGGAACTGGCGCACCGTTCTTCGTCCTATCAAATCGTCCGGGAGGGACGCGAAGGCCGGTGCCTGCGGATGTCCCTCGTGGATTCCACCGGCAGGCCAACGTACTACTGGGCCACGCCGGACGTTCTGCTGATACCGGGACTGCTGGAGGGCGTCCCAAGGCACCGGCTGCCCTGCATTTTTGAACTGCACTATACGACCGACGACCGCGTCAGCGAAGAACGGCTTCTTGATTCCTCCAGCACGCCCGTGGCCCGCATCCGCTACACCTACCCGGAAGGTTATGATCCCGCCAAACCCCAGAGCGGCTATATCCAGGCGGATATTGTGGATGAATTCTCCCATCCGCTCGAGACGCCCTCGGGCCTTTCCTCGGTGCAACTGGTGCGCGACCGCAACGGACAGGAACACCAAATCCTCTATGCCGATGCCAGAGGCGTTGCGAAGGAGGACAAATACCGTGCGGGCGGAATGGAACTGGCTTACAACGACCATGGACTCCTGACACAGATCACCACTCTCAACAAAGAAGGAGTTCCCGCCGCCAACAGCATCGGTCGCGCCGTGGCGAAATACGGGTGGAACGAACGGCAGGTCGTGACCTCGCATTCCTTTTTCGACCTCAAGGGTCAGCCGGCCACCGTCGGGGGCGTCCACCTCACCCGCGCTGAAGATGACCAGTGGGGCAATTCCATTTCCGCCCGCTTTTTCGGAATCGACGGCAAAACGCCGGCGCATAACTCCAGTTCCGCTCCCGGCGGGCCCACCGGGCTTTTCTGGACCTACGGCAGCGATGGATTTCCGCTCACCCTTACCAGCGAGGGGTACGATGAGAAATTGAATGGCTTTGCCAGTGTCACCACCACCCATGAATGGGCGGGCGACGGCAGCGTTCACTGGACAATCCGCTGGCTTGGCAGCGGCGGAAAACCGGCGCGCGGAGGCATGGGATGGGAGACCACGGAGGAGTGGGTCGATCCGGCGGGCCGCGTTTTGCGCACCATTCGCTCCGGATTCGACGAAAAGACGGTCTTCCACTACCGGGAGGAGGAAACCAACGAATGGAGCCCGGCCGGTGATAAGATCCGCTCCGTGGTCAAATATCTGGATAAAGACAACAAGCCGGCCCGGGACATTTCCACCAAAGCCCGGGAAGTGACCAAGGAATTCGATCCCGCGGGAAGGGTTACGAAGTCCGTTCACATGATGCTGAACCCCTCTCCCTATGCCCGGCTGATCCTGGAAACGGAGTGGAAAAAAGAAGAGGACTCCGGAGCCCGCCGTTTTCCCGGTCTGGCATCAAAAGACACCGGAACCGATTCGGAAGCAGCCTCCGCCTCCTCTTCATTGACCAGTTCGATCAGCCGCATTCAGGCCGCCATCAGAGGCCGCTCTCCGGAAATGGCGAAGCGAACGGGGAGTTACTTTGACGAAAACGGAAAGCCCGTGCCAGGCCCCGACGGCAACACCGGCTGGACAAAGGAATTCGACGACAAGGGTTTTCCCGTCAAAGAGGTGCACACCGGTTTCAATCCCGCGGAAAAACGCTATGCCCGCGTGGTCATCAATACGGAGTGGAAGCCCGATCACAAAGGATACACTGACAAATGGTCCTATTATGACAGCGCGGAGAAACCCGTCCGGCACCGGAATGGCTTTCTGACATCCACCAAAGATGTGGACGAAAAAGGCCGCACACTCCGGGAAACCAATTCCGGCTTCGATGAATCCCGCGCATCCTACGCCAACGAGGTCATCGAGTATTCAGACTACACCGGAAACATCTTCCGGCATCGCGCTTACCTCTACACAGGCAAGGACGGACAGCGCGTTCGTTATCGGGGAGAGTATCTGGACTACGCGGAGAAATTCGACGACAAGGGGAATCCGCTCCTCGTGGAGACCGCCGGCTATGACCCTGAAAAATACCCGTGGTTCAGTCAAACCGCGCGCATCACCGCCTCTCCGGACGGGACCACCACACATACCAAGTCATGGCGCGATGCCCAGGGCCGCCCGTGCCGCGGCCAGCTTGGAGAAATGGAATCGCAGGAAACCTTCAACACTGCGGAACAGCGGCTGATTTCCAAAGTGGCCTCCGGTTTTGATGAGGCCAAATACGGCTACGTCACCAGAACCATCCGTCTCACCGAAAACCGCACGCTCGATCTGGAATTCACCAACAGCAAAGGACAGCCGGTGAAGAACCTCCGGCCCTTCATCGTCAAAGTGGATCCGGGCAGCATCGGCGAAAGTCTCAAACTTCTGCCGGACGACCTCATCCTCTCATACAATGGAACTCCCACCTCCAACTCCATTGAATTCGCCGAAGGAAAGAAGCCCGGCGGCTCCATGGAAATTCTCCGTAAAGGAAAGCGCCTGAAATTCGACAAAGTCCCGGCTGGCAAGCTCGGCGTCCTCCTCGAAGACCGCGCCTTCACTCCCTGATTTTTTTCGCTCTCTCAATTATCCATTATCCATTATCTCCCCATGATCACCTTTGTCTGGCCCGGCGATCTCCACCTCGAATTTCCCGATCGCGACAATGTCAAAGTCGCCCGCTGGATGACGGAGGAAGTCAACACTCTGATCAAGCCTGACTTCGTCCAGTTCGCCGGCGACAACGTCCAGCACGCGCGCGAGCCGGAGTGGGCGCTTTTTGCCGACGTGACCTCGCGCCTCACCATGCCATGGCACGCCCTCGTCGGCGACCACGATGCGCATCACGATCCCCGCGCCTGCGCCTACCAGTCTCATGTGGGCGCGACCAACAAGGCCTACAGCCTTCGCGGCTATCGTTTCATTTGCCTCAACACCATGCAGAGCAAGCCGCTCGGCATGACGAAGGAACAGCTCCTGTGGTTCCGCTATGAAGTCGATACCGCCATCGCCCGCGGTGAGCGCGTGGTCGTTTTTCAACACCACTATCCATTTCAGATCTGGGAGGATTTCCTGAACTGTCCCGGCATGGAGGAATGGCGGGAGATCGTGCAGACACGGCCCATCCTCGCCCTTTTCGCCGGCCACACCCATTACGGACAGATGGCCAATGACGGACGGAACATTTATATCGCCACGCGCTCCATCGGTGAACCGGAAGGCGGCCCCGCCGGATTCGCCATTGTCACTCTCGATGGCGACGACCTCGCCATAACCTATCGCAGCCACGGCGAGACCGGTCCCGCCGTGCAGATCACGCATCCGCGCCGCCTCATCCTTTGCACCAAATCCTCTCACATCGTCACCGGCCCGGCGGAATATCATGTCCGCACCTGGAGCCGCGAGCCCGTCGCGTCCATTCAGGGCCGCATCGACGAAGGCGCATGGACGGATCTTACCGTCACCTCCGGCGGTACCGCCACCGGCACCATTCCCGGCAACACCCTGCCTAAAGGCGAACACTCTCTGGAAGTCCGCGCCACCGATTCCACCGGTGCCACCGGCTCCGACAAACTCACCTTCCTCTCCGACCTCTCGGGCCGCTTCAACCCGTATCCGGCCGTCGAACCCGAAGTCAAATACACGAAATTCTGCTAGGCGCGAAAGTAGAGCGACTCTGGCGCAGCCGAGTCGCTTTTGCCCGCGTCGAAAAACGCAAAAGCGAGCGTCTTGAAGACACCCTCACTCTACGCCTGCTCTCCGTCGCAAGTTCACCTTCACTGAAGATCAAACTTTCCCTGTTCCTCCGACCAGAAAGGAGGCAAACACGGACCCTTAGAACCAAACGGCGCGTTTCCCGTTTCATTGTAATACAGAAAAGATTCGTTGTCTGTAAATCGCCCGCAACACAGCAACTCAAAGTAAGTGTGGTCCAAATCGGCCCGTTCGACGGAAATGTCGATCCACTCTGGCACGCAGTTGTCCCGGCAGAGCAGTTCAACGACATCCGCAGCCGCCAGCGGCGCGACCGGATCAGTTTCTCCTGGAAAGACCCGTTCCCCGGGAGTGAGATTTCCATCGTACGACTGATTGAGCCGAACGATGTAGCGGGACGACTCCGGAAGGATATTGCTCACGAACCGCGCCGCGAACTGGCGATTGGCGTGTGTCACCTGATGCAGCCGGGCAGCGAACGTCAATTTGTCCATGCGTGCGAAGTCACCTAAAACATAATTCTCAGCGACCGCTCCATGAGCGTCAAACGTGAAGTCCCACGGGGATGTTCACCGCCGCCACGCCTTCCCATGAGCCGATTGTTATTGACCTTCCCCCCGAAAAACCGGTAATCCGCCTGCTTCATTCTCTCAGTATGAGCCAGGAATCAGGAACGCCAAAATCGGAAATTCGGCAGGCACCGAAATTGAAGCCGTTTCTCACGAGCCTGCCCCACCATGAACGGCGGTTTCTCCAGGCGCTCGCGCTCATCATCGAGTCCGGCAAGGCGCAGACCGTGGATGACCTTATCAAATACTGCCGTCAGGCGCGCGAAGCAGCGGCAATCGACTTCATCAAGGGGCTCGCCGACCAGGGGATGCCGGTGGATCTGGTCTTCGATGCCATGTGCGTGCACTTTCGCATCGTCGCCCACAAGCGGAACAGCGGTCTCCTGAACCTCTGCGCCGGCAAAAAAGTGGGCCTGCTCCTGCCGCTGCCGCCGCACATTCTCGATACGTTTCTGCCCATGAACGACGTGACCGTCCTGCTGCCGGACGGCCATCACCTTCCGCCGAATCTCGAGCGGTTTTCCGGCCGCGTCCACCAGGGCACGCGAGCCTGCCGCGCGGTCGCCGGTGAGATTGAGGTCTTTGTTTGCGATGCCTTCCGCGAAAAGGAGGACTACTTCACTCCGGCCACAGCGAGCGACGTGATGGACCTCCGGATCCTCAAGCCCGGCACCATCTTCATTCTTCATCTCCGGCCTCATCGCGATCCGGACGACATCCCCGCGCCCCTTCCAAAGGAATCCATGCACATCCTCTAATGAGACGCCTCACCCTGATCCCGCGCCTGCTCACATGGTTGCTGCTGCTGCTGAGCCTGCTGCTGCCCGCGCTCCCCTGTCGTGCGGCTGCCTCCACACCCATCGATGGAACGGAAGTAACGATTCCTGCCGGCGGAAAAACAGAGATCAAACACACTTTCGACCGTCCCGTTTCAAAACTGCGGGTCTCCATCATTGAAAACGGCACTCCATTGAGCGAGGGCGACGCCAGACACGGATTCAAGACCTATCAGGAACCGGGAAAGAATACGTCGTTCTATCTGGAGAATCTCGGCACGAAAGATCGATCGGTGAAAGTGGCGGTGACTCCCCACGCGAGCATCAAACCCGCGGGCATGCCGTGGTCTGTGCTCATGCTGGTGCTGCTGTTTACCGCCTTCGTATGCATGACGAAATTCGGGGTGCCCATCCCGCTGGCCATGAGTCTGCTGGCCTGTGCCTTTCTCGGCATCATGTGGGACCAGGCGGATGTCATCGCGCATAACGGATTCCACAATTTCGCCGAGATCGCCCTCGTGTTCACAGCAGTCGCTATTCCCGCGCACATGATCGAACGCTCGCGTGGCTTTGAATGGATGGCCGCCATCCTGGGCCATCAGTTTGGCCGGGTGCGGCTGAAGAGCCCGCGCGCCGCGCTGCCTCTGCTGGTCACGGTGCTGCTGGGTGTCACGTATGTGCTTGCCGGGTTGATGCACAACATCACGTCTATCTTGATCGTGACCCCGATCATCATCCGGCTGTGCGATTCCTACGCCGTGCCCTCGCGCTGGATTCTTTGCGCCGCGCTGGTCGCCAGTAATCTCGGCGGATTCTCCACCCGCTGGGGCGACACGCCGAATATCGTGGAAGCGCGGGAATGGGGTCTCAAAGCCGGTGACTTCATGCGCGAAATTCTGCCCCCGAATCTGATCGTCCTCACCGTCCTCATCATCGTGGCCTGCGTGCTCACCAGAAAAGAACTGCTGCGCGCGGCCCTCGCCGGTCCGTCGGCGGGCGGGGCCAGCAGCATGGGAAGCATGAAGCCCGGCATGACGCTCATCACCGCCATGGGCGCGGCCGGCTGGGATGACGAGAAAGGAAACATCGCTGTGGACCGGCGGCTGTTCAATACCGGCATGATTGCCCTCGTGGCCTTTATCACCCTGCACGTCGTCTTTCACGAACTCAGCATGACACTCGGAGGCCTAACGATTCTCGCCTGTGTTCTCATGGACCGTCCGCGGGACCGGGAGCACACGCTGAAGTCTCTCGGCTTCGATGTTTATATTACCTTCGGCGCCATCTTCATCATCGCGGGGTGCATCAAGAATTCGTGGATCGGAGAAACCCTGCAGCAGCAGATCCAGAGTCTGGGTTATGCGCCATGGGCCATTACGTTGACCGGTTATTTCGGCACCACCTTCACCGAGGCCGGCTCCTGGGTCAGCGCGGTGGCGGAGGAAATCGCCGCCGGCTCTCCCACGCACGCCTCCGCATGGGCGCTGGGCGCGGGCATCTGCGCGGGCAGCAGTTCCATTCTCACGTCCGCCTCCGCCGGCATCATCCTTTGGGAACAGAGCGCGCGCTACAAAGAGCATGCCATTACGTTCAAGAACTACCTGTTCTTCGGACTCGGCTTTTCGCTCTTCATGCTGGTCTTTTACAGCCTCTACTTCACCTTCCTGTTCCGTTCATGACCCCTGAAAAGTCTCCGCCGCCTCCGCCGCGCAAAGGCATCGCAGGGTTCATTGCCGACATGCGCAATGTGGGCCGCATGAGGAAGGAAGTCTGGAAGATGGTGTCCGCCAAACGCCGGCGCACGCTCATCACGGCCGCCTCGCTCATGGCCGTCACCGCCATGGCCAACGTCGCCGTGCCGCTCTGGCTCGGAGGTCTGGTGGATGCCATGCGCGGCATTGAGCCCGCCGACTTCCCCGCGCGCCTGCCTCGACTCATCGGCGAATCACTGGGAATCGTCGGGGATTATCCGTGGCACCGCCAAACGTCCGGCATCCAGCCGCTGGGCGAGATTCTCCCCACTGGCCTCATGACCGGCGTCGCCGTCTCTTTCCTGCTGTGCATCGCGCTCGCGTTCATCGCCAGGGAGGGGCTGAAGGTTCTCCAGCGCTATCTTGTTCAGAACACCTGCACACAAATTGAGAAGGAAATAACCGTCAGTCTCGTGGACCACCTCATGCGGGTAGACCTCAACCGCCTCTCCAGTCAGCGCATCGGCGCGCTGCACGGACGCATTCACCGCAGCGTGGAGGGCTTTGTGAAATTCCTGAAACTCGGCTTCATGGATTTCTTCCCCGCCATCTTCATGGCCGGCATCGCCCTCGCGGCGGCGGTGTCGAAACAATGGTGGCTGGGCATCGCCATGGCAGGCGTCATCCCGGCTTCGTTCTTTATCATCCTGAAACAAATCGGCTCACAGAAAGGCGTGCGCGTTTCCCTGCTGCGAAAAAAAGAAGCGCTCGACGGCACCGTGGTCGAGCAGTTGGGAGGCATCGAATACATCCGCGCCGCCAACACGCGCGAACTGGAACTCCGCCGCGTCGAGTCCGTCGCCGAAGACCGCCGCACCCAGGAACTCAAGCACCATATGACCATGGGCTGGTTCGATTGCTTCAAGGCTCTCAACGAGGGCTTCTTCCACATCGCCATCATCACACTCGCCATTTACCTCGCCGTCCGCGGCAGCATTTCCGTGGGGGACATCATCGTCTTCTCCTCGCTCTTCCTCAGCGTCATGCACCCGCTGCGCGAAATCCACCGCATCCTCGATGACGCCCACGAGAGCAGCATCCAGGTCGCCGACCTCATGGGCCTCCAGGCCCTGCCGGTGGACGCCTCCTACAATCTCCTCACGCTCCACGAGCCGGAGGTGAAGGATGGGAAACCGGTAATTGTAGTGGAAAACCTCACGGTTGAATACACCACCGCCGATGGCCGCAAGCGTCAGGCCCTTCACGATGTTTCGATGGTCGTCCGCCACGGCGAAACCATCGGCGTCGCCGGCCCCTCCGGTTCCGGCAAATCCACATGGCTCAAAGTGGTCATGCGTCTCATTCACCCCACGAACGGCGAAGTCTTCCTCGGCGGTGAACCCGTTTCCGCCATCAGCCGGGAAACCATCGCCCGCCTCATCGGCTACGCCAGCCAGACCCCGTTCATCTTCAGCGGCACCATCGCGGAAAATATCGCCTACGGCACTCCCGGCGTCACCGAAGAGAAGATCCGTGAAGCCGCCGAACGCGCCTGCATTCATGACGAAATCATGCAAATGCCCGGCGGCTACAGCGCCACCGTCAGCGAGCGCGGCCAAAACCTCAGCGGCGGCCAGCGCCAGCGCATCGCCATAGCCCGCATCTTCCTCAAGAACCCTCCCGTCCTCGTGCTCGATGAAGGCACCGCCGCTCTCGACAACATCAGCGAACGCAAAGTCCAGGAAGCCCTCACCGCCTCCCGCGCCGACCGCACCACCATCATCGTCGCCCACCGCCTCTCCACCCTCCG
The DNA here is from genome assembly GCA_035550135.1 of Verrucomicrobiales bacterium. GTDB lineage: Bacteria > Verrucomicrobiota > Verrucomicrobiia > Verrucomicrobiales > V1-33 > V1-33. The sequence continues at coordinate 20,520 of DASZQB010000058.1, forward strand.
CGACTCCAACCGCATCTTCGTCTTCGCCGACGGCCGCATCGTCGAAACCGGCTCCTACGACGAACTCCTCCAAAAAGGCGGCGTCTTCACCGAACTCGTCCGCAGCGCCGAAGGCGGACATGAGTGATGGAGGATATCGTCAGCTTCACTGCCCGATTTTTTGTTAGGCGAAAAATTACCCTTGGGCGCAAACCCCAACAGAAGCAGCCTTAACCTGCACTTCTCACAGACTTTCAGTCGCCGGAAAACAGAAGTAGAGCGACGTGTGCCTTTAGGCCACTCGCTTTTGTTTTCTTCGACGGAGCAAAAGCGACTGGGCTGCGCCACGGATCGCTCCACTTTTGCGCATTGCATTTGTCAGGACACTGTCCACGAGAGATGCAAGTTAACCGGGATCAAATTTTGAATGCCGACAAAGCCGGAACAAAACGCGGGCCGGAGGCCCAGCCAGAGGGTAGCCGGGCGGTGCAGCGAGGGAACCGAGCGGAACCCCCGGATAGCAAAACAAAAGACTCAGAGCCCCGGCAGGGGCGACAGAATAGACAGGACAGGGCACCCAACATCATCGCAAACCGGTTCGATATTCATACCGAGGGTTCGAATCCCACTCTCTCCGCCAACGTTGAACAGCAACGCGTTACGAGAGGTGGAACCGTCGGAAATAGTAGTTTGATTACAAATTGGTTTACCAGTGCCAGCCGATAGCGCGTAAATCCGCGTTGTGTCAGGTAGTGTCAACGTCCATGGTGCACGTTGGAACATGAGCATCATTTCAGACGCGAAAGAGATACTGGATTTGGTCAAAAAGTATAACAACCAAGATCTTTATGAGCGGATCGTAAAGCTTCGGGAGGACATCATAGACCTTCGGGGTGAAAACGTCGCTCTCAGGGAAGAGCGCGATGAACTTAAGCGAGCCGCCGAGACTACGAAAAAACTGCGTCGGGGCGATAACTGCTATTACCTAGAAGGAGAGAAGCCGGAACATCCTTACTGTATGACATGCTGGGACGTGGACCGGAAACTTGTCAGCATGCACCATTCCGACGCCTACGGCGGCACTCATTACTGTGAGTTCTGCACGACACGCGGCCGATAAAATTGCATGCTATGAGAGTGGTGTCGGAGGGCCGGCACCCGTCCCCACGAATCCTCCCACCACGGCCCTCAACCCACCACGGCTTCTTAGGGTTAATCCTCGCCCCGCGGACTAACCCAACACCGCTCGGCGTCGCGCACCATCAGCCATCAAAGAGTGTGACAACAGCGGAAACTAGCTCCGCCTGCTTAAATCGGCTCCAGATGTGTTCTGCGGCGCGGTTGCGTTGAGGTGGCACAGCGTATGGTCCGGTTCCATGACAACTGCGCCTGGAAATAATATTGCTCCTTGGTTCCGGAAACACTGGGCAGGAATTGCGACAATCGCGGCGATTATAACTGCGCTTTGGGGTGCACTCTATGGCATCCAGACTTGGGTGGACAGCCGGGTTGAAGATAGAATTTCCGATCCGGCCTTCCTCCGACGGCTAGCTGAGCGCGCGCGGCCCGAACTTATCATCGACGTGACCGGCGCGGTACTTGTGGATCGGGGCGCAATGGAGTTCCTTGATGGTCCGCCCCAAGTATTTCCGTCCGCCGAGGATCCCTCCATGATCGGGAGGATATCTCTCAATCCAAAGAAATACATGGCTGTTGCGCCGGTCGTTAGCACTGTCGATGGGACCTCATTTGCATTGAAGGCAGCCCGCGGCAAAGGACTCTCGTGGGAATACACGCTCGCATGGAGCGGAACCCTGCCGTATCCAAATCCCCGGCCGATAAGAATTGAAATCATCGATCGCTAAAATATTCGCTTCTCTCAAGTTTTAGTGCCCTCGCCACGCCACGACAGCTCTTCCGTCAATCTCACCATGGGACCATAGGACGTATTATTGACTCTCGCATAATAGACTAACATTATGGCCAGAATTCAGCCTGGAGCGCAAGATCGCCGGCAAAGCCATGGACCGAGCGATGGATTTCAGCAAAGGAGACGTTGTCCCGGTCCTTTACCAGGCGAAGAATGTTGCCGCGAAGGAGAGATACGGCTTCGTCCATAAGTTTAGTCGGTTTGCGCCTCTTGATTTTGATACGGTCGACCGCAAAACTGTAGGCGGCCGATATGGCCTCGCTTGTGCCTATTCTGGCACCTAGGACAGGATGTGATCTCGTCATAACACCTCCAGAACAGCCCTTTCTTCACAACCCAGTGGGAAAGTGACGCCTCAAAGTAACAATAGACCTTTTCTTTCGCACCCACGCACGTGTTAAGTTCACAGCGACACAGCCCCTCAGATGCTATCTCCTCCCTCGGTACCCAAAAGCCGTTGCCGAGAATTATGACGTCTGGTGGCACTCCCGCCACCGTAGGGTCGTCTAGAAAGCCTCGAAGCAAATCGTGTAGGTCCAACACGGAAATCTGTCGCTTTTCCAACGCTGCGAAAACGGTCTTAAATACTTTGTCCTTTGAGACGTTAGAAATTACCGATTGTGCCGTGATTAGTGCCTTGGAAGCCCTCTCTCTGAGCCCGTCAAGTACCGCCTTGAGTGCTGGAATAAAGGGGAAGGTCTTGCTTCCTTTACTCTGGTTACAATGGTTGTGGCAGGGCAACCAGTTCTCATATCCATTAATCGCGAAATCTCTTGGGAGCCCATATTCTTCAAGGACCTGCTGAAGCGCGGCCTCATCATCGAGGAGTGATTCTGGCAGCACGTGATCAACCGTAGCCTCTGCAAGCCTCAGAGGTTCCTTACACCACCAACATTTGCGCTTGTTGGAGTCCCACACGGCGTACCTCTCTGGATAAGTAAATTTCCGCTTTTGTCGGTTCATAGACATTCATAAACAGTTACTGCCCGGTAGGATAATCGGATTTCTACCAAGGGATCGCTTGTTTACAAGAGTCGCCGTTACCCCTTGAGGCATCAGACCGAAATGTGCTACTTATCAAAGTGAGGCGGGCTCTCCTTCCTTCAGCGCCGCGCTGTAGATGCGCAGTTGACTTTCCGCGCATAACTACCTCAAGGCATCCAATTGGGGAAGCCATCGATCGTTCGGCCGTCTTCTCTAGGGAGCGCTTCGATGCCTTCCGCTGCGCCTGCGCCCGGTGGCAGCGAATGCCTTTGAAGCCGCCGCGGTAGAGTTGGCGGAGGAACCCCTCGACGTTACGCCCGTGAGTCCTCACCGAAGGCACCAAACCCGGAAATTGTGCAGAAAACTCTTTGACAAAGAGGGCCTTTAATCACCGAAGTTCCCTATGGTCCCATCTTGTTCATCTCCGGAAATCCGCCCCCCGCGGTCCTTTCCCCTCCGCTTGGAAGATGGCGTAATCTCCGGCGCTGCGAACCGTTCCTTTTCATTTTGGTCTTCGTTCGGCGCATCCCACCCAGGATCCCGGACCGTTCTTCCCAGGTCCCCTTCCCTGCCGGTGCGCTGCTTCCATTTACCCGGCGCAGGCAGGCTTTCGGATCCCATTGTCAAAATTGTATCAGTCGCCTTCCGGAATCAGGCAAAATCAAGGTAAATCAACCCACTTTTTCCCATCAAACCTTTAAAATCATACTTTTCTTGCCATCGTCTCCGGCGCTTCACCCTTCGCCGGCCCCATCCGCGCTGCCCGGACACCCTCCCGGTTCCTGGAGCTTGGTGTTTGATGTTTCTTTGGTGCTTGGATTTTGGTGCTTGGTGCTTGCGGCGCAGCCGCCTCCCCCTCGCTCTCTACGGTCTCGCGCAGCCGGTGACCGCTGCGCCCATTGGCATCACCGGGAGCACCACTTACACCCAGAACTTCTCCGTGCTCGGCACCACGTCCTCAGCATGGGTCAACGACTCCACCGTTCCCGGCTGGTACGCGCAAATCAACAACGGCGCGACCGCCACGGGCACTCTCCAGGCGAGCAATGGAGTCTCCGGAAGCCTCAACGGTCTCCTGAATCTGGGAGCACCCGGGAATACCGACCGTGCGCTCGGCTCGAAAGCGACTTCCACGGGCAGTCTGGCCAATATCGCCTATGCCGTGCAGTTCCGGAACCTCAGCGACTTTCGCATGCTGGTGACCCGCATCGCCTACACGGGGGAACTGTGGAGAACCAATTCCACCACCGGCGGCATCCCGGAAACATGGACGGTTTTCGCCGCCCGGTCGGCCACTCCCGTTACGGACATCGCCTCGGGTGCCAGTTCGACCACCGCGGAAGCAGGCGCGGGCTTTACCCTGCTCGAATCACCCTCCTTCTGGCTTTCCCCCAACAACGTTCCGCCCGATACCGCCCTCGACGGCAACTCCGGCGCCAACCGGTCCTCCATCGGCTTCACGCCGGCTTATCTGTATGTGGACCCCGGGGAGTATCTCGTCATCAAGTGGACGGATACAAACCGTGCCGGCACCGACGGCCAGCAGGGATTGGATGACGTGGAGATCGAATTCACCTCCACCGAAGGCGCGCCGGGGCTTCTGGACACGGACTATAAGCCTAACATCCAGGGATTTGCCGGGCGGGTCGTAAGTTTGTCGCACCAGCCGGATGGGAAGACGGTGGTCGGCGGATTCTTCAGCAAGTTTGGCACCACCACGCGAAACTACATCGCCCGGCTCAACGCCAACGGCACGCTCGACTCCTTCAATCCCAACGCATCGATGGAAGTGTACACTTCCGCGCTCCTGCCGGACGGAAAAGTGATGATCGGTGGCGGCTTCCGCGAAATCGGCGGCACCGTCCGCCAGTCCATCGCCAGACTGAACGCCAACGGCACTCTCGACACCAGCTTCAATGCCGGCCTCGGAGACGGATTGTTCACCTTCATCAATGTGCTCTCCAACGGCACTTTCCTCGCGGGAGGGTCGGCATTGAACGTGGTGCGCTTTGGCACCGGCGGCGCTCAACAGAGTTTCGTTTCTAACATGAGTGGTCCGGCGTATAATGTCGTAGAGCAGCCCGACGGAAAAGTGGTGATGATTGGATCCTTCGAGGCGGTGCAGTCGCAGTCTGTCAAGTTCGTTGCCCGCGTGAGTTCCACGGGCGCGCTGGATCAGAGTTTTCAGGTCGATGCGAAGGGTGCGGCCAACGCCATCGCCCTGCAGCCCGACGGAAAAATGTTGATCGGCGGCGAGGTGGGCGATCATAGTATGGCGCGCATCAACCCGGACGGTACCACCGATCCCACCTTCGAGGCGGATGTCGATGACGTGATTCTCACCATGGTCCTCCAGGCGGATGGCAAAGTGATCATCGGCGGGCGCTTCAGAACGGTGAATGAAGTGCCGCGGAATCGCATCGCGCGCCTCTTTCCGGACGGCACTCTGGACATGGCCTTCAATCCCAGCGCCGATAATGAAGTCGTCAGCCTTTCCCTGCAGGCCGACGGGAAAATCCTGGTGGGCGGTGAATTCCAAACCATGAGCGGTGCAGCGCAGCCGTGGCTGGTTAGGCTGCACAACGATCCCGCCACGCAGAAACTCTCGGTGACCGCTGCGGATCGTGTCGAGTGGCTGCGCGGCGGTTCCTCCCCGGAGATCACCCAGGTGAAAATCGAGCTTTCCACCAACGGCGGCGGTTCGTGGACCCCGCTGGGACCGGTGATTCCCGTTGAGGGCGGCTGGGAGGTCACGGGCACCACGCTTCCCGCCAACGGTCTCTTGCGGGCCCGCGGACGCACCGCCAGCGGCATCCGGGGCGGCTCCTCGGGAATGGTCGAGACCACCATTCCATTCACCGCCACGCCCATCGCGCTTTGGCGCTTCGCCCATTTCGGCGTCTATGGCAGCACCGGAAACGCCGCGGACAGTGCCGACCCGGACCATGACGGTCTCGTGAACCTCATCGAATTCGCCTTCGGCGGCGATCCTAACACATCAAACCCTGACATCCTGCCGGCATGGCAGCAGGTTGGCCGCAATCTGGTCCTAACATTCACCCGGCCCGGGGAAGCCGGCGTCACATACACTGCCGAATACAACACCACTCTGGATCCCGCCGGCTGGACCGCTATTCCTAACACTTCGTCCGCTCCGCAATTCACCTTCGAGGCCCCCGCCGGAAACGGCAGGCTTTACCTGCGAGTGAAAGTTTCTCCCCAATAAATTCCTCCGCATAAAAGAACTCGCCCGCTCCGGCTGTTCCTTTATTAACACCTTCAAACCTGCGCCCATGTCCTCCACCCGTTCTCACTGCAAGCCCCTCCTGCGGGGCGTCCTCTGTCTCTCGCTCGCTCTGCTGCCGTGCGCATGCCAAACCACCGTTCCCATCATCGATCACTCGACGCAGGCATGGAACAGCAGCGGCTTCTGGAGGAGAGTTTCAGACAACCCTCCCAGTTGGGTTCCGCGCGGCCTTCCGCTGCGCATGCCGTCATCGAAGAGCGGCGAATGGATCGTGGATGGCCGGGACGGATGGCGCTTTTTTGTTCCCGCCAAAGGCGTCGGCGGATTGAGCGCGGAGGCCATTCGCGCGGAAGCGCTCAAGGTCGTAAACAGAGCCCCGGGTTCGAAAGAGAACCGGGTGTTCTACGCAGCCAGCACCGGCGGGGCCTCAAGCGGAACAGTCATCTATGAAGACGGCTCCACCACTTCCGATTGGTACACTTCGGACATAAGCTCCGGATATCATTGGTGGGGTGGGCACAGGGGACATGGACACCACCACGATCACGACCATGACCATGGGCACGGGAGTTACCACGGACATCACAACCATGATCATGACCACAACCATGGGAGTGGAAGCGGGAGCGGCGGGAGTAGCAGTGGAAACGATGGCGGTTGGAGCGGCAGCGGCGGTGGCAGCAGTGGAAGCTATCCCGACCACAGCGGCGGCGGCCATCATCACGGGAACGACCACACCACGTCATCCGGATCATCCTCCTCTTCCCATGATTCCCCTTCCTCCCATACCTCCCACTCTAACGATTCCCCCTCATCCTCTTCCTCTTCCTCTTCGTCCAATGACTCGCACTCTGACCGACGGGAACCCGCAGAGAGCCGCTCGGAACCCAATCCCTCCACCAAAGAAGGCATGGCGGACAAGCATCGCTAAACACGCAGCCGGCACGCTTGTGAAAAGTTTCACAAAACGGCCTTGCCCGTGCCGGGGCGCGCAGGGATAGATGGACCCTTGCCCATGACTATTCCGCCCGATTTGCTTGCCCGGATCGACGAATCCATCACGCATTATCCCGTGTCGAAACGGAGTGCGGTGCTGCCGGTTTTGCACCTGCTGCAGCATCATTTTGGCTATATCACCGAGGAAGCCATTCCCTGGGTGGCGGAAAAACTGGGCCTGCAACCGGTGCAGGTTTTGGAAGTGGTGACCTTTTACCCGGGCTTCCGGCAATCAGCGCCCGGGAAGTATCATATCCGCGTGTGCCGCACGCTCAGTTGCGCCATGGCGGGCAGTTATGAGCTGATGGAGGACCTCTGCCAAAAGACGGGCATCGACCGCTCCCATGCCGATCACCACCATCCAGTCACCGTGGCAAAAGACGGGAAGTTCTCTATCGAGTTCGCCGAATGCCTTGCCTCCTGCGGCACCGGCCCGGTCTGCATGGTGAACGACGATTTTTACGAATCAGTGACACCGGACAAAGTGGCCGGACTGCTGGAGAAATACCGCGCGCAGAGTTGAGTCAAAGCTTGGCACGCGCCCCGGCACTGTTATCATCCGCGCGTTCTCATGACCATCGCGCTTTATCCTGGCAGTTTCGATCCTATCACTTACGGACACCTCGACGTGATCGAGCGGGCCGCACGGCTTTTTGAACGTCTTATCATCGCCGTGGCGCACAACGCGGACAAGAAACCGCTCTTCAGCGCAGCGGAGCGCGTCGAGCAGATCCGGCAGTGCACAGGATCGCTGGCGAACATCGAGGTCGTTTCGTTCGAGGGGTTGCTGGTAAATTTCGCGAAGAAGGCCGGCGCCGTGACGGTGGTGCGGGGATTGCGGGCGGTGACCGATTTCGAATATGAATTCCAAATGGCGCTGATGAACAAAACGCTCAGCCCTGAACTGGAGACCGTGTTCCTGACATCGCGCGAGGCCTTTACGTACTTGAGTTCCCGTGTCATTAAGGAAGTGGCGCGGTTGGGCGGGGACATTACCAAATTTGTGCCGCCTCCCGTCGCCGCCGCTCTCAAGACCGCCCTCACCGCCGCCTGACGTTTATCTATGGCCGCCCGGACTTCCAGAAAGTTTGACTGCCTCCCGGCGCTGAAAGCGCTCGGCGAGGAACACCGGCTGCGCATCATCCGGCTGCTCATCAAAAAGGAACGCAGCGTGAATGAAATCGTCTCCGCCCTCAAGGAGACTCAGTACAACGTCTCGAAGCACCTGAAGGTTCTCCGCGACGCATCGCTGGTGGAAGTAACAAAACAAGGACAGCAGCGCCTCTATTCACTCGTGCCGGATTTCCGCAGCCATCTCGACGCCAATGCCAATGTGCTCGACCTCGGATGCTGCCAGTTTCATTTCGACAAACTGCCCAAATAATCATGAACCGATCCGTCTTTCTCAAAACCGCCTGCGCCGCCGCCTCCTCGATTCTCCTAACCAACTGTGCAGGGACGAAACCGGCGGCATCCGGCGCCCCCGTGGCATGGCCGCGCGCGCCGTTCAAAACCGTGCGTGCCTTCGCCTACGACTGCGAAGCAGAGCACGGCGTGAGTTTTTTCCAAAAAGGCCGTATGCATAAGGGCGTGCTCAATGCCCCCGGCGCGGTGCTCTCGCCGTCGCAGGTGCAGCGGCTGCTGGCCGACGTAACTAAGGGAGAACCTCTCGATGACCGGAAGCCCTGTTACGTCCCGCACCACGCGTTTGTCTTCTACGATGCCGCGGACCAGCCGGTGGCCACTTTGGAAATCTGCTTCACGTGCCGCCGCTTCCAGGCCACGCCACCCGGCCTGCCGGAACAAATCGGTTATGATGTCCCGTGGACCATCATGAAGGAACTGAACGTGCCCGCGGAGCGCGGCAAAGGTTACTACAGCAACCTCTACCGGAAGATGCGCAAAGCCGGGTGACCCGGATTGTTAGACTTCCACCAGGATGGCCTTCGCAGCCGGTGCCGTGAGTTTGCCGATCACGGTGCGGCACAGCGTATTCTGCTCCGCGAGGATGGCCATGGTCTCATCCAGATTTTGGGGCGGCACACAGAGGAGCAGACCGCCGCTGGTCTGCGCGTCGGCAAGAAAGTATCGCATGTCCGGCGTGGCGTTTGCGAAATCAGTGAAGCTCTCGGCGTGCGCGAGATTGTTTTTCGTCCCGCCCGGCACGCAACCGCCGGCGATGAGTTCCATCACCCCCGGATGCAGCGCGGGCACCTGTGCGGCATGAATGACGGCGCTCACTCCGCTGGAGCGGCACAGCGATCCAAGATGCCCCAGCAGACCAAAGCCCGTGATGTCCGTCGTCGCCCTGACAAGACCGCGCTCTGCGATGACTGCGCCCGGAGTATTCAGTGTGCACATGGAACGCGTGGCCGCCGCCTCCAGCTCCAGCGTGCCTTTTTCACGCTTCAGGGCAGTGGTGATGATGCCCGTTCCGAGCGGTTTGGTGAGGACAAGAATATCCCCTGCCCTGCCACCGGCATTCGTCAACACCCGCCCAGGATGCACAAGGCCTGTGACGCTGAGACCATAGACCGGTTCCGGAATACGAATCGAATGCCCGCCCGCCAGCAGGCAGCCCGCCTCCTGCACCTTCTCCGCACCGCCGCGCAAAATAGTGTGCGCGATGTCCAGTTCCACTTCGTCAGGAAGCCCCAGCAGATTCATCGCCGTCAACGGACGCCCGCCCATGGCATACACATCCGACAGTGAATTCGTCGCCGCGATCTGCCCGTAGAGAAACGGATCGTCCACAATGGGCGTGAAGAAATCCACCGTCTGCACCAGCGCCTGCTCCGCGTTCAATTGATAAACCGCTGCATCGTCTGAGGTGGACGCGCCGACAAGAAGCCGCTCATCCGCAATGCCCGGCAAATCCCGCAGCACCTGCGCCAGTTTTGCCTGCGGAAGTTTTGCCGCACAGCCGGCACAGGAGGAGAGTGTGGTAAGACGAATGGACATATGAATCGGAGGATACGTGCAAAAATGTGCCGGTGAAGGGCCGTTCTGCAATAGCGGCAGTGAATTCAAATGCCATTGATTAGGGCTCTCCCGAATTCCACGACGCGCTAAGCCCTCACAAAAGCAGGAACGAGCCCGCCGCGGGGCTTTTGGAAAGGGCCTGCCAGTCGTGCGTGTTGAGCGAGACCGGTTCGCCGCGGCGGAAGGTGTTGCCGTGGTCGTCCGTCACGGAAGCCATGGGACCAAGGTAGGTGGCTTGCTTCGACCTTGCGGCGACACGATGGCCGGGCTTGCGGGCCGTAATCATGAGTTCGCGCAGGGGCACCTCGCCAACGGTGAAGTGAGCGGTGGAAGAGAGCTTTTCGAGAAAGACGCTTCCGAAGCCCGCACCAACCAGTGCCTGCACAACTTCGAAATGGGCGGGAACATGCTCGACGACAGCGGCGGGACCAGGCAGCGCGGGAAGGGGAACAGTCAGGGGGGCATCGCCGGAAAGTCCGTGAAGACGCAATTCGCCGCCGGGACGGAGCACGCGGAGGATTTCCGCGAGACATGAGGAGAGCGGGAGTTTGTCAGGGGAGACGTTCGCGGTTCCTTCGCAGAGGACTTCATGCACGCTGTTGTCCGTGTGAGGGATTTTGTCAGGAAACGGTTCGCCGATGTGATGCTGCCAGACGGTGCGCAGCGCCGCAGGTTCAGCCTGTCGGCCACTCACTTCCTCCACGGAGGGCATGTGGTCGTCACCGTGTTCGTCGATGTCCTCGTGTACGACGTAAATTTCCCAGAAGGCCTGGTCCGGATCGGTGACCCAGAACTTGATTTGCAGCGCATAACAGCAGGCGACGCCTTCCTCTCGTTTAGTGCGAATGCCACCGAGTTCCAGACGCTCCTGTATCTTCACGAGTGTCTCCGAGTCCTGTACTCGGAGGCCGAAGTGATTCACGATGCCGCCGGGCGCAGGACGTCCGGGCATAAGTGTCAGGACGAGCGGCGGGTCCATCATTTCAAACTTCGCGTAGTCCGGACGCACCTTGACCGGCTCAAGGCCAAGGAGGAGGCGATAGAACTCGATGGAGCGCTTGAGATCCGAGCAGTTGAGCGAGGTGTGAAACCATGCGCCGGTGGTTTCGTTAGCAGCCGGAGCGACGGGAGCGGGGCAGCAGGCAGTGGACATACGGGCGGGATTATATGCGGTTCAGGGCATGTTGTCAGCCGGCAAGGGCTTGATCTTCGTGAGCCACGCCGCGATGCCAAAGAGCAGCACCACGGGTGCAAGAGTCAACAGAAGCGGAGTATAGGAGGCGAACCGCGCGTGACACTGTGCAAATACCAGCGGTCCCAGCGAGGAGGCAAAAACGGAGAGCATTTGCGCGGCTCCTTGGATGCGTCCCAGGAAAGCGCGTCCGAACGCCAGGCTCCACACGGCGAAAAACACGACGGCGATCATGCCGGCGGAGAATCCAAAGACGGCGGCAAAGATCCAAAGCTGGGTTTTCGTTTGCAGCACCGGCACCGCCGCAAGGGCTGCCGCGTAGAGAAGCATGGCCACGCCGAGGAGGCGTGAGAGGGACAACCGTTTGCTCAGCCATCCGCACAGAAATTGTCCAGGCAGCGAAACGATGGCCATGATGGCGAGGAAACTGTGATAGGCCCCAGCGTCAAATCCCCGCTCCGCCAGCACAGCTTCATTGAAGAGTCCGATGCCCGAGGATACCAGACCGAAGAGCGCGATGGCTCCGCCGAAGACCCAAAAGACCGGCGTGCGCAGCGCCTGAGCCAGAGTGAGTCCTGCCCCGGCGGGCGCCGCAGTCATTTCACCGCTTCCACGAAAATCATCCTTCAAAATGAAAAATGTCAGCGGAGCGACTCCCAGCAACAGCGCCAGACCCACCTGCATCCATGCGGTGCGCCAGCCGCTGGTCCTAACAATTCCGCCCACTACGACAAACGCGATCATGAAGAAGATACTCAGCAGCACAGAGTAAACGCCCATGGTCATCTCCGGGCGCGGGCCCGCGGCTTTTCCTGCTGCGGTAATGCTGGAAACTGATAGAGCGCTTTGCCCCAGCGCTCGGGTCAGCAGGACATAGGTAAAGAGCATTTCCCCGCCCGCCTGACCACTCATGGCCCAGACGGTTGCCCCTAGCAGAAGCAGAATGGCGGTGGTGGTAAGGCGCAGACCGAAGCGATCCAGCAGCCAGCCCGCGGGCAGGCAGAAAGCGGAGCCAATAAGGGTGGCCCACAGATTGATGCTGGCGTAGGTGATCCGGTCCACCTTCAGGTCCGCGAGCATTGGCTCGGTGATGAGTCCCAGCCCCTGGGTGCGCCCCGGCAGCGTGGCCAGCATCAGGATGGCAGCCAGCACCACACTGCTCCATATGATACGGCCACGCACCGCCGGGGCGACAAGAGAAGCGCTGGGCGGCGGATAATTCCCGCGGATGGATTCCCCGCGTTCCGCCACACTTGAAGGCTCCGCAGGCATGTCACCGGAAGAATGTATTCACCTTGCCGTACTCCGCGTAGCGGTCCTGCAGCCAGGACTTGAATTCCTCGTAGTGCGCCGCGCGCCGTTCACCGCCGTCGCTCACTGCGTTGTAGCTGAGATAAAGCAGGCGGCGGGACCGGTTGGAACGGTTGGCAGCGGAACGGTGCGGCGTGTAACCGCTGAAAATCGCGATGTCCCCAGGCTCAAGGTTGAGCACGACACCTTTGGAAAAGTCCACCCGTTCAGGTGTAAGCTCATGATACATGCCATCGAGCGGCGACAGGCACCCTGACTGATGGTAGCCGGGGAACACTTCCGTCGCGCCGCTTTCCGGGCCCGCGGGATCGATGGCGACGATAACCGTGACGAAGCTCTTCGGGAACGACGGCCACGAGATGTAGTCCTGATGCATCGCATAGCCCTGCGCACCAGGCGGCTTGAAAATGAGCTTGTCTTTGAAGAGGCAGGCCTGTTCGCCGTAGAGCGCGGAGACGGCTTCGAGAATGCGCGGATCGCGCGCGGTGCTTTCACAAAGGTCGCTGAGATCGATGACAGGATCGAAGCAATCGAAACGGCACTCGCCGGTGTCAGCGTGGTTTTGCCAGCGGCAGCGGACGTTGTCGCTGTCCATGAGATCCGCGCGCAACAGCAAACGGTCCGCCTCCTCCTGCAGGGCCGCAGCCTCTTCCGGAGAGAAGACGCCGCGCAGGAGGAGGAAGCCGTCTGTATGATAACGGTCCCGCTCGCTTTGGGTGAGCGGGGTTTTCGCTGACAGGGATTCCGTTAGCATAGCATGATCAGAAGCGAAGGCCCAGCCGCACGCCGACTTCGCGCGGAGCCCCGACCGCGCCAGTGCGGATGTCGGTGTTCATGTTGGTGTAGTATTCCTCGCCGGTGAGATTGGTGGCGTAAACGGCGGCAGTCCAGCGTTCGGTGCGCACGCCGGCGGTGGCGTTCAGGAGGCCGAAGCTGTCCTGTTCGAAATCAGGACGATTGAAGTCATCGTAGGTGGTATCACCCTGGAGGAGATACTCGAGACGCGCGAAGAAGCCGTTGGCGCAGTGGAAGTCCACGGCGAGGGCGACATCGAATTCCGGCACGAAGGGCGGCGTGTTGCCGTCGAGCACCGCACCGTTAGGGTCCGTGTAGTCCTTGAAGCGCGCGTGAGTCCAGCCGGCGGTGGCGAGGAGATCGACATTGCTGTTCACCGCATAACGGGTTTCGAGTTCGAGGCCATAGGTCTCGGCGCGGTCGGCATTGAAGACGGCGTAGTCCGCCTGGGTGAAGCTGCGCTCCACCTGATAGCCGTCGATGTCATTGTAGAATGCGGCGATGTTGGCGGTGAGCTTTCCGTCCATCCATTTTGTCTTGAGGCCGATTTCCGAGGCCCAGAACTTCTGCTCATCAAATGGGATATAATCCGGATCATCCGAATAGGCGCTGAAGCCGCCGGGCTTGAAGGCGTAACTGGATTTCGCATAAGCCATCACGTTCGGATTGATCTGCCAGTCGATGCCTGCGGACGGTGTGAAGTGGAACCAGTCGTCGTCCATATCAAAATCCGTCCGGGGGAGCGGGAGGCCGCCGGCGTTGATGTCATGGGTTTGATGGATTGAGCGCTGAACCCAGTCGGCGCGGGCGCCGATCCTAACCGTTATTGGTCTCCAGCCTTTCCAGGCGATGCCGCCGAAGATGGCTTGCGTATCCTCGTCCAGGTCATGGCGCGTGTCGGTCATCACCTGATTGGGGAAGTTGATGAAGCGGAAGCCGGTGCCGTTGATTTCGCCGGTGGAAGCGTAAGCCCCGGCGGTCCACTCCCAGTCGGACGAAGGATTGTCACTGCTGAAACGAAACTCCTGGCTCCAAAGTTCCTGATCCTGGTAAAGCTCCACTGATCCGGCGGGGATTGCGGTGAAATCGAGATCCGCAACGTAAGGATCGAGGTCCCAGTTGCGGCGCGACGTGACGCTGAGGAATTTCCAGCCGCTGCCGTCATAGGAAACGCGCAGGGCTTCGTTGTCGGTCGTCAGGTTCTGCCGGCCCGCAGTATCCGACCTCACCGTGTAAAACCCGGTGGTGCGGTCGAGGGAGACGAGACGGGGCGCGCCGTTATTGAATTCGTCGTAGGCGGCGGTAAGACTCACTTCCCAGCCTGGCGCGGGTTTCCAGAAGAGTCCGCCATTTACGCCCCAGTGATCCTGGTCATCCACACGTTCGCCGGTGAGCGGATTTCTCAAATAGCCATCGCGGGAGTCGTAACGGCCTCCGATGCGAAATCCGAGTGATTCGGTGACAGGACCCATGGCCCAGAGATCGAAGCGGTAAGCGTCAAACGAGCCCCACGAAGCGTTCGCCTCGCCTTCGAAAATGCTGCCAGGCCGGCGGCTGCGGATATTGATGAGCCCGCCGGAGGTGTAGCGTCCCACCACCTCCGGCTGCGGCCCGCGGAGCACCTCCACGCTGTTCGTTGCGGAGAGATACTGGGCGTAGGTAAATGTCTCGCCAAACGGCACGTCATCGACATAGACGGTGGTGGAAGGCGCACCAAAGAAGACGGTATTTGCAATGCCGCGCGTGGTATAAACGTCGCCAAACGAGTTCGATCCCGAGTCTGTGGCAGACATGTTTGGCGTAACGCGGGCAATGTCCTGGGGCTCACGGATTTGGAAGAGTTTCACGTCTTCCTCTGAAAGGAAACTCGCACTCACCGGCTTGTCCTGCGGATCGCCGAGCGCCTCACCGAGGACGAGCATTTCCGGCAGGGGCTTGTTCTTTTCTGCGTCCTCCTTCCTCTCCTCTCCCGCCGGCGCAGTCGCGGGCGGAGCCGCGGCGGCAAGCCTGACCAGGGAAGTCAGGGCCAGAACGGTGAGGAGAGAGGGGACCCGGGCGGAATGATGCAGGATATATGCCAGATTATGCATATGACTCCGTGGAGTGCCAGGAAGAATTCAGCAACCTGAATTTTAACGCAGTGACGGAAGCGCCGGGCTTCAGACCGGTTAAGGGCTGAGCCGCTCAAGCACCCACCCCTCCCCGCGCCGGGTGTAGCGCAGGCGGTCGTGAAGCCGGCTGGCGCGGCCCTGCCAGAACTCGATGGTGTCCGGCAGCAGCCTGAACCCGCCCCATGTTTCCGGCCGGGGCACGGTCCCCCCTTCAGGCCAGCGGACGGTGAGTTCGGCGAAGCGCTCCTCCAGCCATGTGCGCGACGGGATCACGGAGCTTTGGATGCTGGCGTGGGCACCGATGCGGCTGCCGTGGGGGCGCACGGCGAAATAGGCATCGCTTTCCTCCGCGGAAGTCCGTTCCACCTGGCCGGTGATGTTCACCTGGCGCTCCAACTCCTTCCAAAAAAATGTCAGGGCGGCCCGCGGGTTCGCTGTGAGGTCGGCAGCTTTGCGGCTTTGGTAGCTTGTGTAGAATGTGAATCCGCGCGCGTCGAGCCCTTTCAGAAGAACAGTGCGGCTGGAAGGCTGGCCTTCACTGTTCACCGTCGCGAGGATCATCGCATTCGGCTCCACAATCTTCGCCTCCTGCGCTTCCGCGAACCAGCGATGAAATTGTCCGAAGGGGTCGGCATCCACCTCCGCTTTGTCGAGGGTATGCAATTTATATTCCTGCCTGAGGCCGGCGATATCGGTGGGCGGAGAAGTTTCGGTTTTCACAGTTCAGTTTCCAGTGGAGGGAACCTTTGACGGGCAAACAGAGCTGAAAACCGAAACTTCATCCAATTGATGCACAACGACATCGCCACGGTGCTGCACCATGAAACCACGATTCTCAGCCGGCTGGATGCCATGGCCCGGGACATCATGGCGGACTATGCCGGCCGGGAGTTGACGGTGGTGACCATTCTCCAGGGTGGTCTCATCCTGATGGCCGATCTGCTGCGCCGGGTGCAATTGCCGCTGCGCATCGAGACGATCACCGTCGCCAGCTATCATGGGAGCACGGAAAGCAGCGGGACCGTGACTTTTCTGCAAACCCGGCTGCCGGACTTGAATGGCCGCCACGTCATTCTGCTCGATGACATCCTCGACAGCGGTCGCACTATTCACGCGGTACGCGAGCGGCTCGCGGCGGAATGCCGGCCCGCCAGCATGCGCATCTGTGTGTTGCTGCGGAAACGAAAACAGCGCGCCTGCGCGGTGGAGGCGGACTACGTGGGATTCGATATCGATGATGACTTCGTCGTCGGCTATGGGCTCGACTACCAGGGCCGCTACCGCAATCTGCCCTACATCGGCGTATTGAAACCGGAAGCGGTCGCGGCTCCGGTGAAGTGAAATCCTGACAAATGATCCATCCTGAAGAAAATGCTCCTGTTCCTGCAGCCACGCCGCTGCTCATCGATCCCGCGGTGGACGCACATTATATGCACGAAGCCCTCCGGCAGGCGCAGCGCGCGGCCCGGCATGACGAGGTGCCCATCGGCGCCGTCATCGTGCGTGGCGGCGACATCATTGGCCGGGCATGGAACCAGGTGGAAACGCTCAAGGACGCCACGGCGCACGCGGAAATGCTCTCGCTTACCCAGGCAGAGAGCGCCGTGGGCGACTGGCGGCTTACGGACTGCGATCTGTATGTCACCAAGGAGCCGTGCCCCATGTGCGCCGGCGCCATCGTTCACTGCCGCATCCGGCGCGTCATCTTCGGCTGCTATGATCCAAAGAGCGGAGCGGCGGGCGGATTCATCAATCTGCTCCAGCACCCTAACTTGAATCACCGGAGCGAAATCACCGGCGGCGTGATGGAGAACGAAACACGGGCGCTGCTCCAGGATTTCTTCGGGCGGCGAAGGAAGGAGCGCTGAATACAGCCTACAAAGAATGTTTTGTCCATCCGAGCTTACTTTCTTGTCACGCGCAGGCGGAAGAAGCGCCGGCTGCTGTTTCCGGCGACAGCGGAAATTTTCACCTGCTGCTTTGTGCCGTCGTCGCTCAGGATGATGAGCGGTGCCCCCGCCGGTGCCCATACTCCTTGCAGTGTATTGGTCCACTCAAGGTCGTAGAGAACGAAGTCCGCTGCGAGGGATGGTCGCAGGAAAGTGTATTCAAACGTCCCATTTGATATTACATATTGCCCGGGCGCTCCTCCGGCGTCCACGGGGCTGGTGAGCGTGGCGTATTCCGTCAGATTTGCGAGGCCGTCGTGGTCGGGATCGCTCAGATCGGCAGCACGGCCTTCGTCGAACACGGTGCCAAAATGAGCCTGGCGCCATGCATCGATGTCCGGCAAAAGTGCGCCGGCGAGGTCGATTTCATAAGGAAGCTGGAAGGTGTCTGTGCTCGCGATGCGCAGTCTGGCGGTGCGCGGACCGGGGCCGCGGGGAGTGAAGGTTACAGGAAATGTGGTGGACGCGCCGGCGGTGATAACGTCAGTTCCCGCCGGACCGGCGGTAAAATCACCCGGCGTGCCCGCGGCACCCAGCGTGATGCCCTGCAACTGCAATTCGATGTTGCCGGTATTCTTGATAGTGAAGGTCCGAGTCGCCGCCTGTGCGGCCTCGATGCTGCCAAAGTCCACCAGGGCATTCTCCGCCACGGGCTGAGGTCCTTCAAAGAGTGCCATGGTGGCCACCGGCTGGAGGGTGGAGCCCCGAAGAACGATGACGAATTCCTGAATGTCGGTCCCGCCTGTTCTGATCACCAGTGCCGCAGCGAAGTCGGAGACCTCCGTTCCCGCATTTACACCGACCGTCAGCGAGGTGGACGCGCCGCCGTTCAGCGATACGGCAGGCGCCGAAGACACCGTGAAGGCCGACGCAGCCGGGCCGGAAAGGGATACGGCGATATCTGTTAATGCCGCGGTTCCGGTATTGCGAAGGGTGATGGTTTTCTCCGGGGGAGGCGGAGAGCCTTTGAGCGTTGGCTCCCATTGCAGCGTGCCGCCGTCGCTCAGCAATGTTCCCACAGGCCATTCCGCGGTCAGGCTTTCAGCAGAATAACGGTCCATCAGGCGCATCAACACCATATGTCCCACGCTGGAGATGTAATCCCATGAGTCTCCCCCGACGACAATCCGGCCGTCCGGCTGCAGCACCATGGCAGAAGGGTACGCTCCAAAGGATATGGGAAAAAAGCCCGCTATGCCGCCAGTGCCAAAATCTGAATCGAGCGTTCCGTTGGCCTGGTAACGCATGACAGCGAATCTCTCCTCCATGCCGCAGGCGAGCACCAGTTTGCCATCGAACTGCACGCAAAGATCTGCCACATATTCATTACTGAGCGAGGGATTCGTCACCACGGTGCCGACGGCATTAAACGACGTGTCGGGAGTTCCGTTGGGATTGAAGCGGCGGACCACGATGCCGCTGTACGGCCCAGCAGCTCCCGCAGTCACAATTTTTCCGTCACTCTGCAGAGCCAGTCTGGCCGCTTCCGAATCACCCTCGCCGGCAGGCAGCGGTGCAAGGACCACGCCCGCTGCGCCAAACTCCAGATCCAGTCCGCCTAACGCATCACAGCGTGCCAGCCACACGGACGGCCGTCCGCTCACGGGAGCTACTCCGGACACCAGAATTTTTCCATCCGGCTGCACGGCAATATCTTTGACCGTAGCATTCGGCGTGGGAAAATTGATTCCCTCACCGGTGCCGAAGCTGAAATCCGGAAGGCCATCGGGCATCAGTTGCCAGAGCCGGGCCCCGTCGAAAACCCCGTTTCCCCCGAGCTTCAGGCGGCCCCCCGCGAGGATCCTCCCATCACTGCGCACCGCCAGTGACAAAACGGCACTGGACGACGCCGACTGGCTGAGATCAGCCTGGCCCTGTTGGCCGAAGGATGAATCGATGGCACCATTTGGCAGGAATCGAATGACGACGCTGCGACCGTCCAGCGTGCCAGCGGCGAGAATTTTGCCGTCTGCTTGCACAGCCATGGCATAAAATGCGAGCGAAACAAAAGAAGTAATATTGGTCCGCACGAGGCCGCGGTTCCCAAACGACGGATCAGGCGTACCGTCCGGCAGCCAACGGGCCAGCCCCACCTCTCTCCCGGCGAGTCTCATAGCCGCCCCGATCGTCAGAAACCTTCCGTCGGGCAGCATGGCAAGCCCGGCCGTCGCGGTATTGGCACCGGGAAATTTCGCCACCGTCGTACCAGGCGGGCTGTCTTTGCCTGTGGGATTGAAACTGATATCCAAATCCCCCGGCCGGGCCGCGGCTGTGAATGCGCACGCGCCTAAGCAAAATAATTGAAGCAGATGTGCTGGAAGACTCAAGGGACGGACGGAGGGCGAATGCGGTTGACGAAGCAGGCATTTCCCGCGCGCCATATTGCCGGAATCGCGCCGGGGTGTCAATATGCAGACCTCTGCGAAAACGGATACCTGGCAGAGCGGGGTGACGCTGGCGGACTTAATTCGGCGTTCGTTCCGGGATTCGCAGCCGGTTCTTACGCCACCACATCCAAAATCGGATTGCCGCTCGAGATCATGAGCGGGCGGCCCTGGGAGTCGATGATTTCGCTGCGGGGGTCCACGCCCATAAGGTAGTGGATGGTGGCGGCGATGTCGTCCGGCGTGACGGGATTTTCGGCGGGCTTGCTGCCGGTTTCGTCGCTGGCGCCATAGACATAACCGCGCTTCACGCCGCCGCCGGCGAGGAGCACGCTGTAACAGTGCGGCCAGTGGTCGCGGCTGATGTTGGCATTGATCTTCGGGGTGCGTCCGAATTCCCCCATCCACACGACGAGCGTTTCATCCAGCATGCCGCGCTGTTCGAGGTCAAGGAGCAGCGTGGGCAATGTCTGCTCCGTGATGGGCAGGTGGTATTTCTCCACGATGGGGAACATGCGGGTGTTGTTGAACCCGTGCGTGTCCCAGCCGCCTTCAGTGGTACTTTGGCCGCCGATACTCTGACTGAAATAACAGGTGATAAAACGCACGCCGCTTTCTGCCAGACGGCGCGCCAGCAAACAACCCTGACCGTAAGTGGTGCGGCCATAGCGGTCGCGGATATTGGCGGGTTCGGCGGCAATGTTAAACGCATCCTTCACCCGCGAGCTGTTCAGCATGGCCAGCGCCTTTTGATAGTATTCATCCAGCCCGCGGGCCTCGGCGCTGTAATCCATCATGCGGCTTTGGCTGTCGAGAAACTGCTGCAATCCGCGCCGGTGATGCAGCCGGTCGAGACTCAAACCGCCGGGCAAACTGAACTGCGGCAGATTGAATGCGGGATCGTTAGGGTCGGCGGGCACGTAGAGTGGATCGTGCTGCTTGCCGAGGAAACTGGCGAATTGCCCCGGCGTCGCGGTGCCATCCGCGATGATGTGCGGATAACTCACATACGCCGGCATGGCAGGGTCCTTATTAGCCAGCAGCCGGTCCGCCACACTGCCGTAGCCGGGAAAGAGATCGATGGATTCGCGCAGCCGCTGATCGTCCGTCGGCGGGCGCTTTCCGGTGAGTGCATAGTAGCCCGCGGAATTGTGATTCGTCATGTCATGGTGGACGGACCGAATCACCGTCACCTTGTCCATGATCTTCGCCACCTGCGGCAGACGCTCATTCACCTCGATGTCCGCACAGGCCGAGCGCATGGGCTTGTGGGGGCCGCGGAATTTTTCATCCGCCTTCGGCTTCATGTCGAACGTCTCCAGATGACTCGGTCCGCCCCATTGGAAGAGAAAGATGACACTCTTCGCCCGCACCTTTGGCTTTGGCCCGTCATACTGACTGGACGCGCGCAACAAATTCGGCAGCGACAGCCCCAGCATGCCCGCAGCTCCGGCCCGCAGCATTTGGCGGCGGGTCAGTGCGGCGGAGGTGTGGAATCCGGAACAGGCGTGAGACATGAGACGAAAGACATTACGCCGTTCCGCCGCCGTTTTCGCGCCGCATGAGCGGAAAAATCCCGGTGATATCTCCGGCCGCGTTGTGCTAATATTTTAGCAAAAATATTTGCAAAAGAGGGTTCCCGCGACAAACTTGCGGTATGAAAACCGCCGGCTTCCGTCTCGTTCTTTTCTTCGGCATCCTCGCCATCTTCGGGCTTACCGGCTGCAATACCGTCACGGTGAAAAAACCCGCGGGAGACAAAGTGGCAACACTCGACCCGAAAATCTGGGAGGGGACCTGGGTCGGTCCGGACGGCTTTCGGGGAACTTCACGTATCAAAGACGCGTCGAAGGGACTCGTTGAATTCCGCAGTCTTGCCCCCGGTGAAAAGAAGGACTCTGCAACTCTGATCATCCACGAGTTGAAGGACAGACTGGTCGGGACCGCTTACGGAGAGGGCAGCAAAGAAAGTGCGGCGTTCCTCCGTGTTTCCGCCACGGAGAACCACCTGGCCTTGTTTTTGCCAAATCACAAGCTGTTCAAAGAGGCGGTGACGTCAGGAAAAATCGCGGGAGAAATGCAAAAAAGCGGCTTCGTACAGACCAGGCCTTCCAAAGATCAGCCTGACAATAGCCGTAAACCTGAACCCCAGGGTGGTGTCATGATCGACCTCCCCCAATTTGGCGCGGCAGAGGTGGACAAGATGCCGCTGCGTGACGCGGGCAACGCCGCAGAGTGTTTTGAAACAGACCCCGACCTCGTGTTGGTGAAGGAGAAGAAACCCGATGCTGCTAAGAAGACGAGAACGAAAAAGTGAAGCGTGAATTGTCCGGTCGCGCCGGACCTTCACGGCATGACGCGGACCAGGGCGCACTCAAATATCAGGAAAGTGGAATATCGAAGCCGGTCTGCCATTTCTGGGCGTGGCGGGCCCGCTCCAGCGCTTGATCTCCACAGGCAAACTCGGCCCGTCCTCCTTCCGCAATAACGCGTGCTGTGTGCATTAGCAGACTCACTCCATGCTCTTCCTCCCAGCCACAATCAAAATCGAAGCTGATACAGCCGATCCCGTCCCAGCCATCGGAGTGAAGATTAATGTCCTCCAGGATAAGCTGGTCCTTCAAGGCGGGAAGTGGACAACCGGGATTCGCGGCAACCCATGTCCTTACTTCGTCGAAGTCTCCGTTCATGGCCGTTGCGGCCACCCGCTGAGCGACCGCATCGAAATAAGTCAAAATTCTGGCCTCGTACGCCTGAGCATTTGCGACTAAATCATCGAGCGCGGCCTTTTGCATGAGAGAGACTTCGCCTGAATCGCCTGTGGGGGCAGCTACGTTGAGGGTCGGATCCGGTACTTTCGGACCGTATGGCCTTTCCCCCATGATTCCGTCTTCGCGCAGATAGTAGCGAAGCGCGCAGTCATGCAGCAGGCATCGATCGAGGTCCACCAGCCAGGTGCCGTTGTCATCAAAGGCGTCAAGGGCGTCCCAAAGCATAGAACCGCACCGGTAAGAAACGGTAACAAAGAAGCAAGGCGAAACGGGGTTTGATGCGAGCGCCGAACGCCGTGTTCTTCAGGCCTGAGCTTTCGCCATGCGCACCAGCTCCGCACTGGCGATCTTCTGTTCGTATTCACCCGGCACCGCCGTGGCACCCATGGGAATGTCAGGGCGGCGATGAATCATGCCGCTCTCCGCGGGCCTGCGGGCGGAGAGATGACACTCACTCACGCCGGTGGCGGCAATGATTTCCCGCACCGCCGCTGCCTGAATGCCTCCGCCTGGAAGAATAGTGATGCGGCCCGCGGACTGTCGTACAAGAGATGCGATAACCTCAATCCCCTCCGGCACGGAGGGCCGCCCGCCGCTGGTAAGGAGGCGGGGAATGCCGAGCGTGATGAGCCGTTCCAGCGAGGCCGCAAGATCACGGCTGACATCGAAGGCCCGGTGAAAAGTGACCTCCATCCCTGAGGCTTCCTGCATCAGACACGCGGCAATTCGCTCATCGATTTCCCCCTCCGGGGTGAGACAGCCGAACACAACGCCGTCTGCTCCTCCATCACGCGCCATCCGGATATCATTGCACATCACGTTCACCTCGCCGGGCGAATAAAGAAAATCCCCGCCGCGCGGACGGATCATCATCATGATGCGTCCGCGAAAGAGGCGCCGCGCTTCTTTGAGGAAGCCCGCAGACGGAGTAGTGCCGCCCTCCACGAGGCCGGCACACAGCTCGATGCGATCCGCTCCGCCCTCCGCGCAGGCCTGAACGGAAGCGAGAGAATCCACACAAATTTCGATGATCGGCATGGGGTCTCTTTAAGCGCGTCTTTAGCCCGCGTCGCGCGGGAATTCGCCAGGGAGGCGCATTCCATCTTGCAAATCCCTGTGAGCGTCTATGCGTGTTCCGGTGAAATTGTCTTCCCCGGAATCCCGCGATGATGCCACACAGTTGTCACGGGCTCTGGTGTTGATGCTCGTGGCGCTGGTGGCGGCGTGTGTTCTCAGACTGCCGTCGCGCGAGGTCAAAATCATGCACACGGACGAGGCGACCCAGTCCGTAAAACTGCACGAGATGATGGAGGGGGATTACCATTATGACCCCAAAGACCACCACGGCCCGACTCTGCTCTACAGTACGCTGCCGTTTCTGTGGACCTCCGGCACAGAATGGGAGGACATGACCGAGAGTCAACTGCGCCTGGTGCCCGCGCTTTATGGCATTGCACTCATCCTGCTGCTCGCACTCGCAGGAGACGGCCTTGGAAAAATGGCGCTCGGGTGGGCGGCGATCTTTATCGCGATATCGCCCATCATGGTATTCTACAGCCGGTATTATATCATGGAGATGCTGCTGGTGTTTTTCACCTTCGGATGCATCGGATGCGGCTGGCGGTTTTGGATTACGCGGCGCACGTCGTGGCTGGTGTGGGCAGGCGTGTGCGCCGGCCTCATGCATGCCACCAAGGAAACCTGCGTGCTGCATTTCGCCGCCATGGGCGTGGCGGTGCTGGCGGTGTACATTGCAGAATTCTTCTCCGCGGGCGCGGGGCTCGGCGTCATCAACCGGCATCGCAAAACGCCGGTTCAGGGACGTCAGTTAATCATCTTTGTGGCCTGCGCGGCGGTCACTTCCATCGTTTTCTTTTCGCAGTTCTTCACAGAATGGAGAGGGGTGTGGGACAGCGTGGCCACCTACTGGAACATGCTCGGACGCGCCGGAGGCCAGGGGCACGAAAAGCCGTTCGGTTACTACCTAAAACTGCTGTGGGGCGGCAACGTCTATGGACGCGACCTCGGAACCTGGCACGACTGGAAGGAAATGCTTTGTATTACAGCGGATGCCCGCCGTGCGTTCCTCACCGAAGGCGTGCTTTTGATCCTTGCCGTGATCGGGTGCTTTTCCGCCTTCACCGCCAAAGCAGCGCGGAACCAGAGCAATCACTTTATGCGGTTCCTCGCCGTGTATTCGGTCGTGATCTTTTTGATCTACTCCGTGATCAGCTATAAGACGCCATGGTGTATCCTGGGAGCGTGGCACGGGCTGCTCATCATGGCAGGCATCGGAGCCGACAGGGTGATCAACCTCTTCTGGAGTCCATGGATGCGGCGCACGGCCATCATCATTCTATCCCTCGCCTGTGCGCAACTCGCGCTGCAATCATGGCGGGCTTCACGGGATTTTGCCAGGGAGTCGAAGAATCCCTACAACTACAGCATGACGTCGCCGGACGTCCTCGAGTGGGTGGCCAAATTCGAACACTTTGCCACCCTGCATCCGGAGGGGCACAATCTCTCCATCGACCAGAACGATCTCAACGGCGGCTGGCCGCTGCCTTGGTATCTCTCGCGCCGTTTTCCCAATTATCACTGGAAGGGCGGAGGCATGATGGACCTTGAGAATTCCGCCGTGCTCCTTCTGAGCCGTGCTGCGGATGAAAGCCTGCACGCCCAATTCGCCGCCGTGCCCAGATCGGAGGAGGCATTTACGGAATCGCACGTCGCAAATCAAATTACGCTCCACCCCTCCGGCTCCCTGCGCGTGTATGTGAAAAAAGACCTGTGGGATCAATATGTTAGCCGGCAACCCAACTGGCCGAAGATCGAAGTGCAGCGATGAGCACTCCGGCTCTCCACCGCTTTGGCCACGAAGCGATGGCCACCCGATTCGAACTCACCCTCGTGCATTCCAGCGCCGCCGAGGCCGCCTCCGCGGCTCAATCGGTCTGGGACGACGTCGACCAGTTGGAGCAGCAGCTCAGCCGCTTCATTCCGCACAGTTGCATCAGCCGCATCAATGGCAGCGAAGCCGGTCGCGTGGTGGATGTTCACGAAGCCGCCATGGATTGCCTTTCCTACGGCAGGGAAATCTGGGAACAGACGAACGGCGCCTTCGATGTGACCATCGGCCCGCTTTACGCGGTGCTGCGCTGGCCGGACGGCACGCCGCGCAAAGTCACCGCAGCGGAACTCGACGAAGCGCGCAGCCGCTGCGGGTATCATCTTCTCGATATCGATCCCGGCGAGTTCACAGTGACCCCACGCGCCAACAACATGCAGATCGACCTCGGGGCCATCGGCAAGGGTTACGCGCTCGACCAGGCCGCCAGTCTGCTGCGCGAAGAGCACGGCATCGCCAATGCCCTGCTCAATGCCGGCACCAGCACGGTGCTCGGCATCGGCTCCATGCCTGACAAAGAAGGCTGGCTCGTGCGCGCCGGAGCGCCGGAGCCCTTCGCCCTGCGCGATGAAGCCGTCAGCGGCACCGGCTTCCAGGTCCGCGGCGCTCATGTGATCGACCCCCGGACGGCGAAACTGGTGGACATGCGCCGCATCATCCGCTGGGCCATCGCACCGAACGCCACTCTGGCCGACGCTCTCAGCACAGCCTTCATGGTCATGAACAAACGGGAGATCTCCGCCTTTTGCCGGCAGTATCCTGAGGTGAAGGTGATATACTGTGAGGATTAATCCCTTCGCCGGAATTCAGGGCTTGCCGTAGGCCTCTGTAAGATAATCAATCAGCGGCGCTGGATCGTTAGGGAGAATGGCGGCGTACTTTTCCTTCATCTTCTTGACGGTGGCTTCCCAGAACTTTCGGGGCATGGGCGGCTGCATGGCCGTGTAGTCGGCGGAATGGCAGTTGATGCAAAAGGTCTGCGCCAGTTCCACGTTCCTGCCGGGCTTGTAGGCGGCGGTTTCCGGAGGCAGTTCGATGGTGACGGTGTCCGCGGGGCCGGCCGCAAGGGTGCCGACGATCGCTGCGGAAAGTGCGATAATAAGAGCGCGGTGTTTCACGGGAGAGAATAGGTGATCGGTTTTGTCAGGCGGCGGTGACGACATTCACGGTTTCCACGACGTTGCGCAGATAACCGGCGGGGTTCCATAGCGGCTCCAGCGGCTGGGTTTCCCCAATGCGATTGAATGCGCGGCATTTCAGCGCGTGTGATTTTACGCTCGCGTCCGGCTTCCATGTATGAGTCCACTCGCGGAAGGAATAGCGGCCCAGGTCCTTCCCCAGTTCCGCGCCGACCCATGATTTGCCGCCGTCCGTGGAGACTTGCACCTCTGTGATCCCCTCGCCGCTGTCGAACGCGATGCCGCGCAGCTTGATGGCGTCCCCGGCCTTCACCGCGGCGCCCTCCGCGTGACTGGTTAGGAAAGAGCGGATTTTGAATTTCGTGATCGGCACGGTGCTGGCGGGCGTGGCGCCGGGCTCCACACAACCGCCGGCATTCGCGGGAATGCGATAGGCAGTGCTCATGAAAAAGCCGCTGAACGCGTCCGGCGTTATTGTCAGGCTGCTGAGATGCTTGATCCAATAGGTGCCGAAATACCCCGGCACCACCAGGCGCAATGGAAAGCCATTGAGCATGGGCAGCGGCTCGCCGTTCATCTCCCATGCCACCAGCACATCCGGGCTGCGCGCGAGATCGATCTCCAGTGCCTTGATGAAGTCCGGCGTGTCCGGTAGCACCGCGCGGTCCAGTCCGTCGCAGACCACCTGTTTTGCACCCGCTTTCACGCCTGCTTTGTCGAGAATGTCCTTCAGCCGGGCGCCTTTCCATTTGGCATTTCCCATCGCGCCGTTGCCGAGTTGCCCTCCCCCCACGCGCGGCTGAAAAAACCCGCGGCTGTTGCCGGAGCATTGATTCACCGCCGTGATCTCCACCGTTTCGAACTGTGCCTTCAACTCCGCGGGCGAAAGGGTTAGTTCCCGCTCCACCAGGCCCTTCACCGTCAACCGGTGCGCGGTCGCATCGATGCTCAGCGGAATATTCGCCAGATGATAGCGCACGAAGAACGCATCGTTCGGCGTGAGGATGCCTTCATTGAAAACGGAGAACGGCGTCTCCAGTTGCGGAGGCCGGGCCGTCAGGACGATCATCGGGCGCTTCTGTGGATACTTCGCCAGCGTGCGCACGCCATTCTCAAACGGCAGCGTCACCGTCTCCGCCCGACCAGACTCGCCTAACAAACCAACCCCGGCTCCCGCCGCCATGGCGGCCTGCTTCAAAAATTCGCGTCGCGTGTGTGCTTCCTTCATGTCCGCACCTTGCGCCGCCCCGCCGCAATGTAAAGCCTTTCGCGATGCTGGATTGTGGCACGGAGTTTGCAGTCAGGCCGCCGTTGCCGTTCGCCCATTCCCACGCACTGTATCAACCGCCGCGCCCGCCACCGGCGGATGAACCGCCGGTTATGTTTTCGTAGTGTAAGTGTCGATTAGCCATTTTTCGTATTGTGTAACCTCTCTCTCCAGTGGTGCATCCGCATGAGGCACAAATAGCGGCACCCGTTCCGGCAGCGCTTTGGGGAGGTAATCCCACATGAATTCATCTCCGCTTTCCGAGAACCGAAAAAGTTTCTCCGCCATCCAGCACGCCTCCGGAAATCCCGGATCGTAATGATCCCGCCAGATCAATCCCACTGTCTCGCGGCTCCGCAACTCTCGATGCGCGCGGATAGCGACCTCCTGAGTCGCCAGCTGCAGATACCTTTCGAATCCTCGCGCCCACCCTCGAAAATACACCTCCGTAAACAGCCACAGGTGATTTGCTGTCCCTGGTTCGAGAGACTCCTCGGCTTGATTACTGCCATGAAAAATGCGCCAGGCTTGATCATGCGGACAGATGATATCGCTCATGCCAAATGGCGCCAGGTTTAGCACGTACATCAGATGCAGGCCGCTGCTCCAGGCGGCCTCCTCATCAGGCAGATCGGGTGCGGATTGAGACATGGTGTTCGTCATACCAAAAAGCCTGTGAGGAAGGCGCGGCAGCGGCATCGACTCAAGATTCTCGACCTCTTCAAGCATAACCATATCCATCTTCCATCCCGTATTCTGAGAGGCGATCTGCGGAGACGGCCGCATAGAAGTCGCGAGGCGTCTTCGGCATTCATTGATCCGCTCGATATTCGCATGATACCTGTCCACAGCCTCCTGCATGGCAGCCTCTCGATCCGTGCTATCGCGCACCTCACGAATCGGTTCGAAAATGAAGCCGATTTCGCTCAAGACCCCGTGTAAACAATCCACGACCTCCCGGGCAGGGATCGCCCGGTCGATATCAAAACGAATGCAGCAAAAATCCATCGGACGGCTCATAATTCGACTGTCTCCAAATCTACTTTCACATTGGTGGTTTTGAGTTCTTGGACCGCCGCTGCCACAATGCCGCTTTCCAATCCTTCAGATACGTTATTGACCGGCAACTTGTTTGCAAATGACGGTTTCAAATGGGCCTGCATCCTCTTCATGAGAGGACGGGGAGAATCGGGTTGTCAGGGCCGGACATCACGCTATGCAGCAGAGATGAAAGCGGGTCTTTTATCCATGATGTTAGCACTGGCCTGTCAGGGCGCTGCAGCGGGGCCTGTGGAGGTGAGTGACGACGCGCTTTTGAAAATGGTGAGGGAGCGCCAGCAGGAGCTGAAGTGCCTGACGCCGGAAGCGCGACAGGTGCCCAGCAGGTTTGCGGGGCTATGTGCGGTGGCTTCGCTGGAGGCAAAGCAGAAGGAAAAGCAAATGAATCCGCACGTTTACAAGTTCGTGAAAGTGTTTGTGACACCGGCGGGCGAGGCTGCGGCGACGGGACATGAATGCACTCATCCGCCCGGGACGGTGCTGATCAAAGAAAAGCTGCCGGCGGCGAGTGCCGGCGGAAAGAAGGCGGGAACGAAGCCGGAATTGTTCACGGGGATGCTGAAACGGGAGAACGGTTTTAACGGGGAGGCTTCGGACTGGGAGTTCTTTACGGTTTCAGGAGATGCGACAAAGATCACCTCGCGGGGTAAGTTGAACTCCTGCATCGAGTGCCATAAGGAATTCAAGCAAACGGACAGCACCTCGCGCCAGTTTTTGGAGAGGCCTTTCATCAAGGCAGGCGAGGGAGGCGTCATTTCGCTGCATGCGAAGGATGCCGAGGTGTTCGGAAAGATGCTGCGTTACGAACCCAGGCCGGAGAAGAATACGCTCGGTTACTGGACGGAGAAGAAAGACTGGGCGAATTGGACGTTTGCGGCAAAGAAAGAGACCTATGAGGTGGAGGTGCTCCAGGGATGCGGCAAAGGGAGCGGGGGCGCAGAAGTGGAAGTGAGCGTGGGCAGTAAGGTCCTGAAGTTCACCGTTGAGGACACGGGGCACTTTCAGAATTTTAAGCCGCGGGTCATCGGGCGGGTTTCGCTGGAGAGCGGAACCTGCGGGCTGAGTGTGAGAGCGCAGAGCAAGCCGGGAGCGGCGGTGATGGATCTGAGGTCAGTCACGCTAAAGCCGGTGAAGTGAACGGCGCCACGGATCGTTCGTGGAATGCGGTTGAACGGACAGACGGTGCCCGCCGTATGTGCGCCGTTGCCATGAAATATCTGCGCCTGTTCATCTTGACAATTTTTTCCTTCCCTGCCATCGCCGCCGCTGCGGACGAACCTCCGCTGCGCGTGGGAACAGCAGCGGTGAATTTGAAGGCGGACGCTGACATGCCCCTGGCGGGGTCCATCGAGGCGCACTACACGAATGAGCAGGAGGGGGAATTACGCGCCGTCGCGACAGTCATCGAGAAACCTGGCGCGGGAAAGTTTGCCATCGTGGCCTGTGATGTGTTGTGGGTGACGCGGAAACTCGTGGATGCCGCGCTGGAGGAAATTGAAAAGACCACCGGCATTCCTCCCGCACACGTGCTCGTAAACGCCACGCATACGCACCATGCACCGGGGACCGCGCCGGCGCACGCGTTTGGACATTCGGAGAAATTTGCCGCGGAAGTGCGCGCCGGAATTGTCACGGCAGTGCAGCAGGCGCACACGAAACTGCCGCAGGGCGCATCGTCTTTTTATTTCCATCTCGGCGAGGAAAAAACCGTGGGCGCCAACAGCCGGCTGCGTCTGCCGGACGGCAATATCTCATGGCTCAATCCGCGCGCCGAAGCCGGGGCCAATCCGCAGCCCACCGGCCCGTTTGATCCGCAACTGCCGGTGCTGGACTTTCGTGCGCCTAACGGGAAATCGCTCGCGATTATTTTCAACCACTCCACGCATACCATCGGCACGCGTTCCGGCAAAGATGTGCGCTCGCCTTCGTTTTATGGGCTCGCAGCGCAGGACCTCGAATCCGAACTGGGCGCGAGCGTGAACTTTCTCGAAGGTGCCTCCGGCTCCACGCATAACATCACCGGCGTGCCGGTGCCACTGGCGATCGAGCGCCTGAAGAAAGCGGTGCTCGATGCGCGCGGCAAAGCGGAGCAGCGCGCCGTGCCCCGCCTGGTTTCCGTCAAGAGACCCTTCAAGTTCAAAGTGCGCACCTTCGATGACGCGGAGGAGGACGCAAAGATTGCGCGCTATACCACGGTGCACAGTGCGGCCGCCTCCAACCGCATCCGCGAAGTCTTTGCGACAATGCGCCGCGAATTGCAGCCTCAGCAAAAACAGGAGCGCATCACGTGGGTGCAGGTCATGCTCATCGGCGATGTCGCCCTCGTCGGCGTGCCCGCCGAGTATTTCACGGGGCTCGGAGTGGATATCAAAAAGCGTTCGCCTTTTCCCAACACGTATATCGCTGAACTTGCCAATGACTGGATCGGCTATCTCCCGGATCGCGAAGCCTTCAAACTCGGTGGCTACCAAACCTGGACCGGCCTCCACAGCTACGCCGAACCAGGCACCGGCGAACGCGTCGCTGACGAGGCCGTCGCCATACTGAAGGAACTGGCGGCGGGGAGGGCGCAGTAAGAGGAATGCTTCGGTCGAACCCGTTCGGTCCGGAGGGGATTGCGCTTAAAGCCGGCATTGAATGAATGCTCGCCCGCCGGGCGAAAAGATGCCAGGAAAGAGCCGACATGAATTCTGCATCGTCCATCCCGTGGAGAGCATCGCTGGTGACCCGGTTTGTGTTGCTGTGGTCGCTGCTGCTGGGCGGGTTGGTGCTGCTGTGCGGATGGCTGATCTGGCGCGGTGGACGGGAATCGTTGATTCAGACATGGCGGGAAAACCTGCGGCATGATGCGGCGGCGGTGGAGTTGAAACTGCAATCGGCGGTGACAGGCGTGATGCGTGATACCGTGTATTTGGCCAAAGTGCCCACGCTCCGGGAGTTCGTACGGGCGCAGGGCACGCCGCAGCAGGAACAGTGGCGGAAGCTGATCGAGGATGAGTTTCACGCGCTCCTGGAGGGAAAACCCTCTTACTTTCAGGTGCGCCTGATCGGTTTGGCCGATGGAGGGCGGGAAGTGATCCGGCTGGACAACAACCAGGGGCGCATCGAAACGACGCCCGCTTCAGGCATGCAGCAAAAGGGAGATCGCGACTATTTCCAGGAGGCGCTGAAAATGCCGCCGGATACAGTGTATGTTTCCGCGATCAACTTGAATCAGGAGTTTGGAAAGGTCACGGAGCCGCACATTCCCACGCTGCGCACCGCCATGCAGGTGAAGCGCGAAACGGGCGAGGTGTACGGAGTGGTGGTCATCAATGTCGATATGACCAGTCTGTTCAGGGAACTCGCGGATTTGCCCGGAAACGCAACGCGGCTGGTTCTTGCGGGTCCTAACGGAGACTTCTTTATCCACCCGGATTCCGCGCGCACGTTCGGGACCGATCTTGGTCATGCGTGGCGTTATGTGCCGGAGCAGAGTGCGGAAACAGGTGATCAGGACCTGAAGCATGCGGCGCCGTTTTCGCTCGCGCCGCACGTGCCGGGGAAACTCACCGCGGTGCTCACGGTGCCTGCGGGCGAATGGCTGAAGCTGCTCGAGGAGGCGAGGGACAAGGCGGCGGTCGCCACGGGCATCACCGCCCTGGGCGGCATTTTGGTCATCGCGCTGCTGTCGCGTTGGTTGGCGGGGCGGCTGCATCGCGTGACGGCGGCGATCGCGGCCTACGAGGCGGGGCAGGAGACGAATCTTCCCGGCGAAGGCCCGGATGAACTGGGCCGGCTGGCAGCCACCTTTCATACCATGGCAACGAAAGTGCGGGACCAGGTGACGCGGCTGGATGCGGCGCGGAGGGAGGCGGAGGAAGCGACGCGGCTGAAGGAGGAATTCCTTGCGGTCATGAGTCATGAGATTCGCACGCCGATGAACGCCGTGACGGGCCTCATCCGCGTGCTGGAGCGGAATCAACCGGCGAAACATCAGGAGCCGGTGATTCGTTCGCTGCGCATTGCGGCGCGGAATCTGATGGCGCTGCTCAATGACGCGCTGGACTACACGCGTTTGAAGGCCGGCGGCCTGGATTTTGAACGTCAGGTGTTCTCGTTGCGCCAGCATCTTCAGGATCTCGCGATGACCCATCGTCCGGTGGCCATGCAGAAGGATTTGAGTCTGGAGCTTGAAATCGATCCTGCGCTGCCGCCCGCCGTGCAGGGCGATCCGGTGCGCCTGATGCAGATCCTCAACAATCTGGTGTCGAACGCGCTGAAGTTCACAGACCAGGGACATGTTAGCATTGCGGTGCGTCCGCTGGAAAACGGCCAGGTGGAATTTGCGGTGGAGGACACGGGCGTGGGGATTCCGGAGGAAGAACAGGCGCGCATCTTCGCGCCGTTCACTCAGGTGCGGCGTCCGGATGGCAGGCAGTTCGACGGCAGCGGGCTGGGTCTGAGCATTGCGCGCGAACTGGTGGAGCGTCAGGGTGGCTCGCTGGCCGTGCGCAGCCGTGCCGGCGAAGGCACTTGTTTTACCGCAGTGCTCCCGCTGCCGGCTGCGGAGTCCGCGCCGGAGAGTCCGCAGCCGGCGGTGAATGCCGTGCCGGATTTGACCGGCCTCCAGCTGCACTACGTGGAGGATGTGGCTTCCAACCGCCATGTGATGGCGAGCATTCTCGATGAAACCGGAGTTTCCCTGACATTTTCGGAGACCGGCGGCGAAGCGCTGGCGGCGGTGAAAGAGAACGATTACGACGCAGTCCTGCTGGACCTTCAATTGCCTGACATGACAGGCATCGAAGTGGCGCAGGGCATCAAGGCCGCGCGCCCGGAGCTTCCCATCATCGCAGTGACCGCCCAGGCGGGAAGTGCCGCGCGGCTGGAATGCGAAGCCGCCGGCATGGGCGCTGTCGTGCTCAAGCCGGTCGAGCCGGACCAGCTCTTTGCAGCCATTCGCCGGCACACGGCGCGGCGGAGGGAAGAGCCGTCGCTGGACGAATTCGCGGCCATCTTCGGAAGCAAGCCTGACAAATTCCGCGCGGTGCTGGAATCACTTGCAGGCGAATTCAGGAATCACGCCGAAACGCTGAGCAAAGCTCTCAGCGAAGGCGACGCAGCGGCCATCCGCGCTCTTCGGCACCGGATGCACACCGCTCTGGTGCAAATGAAACTCACCACCCTGACAAAAGACATGGAGGCGCTCGCCGGACCGGAAGGCGTCAATGGCGATGCCGCTCTCCACCAGCGCTGCGTGGCCGCGATCCAGGCTGCAGGTGTGTTCCTGGAGCGCAGCGCAGCCGGGATGGCGGTTCACGCCGCAAAGTGAAATTCCGTCATTGCGGCGCACGGCGGGGTGCATGCGTGCTTGATGCCTCGTCTCCGGGCCGTAGCGGTGCGGTGTTATGAAAAAGCATACTTTTCTTTTACTTTCGATGCTGGGTGGAATGACGGTTCTCGGTGACGTGCCGCCACCGCCCCCGCGCAAGAGCAGCGGTGTGAAGACAGAGGCAAAGACCGTGACCGCGGTGGATGATGAAACCAAAGGAGTGGTGACCGTGAAAATGGGAGATCAGGTGTTCACGGAGTTTCATTACAAGGGTCATATGAAGCCGGTGCTGGCACCCATCTTTGGCCCCACGGGGGCGCGCATGACCCGGCAGTGGCCGATGGGGGAAGCGCTGCCCAACGAGGCAACGGATCATCCACATCATAAGGGAATCTGGTTTACCCACGGGGATGTGAACGGGATCGACTTTTGGGCCGAGTCTTCGAAGACAGGTCAAATCAGGGTCTCAGGGAAGCCGGTGATCAAGGAAGGCGCGGGAGAGGTGACGATACAGACGACAGAGGACTGGAAGGATCCTGACGGAAAAACGACGGTGTGTCAGTCGGCGACCACGATCACCTGCGGCACGGACGGGGAGGACCGTTTCATCGATTATACCATCAAGATCACGGCGAGTGAGGGCGAGCTTAAGTTTGGCGACACCAAGGAAGGAACGATGGGAATTCGCAGTAGTCCAGCGCTGAACCTCAAAGGCAAAGGAGCGGCGGGGCACGCGGTGAACAGCGAGGGAATCAAGGACGGTGACATTTGGGGGAAGCCGGCACGGTGGGTGGACTATGCGGGCGAAGTGGAGGGCAAGGTGGCGGGGATTGCGTGTTTCGATCATCCGTCGAATCTGCGGCATCCGACCACATGGCACGCGCGGGACTATGGATTGATCGCCGCGAATCCGTTCGGGCTGCATGATTTTGAAAAGAAGCCGAAGGGCGCAGGGGATTATGTGATCAGGAAGGGTGAGTCCCTAACGCTTCGTTACCGGTGGCTTTTCCATGCCGGCGATACGGCGGCGGCGAAGATTGAAGAGCGCTGGAAAAAGTGGGCGGGAAAGTAGGCGCTGGCATCCGCCGGGGGTGTGCTATGGTTGTCCGCAATGATTCCCGCCCCCGCCCCTCCTGACAGCAAACCTCCCGGCACGCTGCCGCTCTTCACGTTTCGCGGAATTCGCGTTTTTCTGCACTGGTCGTGGGCCATCGTTGCCGTCTGGCAAATTCAGATGGGACGGGGTCTGTATTCGAATATCGCATGGGATATCGGTGTTTACGTTTCGCTGTTCGCCATCGTGCTGTTGCATGAATTCGGGCATGCGTTCGCGACAAGGCAGGTCGGAGGCACCGCGGACCAGATTTTGCTGTGGCCGTTCGGAGGCATCGCGTATGTCAAGACGCCGCCCAGGCCCGGAGCTTATCTGTGGGGCGTCGCGGCGGGTCCGCTGGTGAACGTGGTGCTCTGGCCGGTGTTCTATTTTCTGGCCAGCCAGTACGTGGACCCTCTCGATGTCTCGCAAAATTGGCGGTTGGTCCGCCTTCATGCGTTGCCGGACATCGCCGTTTATCTCTGGGAGCTTTTTATGATCAACACGGCACTGATCGTTTTCAATTTGCTCCCCATCTATCCCATGGACGGGGGACAAATCCTCCGCGGACTGCTTTGGTACAAACTGGGAGGGCTCCGGAGCATGTATATCGCCGCATGGACAGGTCTCATCCTCGGAGGACTGTTTACTCTCTATCTTTTCCTTTCACCGGGAATATCCATTTTTATGGCGCTCATGCTGGCGCTGATGCTCCACCAGTCATGGATGACCATCCAGGGCATCCGCGCATGGCGCGCCCAAAATGGAGGTCGCTGGTAATCGGCACGACTGCCGAATCATGTTAGAATCCGGAAATGAAACCTTCTGCAACGGGCCCCGGCGCCCCGTACCATGACTGGAACCCCATGGGCAGTGTAGAACGGAAAGTAACACGCCCTTCTTCAGCCCTTCGCGCCATGCGCCACTTCTTCAGCCGCATAGCGGCGAAAGACAATAGCCGTGGGCTTCAGCCGAATGGCGCGAAGATAAGGAAGGTTTCGGATGATTTTTCCAGTGATGAAACGAGGTTTTCCTGGCGTGGCGGGGAAAACCTGGGAAAGGTGCTTATGCCTCCACATGACCACCGCCG
>DASZQB010000059.1:0-9556 GCA_035550135.1 Verrucomicrobiales bacterium
CCGCCCGCCCGGGAACCTCAATCCCCCGGTTCTCCACTACCCGGCGAAATCAACCTCCGGCAATGCCGCCACACCGGAAATTAGTTGCGCCCCGCGCGGATTTCGGGCCAGGATTTTTACTAACTGACGAACTAGGGTTAAGAAGGAGGCGTTCTTCTAGCAATTTCTTTTGGGCCCGGGCCTGGACGCGGCGCTGATTGCGGCTGGGTCGATCGCGCTGGAGGCGGCGGAGTTTTTTGAGCGGGGGATACTTGGATCGTTTTTTGACGGCGCGGGGTTCTCTGCGCCCGGGTCTTTGTGGAACTTTATCTCCGGCGAGGGTTTGGAGCAAGTGCAGCCAGAGTTGCGCCCGCCGGCTTTTTTTGTGAGGACCGCCGAGTTGGACGTGGGCGATGGACCACTGGCGGAAGGCGTCGAGCGTGCCTTTGAAGCTCAGACGCTCCGGCGAAACACGGCCGCGGTGCGCGGCCTGGAGCATGAGCCAGCGCAGCAGATTGTGTGCGGTCAGACAGCAGAGCAGTTCGCGCGCCACCAGCGGCGGGCTTTGGCATGTCAGGGTCTCCATGCCCAGAGTGGTTTTTAAATCGTCGAAGCACAGTTCCAGCCGCCGCCCCGGTGCCTGTTCTCCAGTTGCGTCGCTGCCGCCGTCATTGCCTCCCGGGTTCGTGTTCGGATTTTGTGCCGGGATTGGTATTGTTAGGCACTTGCCCCGGTATCGCACCGGCCTGGGTCCCCGGACGGGGGTTGTTGCCCGGTGTGGTTCCTGGAACGACCGGAGAAGGGATGGGCGCCGGAGTCGTACCGGGCACTGCGCCGGACGCGGTGGGACCCTCCGGCGGGCTGGCCGCTGTTCCGCCCGTGGACACACTCAGTCGATCCACGCGCTCAGCGCTAAACTTCAGCGCGGGCAGCGTGGTGTTGAGATAGGACTTCAGCGCCTTCGTCCCGGCGAACCTGCCGGCGGCATCAAATCGCAAAATATCGGAGGCCTGCATTCGCTGCACTTCCTGCAGAAAGGCCGTATCAAACGCCGCACCATTCAGCGCACTGATCCGCTTATATGAGGCATCCGCCACCACGTCGTTCGCGGCGGTTGCTTTGAAGCCGAGCGTTTTGTTCAGCCGCGTGAGGGTCTTTCCCGCGGTGGTGGCATCCTGCACCATCGACTGCGCGAAGGTCTTCACCGCAGGATTTTGCGCCCGCTTTGCCGCCAGTTGCGCGAGTTTCAACTGATTGCGGTTCGATTGCCCAATCATCGTCAGGAACTCGCTTTCCGTCGCCGGATCGGGCTCATCCTGGACTGCGGGAGGAGTGTTAGGTTTCGGCGCGGGCGCTCCCGCTCTGGCGCCAGGAGTTGCCGCCGGTCCCGGGCCGGGAATGTTGCCGGGCTGGGATGGAGGCAGAGGCTCGGCGGGGGAACGCGGAAGCTCCGGCGTGCCGGGCGGTGTTTGTCCGAAAACGGGCACCGCCGCCATCAGGAGGCCCACGATAAAGGGAATGAGGTTGCGTTTCATTGGATGCATGGAGTTATACCCGCTCTGCATGAGAGGGTTCTCCCAGCTGTTTTGCCGCTCCCGTGCCACGCTGTCCCGCCGGCCCCCCCGCTATCCGCGGGCCTCATCCGGAGCAGGCACCACCTCGTCTTCGTCCACATGGCCGTCATCAGGCTCAGGCAGTTCGGTCAGCGGCGGCGATTCCCTCCCTTCGTTAAGAATATCATCATCCAGCGTCGGATGATTGTCCTCATCCGGACGCGATGCTTTGAGTTTGTCAGGACGCCGTTTCAGACTGCGGAAGTTCATAATGATAAAAGGGGTGCCTGTGTTCTTTGCACGTTCTATTCCCCGCTGCGGCGAAGTTCGCTGCACATTGCAACCGCGGCGGCTCACCCTGCCCGCTATCAAATGCGGCACTCTCTGTGCGGAGACCAATCGCACTGCTATGAAAATCCTCATCTTCGCTCTGTTCATCGCCGGGGCCGGTTATTTCGTGAAAACCCGTCTCCTGAAACCGCACGGCGATACCATCGAGGGCCGCTGGGAAGTCGTTTCATGGCCTGAGGGCTGGAAAGCCGTGCCGGGCTCCAATGTGACGATTACTTCGAACGAGATCAAAATTATCGTCGGTGTCCTTCCCATGGCAAAATATCACTATGAAATCGATCCCGATGCCGGAACGCTCGACGCCACCAAACAGTCCGGCGGCCACTCTGTGCAGCAATTAGCCGTTTTTCAGCGCGAAGGCGACACCCTGACGCTCTGCGTGGGCGCAGAGGGCAAAGCCCGCCCGGCCAGCATTGACTCCACCGGTGACGGCGCCATGCGATGGGTGCTCCGCGAGAAGAAGTAATCGGCCCTCCGTTCACTCCCCTTTCGACAATTCCGCCACCACCGGAAGATGATCCGACGCGCGACACGTCAGGGGCGTCGCGACGGCGCGCAGGCCGGAGACTCTCAGGTGCCTGCTAACCAGAATATGATCCAGCGCCATCAACGGTCGCCCTGACGGAAAAGCGGCGGGAGACTTCATCGCCGGCGCGCCGGGCCGCACGGCTCCCGCGAGGAGCGTCATGGGCGCCGAAGAGGCGCGGCAATTGAAGTCTCCCATCAAAACAAGCGCCTCGTCCGGCACGCTTCCCAGCCACTTTTCGCCCGCCAGCAGCCGCGCCTGCACGAGCCTCTCTCGCCCGCCGAGGCCCAGATGCGTGTTGATCACATGGCACGGTCCCTCCGGGCTGGAAACTGTCACCCAGATCGCCCCGCGGCTTTCACGGCAATACCACGGCGCTTTCGCCGGAAGTTCCGCAGCGCGCTGCATGGTCAGCGGAAAACGGCTGATCACAGCGTCCCCGTATTCCTGATCCTGACTCTTGAAGGCCGGATGGAAATACCGGTGCCACCCCAGCTCCGCGGCGATCAGCGCCGCCTGATCCACGCGGCCCGAACGCGGGCGGTTCAAATCCAGTTCCTGCAGACCCGCAATATCCACGTTCAGCGATCCTATCACTTCCGCAATGCGCCGTTCCGAACGCACTCCATCCGTGCCCACACACCCGTGCACGTTATACGTCGCAACACGGAGCCATGCGGGCGGAACGGACATGGATGGCAGAGGCTACATTTGAGAACGAAGTAAACCCGCCACCGCCCCCACCACCTTTTCACGCAGCGGTCTTTTTTCCCATTCGTCCAAAGTCACCTCGTGCGAACGCGCCTTGTCCTCTTCAAAGATCCGGAGGTGTTCCGCGCAAAACGTCCGGTCCATCACATTCAGATTCGCCTCCTCGTTCAGACAGAGCGAACGATTGTCAAAATTCGCGGACCCCACCGAAGCCCACAGGTCGTCTATGATGATATATTTGCAGTGGTAGCGCGCGGGCTGATATTCATAGATTCGTGCGCCCGCCTCCAGCAGCGGCCTCCAGCGCGACTTCCCCGCCATCCGCACCCGCTGGGAATCAAAGTCCGGCCCCGGCGTGATGATCTCGAGTTTCACGCCCCGGCCGCACGCCTCCACCATGGTTCTACGGCAAAGGGTGCCCGGAATAAAATAGGCATTGGCGATGCACACCCGCTTCCGCGCCGCCGCGATCGAAAGCAGCAGCATGAGCCGCGCATTGTCCGAGCCCTCCCCCGCCGAACTCTTGAACACCTGACACAGCCGCTCGCCGCATGGCTCGAGTTTCGGAAAATAATCCGCGCCGTGCAGCAGTTCGCCGCGCGTTTGCATCCAGTTGTCGATAAACGCCTGCTGCGCCTGCGCCGCCGCCGTGCCCCGGATGCGATAGTGCGTGTCCCGCCAGCACCCGCGCGTGCAGCCGTCCCCGCGCCAATCGTCGGAAATGCCAACGCCGCCGATAAAGGCGATGCCGCCGTCTATGACGAGCAGCTTCCGGTGCGTCCGGAAATTCATCTGCGTCGGCGAAAAAAACCGAAAGACCTCCAGATCCACGCGGGAACGCCGCAGGCGGTTCATTACAGAGCCATACACGCTGCTGCAGCCCATTGCATCCTGAAGGAGATGCACCTTCACGCCCGCATCCGCACGCTCGATGAGCGCATCGACAAATGCGTTTGCCACCTTCCCCTCTTTGAGCAGGAAGTTCTCCATCGTGATCGTCCGCTGCGCCGACCGGATGCCCGCCAGCATCGCCGGGAAGATTTCATCGCCATTTTGCAGAATCGTCACCTCGTTATTCTCCAGCATCGGCGGCCCCAGCAACTGACCCATCGTCCGTTTGAACACATCATCCTCCACCGTGTAATCCGCGGTAATCCGGTGACGGATGCGCTTCTCTCCCGTGCAAAAGTTCCGCGCCGCCAGCACTGAAACCACGCCGCCCAGCGCCGCGGCGCCAAGCAACTGCGCCCGCGAATTTCCAGAGCCGGGTTTCTTCACATCACGACTCGGCATCGATCGGCTCCTGTTCAGATCCCTCGTCTTCCAGAACCTCATCCTTCTGCCCGCGCGACCGCTCCCGCGCATTCCCGCTCAAATTCGGCCCGCTTTCGCCGTTTCGGTCACGCCGGTCGAGCCGCTCATTCAGCATCTCCTCCACACTCCGAAGCGGTCGCCCTTCGAAGTCCTTTGTATCGATTTCCGGGTTGTCGCGTTCCGACGCCCCGTCGGGCCGCCGCGCAGAAGTTTGGGAGGTGGCGTTCTTGCTCATAGGTTGGGGTGGGTTTGCCCCTCCGCCTATGCTAAAACCGCGCCATACTTCCTTTCGCCGCAGACGATCACGCCGCGCCGGGCTGAAGACGCCGCCCCAGCACCAGTTTCCGGTCAATTTGCCTCATCATCTCCCCCACCGAGCGCGTCGTTCGGCTTTGCGACTCCCACTCCCCGCAATACCGCCCCCGGAGATGCGGCAGCGAGACCGACGTAAGGCAAAAGTAATGCTCGCGGCCTGGCCGGCGCGGCGACTGGCAATGAGGACAGGTATCCATGGCAAGTGTAGGGCTTCATCTATAGACCCCCGCCCAACCCCATTCCCGACACCCGCATGCACGTAGGTCCGGCCAGGCGAGGTCGGCATCGCCGCCGGCTTCACTTTCCCTTCTTATTCGACTCCCTCTTTTCCTTCACCATCGCCGCCGTCGCGGCTTTAAGTTCCTCTTTGTTAACGGCGATCGCGCATTCTTTTCCGTCGTCGGCGAGCACCTTTTTGGCGAGCATTTCGTTGAAGGGCTTGAGCATGCAAAAATGGTCTGCGCCGGGAATTTCGTGGAACTGCACGTTTTTCTTAGCGCCGCCGTTCTTCCTCATGTGCCGGAATGTATCGATATTCCCCTCATCGCCGCCGAAGATGAACGTGGGTGAAGTGATTTCGGGCAGATAGAGAATTGGCGCGCGGACGTACAACTCATTCCGGTCATCGACGTCGAACGGCAGATTGTCCTGCCCATAAAGCGCAAGGGAATGCACGGGCTCAAAACTGATGACCGCGCGAAAGAGATCCGTGCTCCCGGCGACGAGCAGCGCCAGCGTGCCTCCCGTACTGTGACCGCCAAGATAGATGCGCGATGGATCGACCCACGGTAATTTTGCCGCATGCTCTGCGGCCGCAATGACGTCATCCACTTCGCCGAAATAACCCTCCCGGTTTCCCGGGTTGTTATTCCCGCCGCGGAGGGAGGGATACATCATCGCCAGACCGGCATTCCGGTACTGCGCCGCGGACTGGTCATTCGAGGAAGGATACTTTTCCCACGACTCCTCACTGATGGAATTCGAAAATCCGCCAATCAGCCAAAGGATGACAGGATGTTTTTTCCCGTCCTTCGGATCAGGACTGATGTAGGCCGCCAGCGAACCCGCCGGAGACTTATAGGAGATGAGATCGAACATCCCCGCCGGCGGCTTCACAGGCTCCGGGTTGGTCAGGAGTTTCGTGCGGTAAGTCTTCCGGATCTCCCGCATGGAAGGCTTTTTCGCCCCGGCCTTTTCCGGCTTCTCAGTCTTCTTCTCCTGGGCGGCGAGCGAAAACGTGCCGGCAACGGCAACGACAGCAAAAAGGAAAATCAGATTCAAGCGCATGCGATAACAACCGCTCCGGTTTCTTCGCTGCAATCACGAATCCGCGGAGGATGCCGGGTGAATCACCACGGTAACAAAGGGCCCCGCGGCACTCCAATGCGAATCAGAACACCGCGGGGTTTTGTTATTTCA
Organism: Verrucomicrobiales bacterium; assembly: GCA_035550135.1. GTDB lineage: Bacteria > Verrucomicrobiota > Verrucomicrobiia > Verrucomicrobiales > V1-33 > V1-33. The sequence goes on from DASZQB010000059.1 coordinate 6,169, forward strand.
TTCACGCCGCTTCGTAGCCGTCAAACTCCATCGTGAAACCCGCGCGTCCGCTGGTCAGCGAACGCAGGTCACCGATGTAGCCGAACAGTCCAGCCAGCGGGGCGCGGGCGTGGATGACCATGGCACCGTGCGCGGAGTCGTGGCCCGTGATGAGCGCGCGGCGGCGGGTGAGGTCACCGATGACATCACCGGTGTGGTCCTCCTGAGCGGTGACCTGCAGACGCATGACAGGATGCAGCACCACGCAACCGGCTTCGCGCAGCGCGGCTTCCATGGCATCGCGGGCGGCGATCTGGAAGGCGAGCGCGGAGCTGTCGTTAGGGTGCGTTTTGCCGTCGAGCAGAATAGCGCGGAAGTCCGTGACCGGCGCGCCGGCCAGCAGACCGGACAATGCCCGGGCGCGAACGCCCTGTTCCACTGCGGGAATGAATTCCGCCGGGATGGCACCGCCGGTGATGCGGCTCTCGAACACAATGCCCGCACCGCGTTCCAGCGGCTCGATGCGCAGCGTGAGGTCCGCAAACTGCCCCGGTCCCCCGCCCTGCTTCCGGTGACGCCATGCCACCTCCGCAGGACGGGTGATCGTTTCGCGCAGGGCCACCTGCGGTCTTCCCATCCTGACAGGTCCGCCGAGCTTGCGCTCCAGTTTCTCTTTCAGCATGGCAAGGTGCAGTTCACCCATGCCGCTCACCACCATCTCGCCGGTCTCCGCATCCACTTTGAGGTGCAGCGTGGGATCAGCGCGCACCATGCGGATGAGCGCTGCGCCCAGCCGTTCACGGTGTTCGCGGCTGTCGGCTTCGATGGACTGCGCCGCCACGGGCTCGGGGATGGTGATGTTTTCCAGCACCGTCTCCGAGTTCCGCGGGCGCAGCGTATCGCCGGTGCGCGTGTCCTTCAGACCCGTTAGGGCCACGATGTCGCCCGCCGCGGCGGAGGGGATTTCCTCCGTGCGGTCGGCGTGCAGACGGAACACGCGGCCCACGCGTTCGGCGTCACCTGTGCGCGCGTTCTCCACGGTGTCGCCTGGCTTGAGGCTGCCGCTGTAAACCCTAACGATCGTCTGTGCGCCAAACGGGCTTTCCTCCGCGATCTTGAAGACCAGCGCGGCCAGCGTGCCGGCGGGCACGTTGTCCGGCAGCGGCCGGTCCTCCGGCGCGGGCAGATAGTCCACCATGGCGTCGAGCAGCGGCTGGATGCCGCGGTTCTTCAACGCCGAGCCGCAAAGCACCGGTACGAAGGCACGGGCCAGCGTACCGCGGCGAATCAGCGCACGCAGTTCATCACGGCCAATCGGCTGTCCTGACAGATAACGGTCCGTGCTCGAGTCGTCCAGCTCCACGGCGAGTTCCACGATGCGCTGGCGCGCCATGGCCACCGCCACCTGCATGTCCGCAGGCACCGGTTCCTCCACGACGGTGAGGCCGTCCGCATCCGTCCAGCGCAGCGCCACGCCGCGCAGCACATCGATGACGCTCGCGAAGTTTTCCTCCGCACCCAGCGGAAGCTGAAGCGGGAGAACCTTCGCATGAAGTCTCGTTTCGATCTGCTGACACACGCGCTCGAAGTCCGCACCGCGGCGGTCGAGCTTGTTGATGAAGCCGATCCGCGGCACGCCGTATTCATCGGCGAGATGCGAGTTCGTTTCCGTCTGCGGCTCCACGCCCGCGACGCCGTCAAAGACGACGACCGCGCCATCGAGCACCCGCAGCGCACGACGGACTTCGATGCTGAAGTCCACGTGTCCGGGGGTGTCAATAATGGTTAGGGCGTGATCCCGCCAAGCGACGGTGGTGGCCGCGGCATTGATCGTAATGCCGTGCTTTTGCTCCTCTGGACCATAGTCCATGGTGGTGTTGCCGGCGTGCACATCGCCTGCGCGATGGATGCGTCCGGTGAAAAACAGCACCCGCTCCGTGACGGTGGTCTTGCCGGCATCGACGTGCGCAATGATGCCAAGGTTTCGACGAAGGGTGGTGTTGGTGGTCGTGTTCATAACAATTGACTCGATGCATCGAGAAACCGCCCGCCGCATTCTGCGAGCGCAGAGCGGTTCCGGATTTTCAACAGCCGCACGCCCATACGGCCAGGGAGGGAGGAGGCGTGACAGGCATGGTTTGCTAAACCTCTGAATCCTGCGCCGCAGTCGTTCATGCGGCTCTTGCGCCTCCCGGCGGGCGTTCGTCCATCGACAGCAGACCTGATCCGCGCTTCCGCTCTCCGCGGCGCGCGTGCTCAGGTTCTTAGTGACTGCATCTGATAGTCATGGCGAGAACTATGCATAACACGGGTGCACCGAAATGCAAGCGGCAGCAAAATACTGCATCATTCCAACTTGGAACCTCACGGCACAGACGGCGCCGGTGGATCAGTGAGCACAGGTGGATGGATCCACCAGAGAAGTGCGATGCATATGACTGCTGCGACGACACAAAACAGGCTGATGGCGCTCTGCGCTTGAGCAGCATCCGCTTTGCGGGCCTCCGCCGGCTCGGGCCAGTCGGGTTTCATATCGAGCTCTGTAAAACGCATCCTCAGATCGGGATGAGAGGCAGGATCTTCAATGACTGCCGGCACGCAGTTGTGGCGATGCAATTTCTCCAAAGCACGGACCAAAGCCGGGGAAGCCGGCTCAATTTCCGGCGCCTTCCTGCGTTGTTCCCAATCAGCCACGATTCGGAGGAACCACCATGCGAAAGCGCCACAGGCAAACACACCCAACCATGCCCGGCGCGTACCGAGAGATTCAGTCATTGGCCGGACCAAAAAGAGCGGCGCAATCACGATGAAAGAAATTCCGCTCGCCAATACAGACGAACGGCTCTTCGTCATCCGGCGAAGTGCGTCGCGAATAATGGTGGCCAGTTCATCATCCTCCAGCATTTCAAGGAGTTTCGTACTGACGCAGAGACGCCGCCGCAGGGAATCTCCCTGCGCTTTGGCAATATCAGAATCGAAAGCCACGATTTTAGGCATCGGAATGTTTATCTCCGGGGCGGCTTCAGCGACCACCATTTGCAAGCGGTCCGGCAGAGCAACCTGCTGGCCATCAACCGAAGGGAGAAACCGGGTCCACAGCACGTTCCAAATGAAAAGCGACAGGACCACTCCCGCTGCCATGGGCCAAACCGTTTGCCACGTCCAGCCGGACAGTTGCCATGTCAGGAAGATGCCGGGGATTGCAAATAGCCCCGCAGAATAGAAAAAAAACTTTGTGGTGTCGGCAAAAGCGTACGGCCGGTACTGAAGAATGCGCCGCCACCACTTCACCCGCAGCAGCACCAGCACAAAAATCCCGGCCCATCCGGACGCCAGCACCGGCAAAACAAGCCGTTGATCCATGGCTATCGCATAGCACAGCAAGGGGAGCAGGAAAAAGATCAGGAAA
>DASZQB010000060.1:0-32312 GCA_035550135.1 Verrucomicrobiales bacterium
TGTCCAAAACCGCGCGGGTCTTAAAGGAACTCTGCGGCCTGTCCATCACCCGCGGCGGCCTGCTGCATCTCTTTGCCCGCATGGGCCGCAAACTCACTCCCGCCGCCGGGGCCCTGCACACCGAACTGCTTGCCGGGCCGGTCATTCATTCTGACGAAACGTCCTGGTGGGTCAACGAATCCGCCAGCCTCTGGGTGCATGCCGGTCCGCAGGTTACTCTCTACCGGATCGTGGCCCACCGCAGCCGCGCCACCTTTCACGAAACCATCGCCCCGGACTGGCGGGGCGTGCTGGTCAGCGACTGCCTGTCGGTTTACGACACCGCCACGGTGCTGCAGCACAAATGTTATGCCCATCACCTGCGCGCGGTGAAGACCGCCGCCGCCGCGGCTCATGACCCCGCGGCGTGGATCGGACCGGTGCATGCGATGCTCAAAGGCGCCATGCGCTTTAAAGAGGAACAGCACACCCTGACAAAAGAGGAGCGCGCCGGACGGCGGCGGGCCTTTGATCTTCTGGCCCATACTCTGCTGACCCAGCCGCGCGCCGATCCCGCGGAGGAAAGACTCCGGGTGCGGCTGGACAAACAGCGCGACCATCTCTTCACGTTCCTCGACCACTCCGCCGTGGAGGCCACCAACAACCTGGCCGAACGGGAACTGTGTCCGGCGGTTATCGCCCGCAAGCTCTCCTGCGGCCACCGCACCGCCGCGGGCGCCGAAACCTGGGCGCTGCTCTCCTCACTGGTGCGCACCTGTGCCCGCCGCGCCACTGACTTCGCAGACTTCGCGCGACCAGCTCTGCTCCTCGCTCCTTCCTGCCCCGGGGGCTAAACACATACGAAGTCCACGGCTGCCGCCGCTACGCGGCTGAAGAAGCGTCCGTGACTTTGCTTTTTGCGATTCCAACTGCAGGGGGCGCTTCGGCTACTTATGCTCCGGCGGGGCGGGCTGGGTGAAGGTGGGGGGGAGGTCTTCGGGCTGGGGGTGTTTGGCGAGATAGTCGTCAACGTTTTTGGTGACGATGAGTTTGGCCCACATGACGAGGTAGTGTCCGGGGAAGGTGCAGGTGATGTCGTATTTGCCTTCCTGGGAGGGGGCGGTGATTTTGAGGCGCTCGGATTTGCCGGGCTCGAGGAGCTGGCTGGCGGCGAAGATTTTGCTGTTGTTAGGGACGTAGGCGCGGCCTTTGCTGTCGAGCTTGTCCGGGGTGAGGGTCATGGAGGCGAGGCCGATTTCCTCACGGCTGTTGGGCTGTGAGAAGATCATGTTATGCGGCATGGCGTCCGCGTTTTCGAAGATGACTTCGAAGGGCTTGCCGGCTTCGACGACGAGGCGGGCGGTGTTGTAGCGCATTTGCTCCGGGACGGTTTTGACGACGAAGACGCTGACGCTGAGTTCGCGGAGGGATTTGCGGATGGCGGAGGACTGGGCTCCGGGGAGTGCGCCGGCGAGTTCGGAGGTGGCCTGGACGGCCTCGAGGTAGTCCTGGGAGGTGCGGTCGGCGGCAGGGATCCCGCGCGCCCATTCCATGAGGGAGATGACGGCGCCGCGGGCGGCTTCTTCGTTCCACGCGGTGCGCGGGAGGCGGAGCATGGCCTGGGCGGCGGCGGTGCGCTCGCGTCCGGTTTGCACTTCAGAAGAGAGGAGTTTGAAGGTGTCCTCCGGTTTCACGCCGGTGCTGACAACCGCGCCGATGGCACCGCGGTAGATGTCGCCGGTGGGATCGGACTTGAAGGTGAGGGTCATCGGTTCCGCGGTGGCCTTGTTGCCGATCTGAGTGGCGACGGGTCTGCGGTCCCTGTCGAGGATGGAGATGGTGAAGCCGTCGAGGCGTTTGACGAAGGCCTCGTTGTTTTCGTTGCGGTTGTAGATAACGACGGACTCGATGGGCTGGTCGCTCTTGAGGTCGAGTTCCCACCATGGATTGCGGATGTTCTCCTGGGTGTGGGTTTGTCCGCCGTCGCCGTAGGTGCCGCTCTTGTTGCCGTCGATGGCGCGGGAGGCTTCGCCGCCGGAGCCGGTGTTGATTTGTTTTGCGGTGCCGGAGGGAGCGACGTTTTTGCCGCCGCTCATGACCTCGACTTCGGCTAGTGTTAGGGTGCCGCGGCGGGGGAGTTCGATGCGCACGAAGCGTCCGCGGGTGCCGCCGGCGCCGGTGAGCTGGGATTTCACGGTGGCGGGCAGGTCCTTGAAGAGTCCGCGAATGGAGGTGTCCGCGGCGGTGCGCAGATCAGGCGGGAGGAGCGGGATGACGCCGAGGAAGTCGCGGAGTGCGGCTGCGGATTTTTGCGCGGCCTGCCATGCGGTCTGGACGGAGCCGTCGGCGATGATGAGCGCGGCGCGCGCGGCCTGCTGGGCGGCACCGGGCAGGCTGCCGCCAATCATGGCACCCAGCTTTTCGCGGTGGGCTTTGAGTTCCTCCGCCGATTGGCGGTTAACGAGACGGCCCACGTCGGAGGCGGTTTTGTCGTCGGTGGCGGCCGCGAGCATGCGGACTGCTTCCGCGGTGACGCTGGACTTGTTTTGTTTGGCGAGTCCTTCGAGGGCCTCGATGCGGGAAAGCTCCGAGACGTCCGGCCGGGTGAGCATGGCCTGGTAAACCATCGAAGTCTTTGGCAGCTTGAGCAGTTCCGCGGTGTTGACGCTCTTCATCAGGTAGTTCACGCCGGCCGGATTGTCAGCGCAGATGGGGCGGCCATCCGTAATGGCCTGCCGCCAGACGGGTTCCAACTGGCGAATGGTTTCGCCGAAGACGTAGTCGAGATAGTAGTCCGTGGGTTTGGTTAGGGCCACGAGAGCGGCGTCGGCGGCTTCCCATGTCGTGAAGTAGCTGGCGGCGCGCACAGCTTCGAGGCGGACGCGGGGGCTTTCGTCCGCGGCGGCGGTGCGCAGCAGGGAGAGCACTTCCGGGACGCGATCGCGCCAGTAAAGCATGACGCGGACGGCGGCGGCGCGGGCGTTCGGTTCCGGGCTCTTGAGGCGCTCTTTGAGGAGGTCGAGATTCACGACGTTGTGCCACTGGTGCACCCAGAGGGCTTCGGTCATGTGGTGCTCGTAATTTTTATCGCTCTTGTCGAGAGAGGCGGCCCACTTGTTGACTGCGGCGAGGACCTGGGTGGTATCGCGCGCGCCGAGTTCGATTTTGGCGCGCTCGCGGACGTTGTCCTCGTGTTCGGTTAGGAGAGCGACGAGGTCTTCGATGGACTCGCCGGCGATTTTTTTTGGCGTGAGCAGCGGGCGGCCTTCATAGGTGATGCGGTAGATGCGGCCATGGGTGTGGTCGCGGTTAGGGTCGCGCAGGTGGTGCTGGAGGTGGCCGATGATGTTCTGGCTCCAGTCGCAGAAGTAGATGGCTCCCTCCGGGCCGGTGCTCATGCAGATGGGGCGGAAGTTTTCCTCCGTGCTCGAAATGAGGTCCGGGACCGAAGTGCCCTTCAATCCGGAACCGTCAGGCTCGACCTTCACGCGATAGATGCCCTGAAAGCTGATGACGTTGGCGTTGAGGAAATTTCCCTGCCAGTCGTCCGGGAAATGCCGGCTGCTGACGAGAGCGGTGGCAGGACAGGGGCGGTTAGGCCGGGCCCAGAACTCTTTCATTCCCTTGTGTTTTCCTTCGCTCAGCCAGCCGCTGAAGGCGGGGCCGAAATAGGTGTTGTTGCCCGTGGCGTCGGTGATCAGATCGTTGCCCCAGTAATCGAACACGCGGCCATGCGGATTGGCGAAACCATACGCCACGTGCATGTGGAACTTGCCGGTGCGCGGTTCGTAGCGCCAGATGGCGCCGTCGGCATGGCGGGCGGGACCGCTCAAAGTTTCCACTTGGGTGCGGTGGAAGACGCCGTCGCTCAAATAGGTGGCGCCGCCGGGCTCGAGGCACATGGCGTTCGTCGTGTGGTGCGAATCCGCGGAGTCCATGCCGTTGAGGACGATTTCCTTCGTGTCCGCCACGCCGTTGCCATCCGCGTCTCTAACAAACCACAGGTCCGGCGCCTGCATGACGAGCACGCCATCGCGATAGAACTGGAAGCCGGTGGGGCAATTGAGGTTGTTGAGGAAAGTGGTGCACTTATCCGCTTTTCCGTCGCCGTTGGTGTCTTCGAGAATGAGGAGTTTGTCGCCGACGGTGCTGGTGGGGGTGCGCTCGGGATAGCTGGGCCATGCGGCGACGAAGAGGCGGCCTTTGGTGTCCCATGCCATTTGCACCGGGTTTACCAGTTCGGGGAACATCTTCTCGTCCGCGAAGAGGTTCACCTTCGTGCCGGCGTGAGGTTTCATTTTAGCGATGGTCTCTTCACCGCTGAGGTAGGGATGGGAAGCGTCCGGGAGCGGGCCTGGCTTGTTGGACTTTACCTCGGTGACCGGAGGGAGATTGGAGTCGTCCACCTTGATGTCCTGACCTTTGGCGAGGGCCTGGACGCGTTTTTCACGGTTGGCGGTGAGGACATCGCGCTGGGACATTTCCTCCTGCATGACTTTGTAGTTCAGCAGCTTGGGTCCTCCCCTGCCCTGCTCGTAGGCCATTTGGGAGCGACCGCCATAGACGTTGTAACCGTCCACGGTGCGGTAGCGGGAGTGCCACATCTGGTTTTTGTCGTTCACGGCGGCCACGAGTTTGGGGTCGGGCGCCGGAGCGTCTTTGCCGAAGAGGCTTTTGAAGATGGCGGGTGCGAGCGTCTGGTAGCCGGAATCCTTCAGATGGATGCCGTTGATGGTGAGCGGGGCTTTGGCGGCGGCGTAGGCTTCACGGGATGCAGAGAACAGGTCCACGAACTGGACGCCGTGGGTTTTTGCCACCTGCTGCATGGCTTCGACGTAATAACGAAGCCGGTCGTTGGTGGCGGTGCCGTCCGGGAAGTCCGGATTCTTCAGATTTTCGTGCGCGATGGGCGAAAAGAGAACGACGCGCGGGGAGTCTTTTCCGTTATACTTTGCCTTGAGCGTGTTCTTGAGGAAGGCATCGAGGTCGGCCTTGAACTTGTCCACGCCTTCCGGGCCCTTAAAGGATTCGTTAAAGCCGAAGAACGCGAAGACCACGTTCGCGTCCGTCTTCGTGAGCCACTGATCCGGCGAGCCGAAGTTCTCCGAGCGCTGGCGGATGGTCAATTCGTCGGCGGCAAAGCCGAGGTTTCGAAAGGAAAGGTCGAGCGAGGGGAAACTCTGATAGATCATCGCCTCCAGGGTTCCGTCCATTTGCAGCCGGTCGGCGAGGGTATTGCCGATGATGGAAATGTGGTCGCCCTGCTTCAGTTCGAGCTGGGCGAGGGACCGGGACGCGGCGGCGGCAAGGAGGAGGGAGGAGAAAAGGATTCGTTTCATGCAGAGGTGGCGCAAAGCTATACGGAGTGAATCGCGGAATCTTAGTGGCGCAAGGTCGGCTTCGCCGAAAGCACCAAGCTCCAAGCAGCCAAGCCCCAAAGAAACACCAAACATCAAGCTCCAGGGCGGGTCCGGCGTGCCTTTTGGCGGGCTGTGGAAATGGCTGTGATTTGAATTAAGAATTTTTGCAAGACGTTCCGTGTCAGAACGGATATGATCATCGAACCCCAGCTTTTTCATGACACAAACACAGGCACAGCCACCCCCCAGTGAGGACTTCGAGCGCACGCGCCGGAGCCTGCTCACCCGTCTCAAGAATTGGGACGACAAGAAGGGGTGGAAGGAGTTTATGGACCGCTACGGGAAGTTTATCTTCAGCATCGGTATGCGCTCGGGGCTGTCCCGGGAGGAGGCGGAGGACGTGGTGCAGGACACGGTGGTAAGTGTGGCGAAAAAAATCCCGGACTTCCGCTACCAGGGGGACAAGGGCTCTTTCAAGGCGTGGCTGCTGATGATCATCAAGTCCCGCATCGTGGACCTGCTGCGGAAAAAATACCGGCGTTTGCCCGACAGCGGAGCCTACATGCCGGATGATCCGACGGGCACCAGTGTGGAGGCGCGGATCGCGCAGAAGGAGGATGAATTGAGCCACAGCACGATCTGGCAGAGCGAATGGGAGAAGCATGTGCTCGACAGCGCGCTCAATTGCGTAAAGGATCGAGTGACTCCCAAACATTTTCTCGCATTCCGCATGTGCACGCAGCAGGGCAAAAGCGCCGGTGAAGTCTCCAAGGCATTGGGGATTCCGCTGCCCATGATTTATGTCATCCGCCACCGGGTCGGGCGGCAGGTGGCGGCGGAGGTAAAGCGTCTTACCGAGGGCCAATGAGCGATCGCACGGACATTTACGGGCCGCCTCCGGTGCCGGACCACGAACTGCTGCGCGTCATTGGACGCGGCAGTTACGGTGAGGTCTGGCAGGCCCGCAATGTCATGGGGACGCCCCGTGCGGTGAAGGTGATCAAACGCCAGGACTTCGATTACTCGCGCCCGTTCGACCGGGAGTTTGAGGGCATCCAGCGTTACGAACCTGTCTCGCGCACTCACGAGGGGCTGGTCCACGCGCTGCACGTGGGCCACGGAAAAGACGGGGAGTATTTTTATTATGTGATGGAACTGGCGGACGACGCTCAGAGCGTCAACGGTCAGGAGGGGGGGGGAGTGGCGGAAGTTCCGGCCGGTTCATCGCCGGACTATCGCCCGCGCACGCTGCGGGATGAGATTACGCGGCTGGGGTCGCTGCCGGTTTGTGAGTGCCTCGAGCTGGGGCTCATCATCGCAAGTGCGCTGGGTCATCTGCACAAGCATGGTCTCGTCCATCGCGATGTGAAGCCGTCCAATATCATTTACGTGAATGGACGGCCCAAGCTGGCGGATGTGGGTCTTGTGGCACGGATGAGTGATACGCGCTCCATTGTGGGGACCGAGGGATTTGTGGCTCCGGAGGGAACGGGGCAGCCGAAAAGCGACGTTTTCAGTCTTGGCAGGGTGCTTTACGAATGCCTGACGGGAAATGACCGGTTGCAATTTCCGGACGTGCCGGACTCCTGGTCCAGCGATTCCGAAGGCAAGGCGAGGTTCGAACTGCTGGAAATTGTGATGCGCGCGGGCGACGCCGATTCCGCGCGCCGGTATAAGGACACGTCGGAAATGCTGGCGGACCTTGCGCTGCTCCAGGCGGGGAAATCCGTGCGGCAAATGCGGCGGATGGAGACGCGTCTGCGCCGCACCATGCAGGTGCTGGCGTTCGCGGCGCTGGGGCTTGCCGCGGCCGGAGGCGCATGGATGCTGGAACGCCATCAGCGCCAAAAGATTGAGACGGCGGAGCGTAACGCCCGCACGGCGGAGCATGATGCCCGCAGAGCAGAGGCGAAAACCCAGAAGACGCTGGCTGAATCCCTCGCCAACCAGGCGCGTTCGCTTCGCAAGATCGGTCAGGCCGGCGCACGCACCGAGGCGCTGGAGGCTGCGAGAAAAGCGCGCGACAATGGGGCCGACATCGGCAATGTGCGCACACAGGCAGCCTCGGCGCTCGGGCTTTTGGACATCGGTGACTTTTCCCCCGCCTGGCCGCCGGACCATCACACGGGGATGCGCACGGCGGTTTCGGACGATGGAGTGTTTGCCGTGAGTGGCTTTGATCACGATCTCTGCCGCGTTTACCGCCGCACACCGGGCGGCCCTCAACTGATCTGCACCATAGAGGAGAAAGGCATTCCTCCCCTTTACGACATTGCCATCACCACCGGCGGCAAATGGGTGACAGCCCAGGCAAGTGACAAGCGCTTCCTTGTCTTCAACGCCGTGACCGGCGCACGGGCATGGGAACTTCCGAAGGAACTCGACGCGCGGTGCCCGGCTTTTTCGCTCGATGGCTCGTGGGGGGTGATTAGTACGAGGAATGGACTCGAAGCCGTGGAGATGGCTACCGGCACGCGCGTGACGCTGGCTGCCGGAGAACCTCTGGCGCGCTATGTGCGTCTGGCGCCGGACGGCACCTGGGCTGCAGTGCTGGCAGAGGAGGAAAAAGGATTTCGCATCTACAGCGGACTGCCAGGACACATGCCGGAAAGTTCGGCGGGAGTGAAGACGGCGACCATCGAGTCGGACATGAAATTGGAGGGACCGTCCATCAGCGGAGACAGCCGGTATCTGGCGGCTGCCGTGGGCGAAGACCGGTTGCGAGTGTGGGCCATCCCTGGTTTGCAGCAAATCGCGTGGCTGCGCGGCCACCAGCGCACGGTGCGAGCCACGGCCTTCCATCCCTTTGATTCCAGCATTGTCGCCACCACGGCCTACGACGGCACCACGCGACTGTGGGACATTCCCACGCGTCAGCAGATCCTCGTAGCGCCCACGGGAGGGGACGCCATCACGTTCTCGCCGAAAACCGGAGAGATCATTTTGCGAAGCTGGTCTTCAGACTATGTGCGCGCAGCCTCCTTCGATCCCGCGCGCGCCATGCGCGTGCTGATGCTGCCACCCGACGTGCCGTTCGGACTTTTCGCCGGAGTGGCCTTCAGCCCCGATTCCAGTCTTGTGGCGGCCTCCGGCGACGCGGGTGTCATCGTGTGGGCGCTGGCCACGGGTCAGATCGTGCAAGTGCGCCGGCCATTGGCGTATGCCTGGCGGAGCGTGATGTTTTCGAAGGATGGAAAGTTCCTGTGGACCACCAGCGGCTATGGTTTGCACCGGCACGCCATTCATGTGAATTCGGACGGGGTGCTGAAGATTGATCCGCCGGAGGAGATCAAGAAGGGCCGTTACCGTGACATGACATGGGTGGGTGACCGGCTGGCCGTCGCCAATGGTTCCCCACCCCATGAAGGAGGCCAGGACGGCCGCGTTTCTCTCTTCGGGCCGGATGGCGCCCAGGATGTGATCATCGTTCCTCACTATACGGACCTGCTCGCTGCTTCGCCGGATGGCCGCTGGCTGGCATGCAGCAACTACCCGTATCCCTACGGTTCTCTCATCGATCTCCAGTCCCCGGACCGCAAGGCGATCCGCGTCGAGGCACCGTCCCGCTGCACTTTCGCTTTCCCGCCGCACCATCCGGTGCTCGCCATCGGTTCCGACCGAAACATCAGCTTCCGGCCGCTCGACAATCCGCCTGCTCCCGCGCCGCATGAACTGCCGCGCGCGGCGTCGGAGTTCATTCCCGCCAGAATGGCCTTTTCCCCGGATGGCAACCTCATGGCGGTTTCCACCGGACCGGCGGAGGTATCTCTCTACGATGCCAACACGCTAACCAAAATTGCGACACTCGATTCGCCGGTAACCCCGTTCGACTGCGTCATGACCTTCAGTGCCGACAGCCGCCAACTGGCGATCGCGGGAGGCGTAAGCCGCGTGGTGCTTTGGGACATCGGCTGGCTGAAGGAAAATCTGGCCCATGATAATCTCGCCTGGTAAGGCTTCGTTGCGCGGCGGTGGACCTTCGTTCAGAGGTTGTGCATGAAATTTATCACGTGGAACGTCAATGGCCTTCGCTCGATCTTCGGCAAAGGTTTTCAGGAATTTGTGCTGGCTGAAAATCCGGACGTGCTGCTGCTCCAGGAGACAAAGGTCGATCCGGCCACGCTGGAGTGGGACTGGCTTAAGGGTTACCATCTCCTCTGGAACCGTGCCGTGAAACCCGGCTACAGCGGCACGGGCATCCTGACAAAAGCAAAGCCGCTGAGTGTGGTGCACGGCATTGGCATTCCGGAGCACGACCGCGAAGGCCGGGTCATCTCCGCGGAGTTTGCGGGATGTTATGTTGTTTGCGTCTATACGCCCAACGCTCAAGCGGAACTGGTGCGCCTGCCTTATCGCATGGCATGGGATGCCGCCTTCCTCGCTTTTGTGAAGGAGCTCGAAAAACGAAAGCCGGTGCTCTTTGCAGGAGATCTCAATGTGGCGCACAAGGAGATCGACATCGCGCGTCCGGACGCGAACCGCTTCAATCCCGGTTTTACCGATCAGGAGCGCGCTGGATTCGACAGCATCGTGGGTGCGGGTTTCATTGATGCTTTCCGTCATTTTGATTCACGGCCTCACCAATATTCCTGGTGGAGCTACCGCGGCGGTGCGCGCGGGAGAAATGTGGGCTGGAGGATCGATTACTGGTGCTCCGGCGCATCGCTCAAGTCTCAACTGAAATCCTGCATTATCCGTCAGGATGTCCACGGCAGCGACCACTGCCCGGTGGTGCTGGAAACGGGCAAAGGACTCGCCCTGTAAACGCGCAAAATATTTTTGTCTGATCTCCGCACCGGTGACGGCAGAATCAGAGAGATGACAGAACCGGAAGACATCGCATTGCTGCGGGAATGGGTGGAAGCCCGCTCCGACACAGCCTTCCGCGCACTGGTGGAGCGCTATGCGCCGCTGGTGTGGGGCGCCGCCATGCGCAAGACCCGCGACCGGGACATGGCCGAGGAAGCCGTGCAGCAGGTATTCGCTGATCTCGCAGGCAAAGCGCCGGTGCTGGTGGCCCTGCGCCGGCCGCTCGCCCCGTGGCTGCACCGGTCCGCCATCTTTGAAGCGGTGCAGGTGCTGCGCCGCGAACTCCGCCATCGCGACCGCATGAAACTCTATGCCGATACCGATCCCGGCGCACCTTCCCCTCCCGACGCGCGGGCGGACGCCGGTCCGCATCTCGACGATGCCATCAATTCTCTCAATGAGAAGGACCGCCGTGTGCTGCTGCTGCACTGGTTTGAGAAACGCTCCTTTGCCGAAGTGGCCGCGCAAACCGGCTGCACTCCCGCGGCCGCTCAGCGCCGCGGGCTGCGCGCGCTGGAGAAACTCGCGACGTCCCTGCGCCGGCGCGGAGTTGTTGCGCCGGGCACTCTTCTGGCGGCGGGGCTCACCGCACATTTGACCCCCCAGGTCCCCGCGGCGGTCACGTGTGCGGTGTGCTCCGCCGCCTCCACTTCGTCCGGGATGTCAGGAACGGCGACTCTTTATCAACAATGGATACACGTCATGGCCTCTTCAAAAGTCACCTTCGCAGCCGTTCTGGTCCTCTCAGCTGCGCTGCCGGTAACCGTGAAACTCGCCGGCTCTGAAGGGTCAGGAGCCAAGCCGGTGCTTTCCCAGGCACCGGCATCGTCGTCCGCTGTGGAGTCCACCACGCATGCCGCCGCCTCAGTACCTGAAAAACCGGAAACGCTCGACCTTGCCCTCGTGCAACGGGCACTGAACCGATTGCTTTCGTACCCGGACGACTATCAAACGGAGTTGGAAGTGCGCCGGCTCGTCTTTTCGTTGAGCATGGAGGAGATCGCCGGAGTGCAAAAGATTCTCCTGTCCATGCCTGCCCGCGGAAATGCCGCGCTCGGTGAAGCCTGCCGCGCCCTCTTCGCCCGCTGGGCGGAGTTGTCTCCGTCCGACGCCTCAGAGGCCGCATGGAAAATGCCCCGGGCGGACTATGGATACAGCGCTCTGCGAGGCGCTTTTGTAACATGGGCAGTTGCGGATCTGGATGCCGCGTGGGCGTGGCTCGAACAAAAGACCACCGATCCGGTGGACCGTGAAAAGCTGGGCGGCGAGGCTCTGGAGACGGTGATCGCCTATGCGCGCAACGGTGAGGCCATCATGGCCCGGGTGGACGCCATGCCGGAGTCGCTGTGGCGCGCTCAAATGCGCTCCCGGGCTCTGCACGCATGGGCCACCCGCGATGCGCCGGACACGATGATCCGATGGGCACGGAAGCTCCCAGCGAACGGTGAACGCAACGCACGCATGGCGGAGGTTGTGGAGCAGATTGGCATCCGTGATCCGAGCATCGCTCTCGGTTATCTCCGTCACCTCGAGGATCCTGCCTTGCGGGTGGAAGCCGGCCTCAAAATTTTGACGCCCTACGTCCTCGCGAGGGACCCCACCACCACCTGCAGTCCTCCCGATTTCGTGCAGGATATGAAGAACGTCACGGACAAGTATCCTGTCGAGCTCTATCGCGAAACCGGCGCGGGCCTCGCACGTCATGGTGCGAAATGGGCGATGGCAAAAATGCGTGAACTGCCGGCGGGGGCCGCGCGCGATGAATTCATTCAGGGAATGCTGGAGAACGCCGTTCCCCATGAGGCAAAGAACATGCTGCCTGCGCTCTCCGTGATCAGTGCGGAGGTTCTGACGCACAGCGAAAATGCGGGCCGGTTTGCGCAAACGGTCTTCCGCAAAGACCCGCGCGCCTCGGCGGAATGGATCGCTTCGCTCCCGGCGGACTCCCCCGTCCTAACATGGGCGAACGAACAATTCACTTCCGTCGCCGGACGAAGCGCGGCGGAATTCCTGTCGTCTTCACCAAAATGAAACGGGCGCTTTTCCATGTGCCGGCGGTGATCGCCGGGCTTCTCCTCGGCTGGCTCCTGTCGGGATGGATGGGACCCGCGGCAAAGGAAGAACCGACAAAAGCGCGATCCGCGAGAGGGGCGGAAAGGGAACGGGGCTGGCCCTCTTCGCCCGGAAATCTCGCGGCGTTTGAAAAGCTGGTGAATGCCCGCCATGCTGTCCCGGAGATTCCTTCGGATCAACTTGGAGCCGTTATGCGGATGTCGGCAATCTATAAAGAGAACGCGCGCACGCCGGTGAGAGCGGCACTGGAGTCTGAGGTGTTTCGCAATGCGCTGCCTGATGACAAGCCTTCCGGGAATTTTTTGCTGGATGTCAGCCCCGAAGGCTCGCCGGGTGCGGCTCAACTGGTGGCCCGCTGGACAAAAAAACGGCCGGTTTACGCTCTCGCTGAAGTGGGTCGCCAGCTTTCCCAGGCCCGCAAAACAGAAGAGGAGACGAGCGTTATGCGCCGCCACATCTTTCGCGCGTGGCTGCAGAACGATCCACAGGGTGCTCTGAAGGCGGCTACGGATTCCTATTCGATCCTAACGCGCGGGCTCAATACCCAGGCTCTGATGAGTGAATGGAGCCGGCTCGATCCGGCGGCAGCGGCAGCCGCCCTGACAAATTTGCCGGAAGGCGGTCCGGGATTTGAGCGAAAAGACTTTGCTGTAATCCTCTACCGGAACTGGTCCGCCTCTGATCCCGCCGCTGCACGGGCGTGGGTGCAGAGCCAGGTTGATCGCTCGCTGCGAGAGGCCCTTCAATTGGGGACCGGGAAGTGAGGTCACTTCACATGCAGCACGCGCAGCAGGAACCAAATGGCAGCGCCGCAGACGGCGAGAGAGGTGGTTTGCAGGAAGACCCGCGCGGCATTTTCACCGCGGTTTGAGATGTGGCGTTTAAGGCCGTAAATCAACGCGGCTGTCGCGATGGCGGAGAGGAATAACAGCACGGGCCACAGGCGCTCGCTGTTGTTGAGCGTCATGCGGTCATCGTGCAGACCCATGCCAAAAAAGACGCTGCCCATAATGAGGAGCGCTACGCGCCGGCGGGGCTGCAGTTCCATGCCGTGGCCGTGAATGTTATCCACGGATGCCAGGATGGCACAGGCTCCGCCGACCAGGGCCATGAGCCAGGCGGGAATCGTCACCGGGAGATGCTCTGCGGCAACGTAGCTTCCCATCCAAAGCACCGCAGCCACCTGGCCGTTTCTCAGAGTGATCGAGCGGCCCAGGGCCATCGCCGCCGCGAACATCAACCACAGCCCGGCCCATGAGAGCGGCGTGGGTTCGCGGACGATTGTGCCGGCGACGGCGGTGCCCAGGTAACCAGTATTGAAAGTCAAGTCACTGTCGCGCCGCAGCGGTCCGTATTGCAGCGGAGATTCCAGCGGTGCGGCGCCGTAACGATATTCGTAACTCAGATCCCACGGCACGCCGGGAGCCGACGGGAACTCAAAACACATGTTCTGCCGGAAGGAGAGCACCGCCGGAGGAGCTGGAAGTGGAAAGTGAATCACGTAGCGGAAACGGCTGTTGTCCGGCAATTCCAGAGCCGGCCTGGTGTTTTCCATGTCCGGAGGAACAATGGTCTTCACAGTTCCCTTGATCTCTTTTCCGTCGGCTTTGACGTGAAAGTGATCCAGCACGTAGCCCTTGTGTCTTTCCGCAAACTCCTCCGCCTGTGAGAGATCAAATCCGCCATCGGTGCGCAGGGGAAGGTTCTGCACCACATTCAGTTCCCGCACGGACACATCGAGATAGACTGTGACGTTTTGGGGGGATGGATCGATCCACAGCGGGTTTTGCAGAATGGGATGCGCGCGGGCGGTTACTGCCGTAAACAGCAGCAGAAAAAGCAGGCGCGCCGCACGGTTCATGGCCGCGGGTCAATTTTCGTTGGGTGCCGCGGTCGCCTGACGCTTGAGTTCCTTGCGGGCCTGCATCCATGCCATAATGGCCGGGGCGATGCTGATGCAGATCACGGCGAGCACGATGATTTCGAAGTGCTCCTTCACCCAACTGATGTTGCCAAAAAGGAATCCCGCGGTGCAGCAGACAAAGACCCACAGAAAGGCGCCCACGGCTCCGAAGCTCAGAAACTTGTGATAGTCCATTTTGCCCACGCCGGCGACGAAGGGAGCGAAAGTGCGAACCAGCGGAACGAACCGGGCGAGCAGCACCATCTTGGTGCCGTGCTTTACGTAAAACGCCTGGGTGCGGTGGAGGATCTCGGTATTAAAGAAGATCGACTTTTGCTTTTTGAAGATTTTGGGGCCGAAGTAGCGGCCAATCCAGTAATTGAGATTGTCTCCGAGGATGGCCGCTATGGGAAGCAGCACCATCAGCGTTAGCAGGGTTAGCTGGCCGTGCTGCGCGGCGTATTTGATAGCGGCCCAGTTTTGGGAGAGGGTTTCCGTCCATGAATCGTAACCCTTGTACTGGATACCTTCCTTGGGGCCGCAGAGCGCTCCGGCCACGAACAAAAGCGAGTCTCCCGGCAGCCATGGCATGACCACCAACCCGGTTTCGCAAAAGATAATGAGGAAGAGAATGAACGTGAGATTCCATGGTCCCACGAGATCCACCCACCCCTGCACATGCTGCTGAAGATTTGTAATAACGTCCCAGGCTTGCTGGAAAAAGTTCATGTCCGAAGCGGCCAGGAGGGAGTGGTCCATGCAGAGTGGGTCGGGAAAGGTGGGGCGAAAGTTAAGGAATCGAAAATTTAGCCGAAGCCGCAGTATCCGCAAGTGCGGTACAGGGGAATCCGGATCCATTCCGCATGGCGCCAACGCAAAACGCGCCCGGCGGAAGCGAACTTGCGCGGGAGAGGCGAAATGATGGACCGGCGGGATAAATAACGCGGGAAAAGCGTCGTGCGGCGCATCGTTTGTCTTACTATCCGAGGCCGCGAATCAGCTTTGGACGCTGAACTTCAGCTCCAGGGGACCGGACGACCTGTTAGGAAGAGGGACGAGGATGAAATCATCGGCGATCACCGGATTCAGATCGCTGCCGGACTCAATCTTTATTTTGGCGGGATCGATGCGGAACGGGAGGTATTGAATGATGGGGCGGCCTCCGCGCTGGGAGCCGTGTTTGTTAACGGTGCTCCATGTTTCGGCGCTGGCGAGGGGCGTGATGGTTAGGGTGTGGGTGTGCTTTTCATCAACGGTGAGTTTTTGCTCCCAGTTGAGTTTACCCGGGGCCATGCGGGCCTCCCATGCGGGGTCGCCGTAGAAGGCGACGTTGTCGCGGTCGAAGAGGAGGCCGCGGAGATCGTTTTTGGTGAGACCGGCGGCTTTGGCGGCGTCGCCGGGGGAAGGGAGCGGAGATTTGCCGGGGTTTCCGTTAGGATCGACGCTCTCGATTTTCTCCGCACCGGGGAAGCAGGTGAGCAGGCGGTGGATAAGGGCGTGGTGATTGGCGTGGAAAGCCTCTGTCATCGTGAAGCGGCCCGGCTGCTCGACAAAGTAGTCGAGCATGCCCCAGCCCTGGTAGCCATACCATGTGGGCAGGACGTAGCCGATCATTTGACGAACGGCGGCGCTCTTCATGTAGGCGAGCGCCATAGCGTCCGGGCCATCGATGTGGCCCATGAGGCAGTTGCCAATGGGCAGGAAGACTTTGGGGTTGGGGCTGTTGACATCGAAGCGCCCGCCTTTGGTGTCTTCGCCGAAAAGCTGGCCGGCTTTGCTTTTCCAAAAGCCGTTGCGGTAGCGGAAGCCGATCATCCAGTCGCGCTCGGTCGCGTGGCCGGAAGTGACCCACAGGTCCGGCGCTCCGGTGTTGATGAGGTCCACGAGGGCTTTGGTGGTGTCCGGTTCGACGGTTTTTTCCTCGGCGCTGCCGCCTGCGTTCTTTTGCACCATGTGGCCTTTGCGCAGTTCGCAATACCATGTGCCGGCCTCGCAGCGGTCGAGCGCCACCTCGGTGCCGGAGCCGGTTTTGTGAATGGTCAGGGGCTTTTCCTCGGAAGCGATGGCGCGGGCGTTGGCGGCGTCGTAGCCGGTGAGGATGCCCCAGAAGGTGTCAGTGTAGGGATCGTCATCGTAGCGGCGCGTGAGGCGATGCACGGATTGCACGAAACTGCGCGTGGCTTCGGCGGGTTTCGCGACGAAGCAGGTGTAGCGGGGTTTTACGCGGGAGAGTTCTTTGGCGACATCGTCGAGGGAGGATTTCCAGACGGCGATTTGGGCATGGTGCTTTGCAGTGAGAATACTCACCACGGGTTTCCATTCGGGGTCATTGTGTGTGGCCTCCGAGACGACGACCACGTAAGACTGGTCCGAAGGAGCAGCCATGGCGGTGAACGGGATGAGGAGGAGGGCGAGAAATTTCATGTCGGGGGAGAGCGGGAACAGGAGGACATTTGGACGCAACCGGAAATAAGTCGCACCCGTCATTCACGCTTCCAGTCCAGTCAACGTTCCGGTGCTTGATCCGAAGTGGCCGGTTTCGATGCCGAGGCGCTGGAGCATGGTGACGTAGAGGTTGGAGAGCGGGGGCGGGGTGTCGGGGTTGAAGGAGAGGTGCTGACCGTGTTTGAAGCCGCCGCCGGCGAGGAGGACGGGGAGGTTCTTTGTGGAATGATTGGAGGCGTTGCCGAGGTTGCTGCCGAAGAGGATCATGGAGTTGTCGAGCAGGGTGCCGTCCTGTTCGCGGGTTTGTTTGAGTTTTGTCAGGAAATCACACAGCACTTTCATTTCCTCCATCTCGACTTTGCGGAGCTGGGCGATTTTTCCCGGGTCCTGGCCGTGATGGGAGAGATCGTGGTGGCCCTGGGAAACACCGGCAATGGGCGGGACCTGGCTGGTGCCGAGCAGGAGGAGGGTGACCAGTCGCGTGGAGTCGGTCTGGAGGGCGAGGTGGACGAGGTCCAGCATGAGCCGGGTCTTGCCGATGAGGTCGGCGGGGTTCGTGTTGTTTTGGATGGGAGGCACGTTGACTCGCGGTTTCGGGCGCTTTGACCACTCGCGGGAGAGGGCCATGCGCTGCTCCAATTCCCGAACGCTGGTGAAGTACTCGTCCATCTTCTCACGGTCGCGGGCGCCGAGGCTGGTGCCGAGTTTCCGGGCCTGTTCGCGGACGGTGTCGAGAATGCTGAGGCCATCCTCCAGTCGTCGCGCCTGCTTTTGGACATCTTCCGGCTTGCCTTCCAGGAAGAGACGGGCAAACACAGGAGCCGGATATGAATCGGAAGGCACGGGCGCTCCACTTTTCGTCCACGAAAGCCCCGATCCCTCCGAGGCGAGGGCGAGACTCGGAAACCGCGTGCGGCCGCCGATTTTCTCCGCGGCGTACTGATCCAGCGATATGCTGTTACGGAATCCCGCGCGGTTTTCGGGGTGCGGCGCGGCGGTTAGGAAACTGTAAATGGAATCGTGGGTGGAACCGACATTCGGATGGGCGAGGCCGGAGATGACCGTGCTGTCACGGCGCAGATCGCCGAGGGCTTCGAGGTAGGGCGAGGCGGTGTAATCGTGTCCTTTTTGCTCCGGGAAAAAGAAGGGCGCGTGAAGTCCGAGGGGCGTGCAAATGCAGACCATGCGGCGCGGGGGCGGGGTGCTGGTGGCGGCGGACGCCCGGGGGAGCAGGGACTCCATGGCCGGTAGTGCCAGTGTCACACCGGCGGAGCGGAGAAAGCGGCGGCGTGTGAGGGAGGTGTTCATGGGCGGGATGTATTGTTAGGGGATTTGTTGGCACGACCGGAGGAGGCAAAAGCGACTGGGCTTCGCCACAGTCACTCTACGTTCGCGCCATGAGCTTTCGAAGCTTTCTGCAGGATGGAGCACAAGGACCGTCTTGCTTTGCTTCCGGCTTCGCCGGTTTGGGGTGAGAGTGAAAGTAGCGCTTCGGTGAGAACAACGAACAGGTTTGCGACGATGTTTAGAAGTGGAGAGCGCTTTGACAGGGTGGAAGCTTTTTTGAGTGCGGTGGCAAGCGACAGCGCGACACCGCTTTCGACGGCACGCTGCGCGTTGGACGAATTGGACAGTTCGCATCGGAAGTTTTTGTGAAGGCGAACGGGGCTTCGTAGTCCCGGAGTCCAGCGCCAAAGCGGCGTGGCGCTGTCGGTTGCCTCGCGTTGCTCGCCCTTCGGGCAGCCTGCGGCTGGCTGCCTGCGCTTCGCTCCGGCTCCCGCCGCAGTCCAAAAGCTTCGCTCCGGCGCACTATGCGTCGGTTTTGGTTCCGGCTTTGCTGGTTTAGGAGTAGGTCCCTGTGTCATTGGTTCCGTTCTGCGGCATGGGTTTTATTTTCTGAGGAAGAGAGGGCTTTGGACGATTTCGTGGAGGAGGGACCGGAAGGCCCATCCTTTGGCCTTTGCCTTTTCGAGGATGGAGGTGACTTTGCGCTGGTCTGTGGCTTCGACGAGTCCGCCGGTGGCGTAGGTTAGGAGATTTACGGTGAGGGCGCGGGCGAAGACGTCCGGTTCGGCGAGGAGGAGTTGTTTGAATTCGTCAATGCCGGAGAATCTCCGGCCGTCCGGAGTTTCGCCGGAGGGATCCACCGCGGGGCCTTGCAGGTAATGCATCTTCCGGCCGTCGATGACCACCTCTTTGCCGTTTGCCGTGCTGCGGTAGTGCTCGCGCCAGCCGCCGATCACGTCGAAACTCTCCAGCGCGAAACCCGGAGGGTCGATATGGCGGTGACATTTGGCGCAACTTTCGATGCGCCGGTGTTTCGCCAGTTGTTCGCGGATGGTGGTGGCGCCGCGGGTGTCGGGCTCAATGGTTCCTGCGTCCGGAGGCGGTGGTTTCTGAGGTCTTCCGAGAATGCGGTCGAGCACCCATGCACCGCGCAAGACCGGAGAGGTGTTGGTGCCATTCGCGGTGACCTTGAGCACTGCGGCCATGGTGAGCAGTCCGCCGCGGTGACATCCCGGAGGAAGGGCCACGCGGCGGAAGGTCCATCCGTCAACGCCGGGAATGCCATAGTGTTTGGCAAGACGTCCGTTGAGCATGGAAAAATCCGACGCGAGGAAATGAGTTAGGCTCAAGTCCTGCCGCAGCAGTTCGCTAAAGAATTGATGGACTTCGCGCACCATGGAGACTTTCAGCATGTCGTCGAATTCCGGATAGAGTCCGCTCGGTTCTGTGAAATCGATCTCACGCAGCCGCAGCCATTGGCCGGTAAAGTTTTCGGTGAACGCCGCGGCTTTCGGACTTTGCAGCATCCGATCCACCTGCGCCCGGAGGACAGCCGCCTCCCGCATTTTGCCCTTCTCCGCGAGCGAGAGGAGTTCGTCGTCGGGCATGGAACTCCACAGAAAATACGACAGGCGGCTCGCGAGCGCGAAGTCATCGAGCGGGCCCGGAGATTCATGGAGAAACAAAAACGCGGGCGATGTCATCACCGCGGCAAGCCCCGCGCGCACGGCTTGTTCGAAGGTCGAACCCTGACTCATTCGCTTCGCGGCGAGTGCGCTGAAGGGTGCGAGTTCCTCCTCCTTCACCGGTCTGCGAAAAGCGCGCCGGGCAAACGCGGACAAAATCCGCGTGGCGTCCCCAACCGCATCGTTAGGCTGGACTTCCATGCGCGGGCCGTAGTTTTGAGACCCGGCGGGAGCCCGTTTCAAGCCGGCGAAGAGCCGCTCGTGGCTCGGAGGCGGCCATGAATTGTTGAGGGGTCCTTCCAATTCCACCCAATCCACGCCGAGGCCCGGCCCGTCCCAGTGCGGTTTACCGGACTTTTCGATCTGTTGTGCGGTCGCCAATCCGTAGGGGCGGATTGTTAGCGACATCCTGGGCTCCATGAACGCTTCGAACTCAATCACCTTCGGTGCGTCCGCCGGGGCATCGAAATAGTCCGCGAGTTCCCACTTTGCTCCCTCATACCCGCCGCCGGTATGCGCGCTGAAGACGACCGGTTTTCCACCGCTTTGCTCCGCCTGCACGGAAAGCCGGAAACGATAGCGCCCCCGTTGTTCGAGCCAGAAAAGGGTCGCCGCCTGCCAGCCTGACGACGAGGACATGGTGATGCGGCCAGCGGGGCCTTTGCGGAAGACCTGCTCGCTGTTCTGCTTTACTTGATAGGCTTCGTTCAGGGTGACGTGTTGCTTCTGCACTTTTGGCTGCGCCCCGTTGGCGATCGCCTGATTCAATGCCTCGTCTGCGGCCTCAAGATAACGCTCGAGCAGGAACGAGGATGTGTGGAGCGCCTCGCCCACGTTGTCGAACCCGCCCGCGGGCGAATCCGGGGGCAACAGGTCCTGCACGCGAACCGTCACTCCCAGCAAATCCCGCACGGTATTTTCATACTCCGCACGATTCAGCCTCCGCAGCACGACCCGGCCTTCCGTGCCCCGCGGTTTTTCAGCGAGAATTTTCTCGTGCAACCAGTCCACGGCTGTCCGTTTTTCGTCCGCGGTTGGCCGGGGCTTCGACTTCGGCGGCATTTCACCCGTCTCGATTTTCTCCAGCCCGCTGCGCCATAGCGCGGGCAGCGCCTTGCTATCCCCTGCCCCGCTTAACAACGGTTCCAGCGACAGGTCTCCCTTTGGGTCTTCGCCGCTGTGGCACTTCAAACAGTGCTGTTCAAATACCGCCCGCACGGCGGCTGGGGCCGCATCTTCGCCGTGAAGCGGGGCGATCAGCGTCATGAGTGCCGCACCCGCAAGGAGCGGGAGCATGTGTCGTTTGGTCATGAGGAACAAGGCGCGGGGAGATTAAGCCGGCGCAAGGCCGCATCTAAAATCAAATCACAACCATCGCTGACCGGCAGCAAATAAACCACCCGCAAGCAGGTGCCGGGCTCTGTTTCAGAGGCGTCATTTCGATTCCTCCAGGGCGAAGCAATAAAAGGCGTTACCGGCTTTGGTTTCCGGTTTGCCCCCGCCGCCGGCGGCGATGGTGATGTATTGGCGACCGTTGAGTTGATACGTTGCGGGGGTGGCGTAGCCGCCGGCTTCCATCTGGAATTCCCAAAGGAGTTCGCCGGTTTTGGCGTCGAAGGCGTGGAACTTTTCGTCCATGGCGGCACCGATGAAGACAAGGCCGCCGGCGGTGACGAGGGGGCCGCCGATATTGAAGGTGCCAGTGGGCGGGAGGCCTTTGGCGGCGAGGGTGGGATAGGTTCCGAGCGGGACCTGCCAACGGAAATCGCCGGTGTCGAGATTGATGGCGGTGAGAGTGCCCCAGGGTGGACGGTTGACGGGGAAGCCGTCGGGATCGCGGAAGTCATGATGGCCGGTGGCGACGAAGGGGATGTCGTCGGCCCAGCTTAGCTTCAGGTCTTTGGTGGCGAGGCGTTCGTCCATGCCGTCATCGAAGAGGAAGGCGGTGACGGCGCGTTTTTCGACGGCGGAATAGGTCGCGAAGGAGGGCATTTGTCCGCGACCGGTTTCGAGGAGCGCGGCAACCTGCTCGCGGGTGAGGCGCTGTTTGATGGTTTTGAGTGAGGCGAAGGCGGGAGCGTTAGGGAGGCGTGCCTGTTCGAATCCGTGGCAGGAGGAGCAGACGGTGCCGTAGAGCATGCGGCCGAGTTCATTGAGCGTGACGTCGGCGGGCGGACGAGCGGGCACCATGGAAATCCACTCGGCTTCGTTGCTGGCGTTCACGTAGAGCGTGCGCGTGTCGGGATCGAAGGCGGCACCGCCCCATTCTGCACCACCGTTGAATTGCGGCAGGGCAACGGATGGCTTCAGCCCGGGCGGGATGAAGGGACTGCCGGTGCGCATTTCACGCAGCTTTGCCATGACGGCGTCGCGTGCCTCCGGGGTGCGTTCGGTGACGCTGGCATCAGTGAAGCCCTGCTGCGCGAAGGGGGGAGGCTTGAGAGGGAATGGTTGCGTGGGCCAGCTTTTCTCGCCGGGGATTTCCGATGGCGGGACGGGGCGTTCCTCGACGGGGAACAATGGTTTGCCCGACTCGCGATCGAGGACAAACACGTGGCCGGTCTTGGTGACTTGAGCGACGGCGTCGATGTGTTTGCCATCGTGATGCACGGTTACTAAATTCGGAGGCGCGGGGATGTCGTAGTCCCACAGGTCGTGATGGACGACCTGATAATGCCAGACGCGCTCGCCGGTTTCGGCGCGGAGGGCGAGAACGCAGTTGGCGTAGAAGTTTTGGCCTAACCGGTTGCCGCCCCAATGGTCATAACTCGGGGAGCCGGTGCCGCAGAAGACAAGACCGCGTGCGAGGTCGAGCGTCATGCCGCCCCAGCAATTGGCCCCGCCGATGGTCCTCCATGCATTCGGGGGCCACGTTTCATAGCCGGGTTCGCCGGGATGAGGAATGGTGTGGAAAATCCAGCGCCGTTTTCCTGTGCGCACGTCGAAGGCTCGAATATGGCCGGGGGCCGAGGGGCCGGGGCCTTCGCCGACGATTGATCCCACGATGAACAGGTCTTTGTAAATGATGCCCGGCGAAGTGGCGCCGACCTGAAGGAAATACACGTCTCGATCCAATCCTTCGCGGAGATCGATTTTGCCCTCCGTGCCGAATGAAGTGACCGGCTTTCCAGTTAGGGCATCGAGGGCGTGCAGCGTGGTGCCGGATACGAAAAAGATGCGGGCTTCCGCACCATTGTCCGACGCCCAATAAGTGACGCCGCGATTTACACCGCGGCCTCCTTTGCCGGCCCATGGATCGAACACCCAGCGCTCTTTTCCAGTGGCTGCATCGAGGGCCACAACCTTCAGACCGGCGGTGGTGATATACATGAGGCCGCCGGTGACGATGGGATTGCACTCGATGGTGGACTGAGCGCGCACGTCATCGCAGCGATAGATCCACGCGGGCTTCAGTTGCCTAACGTTGGAACGATCGATCTGCTTGAGACTCGAAAATTTTGCGCCGGTCGGATCACCGCCGCAGGTGTCCCATTGGGTGAAGTCTGCGGCCGGAGCTGTGATAGCGGCGCAAAGGAATGCCGGCAGCAGCAGGATGGCGAAGCGGGAATTTGGTTTCATTTGAGGGGGATAATGGAGAATGGATAATGGATAAATGGGACGGATCGGACGGACGGGACTGAGGGGACGAATCGGCTGCGGGCGAGGGGCTTGATTTACCTTGATTTTCCGAAGCGGAGGCGGCGGGTTCTTCGACGGGAAGGCTCGTTAGGAGAGGCTCGGGTTGGTGGGGCGGATTAAAAATCCGCGGTCCAGGGGAAGCGGG
Organism: Verrucomicrobiales bacterium; assembly: GCA_035550135.1. Classification (GTDB taxonomy): domain Bacteria; phylum Verrucomicrobiota; class Verrucomicrobiia; order Verrucomicrobiales; family V1-33; genus V1-33. The sequence goes on from DASZQB010000060.1 coordinate 23,326, forward strand.
TTCGGAGGGAGGGGATTTAGCGGCGGCGCGGGCGGCGGCTTGCTGCTGGAGTTTGAGGCGGGCGGCGCTGTGGTCGCCGCGGCGCAGGGAGGAGACGGCGCGGGCGAGGGCGTAGAGGGGTTTTAGAGGAGATAATTGAGAATGGATAGTGGAGGAATGGGGTGGAGGAGCGGCGGGTGGTGGGGAGGCGTGAATGGTTGATTCGTGAATCGGGGAAGCGTGAATCGGGGAAGCGTGAATCGTTGAATCGGCTTGTTTGGAGGGAGTATGAGTAGGAGTGAGAGTATGAGTAGGATGAGCTTGTGTGGAGGGGCGGGAGCCGGAGGAGAATGCCTCCATGGCGGTGGCGAAGTGGACAGAGAGGAGGCTGGCGGCGTAGTCGGCCATGCCGGTGGCGGCGGATTCGATATCGGCGGCGGACTCGGAGAAGAGTTGGAGGCGTTCGAGGAATTCACGGCGGGTTTGCCATTCCTGGAAGCCGCCGTTGCGCCAGTTGCAGAGGTTCTGTTCGTTGATGGGGTTGCCGTCGAAGGAGTCGCGGAGGATCTGCTGAACCTCGGGAAGGCTGTTGAGCCACTCGGCGAGGATGCGGGCGGGGACGTTGCGGTCCATGCGATGGTTTATTTCCTCGCGAAGGGAACGGGGGAGGGATGCGATTTTCCGAGACGTGACATGGTGGGGGGAGTTTAGGTGTGAATTGATATGATGATGTGGTGGCGTGTTAGCAGGTGAGAGGGGAAAAGCACCAAGCACCAAGCAGCCAAGCACCAAAGAAGCTCCAACATTGAAGCTCCAAAGGCGCATGGGGAGATGCGGATATGTCAGGAACGCCGCCAAATCCCGGTAAGCTTTTTAGGGGCCGGGTTGGTGGCGCAGCCGTTGAGGGTAAGTCTTTTTACAGAGCCCGCGGCTGCACTTAGGGAGGTGATTTAACGGGAAAAAAGTCAAATGATTCCGGCGGGAAATTTTCCGGAGGGGACAAGGAGGGAGTTTGAACCGGGAAGATGGAGCGTTGGATGGAGGGGATGGGGCGGATGGGACGGGGAAAGTTGTTAGAAAAGGGATTTTGGGATGGTTAGGGAGGGGCTTTCCATGGAGCTTTTTATGCGATTTTCCCGGTGTATCGTTACGTTCCGGAACGTAACGATGGGTTTTGGCGGATAGATGGGAAGGATGGGTGGATGGTGAGCCTGTGTGGAGAATCGTCTCAAGGCGGGGGATTTCAGCAGGGCGGTAAGTCTTGCCGCCGGAGGGAGGATTGCCTCACGGTGGGTGCAGAAAAAAAACAGGGGCCGTCCCCGCAACCATCCTTCCAGCCATGATCTTCTTTTCCACTGGTTCCCGCCGCTGCAGCCTTTGCGCCGCTCTTGCTTCACTCGTTCTTTGCAGCGCCTCCGGTGCGGCGGTGACGGCGGTGGGTTCCATCACGGACGATGCGGGCACGCAACTCTCGCGCTGGGACGTGACGTCCGTGGTGAAGACACTGGATCCCGACGGGGACAATCGCTACGGGACCTGGGCGGGGGAACATGTGGGAATCGAGAACCATAATGCGCCGCGGATTAACTTTATCTCCATCGGCTCGGGAAATACTGTGGTCGGACCCTTTGGAGGGTATGATACGGTGAACAACGGTTCCGGCGGTTCCGCGACGCTGCGGACGACGACGGGGAACGATATCAGCAACGTGATCACCTACTCCATTCCGGATGCGTCCACCATTCCGTTTGGAGTGCGCGTGGGCTGGATCGTGGATGGCCTTGACGGGCCGCAGTTTTCCGGCACGTCCTACACGATGGAGCACTTTCGCGGCGCCGCATCGCTGGGTTCCGCCACCATTTCCCTGACGCCGAACGCGTCCACCGCGGCAGGCTTTACCAGTATGGACGGGTTGTTTTTCGATCTGACCGGCGTGCAAAACGGGGACACCTTTCGCCTTTCCACCGCTTACCCTGTGGGCGCCGGGTCGGTGTTTGCCACTTTCCAGGGAGTGAGTTTCGACGCTATTCCAGAGCCGTCCCCGGCGCTGCTTTTCGGCGCGTTCTCTGTCCTTGGTCTCACGTTGCGACGCCGGCGGAGCCGGATGTGATGATGTGATAACCCGGGCCCGCCTTCCTGACAGGCCCTTTGCCGGATGGAACCGCAGCGTTTCCGCACCCCCGGCTGCCTTCTGCCTGGCCTCCGGCCCGGTTTTTGGTTCCCGCTTCACCGGCTTGGGGGGACGTGAACGCAGCAAACCGCCGGTAAGCCCATCCGCAGACCGCGGCTCATGTCCGTTGCGCAGTCGAGCGAAGCGTGACCCCGGGGTCTCCCAACCACCGGATTCGGGATCCTCTGCGAAGAGAACTCAGCGGCTCCGTCGGCCGTTTCCTCCACCTTCGTGCCGCCGAAAAATCGCGCCGCCCCAAAGAATTTCCCTCAATGCGTTGCAACCCGCCGCATCCCGACTGCGAACACATCCGGACATGGCAGAGTCCGCGAAAGCGGAAGCATCCGCCTTGCAAATAGACTTCCCATTGCCTCGAAAACCGCTAATCTCCACCCGCTGTTCGCAGTTTCCCTGTCATGAAAACGAGACCTCTCCTCTCCGCCTGCTGGGTTTTTTCCGTCGCCGCGCCGGTCGCGTCCGCCCAGGATCTATCGATTCTCTTTGTGACACAAGTGCCGCCGCCGGGGGTTTCGGAGACGGTCACCAGCATTGGGGGCAATCACCTCCCGACCGTGGAAGCGGCCCCGCGCGGCGGGGATCTGATGATCCGGTATTCAGACGGCTATATCCGCAACCTCACACGCGAAGCAGGCTTCGGCACTGCCGGCTCTGACCAGGTCACAGGTTCGATCGCTGTGCGCGATCCCCACGTCCACTGGAGCGGTCAAAAGGCCGTCTTCAGCATGGTGGTTAGCAGCGCCAACCCCTCCGCGGATCGCTGGCAAATGTATGAGGTTTCCGGTCTGGAGCGCAGCGCAGCAGTCTCCATCACACCAGTGCCGGGCCAGCCTGCCAACTTCAACAATGTGCAGCCCTGCTATGCGCCGGACGACCGCATTATTTTCGCCAGTGACCGCACGCTGGACGGCAGCCTCACCACTTATCCCGCCATCGATGAAAAGGGCACCGGGCGCATCAATACCGGTCTTTGGTCGCTGAATCCGCAGAAAGACGACCTCTTCCACCTCGAACATTCTCCCAGCGGGTCATTCGATCCCACTATCGACGCTTACGGGCGTGTGCTCTTCACGCGGTGGGACCACCTTCAGCGCGACGAACGGGTGACCGGCGCCAATGCCCCTGGCGGCTTTGACTACGCATCGGAAGCGAGCACTGCTCCCGGAACGGCGGGTGTCTTCTCCGATATTTATCCTGATCCCCTCACGGCGACAGGCAGCGAACTCGGCCTGCATTTCGATCTGTTCATGCCATGGACGGTCAACCCTGACGGTACGGACCTGCTGACTCTCAATCACGTCGGCAGGCATGAAATCTCGCCCGCGTTCGCCCGGTCGCGGACAGATGCGAACCTGCGCGACTTTATTCCTCCGGTTACCAATTCAGCGAAGACGAGAGCCAGCGCGCTCATGCAGCTCACGGAGCATCCCGCTGCCCCCGGAAGGTATTTTGGTGTGGATGCCATTCTTAACGGCATGTCAGCGGGACGTGTCGTCTCCCTGACAGGCGGCACTCCCGGCACCAACCCGTCCGCCATGACGCTCCAGGTCTTCTCCGGCGCGGGGTTTATCCGCGACCCGGCCGTGCTCACGAACGGAACTCTCCTCGCCAGTGTCGCCACCGGCCCTAACACGTCCAATTCCTCTTACGGCGGCCCCGGATTCCCGGGCGGTCCCGCTGTTATGCCGCCCATCGTCATCCTTGATCCGAATCAGACGCTCTCGCCCTCGAATCCTTTCCTCATCCGCCAGGCGACGGCTCCGGCAAATATCAATACGCTGAACGCCACGTTCCTGCCGCCCATGGTCGTCCTCGGCGACCGCAGCGTTATCAACTATGGCAGCACAGGCACTCTCACTTTCACCGGTCCGCTGTGGCAACTGCAGCCGGTGGAAGTGCGCACGACCGCACGCCCCGTGGTGAAAGCCTCGACACTGGAACCAGCCGAAACCGAGATTTTCTATCAGGCCGGCGTTTCTCCCACTGCGCTGCGCGCATGGCTGCGTCAAAATGAACTCGCCCTCCTCACCGTACGGAATGTGACTACGCGTGACGGCGCCGACAAACAACAGCCGACAAATCTCGCCGTGCCCGGCGGCACATCCACAGTGGCGGCTGACGGCGGCCCCACCTATCAGGTGAAGTCACTCCAGTTCCTCCAGGGGGAATACCTGCGCGGTTATGGATTGACTGCGCCGGGCGACACCGCGCCGGATCCCGGACGCCGCATCAAAGCAGTGACCATGCGTCCGATCGATGGTGTTTCCCAGACCGCCACCGGGGCTCCGGAGGGCAGCGTGAATGTTGCCGCGGACGGTTCCGCTGCTGCCGTCGTGCCCGCGAGCCGCGCGCTCTCGTGGCAGCTTCTCCAGCCGGACGGCTCCTCCGTGGTGCGCGAGCGCTACTGGCTTTCCTTCAAGGCCGGCGAAGTCCGTTCCTGCACATCCTGCCACGGCGTGAATACCAAGGACCAGGCTGGACACACCGTCGCCGTCAATCCGCCCGCGGCCCTGCGCACCCTCCTGGAAAACCTCAAGCAAACGGAGCCATCTCTGTCAGAAACGAACAACTTCCGCATCTGGTCCGAAGCGACTCTCGGAACGACTCTTAACGCCGATGCAGACGACGACGGCGATGGCATTTCCAACATGGTCGAGTGGGCCCAGGGCACCAGTCCCCTCGTCCGCCCCGCCCAGCCCGCCACGGCCATGACGCTGGAATTCAACACCCTCAACGGAGAACGGCTGCCCAGCATTTCCTTCTCCCGCAGCCTGACGGAAACCCGCGCGCAAATGACCCTCGAAGGCTCTTCCAACATGGTGGACTGGCGCACCGTCGCCCGCTTCGGCAATTCCCCGGGGATCAGCCAGCAATACGATCTCACCTCCACCGTGCAGCCCGGCGGCGCTACCGAACGCGTCACCCTGACATCCCGCATCCCCGCAAAGATGAGCGAGGACCGCTTCTACCGCCTGCGCGTCAGCACGGACTGAAGCCAGTGATGTTAGGACCTCTCAGGAAAGGAAAGAGGAACGGTCATGTTTGTGACGATGGCGCGGACGCTAATTGTTACACATGCTCTTACTCTTACTCCCTCATATGAGTAGGAGTAGGAGTAGGAGTAGGAGTAGGAGTAGGAGTAGGAGTAGGAGTAGGAGTAGGAGTAGGATGCCGGCGCTCCGGGTTAGGGACTTTCCAAGGCTCTGGTTTTTTGGGCGAACTCCGCCTCTTACTTCAGCCTGAAATACTGCCGGCGATCCGTGGCCGGCACATCCACCGCGAACTCCGATCTCCCCGAAGATGCCGGCGACGTGAATGCCGCCGTCCAGGTCTTGAGATCACTGCTCGTCTCAAGAGTCACCGCCACCGCCGGATCCAGATTTTGCGCCCGCAGCTTGAAACGCGGCGAGCCATCGAGACTGGGAATTGTTGGCTCGGACGTGAGCGTGGGGGCAAAGATCCGGCGAAGATCTCCTGTCAGGCTGAGCATGAACCCAAGGTCCGTGCTCGCCACTGAGGAATTGTGCATCGAGAGGTGCAGCGTGTGACGCCCTGGAGAAAGCAAGGGAAGAGCCGCGGAAAGATCAGCGCTGGTGATCAGTTGCTCATTTCCCGCCACCGAAGCCAATTGCGTAAACGCGCTGGTTGCCCCCGCAGGCATGTTGAACGAAAACCGCTGCACGCCGTCCACATAGAGGATGAATCCGTCATCGATGAGAAAGTCCAGCTTTGGATTGGTCAATTCACCCGGCAGGTCAAATGTGGTGCGGCAATAAACGGTGAACCGCGTGCCTTGCTCGGGAGTGATCAGCGAGGTTCCCGCCGGCACCGTGCCGCTCGCCAGGAGGTCTATCGTTCCGTAACTCAGAGGAGCCTGATCCGGTTGAAACGCCGGCCCGTTGTAGTCAGCCGTCGTCCAGGTTTGAAGAAAGTCCGGATCCACCGAAACAGGATCTCTCTGCGCAGCGGTTCCCTGCTGGAAAACCATCAGCCATTCCCATGTCGCATCGAATGCCAGCACCTCCGCCTCTTCCGCTCGCACAAAAGAAGCCGGCCACAGCAAAGCCCCGGCAAACACGCCGCAACCAAGACAGCGCAGAGTCATGTTCCCAGTGAAGCAAAAACCCCTGCTCCCGTCATCTGTTTTCTCATACGCTCTCCTTTTTCCGGATCTTCCTACCATCCCCGCGAGCCTGCGTTTGAAGTTTCCCTCCGGAAACCGTTTGACAAAAAAACTTTTAATCACCGCCATATCCGTAACCACCTCTCACGTTATGCCACCCCCCGGCAGATCAATCCGTTCCACTTTCCACCTGCGAAACCGTTCGCGGCGCCCCGCGCCGATCACGATTGACGACGCGGCTTTGCAGGACACCTTGCCCCATGCAATCGTTCACAACCACAGCTTCCGCAGCAACACCGGCCTGCCGGTGCGGAACCATGGTGGTGATGAGCGTCGCCCGTACCCGAACCTGGAAGATCGGGACAACAATCTGACGGCCGCTGCGGGATCGCGTTTCCGCCGGCTGATTCGGTATTCCGGTCAATACCGGTTTCCGCCAAAAACCGGCCTCCCGCGGTCCTTTACGAATCCGGCAAGACCTGAATCCGTTTCCCAATCTTCTCCATTACCTCCTTGAGCCCACACCCCCTCTGCACCAAAGCAAACATCTTCCGGGCCCGCCGACTCAGCGAAGCTTCCATTTTTACTGCATGAACGAACGCAAAACCCTCGAAGAACGCGCTGCGATGTCCGACATCGAGCGCCTCCGCCATTCCTGTGCCCACGTCATGGCCACCGCCATCCTGCGCCTCTGGCCGGATGCCCAGTTCGCTTACGGCCCGCCGGTGGAAAGCGGTTTCTACTATGACTTCGACATGAAACACCGCCTCACTCCGGATGACTTCGAGAAGATCGAGGCGGAGATGAAAAAGATTGCGAAGGAAAACCAGAAATTCGAAAAGAAGGTCATTTCGCGCGATGAAGCGAAAGCCCTCGCCGAAAGCGGCCGTCTCGGCGGCCTCGCAGAACGCCCCGGCAATGTCAGCCGCTTCAAGCTCGACCTCATTGAAAAGATTCCGGAAGGCGAGGAAATTTCCTGTTATCAAAACGGCGACTTCATCGACCTGTGCGCGGGGCCGCACGTGAACTACACGTCGAAGTGCAAAAACGTGAAACTCATGGCGGTCTCCTCGTCGTTCTACATGGGCGATGAATCGAAAGGCCAGCTCCAGCGTCTCTACGGCACGGCCTTCGAATCGAAGGAGGAACTCGAACAGCACCTCGTTGCACTCGAAGAAGCCAAAAAGCGCGACCATCGCAAACTTGGCAAAGAGTTGCAGCTTTTCCACATCGACGACGACGTGGGCCAGGGCCTCATCCTCTGGACGCCAAAGGGCGCGATCATCCGCCAGGAACTGCAGAACTTCATCAGCGGTGAATTGCGCAAGCAGGGCTACCAGCAGGTCTTCACGCCACACATCGGCAAACTCACGCTCTACAAGACGAGCGGCCACTTTCCTTATTACAAGGAAAGCCAGTTCGGCGCGGTGATGGCCAACGATGACCTCCAGGCCTGCGCCGATGCCGGCTGCACCTGCGCCGAAGTCATGGCGCGCCTCGATGCCGTCAGTGGCCGTCTTGCCGCAGGCATCAATGAACGCGCCGGCAAAGAAGTCATCCCGCCGGACCGCGTGCGTCCGGACGAGGAAATCCTCGATGGCTTCATGCTGAAGCCGATGAACTGCCCGCACCATATCAAGATCTTCGACAGCCAGCCGCGCAGTTATCGCGACCTGCCGGTGCGCCTCGCGGAATTCGGCACGGTCTATCGCTGGGAGCAGAGCGGTGAACTGAACGGCATGACGCGCGTGCGCGGCTTTACGCAGGACGATGCGCACCTCTTCTGCACGGAGGAGCAAATGCCTGCCGAGGTCCTGGGTTGTCTTAGCCTTGTGAAGACGGTGCTCACCACGCTCGGCATGGACAATTATCGCGTGCGCGTCGGTCTGCGCGATCCTGACTCCAGCAAATACACGGGCAACCCTGACAACTGGGACAAAGCGGAGGCAGCCTGCCGCGATGCCGCCGCCAGCCTCGGCGTGCCCTTCACGGAGGAGCCCGGCGAAGCCGCTTTCTACGGCCCCAAGATCGACTTCGTCGTCAAGGACGTCATTGGCCGCGAATGGCAGCTCGGAACGGTCCAGGTGGACTACAACCTGCCCATCCGTTTCGATCTCAATTACATCGGAGCCGACAACGCAAAGCACCGCCCCGTAATGATTCACCGGGCACCGTTCGGCAGCATGGAGCGCTTCACGGGTGTGCTCATCGAGCACTTCGCCGGTCACTTCCCTGTGTGGCTCTCGCCCGAGCAGGTGCGCATCCTGACTATCAGCGAAAAGAGCGGCGAGTTCGCCGGTGCTGCGCTGAAGCAATTGAGTGACGCCGGTCTCCGCGTTACGCTCGACAACAGCGCGGAGAAGATCGGCGCGAAGATCCGCAACGCCCAGCTTCAAAAGATTCCTTACATGCTCGTCATCGGGGAAAAAGAAGCTGCGGAGGCCAGCGTCAGTGTCCGTCACGCCAAAAAAGGCGATCTTGGCGTCAAGCCCCTCGCCGCCTTCCTCCCGGACCTCCTCTCCGAAGTCAACGAACGCCGCCTCTGGTTATGAGCCGAAAAAGGACCGCGGATTTGCAATCCGCCCCGCCAACCCAGGCTCAATGCAATGAGCCTCATTGCACTGGGGCGGATTACAAATCCGCGCTCCGTCTTCCCGCGTTCATTCTCCGATGAACTCCTCCTCTCCCATCGACTGG
>DASZQB010000061.1:0-98019 GCA_035550135.1 Verrucomicrobiales bacterium
GATTTATCCCGACCTCAATGTCATTCAATACGAGCCGAGATGGTTGAACTGGACGGCGGAGGGGATCGGGCACAGCACGTTGCTGATCGACAATGAATCGCCGGCGGCGGGAAAACATTCGACGCGGCATGACTTTGCGCCGGAGGTGAAGTTTTTTGCGGTGGAAGGATCGGCATTCGAACGGTCCGTGCAGGAACGCGCACTGATGATGACCAAGGAATATGTCGTGGATATTTTTCGCGCGGCGGACACGGCGGGGCAGGAGAGGACGTTCGACTGGGTGCTGCATGGTCTGGGGCGTCTCTATCCCGGGAATCCTGCAGCGTATCATACCAGCACAGACCTCGTGCCGCATTACGGATGGATCGACCGCGAGCGCAGCCGTCCGGCGGATGGCACGTGGCAGGCGGACTGGGTGCAGAGCCGCGCGGGAATCCGGGAGCGCGAGGGAAAGACGCCGGAGAGCGAAACGGGTGTGAGGGTGACGATGTTAGGCGCACCTGGAACGCGGGTTTATACGGGCGATGGCCCGCTGGTGGACGCGCCGCCGCATCACCGGCTTGACGGACATTCTGAGCCGGCGTGCCCGCTGGTTCTTGTCAGGCGCAAAGGAAAGGCCGTGACTTATGCTGCGGTGCATGAGCCTTATGAGGAAAGGCCGCTCGCACGCAACGTGACGCTGCTTCAGGAATCCGGGGAAGGCATCGGGATGAAGGTCGAGTCGGAGAGATTTTCCGACCGTTTACTTGTTGCGTTCGGATCGAACCCTAACACCATTCAACTGCGCTCCCCGGAGGGTGAGGCATTCCGGTTTGCCGGATACGGGTTCGTGCGGACTGAAGGCGGGAACGTTATCGCGCGGGGGAAGTTTGAGGGTTTTCGCGTGCGCGCGAGCGGAGGCGAACTCACGCTTACGCTGAATGGCAAGAAGGAGCCCGCGGTGGTGCGCGACGGATTTCTTGTCTATGGCAATGCGGCCCATGACGGCGGGGCTGCGTCCTCTCCTGTCGTCCAGGAAACGGCGGAGACCAAAGCCGCGATTCATTCCTATTTTCTTCCGGAAGAAGTGCGCCTGAAGGCCGGCGCAGAGCGCGAAGTGACCATGACGCTGCGGGCGACGGGCCGCGGAGAAGCGGGGGGATCGATTCGATTCACCGCGCCGGAGGGCATTTCGGTGGAGCCGGGAACGGTGGATCTCATGCCGCCGCTGGCGGAAGGCGGGGAACGCACGGTGACCCTGCGCATCAAAGCGCGCGAGGGACTCCCTAACGGATTATTCAAGGTCTTCGCGGAACCGGCAGGCGAGACGCCGGCATCCGTGGAAACGCTGCCGGTGTCGGTCGGCGTGGTGCTCAAGAAAGACCGGCGCGTGCCCCGGCTGGCGCAGTGGGTGGCGCGTGCCCCGGGGTATACCATGAAGGTGGATGAATTCAGCGGAGTCGGCATGTACCTCCTTGATGCGGACGGAAACCGCCGGTTCGGGCGCTTCGCGACGGGCAATTTCATTTACGGTTTCGGCGCTGTGCAGAGGGGCGATGACTGGATCTTCCGCGCGCAGCAGGCGAGCCAGCAGGTTTGGAGCGCGCCGGCATCGCTGACATTTCTCGGCGATGGCCGGCTGAATTATGAGTTCCGCGATGACCGGATCGTGATCAAGTATCTCAATCCGTCCCGCGCGGAGCAGGAGCAAACGATGTGGCTCGGAAACTTCGACGCGCTGCAAGCCCCCATTCACAACGGAACGCAGCGCGTGCCGCACGAACCCGTGGTCGCAGAGTGGCTGTATTTCCCGCATCCCCAGTTCCGTCAGGGTGTGTTGGTTCGATTTTCAAAAACGACGCCGGTGACGCTGCACCTTTCCTCGAACCGGCCGAATGCCCAATCGGCCGTGCATTTTCCAATGCGGTCGGGGGAGGAAGTGTCGCTGGGCTTTGCGACGAAGGAGGAATTGCCGCGGAGAGAGTGAGGTAGGCAGGGCAGAGCCTGTTGCTAATTCGTTCCCGCGGGATAAAGTGGCATCAATGAGCACACTCAGGCTGGAGCAATTACCCGGATCGATCGTCAAGTTAAAGACGCTGCTTCGCGCGGGCAAAACGGTGCGACTAACCGAAAACGGCAAAACGGTGGCGACGATTGCACCTGAAGGAGAAAAATCGTCAACTGTCGGGTTAAAAAAACGCCGTATGACGTTTCGCGAGTTTGATGCGAAATATTTAAAGAACCTCCCGGAAAAAGGACACTTGAATGGAGCCGCCTTCCTGAGGTCCGAACGTGACAAGGAATGACGGTTTTTGCTGACAGCAGTTTCCTGCTTTCGCTGGTTATCCGGGACGCGAACAGCCGCGCCGCGCGCCGCTGGTGGCAGCGCCGGAATGAGCCGCTCTGTGCGTCGCCGCTCGTTTTGTTTGAATGTGAGAACGGGCTGCGGTCCCTTCATTTGCGGGGCGGCCTTTCAGAAGAGGAGGCTGCGACGGCAAAATTGCTGCTGGAGAAATTTGTCAGCGAGGGAGTCGTCGCAATTCGTGAAGTGCGGCTGAAGCTGCTCATGGCGGAAGCGCGGAGGCTGCTGATCCACTTTGCGCGTCCGGTAGTTCATGGATCACTGGATGTTCTGCACGTAGCCGCAGCGCGGGTTTTGCGGGCAGAAACGCTGGTCAGTTTCGATGACAACCAGCGAGGGTTGGCTGCGGACGCGGGATTCCGAGTGGCTCCGTGAGAAAAGACGTTAGAGTTCGACGATGGTCTTGAAGCCGCCGTAGGCCATGCGTTTGCAGTTCACGATGCCTTTGGTTTCCCCGCACATGGCGGCGAGGCGTTCGTCTTTCATGATGGCTTTGTTGGCTTTGTCGCGGTGGGCTTTGGATTTGAAGACGGCCCATGCGAAGATGACAACTTCGTCCTCTTTGGCTTTGGCCAATTTGGGGAAGGGAATCATGGGGTCGGCTTTCATGTCGTCGCCGGCGCATTCGAAGTAGCCGAGGGCGCCGTGTTCTTTCCAGATTTTGCCGGCTTTGGTGGCGACGCGCCGATAGTCGGCGAGTCTGGCTTTGGGGATGGGGAGGATGAATCCGTCGATGTATTGGGCCATGGGAGCTGAAATTCTTTGTTAGGTGCTGGGCGGAGAATTGACAGGGGCGGGGGCGGTCTTCGGTTCGTTGACGACCGATTTGAGATTCTTGAAGCCTTCCTCGAATTGTTCGCCGCACATCTTTTCGCAATCCATGAAGAGGCCCATGGCTTTACAGATGAAGTTGTTTTTGCCGGACATGGTCCACGTGACACCAGTGCCGTCGGCGGCGGGCTTGAGGGCGAACTCAGTATCGCACTCGGCGGCCATGGGTTTGACGAAGACGAGTTTGTAGCGGACGAGTTCGCCGGGTTTGCTTTCGGTGATGGTCATGCTGCCTTCGCCTACTTCATCGTTTCCGGACCATGAGAGCCTGGCGCCGGAACCGGCGACGGGGCCTTCGAAGGTGTACTTGCAGTTAGGGTCGAGTTTGGCCCACGGGGACCATGTCTGCCATTTCTGAAGATCGTTCACGAAGGGGAAGACGGTGGCGGGCGGTGCGGCCACGGTGGTGGCGCGGGAGAAGCGGAAGTCGTCGGGACGCGTGGCTACGATGATGACGAAGGCGATGATGACGACGGCGAGGCCGAGAAGGATTTTTTTCCACATAAGGGTGAGGTGTTGATGTCAGGATTTTTTTGGAGAGTAGTAGTGGGAGCAGATCGAGGCGGATAGAAATTTATTTGGGGGAGGATTCCGGGCAGACGGTGACCATCCAGGCCATGCCGAAGCGGTCTTCCACCATGCCGAAGCACGGGGACCAGAAGGTTTTAGTGAGAGGCATGTTTACTTCTCCTCCGTCGGAGAGGGCGGCGAAGACGCGTTTGGCATCATCCTCTGTGGGCAGGGTGATGGAGAGGGAGAAGGCGGCAAATTTGCCCGATTCGCCGCAGCCGTCGGAGGCCATGATGACGCACTCGCCGACGCGGAAGGAGGCGTGCATGATTTTGTTTTCGAAGCCGGGCTGGAGCATGCCAGGAGGATGCGGGTCCGGGCTCTCGTTGTGGCGCATGATCATCTCCACTTTGGCGCCGAGGGCGGTTTTGTAGAATTCGAGGGCCTCTTCGCAGCGGCCATTGAAGAAGAGATAGGGCTGGATCAGGGCGGAATTGCTCATAAGACGGGATGGTTCGGAATTGAGTGAAGCGTAATCAGGAGAAGGCTTTCGACTCAGCCATAACTATGCGTTCGAAATCTACTACGGCTTGCTGCGGGCCGCCACTGCTGCGTCTGGCTTGTTTTTCGGGCCATCGAGTATGAATCCATACACTCAGGCCCAAAAAACCGCGCCATCCTTGCATTGACGGCCCTCGCCGCGCCTCGCGACGATTTCGTCCGCATAGTTACGGCTAGATGTTTTTCAGGAGTTCCTCCAACTGGTCCGTGGCCTTGCCCCAGCCGGCGTGGAAGCCCATCTTTTCATGGGTTTCGCGGTCCTCTTTGGTCCAGTGGCGGACGCGGGCGGTGTAGCGGGTTTTGCCGCCTTCGTTTTCGAAGGTGAGGATGCCGGTCATAAAAGGTTTTGCGGAGGGTTCCCATGCGCTGGTGTAGGCATCGGTGAAGACGAGCTTTTTGTTGGGTATCACTTCGAGATAGATGCCGCGATTTGGCATTTCGGTGCCGTCCGGAAGGCGCATGACGATGTAACTTGAGCCGCCAGGGCGCACATCGGTTTCCGCGATGATGGTTTCGACGGGTTTGGGGGTGAACCATTTTTTGATCAGTTCCGGCTGAGTCCATGCGGCATAGACGCGCTCCGGCGGGGCGTCGATGAGGCGGGTGAGGACGAGTTCGAGATCGTTGTCGGCGGCGGGTGTGTTCATATTGGGATGGTCGTTTTGTGGTTGAAGTGTTGTGGCAGTGAAGCCTGCTTTCCTACACGACGAACCAGCTTCCGGCGGGCGGACACGGTGGCGAAAAATTTTTGGAGGAAGGAGGAAAATTATAGGAAGGAGGGGAATAATGAGAAGGATGGCGATGCGAAACGAACGCCCAATTGCTGTTGGAAAGTGGAGACGGCAGCGTTCGTTATCCTGTTGCCTATGAAACGCCGCACTTTTGTTGCCTCCACCCTCGGTGTTGCCGGGGCGCTGCCTGCCGCTGCGCAGAATTACTCAGACTACACCAAAGACCCGCGTCCGGATGTGCCGGAGGGAACGTGGACGGCAGGAGGCGCGGATGGGCCGGTGTTCAGAGGGAGTCCGGTGGTGAGCGGACCGGCGGCGGAGGCGATGGTCATTCTTCAGCCGGTGCAGCGGCTGGCTACGGGGCATTTGGAGTATGCGGTGGAGGATGGGCCGTGGCAGCGGGCGGATGGGGATGAGGCGGGCCTGATGCCGATGTCGGAGCATGTGTTGAAGTTCCGGCTGCCGCCGCTGCCGCCGGGAAAGAAGGTGAAGTATCGTACGGTGGCGCGGGCGGCGGGCTGGGTGAAGGTGCGGCAGTTCTATCATGGGGAGTTCAAGGCCGGCGCGGCGCAGGTGAGTCCGGAGCGGAGCTTTCGCACGCTCGATCCGGGTGCTGAGAAGACGACGTTTGCCGTGTGGAATGACACGCATGAGAACGCGGAGACGCTGAAGGCACTCGATGCCCTAACCACGCCGTTGAATCCGGACTTTATGCTGTGGAACGGTGACCAGTCGAACGATGTGCACTTTGAACGGGACATGGCGGGGCAGTTCCTGAATCCCGCGGGGCTGGCGATTGCGGACCGTTGGCCGCTTGCATACGTTAGGGGAAATCATGATGTGCGCGGGCCTGCGGCACCGGCGCTGCCGGGCTTTACGGGGACGCCGGAGGATCGCTATTATTACGGTTTTCGGAGCGGTCCGATGGCGGCGCTCGTTATGGATACGGGTGAAGACAAGCCGGACGACAGCCCTTATTTGAGCGGCATGGGTGCATTTCAAAAGATGCAGCGGCAACAGGCGGAATGGCTGAAGGGTGTGGTCAAAGAATCATGGTTTCGTGAAGCGCCGCACAAGGTGCTGTTCTGTCACATCCCGCTTTATTTCAATCATCCCCGGATTCCTAACAATGCGTTTGATGGGACGAAGTATTGCCGTGATCTCTGGGTGCCGACGCTTCAGGAGGCGGGTGTGAAGCTGGTGGTTTCAGGACACACGCACGATTACCTCTGGATGCCTGCCAAAGAAGGACAGCCGATGGGGCAGCTCATTGGCGGGGCTCCGCAGCCGAAGTATGCGACGTTTATTCAGGGGACGGCGACGCGTGAGACGCTGACGCTGAAGATGACGAAGCTGGATGGGAGTGTGGTGGCGGATGTGGTGGTGAAGGCGTGAAGGGAAATGACGAAATCAGAAATCAGAATGACGAAGGAATGACGAAGGCCGAATGACGAGACGGGGATGTATTGAGGAGTAATTCTATTCCTCGACGAAGCGGTAGCTTGCGTGGCAGTCGTAGTCGATGCCGTGGGTGCGTTTGAGTTCCTGGATGAAGCGGAGGGTGGATTTGGTGTGGGGGCTGGCGACGCCGTCGCCGAGGGGTTCGCAGGTGTGGAGGAGGATTTCCTCCAGGCAACTGGAGAGCGACATGCGCTTATGCAGGGCGAGATCTTGCAGGAGGGCGGCGAGGCGTTTTTCGAGGCGCACGGGGACATCGACGCGCTCGATTTTCACGGGAGGACCGGCGTTGTAAATGGGATGGCCGAAGGTGAGGGTGTTTCCCCACGGGTCGCGGATGGAATAGTCGCGCAATTCATAGGGACGGTCGCCGGGAGGTTCGGTGACGGTGACGCCGCTGGAATGCTGGAAGTCGTGCAATGCGTCGGCGTCGCTCACGACGAAATACACTGCGCTGCCTTTGGGCTGCGGTGTTCCAAGTTCGAGGAAAATTTGCACACGGTCCAGCATGACGCCGGCCATGGAGGGAGGATCGCCCCACAGGAAGGATTCGGTGAAGCCCAGTTTTTTAGTGTAGAATTCGACAGCGGCGGACACATCGCTAACAACCAGTCCGGGATGATGCCGGTCGCATTCGACCTGTGGTGGAACTGGCTGGGTCATTGTTTTTTGGATTTAAGGAAAGGAATACAGGCATAGTCGATTCACAAGGCGACAATCGGCGGACTTCGCGCGTTGACATTGGAAGGCGGCGAAGCAGGATTGATTTATGAATCGCAAACTGATCGCCGCGCTCATGCTGCTAACACCCGCTGCAGTGCCTGTTAAGGCGGCTGAGGAATCGAAGAATCCGGCGGTGAAGAAGGAGCCCGCAGCTGGGGTGGTGAGCAAACTCGTCGCGACGACCTATGGCGCGGCGAATCTTCACCGGGTGAGCAGCGATGGAAAGATCGTGCCATTCAAGTTGCCCGCCGGTACGGTATGGGGAAATGGAAACATCAGCGCTGGATCGAATGATCCCGTGGAATCACCAGACGGAAAGTTGCTGGCGTATGTACAAAAGGGAAGCCTGAACATTCGCCCGATCGAAGGCGGCAAAGCGACGGTTGTAGTGAGCGGGTATGCGCATCATGAGCTGCTCATGACGGGATGGGCGCCGAATGGAGAGTCGCTGGTCTATTTTCTGGGGCCTCCGCAGGCGGACGATGCGCCGCCTTCCAGGGTGAAGGAGGAGAAATTCTTCGTGTACGATCTGAAAAAAAAGGCGAGCCGCGAGATTAAGTTGGGTGGAGCGTTTTGCGGCTGGCTGCCGGATGGAGAAATGCTGGTGCATGATCCTGAGAAGGGCACGGTAAGTTCTCAGGCTCTGACTCCGGGCTCCGCGCCGAAGGTTCTGCTCAGGGAGACAAAGGATTACGGCCAAATAGCGGTGAGTCCCGATGGGAGGAAAATCGCAGCCACCGTGAACAAGTTTGGCAATCCGGGAACGAGTCAGTTAATCACCGTGGAGCTGGCCGGAGGCGCGGTGACGCCGCTCACCAAAGAGAGCGGCTGGGCAGATGTTCAATGGCCGCAATGGAGTCCGTCAGGGAAACAGATCTCGTGGCAGTTGCGGGTCGGCGAGAAGGAGGGAATGCCGCAGTCGACCGTCGTGGTGAACGGGAAAAACCTGACAAAGCCTGCGATGACAGGGACGCATCAGTGGCTGACAGAGAAGGTTCTCGTGGTGACAGAACTCGAGGCGATTGTGATAGTGGATGCGGAGAGCGGGAAGGAACTCGGACGAAAAACGACGGGAAAGAAATCGAAGTGAGGAACGGCGTCGCCGCGCACTTGATGTGCGGTTGCGATGCATGTTAAGCCGGTTCACAGTGCGTAATGGTCAACATCAGCTTCGAGATCGACGGGCGGCGGGCGACGCCGGAAAGCCTCTCCGGGGCGGAACGCAGGACGCTGGAGCGGATCGCGAAGGCGATGGAGGACAAATTCCGGGCGCTTTATTCGCCATCTGAGCTGGCCCAACTCTCTGTGAAAATGAGCGGCAACAGTGTGGATGATCTGGAGATGAATGTGAATGGGCCTGACTACCTTGTGGACCGGTTGAGGGAGTAGCGGGTTGGAGAGGGCAGGACGCCCGTCTTCCTTCGGACCTTGAATCCGGAAAAGTTTTTCGATTTTTCCGTGTCACCTTTTCCCCCGCCAAACGGCTTAGAGGGCGTAACGTGGTTTTATGATCTCCGCCGTGTCCATCTTCCGCCGCTTCAGCAGCAGCCGCTCCGCACGCACGGATTGGCGGTCCGCGACGGATGAAGAACTGGCAATTGCGGCGCGCAGTCATGACCGGCCCGGAAAGGAGGCCTTTGTCGAGATTGTCCGGCGGCACCAGACGCCGGTCTGCGCGGTAGCCTTCAGCGTTACCGGACGCATCGGTCTTACGGATGACATTGCGCAGGAAACGTTTTTGAAAGCGTGGAAGCATCTTTCCTCGCTGCGTGAACCCGCCAAACTGAAGGCATGGTTGTCGCGGATCGCGCGCGATTGCGCGGTGGACGCGCTTCGACGGGAAAAGCCGCACACATCGCTGGATGGAGAGTGCCCCCGTGAAATCATTGCCTCCGATTCTCCTCCTGACGCGTGCGCCGCGGATGCCGAAGACGCCGAACTGGTGTGGTCCGCTCTCGCGGAACTTCCGGAGACCGTCCGGACGCCGCTGGTGCTTTTCTATCGTGAAGGCCAGTCCATCGCGGCGGTCGCTGCTGCTCTGGACGTCAGCGAGGACGCGATCAAGCAACGGCTCAGCCGCGGGCGCAATCAATTGCGTGAGCAGGTCACGGCGAAGATCGAAGGGGTGCTGGGCCGGGCGCGTCCGTCTGCGCTGCTGGTGATCACGATCGCCTCCGCCATTGGTCTCCTAACAGCGCCTGCGGCGCTGGCTGCCGGTGCCGTGACCGCCGCCGCCGCGGGCACGGCGGCCACAGGTTCCGCCACGGCCACAGCTTCGACTTTCTCCACCGCCATGACCGCTTCCACTTATGTCATTGCGACCATCACGATGGCCGCCTTCATTCCGCTTGGATGGAAAGCGCGCGAGTCGCAGCCACAAAGTGCTCCGCCGGCCCGCACCGCCTCAGCGAAACCTGCGCAGCCTGCCGATCCCATGGCTGCGTTCGCCAACAGTCCGCTGCTCGCGGAATGGCGGCGGCTTCATGAAGTCCACGGCACCGGCGCTGAAGCCATGCCGGAGCTCTACAAGTCCATCGCAGAAATCAAAAATCCGTTTCACCGGCGCGCCTTCCGCTCCGCGCTGCTGGCGGAGTGGGCAGCCGTCGATCCGGCGGGTGCCTTTCAGAATCTGCTCACTCAAAAGCAGGCTGACCACGCAGCGCAATTGATAGGTGAGTGGCTGAAGTTGCAGCCTGCGGCCGCCGCGGCGTTCCTCTCGGCGAATACGAAGGGATTTGAAAGCGGCGCTGCCGTTCTTCTGGGAGATATCGCGAAGGCCGCTCCGCAGGAACTCGCCGCCATTGTGCAACAACTCAAGGCGCCCAGCCGCTGGGACACGCGGGTCACTGACGCATTCGCGACCTATGCGATGAAGGACATCGCCGCGGCCCGCGCTGCAGCGGAGAGTGTCACCGGCGTTTCCCGTCTCCAGGCACTGTCCGGTGTCGCTTCCGGCTGGGCGGAATCGAACGGGCCTGCGGCGCTCGCGTGGTCGCGCACGCTGCCGGAGGGGCCGGAGCGCGACGGTGCGCTGCAGAATACGCTGATGGGATGGGCGAAGTCCGATCCCATGGCGGCGCTCGATAATGTGGATGCCGCGCCGCCTGGCGGCGAGGACCACGCGGTGGGCGTCGATACCGCCTCAAGACTGCTGCGCGCCGCTGCGGAGAAGGATATGAATGCCACGCTTGTCTGGCTTGAAAAAAACCCGGGCAAGGTTGGCAATGACTCCTGGTACGGCCTCACCAGTGTGATCGGAGACCGGCTTGCTGCCGATCCGGCAGCAGCACTAACATTTCTCTCGTCACAGCCCGACTCGCTAAAACGGGGATTGAAAGTGGCGTGGGACAGTGTGATTCTGAATGAAGGTTATGCTTATAAAGACGCCATTCGCGAGTGGGTGAAACAGCAGCCGAAAAGCGATTTTGTGGAAGGCATCAACAAGTCGCTGCTCCACTCCGCGGGATGGAAGGAGCCTGCGCTGGCTCTGGAATGGATGAAACAAATGCCTGATGCGGACTTCAACGACGGAAACATTCGTGAATACGTCAGCGACCTGTTGAACAACGGCATCAACGCAAACCGCATCGACGATACGCTGAACAAGGTGCCGGAAAAAATGCGCCAGCAAACGCTGGAGGCGGCATTCTATGCGGAATCCGACTGGAAGGATGGCGACATGCAGGCCTGGCTTGGCCGGGTGAAGGACCTGCCGCCAGAGCGTCAGGGGTCGGCACTGGCGAGCGTCGCAAGCCGCATGGCGGCCACCAATCCGGATGCCGCCGTGGCGTGGGTTTCGTCCTATGCGTTTCCCGACGAAGCATCCCGCGCGAGCGCTTTGAACAGCGCTGTTTCGCGCTGGGCCAAAGCCGACAGCCTCGCGGCGAGCCAGTGGATTTCCGCACTGCCCAGGGGCGAGCAGCGAAATACAGCGGCCATGGCGCTCATCAATTCCATCGCGGTGGGCGATCCCTCGGGCGCCTGGACGTGGGCCGAAAGTCTCGATTCCGGCGGGAGAGTGGGAGGGATGGTTTCCATCGTAAACCAGGTGAAAAGCACCGATCCCCAAATGGCCCGTCAATTGATCGACGGCGCCAAACTGGACGCTGAAACACGGAGCTTCCTGCTGAATCGCCTGTCCGCAGAAAACAACGACGGGTCCACACCCCGCCCCAGGTGAAGTGTATGAAAACAAAATACATTCCAGTCATTCTTCTTTGCACCGCGGGAGCCGCCATGGGTGCCGGGATCGGCTGGTTTCTGCGGGGAACGCCCTCCGGGAACGCTGAAAACACCGGCAGCCATTCTCCGGCCGGCGCGTCCCTGAACGGCAAGCCAGGGTCCGGCATCACCGGGAGCAAAAACGGTCTTCACAGCGGGGGCTTACAGGCGGATGACCTGCTGGGATCGGAACTTGCGCGCTGCACCGGAGCGATGCGCTGGCTGTATCTTCTCGCCGCGGCGGAGAAAGCCACTGCGGCGGACATGCCGCGACTCCTGCGCGCCGCCAAAGGTGACAGCACCGCCACGCGCATGCTGGCTACACGGTGGGCGGAAATGGATCCCAAACACATGCTCGGAACTCTCTGCGCGGACCGGGCAAAGGGTCTCGCGGAGGGTAAATTCGGGTCGGACCGTGCGGAAATCCGCGATCTTCTCGGAGTGCTTTTTGAGGAATGGCCCAAACACGACATGGAGGGCGCCATCGCGGCATTGAAGAACGACGGGAATGTGATGGGCGGGGAGGGGCTGCGCTATTCGCTGGTGAATGCCGTCATGAAAAAAGATCCCGAGCGGGCACTGAAACTGATGAAGGAATGGAGTATCCGCAGCTATATTCCCAACATGGATACTCTGGCCAAATGGGCGGAGCAGAGCCCGCTGGCCGCCGCGCGGTGCGTCGTGGAGAGCACCAACAGCCATGTGCGCAATGAGGCGCTCGATCGGATCGGCAAAGTGTGGGCGGCCTCCGATCCTGCCGGAGCGCTGGCTTATTCGGATGAATTGCGCGGTCTTTCCGGAGGGAGGCTCGCCATCGCCACGGTCAAGGAGTGGGCCAAACGCGATCTGAACGCGGTGATAGGCTATGTGTCCTCGCAGACGGACAGCTTAACCAAAACGAGGCTCGGCCTGCCCATGGTCGAAACGTGGGCGAGGAGCGATCCTCAGGCGGCCCTGCAATGGGCGCAGGAAAACCTTAAGGGTGAAGCACGGTCCGCCTCGGCCGCGTCCATCGTCCGGACCATGGCGGAAAAGGATGTGCAGTCTGCAGCGGCCTTCATTGGAGGGCTCGAACCCGGCGGAATGAAAAATCAGGCGGTCAGCCAGTTGATCGATACCTGGCTCAGCAAAGAGAAAAAAGCAGATGTCGCGCCCGCCCTGGCATGGATTGCTTCGCTTCCTGAAGCGGACGCCCGCAGTCAGGCATGGCAGTATTCCTCGTGGAGGCTGTTTTATTCGAATCCGGATGAAACCATCGCGTTTCTGAAGACCGAGACCGGGCAGAGCGCCCCGCAGCAGATTTTTGACAACGGCGCGCGGTACCTGGCGAAAAAGAATCCTGAAACGGCAATGCAATGGACCGCTGATCTTCCCGCGGCCCGGGCATCCGAGGCCCGGCAAACGGTGCTCGAAACCTGGCTGAGCAGCCGCCCTGAAGCCGCCACCGAATGGATCGGGAAACTTCCCTCTGGAGCGGAGAGGGACGAGAGCATTCGCCTTGCGGTCTCACGTCTTTCCAACCAATCCATCGACCAGACAAAGGAGTGGCTGGGAACGCTGCCTGCGGCGGATCGGGGGACGGCGCGGGCAGCGATCGCGAAACTGTCGCTTCCGCCTGACAGGCGGGAGATACTCAGCGCGAGCCTCAAGTAGCCCGGGCCTGTCCCGCGCAAAAACTATGGCGGATTTTCCGGACGGCGACGACCTTATGGGCAAACGATGTCCCCCGACGAAGCCAGTCATCATCTCCAGAACTTCGCCGCGACGCGCTGCGAACGTGCCTTTCGCAAACTGGCCGAGGGTCACGCAGGTCTCGTTTATTCCACGGCACTGCGCATTGTAGAAGGTGACGCCACCCTGGCGCAGGATGTGGTGCAGACCGTCTTCAGTTCTCTTGCCCGGCGTCCGCAGGTGGTTCGGGACGGCAGAGCGCTCGCTGCCTGGCTGCACCGCGCCGCCGTGGGCTGCGCAGTGGATACGGTGCGCGGTGAAAACCGCCGCCGGAAACGCGAGGAAATTTCCATGCATCTGACCCAGCCCTCCTCCTCCGGCGAGCCTGCGGATCTTTGGGAGCATGCCTCTCCGGTCATCGATGCCGCGATGGATCGTCTCCCGGAAAAGGACCGGCAGTTGCTGGTGCTGCGCTTTTGGCAGCGTCAGGACCTTCGCGCCATCGGTTCCGGATTCGGCATGACGGACAACGCGGTGCAAAAACGCATTTCGCGGGCTCTGGAAAAACTGCGCGGCATTCTGGCGCGGCGCGGCATTCGCGGCACTGCGGCCGCTTTTTCCGCCGCCATGCTTACCGCGGCTTCCTCGAGTCCCTCTTCTGCCGCCATCGCGGGCATCTCCACTTCCTCCCTCGCCCTGGCAAATACCGCCGGTGCCGCTTCCACCACTCTCTTCACTAAAATCGTGGCCATGACCGCCAAACAAAAGATTGCCCTCACCAGTGCCGCCGCCGTGGTAGCCATCGGCGCCCCCGCGTGGATACAGCATCAGCACGTAAGGAGGCTCCAGGCGGAACTCGATTCCCTGCGCGCCTCCAATCCTGTTTCCGCTGCGAAGGAAGTCCACCGGCTGCAGGCCGAAGTCGCCCGCCTAACCAAAGAGAAGGCGCAGTCGCCCGGCTCGCCGGAGGTGGCTGCGACCCGGACCAATAACGGAAGACGCGCGGAAACGGCGCGTACCTCTTCGGGACCGTCCACCTCCTTTGTACCGGTTGGATCGGCACCTGGAATGACCGGCGGTGGAGTGTCGCCCGGCGGCGGAAGCGGACCGACGGTGGATGTCCTCGGATTCGGCGGAGACTCGGCCGTTGACAGCGAGCACCGTCCTCTGACTGCCAACGGCAAGGTGCATTGGGATCATGCTCAGGCCACCGGCGCGCCTGACACTCAGTCTGCGGGTGACATTCCCACGGCATGGGCTCCGAAAAATCCAAGGAGCGGCGAGCAGTGGCTTCAGTTAGGATACAAGAAGGCGGTCGAAATCAAGGAGATCAACATCCACGAGACCCACAATCCGGGCGCGGTCTCCAAAGTGGCCGCCATCATGCCGGACGGTAAGGAGAAGGTTCTTTGGCAGGGCAATGCGGGGCGCGGGGGGAATGAAATCATCGAGTCCTCAATCCCGGTGCCGCCTGGGACCACCGCCAATCAGATCAAGGTTTATGTCGATACCAACCGCGTGGAGAGCTGGCCGGAGATCGACGCGGTGGAAATGGTTGGCCGCGACGGCTCCAAACAGTGGGCATCCGAATCCTCCGCCAGCAGTTCCTACAGCGAAAATTACGGTTCGGGAGTCGGGGTAAGGGGCTATTCCCTGAATGCCTTGAGAGAAGCCGTTCCCGCGAACGCCCTGCCCGCAGCAAGGTAATCGCGGAGTTGCGCGGCCCTCCGTCATCGCGTAGGGTGGGACTTTCATGAGATCTCATCGTCCGTCGCGACAAGTGGTGAATGCCTGCCCGGCCTGTGGCACGCTCGCGGACGTAACGGCGCACGAGCCGTTTACAAAAGTCATCTGCCCCACGTGCAGCGCGATGTTTCATTCGCGCACGAAGTTTGATCACTTTGAGATAACCGGGCAGATCGGGTCGGGCGGAATGAGCCGGGTCTTTTCCGCGCGGGATACGTCATTGGAGCGGGACGTGGCCTTGAAGATTCTGAACAGAGCCTGCAGCCGGGACCGCACGCGCGCGCAGCAGTTTGAGAAGGAGGCCGAGATCACGGCTCAGATTTCGCATCCCAATGTGGTGCGGGTGTACACGGCCGGAAAGGACCAGGAGTATTTTTACATTGCGATGGAACTTGTTTCCGGAGGGAGCCTTGAGGGGTATCTCAAGCAGCACGGAAAAATGCAGGAGAAACAGGCGCTGGAGATGGCCATCCAGGCGGTGCAGGGGCTGAAAGCAGCCAAGGACACCGGCCTCATCCACCGCGACATGAAGCCGGGCAATATCCTTTTCGCCGAGGATGGCACGCCGAAAATCGTGGATTTCGGCCTCGCCATTTTTGCGCGGGACTCCGACGGGAGCGGCGAGATTTGGGCCACGCCGTATTATGTGCCGCCGGAGACCCTGCGCCATGACCCGGAGGATTTTCGCAGCGACATCTACAGCCTCGGAGCGACACTCTATCATGCGCTCACGGGAAAGCCGCCGTGTAATAAAGACACCGGCTCTCTGGACGAACTGAAGGTCCTGAAATCCAAGCCCATCCGGTTGAAACCGGCGGTCCATAAGCTTTCCGCAGAGACCTGCGCCGTGCTGGAACGTGCCCTCGCCGTGAAGCCGGCGGACCGTTATTCCAGTTACGATGCATTTCTGGATCACCTGCGCTACGCGCAGCGGAACCTTCTGCGCGCCGGCAGCGGAAAAGCCCTTCCTAACCGAAAGAGCCGTCTCCGCCGTGCATGGCTTTGGGCGGGAGCCGCCGCGGTCCTTGCGGTGAGTGCCGCCGGCGTGATAAACTTCCTGAATAAGCCCGCGCCACAACCCATGGGTCTCTTTTCGCGGACTCAGCCGGACGATCCCACGGCAGGATCGGACAGTTCCACCTCCGCGCGGTTTTTGTCCGCCCGCAACGCGATGATGATCGGGGACTTCGGCAAAGCACGGCAGTATTTTGGGGAGCTTGGCGGGGAGGTGGCGATCGTCCAGCCGACCCGCAACTGGTCGAGGTTCAATGCGGGCCTCTGTGCTCTCTTCATGGGCGACCTTGCCGACGCACGGACGGCGTTTGCGGGGATTGCGAAGGACGGCCTTTATTCGAACAGCGCCGAAGATTCCGAAATGGCGCATTTTTTTGTGGATACCTGCGAGGCGCTGGCCACAGACGGTCTGGTTCCCGCGAGTCGCCTGGCCGGACTTCCCTCCGATTCTGTCCGCTGCATTGGTCTCCTCGCGGCAGGGCTGAAGAACTGGTATACGGGTGACGCCGCCGCCGCGGCAGAGCTTTTCAAGGCCTTTGACCGGTCACAACTCCCGGCGACGATGGCGACCGCCGGATGGATAGAGGCATGCAAACGCCTGATCCGCGGGTATCTTTCCGATGCGGCGGCCATCGCGGTGCTTCCCTCGCCGGATGCCGGAAATATGACGGCGGAGGAAGCGGATGCCACGCTGACCCGTGCGCGCGATCTGCTTTCCTCCCTGGTGCAGACGGGTGCGCCGCGAAACAAGGCCGCGGCCAAAGTCGAAGCGCTCGCCGCCAGCGTCGCCCAGCGGAAAGAAATTCTTGCGGCCACCGGTGACGGGAATCACCTTCAGAAGGTCCATGAAGAATTCAAACTCATCCGCGAAGCGAACACCGCCGCTGCCGCTCTCGCAGAGAGCTTCCGGTTTGCGGAAGCGGCCTCTAAACTAAAGGCTCTCGCCACTACCACTCAGGAGGCCACCGCCGCGCGGGACGCGCACTCCACCGCATGGCAAAAAGCGGAGGATTTTCTCGGCCAACTCACCAGGGATCTCGTGCGGCAACCGGTGGAGAGTTCAATGGACCACCCGGGCGGAGCTGTGAGTGCCACCGTTTCCGCCAGCGGGACGAATCTCCTTTTCCGGCCCGTGCAGGGGGTGGAGGCGAAGATTCCGATCAACAAAATTGCGCCCGCAAAACTCGTGGATTTGGCCCTGCTCGTTCGCGAGCGTGAACTCAATTCCGACGAATTCTACCGCCGCACGGAACTCATTTTCTCCTTCGCTCTGCGCACCGGACTGACCACGGCGGCGCGGGCTTTTGGCGAGTCTTTGGCCTCGGAGTACCGCGAGTTTCGCCACCAGTTCGCTTTGCTGAACAGCATGGAGTTCGCGGGCACGGCCAGCCTGTTTCCGCCTCCGGAAAGAATTTCTCCGCCTTGAGCGGGGACAAAACAAAGGCCGGGCTTGAGGACCCGGCCTTTGTGTCAGGAATTCTCAAACAGGTATGCAGCGGCTCACTTGTAGCTTGCCTGGGCGCCTTTGATGTCGCGCTTCTTGATCCACGGCATCAGGCTGCGGAGCTTGGCGCCTGTCTTTTCGATAGGATGTTTTTCGCCGTCCTTGAGAAGCTGCTGGTATTTCTTGTAGCCGCCTTTGTACTCCGCCACCCATTCTTTGGCGAATTTGCCGTTCTGAATCTCCTTCAGCGCGGCTTTCATCCGCTTCTTCACGCCCGCGTCGATGATCTTCGGGCCGACGCTGACGTCGCCCCACTTGGCGGTTTCGGAAATCGAGAAACGCATCCCCGCGATGCCCGCCTCATTCATCAGATCGACGATGAGTTTCAACTCGTGCAGGCATTCGAAATACGCCATCTCCGGCGAGTAGCCGGCTTCGACAAGCACTTCAAATCCCGCCTGCACCAAGGCACTGGTGCCGCCGCACAGTACGGTTTGCTCGCCGAAGAGATCCGTTTCGGTCTCCTCTTTGAAGGTGGTTTCCAGCACGCCGGCGCGCGTGCCGCCGATGCCCTTCGCCCATGCCAGAGCGATCTTTTTTGCCTGCTTGCTGGGGTTTTGATAAATGGCGATCAGGCTGGGAACGCCTTTGCCCTCAGTGAACTGACGGCGGACGATGTGACCGGGGCCCTTCGGGGCCACCAGGATGACGTCTACGTCCTTCGGTGGCACGATGGTCTTGTAATGAACGGCGAAGCCGTGGCTGAACAGCAGTGTCTTGCCCTTCGTCAGGTTGGGAGCGATGTCTTTTTCATACACGCCGGGGATTTTGGTGTCCGGCACCGCCACGAAAATCACGTCTGCCTTTTTCACTGCGCCGGCTGTATCAAGGACTTCAAATCCGTTCTCTTTAGCCACCGGGATGGACTTGCTTGCCGCATAGAGGCCGATGACGACTTTGACGCCGCTTTCCTTGAGATTGAGCGCATGGGCGTGGCCCTGAGAGCCGAAGCCGATGACGGCGCAGGTCTTGCCTTTGAGGGCTGCGAGGTCAGCGTCTTTGTCGGTGTAGATCTTTACTGGCATTTGGGTGGTGTATTTGGGATGGCTGGGGAATCGGGAAAGGGAATCAGGAGGCGACCTCCGCGGGCGCATTGTCCACGCGAGGGAGAGCGATGCGGCCCGTACGGGTGAGATCGAGAATTCCGAAGTTGTCCATGAGGGCCACGAACTTACTGATCTTGCCGCCGTCTCCCGTGATTTCGATGGTGACCACGTTGCGGCCCACGTCGATGATTTTGGCACGGAAGATCTGGCAAAGCTCGATGATCTCCGCGCGACTCTGACGGTCCACTTTCACCTGAAGGAGGACAAGTTCACGGTTCACGTAGTCGCCTTCGCGGAAGTCGATGACCTGAATGACGTCGATCAGTTTGTCGAGCTGCTTGATGATCTGATTGAGGACATTTTCCTTCTCGCGGACCACGAGCGTCATGCGGCTGACCCCCGGGTCGTGGCTCGGGCCGACATTCAGCGTATGAATGTTGTAGCCGCGGCCGCTGAACATGCCGGCCACGCGGGCCAGCACGCCGAACTTGTTTTCGACGAGAACAGAAATGGTATGCAGAGTCATGACAGACGGTCAAAAGTCCCGGACGGCCCGGGAAAAGGAGCGCAGAGACTCCGCGCACTAATCGGGGCGGTCAAAGGGAATTTGGATTTCTCCAAAATCAGGATAGGCGGGCCATTTTCCCGCCGTTGAATCCTGTGCAGGAGGACCCGTGAAGTGCGGACAGAGTACCCTTCTGTCCCGCCCTGCTCCGGACAGAAATTTTTCTCAAACGTTCATTTTGTCCTAATCATCAGAAATTCCCCTGGGCTTAAATCATCCGTTTGTGACGGCACCGGCACTTGCCCTTTTCCCGATCCTGCGGATGGTGCCTTGCCCTAAGCAACCACTAGAGCAACCCATGGACCCCAGTATTGCCGACCATCCTGTCTTCAAAGCACTTTTGTCAGAAATAGAGCGGCTCAAAAAGCGCGTTGACGGTCTGGAATATGTCCTCAGAGAGGAACACGAAAAACTGGAGAAGCTGGAGCACGAGCACGAGCATGATCATGAGTTGATCGAACGCCTCGAGCACAGCGGATGCTCCAGTTATTATACAGGCCGCAAGACGATTGCGGTGGGACTTTGATTTACTTTCCGGCGATGTGCTCCAGCAATCGCTGGGCGTAGTCGGAGGTGCGCTGATTTTGCGCCGGGCAGGTGCGGGGAAGAGCGGCGAGACGGTCCTTTTGAGCCGGAGAAAGCTGTTCGCGCAGGTCGTCGAGGGCGTTGAGCGCGCGAACGGCATCGAAGTAGCCGGTTTCGCGGAGATCCGCCGCCGAAAGCAGGAGATCGAGCGCTGCGGGCTGATCGGATTCACGTCCGCATTTGGCGAGTGTTTCCGCCGCGGCGATGCGCACGGACACGTTTTCGTCCTTCAGGCGTGCGTTTAACCGGTCGGCCGCGGCGGTGACGGCGTCCTTTCCGTGCATCAGATGGCCCATCACCGCCCACCAGCGAATGGCGGAATCGGACGCCTTGAGGGCATCGCGAAGTTCGCGGAGGTCTCCCTGCTTCTGTGAGGAGGCGCGCTGGGCGGTGCGTAAAATCGCTTCGAGCGGGAACCGGCTGTCGTCGTGTCCCACGGTATAGGGTGCCCCGCCGCCCGCGCGTCTGAGCATTTCAGCCTCGGGAAGCAGACAAACATCCCGCACCGCGCGTTCATGGGCCACGTGGGCGGCCTGCAGTCGCTCCAGGATTCCGCGGTGCGCCGGGTCATTGGCGAGGTTGCGGATTTCGAACGGATCGGAGGACAAATCATAGAGCTCCTCCGGGGGGTGAGGCTTCCAAAACGCCGACTGTGCTTCATTCAGCTTTCCCTCACAGAAAAGACGGTGCCATACCTGGGTGGCTGGCGTTTCGAACATGTAGGCATTGTGCTGGCCGCCCGGGCGGTGCGGAAAGTAGTTCCTGACGTAAACAAACCGCTGATCGCGAACGGAGCGCACGGGATCGTAGCGTTCATCCATGCGGTCCCGCATTCCGTAAAGGAAGTCAGGATTGGGTCCGGCGGAGGGTCCGGCGAATGCCCGGCCCTGCATCCATGCGGGCACCGGGAGGCCTGCAAGGCTGAGCATGGTGGGCGCAAAGTCCACAAAACTGACGAGGCGGTCATTCGCGGCTCCGGCGGCGTAACCGGCAGGCGCAAGGTGTTTCCACTTTTCCGGAAAATAAACGATGAGAGGGACGCGGAGACCGGAATTGCAGGCGGAGCGTTTGCAGCGCGGCATCCCCGGCCCGTGATCGCCGAAGTAAAAAACGATGGTGTCGGCAGCCAGTCCGTCCTTTTTGAGATCGTCCAGAAGCCGTCCGGCTTTGGCGTCCATCACGGTCATCTGGTCATAATATTGCGCCCAGTCGCGGCGGACTTCAGGGGTGTCCGGCCAATACGGCGGCAGTGGTACCTTCGACGGGTTGTGCACTGCCTGGTGCGGCCTTGCCCGAATTTGGCTTTCGTGGGTGTCGGTGAAATTGAAGACGGCAAAGAACGGCTGGTCAGGCGCGCGGTTTCGCCAGTGGGCTTTGCGGGAGGACTCGTCCCATACCTTCCCTGGCTTCGCCACATTGTAGTCCTCCTTTTCGCAATTCGTGCAGTAGTATCCCGTTTCACGGAGCAACTGCGGGAACAACTGCATCGCTGCCGGCAGTTTCACGTCACTGCGCATGTGGAGGGAACCGGAGGAGGACGGATAGACTCCCGTAATGAGGGCCGTTCGAGCCGGGGCACACACCGGAGCCACGGACCAAACGTTGTTATACCGCATGCCCGCCGCGGCCAGGCGGTCGAGGTTTGGCGTGGTGGCAAAACTGTCGCCGTAACAGCCCATCTGAGGCCCGTTGTCCTCACTGGTAATCCACAGCACGTGGGGCCGTTCCACCGCCCTCAGAAGGGTGGCGAACACGCTGAAACAGAAGAGCAAACGAAACAACATACCCGGTAAATGCTCGCCATCTCCCGGCTCCGGCGGGTCTCTATTTTTTTACGCAAAAGGGTGGCGTGAATCCGGATTTGCGTCCGTGCAACGTGAAGTCGGGTGCACTTGTCCACTGGATGAGACCGGAGCGCAGAAGGTCCGTTCCGAGTCGCTGACATCGCGGGGTTTTCTCAACGATGGTGTCAGCATCCTTAGTGACAACGGTACCATCCAAATGGTAAAAATCACTATACCCGCAGGCTCCAGGGCCAAACGCTTTGCCAGACTCCGCGTTATCCAAAAATGAAAACTTCCGCATTCCGTCTCCCTCTTCAACGTCTCAACACTCCCCTTTGGAGCTTGTTGCTTGGTGTTTCTCTGGTGCTTGGCGCCTGGAGTTTGGAGCCTCCCGCTCCGCAGCCAATTTCCCTCAGTTACAAAAACAACACCCTCACCATCCGCGCCCCTCACGTCCCCGGGAAAGAGATTCAAATCAACTACCTCGAAGCTTACTGCCGCGCCGGTTCCACCGATGCCGATTGGAGCAAACACACCGTCGTCGGTCACAAAACGGAAACGATTTCCACCGCCGCGGACGGCAAACAAATCAAGCTCCGCTGCAAAGTGAACGATGGGCTCGTCGTTGAACACGATATCCGTGCGGTGAGCGATGGCGTTACGTTCGACCTCACAGTGACCAATCCCACGGATCACCCTAACGAGGCTCAGTGGGCGCAGCCGTGCATTCGTCTCGGTGGATTTGCCGGTGGAGAAACCGCCGATCCGAACGGCCCGGACATCAAACTGGATCGCGCCTTCATCTTCCTGAACGGCAAGCTCACCACGATGCCCACCCAGCCGTGGGCCACCAAAGCCCGCTACACGCCTGGCCAGGTCTGGTGCCCGAAGGATGTGCCGCGCACGGACGTGAATCCGCGCCCGCTCAGCACGCTCGTTCCTGACAACAATCTCATCGGCTGCTTCAGCAGCGACGGGAAATGGATCTTCGCCGTCACCTTCGAGCCCACTCAGGAACTTTTCGAAGGCGTCATCCGCTGCCTCCACAATGACTTCCGCATCGGCATCGTGCCGCCCGGCCAAACGAAGAAAATCCGCGGGCGCATTTGGATCATTCCTAACGATTCACAAAAACTCACCGCGCTGCACAAGGAGTGGCTGAAGGCCTTGGAGTCAAAATAAAATCCTAACATCATGAAAGCGCTGTTCTTTTTCACCTTCCCGGCAGTTCTGTTCACGGCATGTCATTCGCCAGTGATGATCACCCGCGAACCGGCAAAGGCGACGGATCCTCCGGACAGAACATCCTCCCTTTCCGCAGAGTACTCCCGGATGGAGACTCCGCCTGTCGAAACCGCGCGGGAAAACGTCAAAGCGCATCCCGCGATTTCGAAACGGAGGGACTATCAGGAGAAGGAGAAGGATTTCCTCGCCGCCATCTGCGCGAGACTGGGCAAATACTGGTTCGGGAAAGCGGAGTCTGTCGTTTGGCATGGCCGCACGATCTGCGGCGAGGGGGTCTCGCGATTCAAAACATCTTCGTCCGGTCCGGCGCCGGCTGAGCAGATCGAGATCAATGGCCCGTTTATTGTCTTCGTTGAAGACATGGCGCTTGTCGGCTCCAGCAAAAAATCCCGGTGCGTGCTCCGCCGCAACGGAACGTGGGAAGCTGAGGACATGGAGCTTTACACGGCGCCCGCAAAGTGGTTTGAAACCACACCATGAAATCCCCTGGCGCTCCCTGACGCTTCAGTAGAAGTAAGCTTATGAATTGTCCCCGCGCTCTGCGCCTTCTCACAGCCTTCGCCTCCGCGTTCCTGCTCTGCTTTCCGGCCCTGGCGGAGGAAAGCACGCTGCCTGCCAAAAAAGGCCCGCCGCCGAAACTCCCGGCTCTCGAACTGCCTATTCCCGAGTCCACCTTCAAACAAACGGAGCGTCACTGGACCGGCATCTACGTCAATGACGTCAAGAGCGGCTGGGGCGTCGATACCATGGGACCCGCGACGGTCGAGGGAAAGTCCTGCGTCTCGGTCACGCAGGACATGACGCTGGAGATGAAGGCGTTTGGCTCATCGATGAAGATGGACACGGTGAGCCGCAAGCATTACCTCGTCGAGCCTCCCTGCCGGGCTTTTCTCGTGGAGGAAGTCCAAAAAATGAATGGCCAGGAGCGGCGCGTGGTATTGCGCCACAAAGAGGGCACCACCTACTCCGTCGAAATCACCGAGGCCGGCAAGACGCGCACAGACGAATTGAAAAATCTGGACTTGCGCCTTTGTCAGGAAACCACTCCCGTTGTCTGGAGCACCGATCCCGCGCGCAAGCCGGGCGACACTTTCGGCTCCGTCGATTTTTCATCCGAGACACTCACTAACAGCGATGTCACCGCCACCATTCTGAAGGCGGCGGATTGGGCGGGTCCCGGCGGAAAGGTGCCGGTCTGGGAAATGAGCGCCTACAGCCACGGGGAGAAAGTCGAAGCCACCATCCGCGTGTCGCGCACGGATGGCACCATCGTGAATGCCCTCCTCGCTCAGTCGATCGAGTTGCGAGAGGAGCCGGAGAAAGTGGCGAAGTTCATGCCCGGCGGCGAACAGCCCGATCTCTTCCTCGCTCTCTCCATCAGCACCGACCGCAAACTCGGCAATTCCACCGCCCTGACAGAACTCACCGTCGAGCTCTCCGCCCCGGCCGGCAAACAGGTCCCGGACCTTCCGGACACCGTCAATCAAACCGTCGAACGCAAACCGGATGGCAGCCTGGTGATTAAGATCAAGCCCGGTGGCGGCAAGCCTCAACCCGCCTCCGAGGCTGATCGCGCCGAGGCCCTCAAGGCCACTTTCCGGTATCCTATCGGTGAGGAATCGATCAAAAAGCTCGCGGAAAAAGCCGTGGCCGGCGCCACCGGTGAACGCTCCAAGGTCGAGAAAATTCTGCGCTATACCGACTTCTACATCCGCGACAGCCTCGACTCCGAGCCGCTCACCGTCATGGACCTCATCAAGTCGCGCAAAGGCGACTGCTCCGCGCACGCTCTTCTTTTCACCAATCTCGCCCGCGCCGCCGGCATTCCCGCCCGCGAAGCCGGCGGGTGGATGTATATGGGAAATGAATACAAATCATTTGGCGGCCATGCGTGGAACGAAGTCATTCTCGATGGCCATTGGGTCCCCGTGGACCCCATCTGGACTGAAATGTCCCTCGACGCCGGCCACATCCAGCAAAGCTCCGGCGAATCCGAAGGCAGCAGCCTCCAGAGCATGGTCACCGGAATGAGGGCGAAGGTCGTTTCATTCAAAAAGAAGTGAGTCCCCGGGACCCGCGCGCGTCTTTGACGCCGGTTTTCCCGTCACCGTCCCCACCCTGCGCACGGACCTTGACATGTCCCGGAAGCGCGCTGGAGTTCAGATACTATGAAAAACAACCCTGTCGGCTGGTTTGAAATCTACGTGGATGACATGAATCGCGCGAAGACCTTCTACGAAGGGGTCTTCGAAACGAAGCTGGAGAAGCTCCCCGCGGGCGATTTGGAAATGTGGAACTTCCCCATGTCGAAGGATTGCTCCGGGGAGAGTTCCGGTGCCGCCGGAGCCCTGGTTTATATGCCTGGCTGCAAGGCGGGCGGTGGCGGCACCATCGTGTATTTCGTCTGCGATGACTGCGCCGTCGAGGCTGCGCGTGTCGAACCCGCCGGCGGGAAGGTGTTCAAGCCCAAGTTCTCCATCGGCCCGTACGGCTTCATCTCCCTGGTCATCGACACGGAGGGCAACATGATCGGCCTGCACTCGATGAAATAGGGCGGTCGCCTCGGGGGCCATCAGAATTCAGCGCGTTTCGCTGAATGAAAGATGCTGCGGTTCCGTCATAAGGCGGAACCAACCGAATTTCATCCTTTCGTCTGCCATGAAACGCCTTGCCATCCTCGCACTCAGTTTCGCACTTAGCGCGTGTGACTCAGATAAAAAAGACGACGCAGACGGAAAGAAGACCGCCCCCCCCAATCCTGTTGGCAAATGGGAACTCAAATCAGAAGCCGGGAAGCACTTCTTCTACACGCGTTACGAATTCAAAGACGACCATTCGTTCACACGGGAAAGCGGCACTTCCACCGGAGCAGTTACGGAGAAGATCAGCGGCTCATGGAAGGCCAGCAATGTCGCCGCCCCTTACTACTCATTCGGTTCCTCCCTCTCGGATTCCATGCTGCGCGGCGCCGGTGTCGATCCGATAGACGTCCGCCTTCCTGGTTCCGTCGTGCTCAGATACACCGTTAAGTCCAAATCAAACATCCCCCTGGGCGCTACGCTTGTGGCCGAGAACGGCCCCGTATTTGAACTGGAAAAGAAATCGTTCGATCTGGAGGAACATCGCTCGCTCACTGTCAGCAAGGCGAACGACAAGGATTTCCTGACGATCAGCAAACAGCGGTTCGAACGGGTGAACCCCTGACGGCCCGCGGCGGAGGACCTAATTACGTGGTTCTCCCGCATTGCGGGCATCCCGTTTGCTGGAGATTCAGCACCCTGAATCTTCCCGCAGCCAAATCTCCAGCAAGCATTCTGCCGATAAGCGGCTCGCCGATGCCGGTGATGAGTTTGATCGCCTCCACTGCGGCGATGGAGCCGGCCACACCGCTGACGGCGCCAAAGACGGGGAATCGTCGCCGCCACCATGCCGGAGGCTCGGGACACAAACATGCGAGGCAGCCGGGATGCGCGGGATGAAACACAGTGACGGAAAATTCCATGCCGTGCATGGCGGCCTCCACCATGGGTTTGCGGAGTTTCACCGAGGCGGCGTTCAGGGCAAGGCGTTCCTCGAAAAGCGGGGCGGCATCGATAACGATGTCAGCCATGGATACGAGGCGTTCGGTGTTGTTAGGCGAAACGTTTTCCTCAAACGTGATTACCTCCACAGCGGGATTGAACTGGCGCAGGGTTTCCCTGGCCAGTGCCATGCGGGATTGTCCAATCCCATCCGTGCGCATGAGCAACTGACGGTTGAGATCGTCCAGACGCAGAGCGCCGGCGTGAGCGAGAATCAGCCGGCCAATACCGGCGGCGGCGAGTTGCAGAGCGGCGGCGCCGCCGACTCCTCCCGCGCGGGAAATGAGCACGGTGGCGGCTTTGAGCTTGCGCTGGCCCTCTTCACCGTGGCCCGGAATATCGAGTTGCCATGCGTAGCGTTCGCGCTCGGCGGCGGTGAGGTCAGGCAGCAGCGGGTCCGGCATGGGGGGCGGGGAGTTGGATGACCTGGGTAGCAAGTGATTCAGCGTCTGCGGCATCGTGAGTGACGTGCAGAATGGTGACGCCGCCGGCCTGGCGCAGCGATTGCAGAATTTCGCGCAGGTTCTGACGGCTGTCCGAGTCGAGCGCGCTGAGAGGTTCATCGAGCAGCAGAACCGGGGGGCGCACTGCAAGAGCCCGGGCGAGAGCGACGCGCTGTTTTTCCCCGCCGCTGAGATTCGCAACCGGCCGGTCGAGCAGCGGCTCGATGCGCAATTGTCGTGCCAGTTCCGCCACCCGTGC
The DNA here is from genome assembly GCA_035550135.1 of Verrucomicrobiales bacterium. Classification (GTDB taxonomy): domain Bacteria; phylum Verrucomicrobiota; class Verrucomicrobiia; order Verrucomicrobiales; family V1-33; genus V1-33. The sequence continues at coordinate 26,820 of DASZQB010000061.1, forward strand.
ACCGCGGCATTCGCGATGCCATCCTTTCACTTTCAGCGCAAACGCTGCATTTTCTCTAACGGTTAGGTGCGGGAACAAAGCGCCGTCCTGCGGCACGAATCCGATGTTCCGCTCTGCAGGTGGCAGTGCGGTGATGTTGCGCCCGGCGATGATAACCTTTCCGGAATCGATACGGCGCAGACCGCAGATGGATTCCAGCACGGTGGTCTTTCCCGCGCCGCTGGGACCCATGAGCACGGCGTGACTGCCTTCGGGGACGGTAAAGGCGACGCGGTCCAGTCGAAACCGTCCCGCAGTGACACACAGATCGGAAACCGTGATCATACCACCAACTCATCCTCCTTTCCAAGCCAGCGCACCAATCCGAGCACCATCAGGGAAATGGCGATCATGAGTAATGAAACCGTCACGGCCGCATCGAGACGTCCGATGCTCAATTCCAGCCACACGGTGGTGGACAGGACTTCCGTGCGTCCGCGCGTGGCGCCCGCAAACACGAGGATGGGGCCGAATTCACCGAGCGACCGGGCCCACGAAAGGGTGAATGCGCCCAATATGCCGCGCTTTGCCTGCGGCAGCGCCACTCGCCAGAACGCTCCCGCGCGCGAGCACCCTAACGTGAGCGCCACTTCCTCTGTGCGCCGCGGGATTTGGCTGAACGTGAGCCGCAGCATCCTCACCGCGAATGCCGCCGCGACGGCAAACTGCGCGAGGACGATCGCCGGCACGGCAAACGAAACTCGGAGATCGAACCGTTTGTTCAGAAATTCCTCCAGCGACTGGCCGCCGACTTTCACATGAAACAGGATGAGCAGGCTCAATCCCACAACCAGCGGCGGCAGCACCACCGGAATATCGATGAGCCATTCCACAAACGCGCGTCCAGGCCATTTCTCCCGCGCGAGGAGATAGCCCAGAGGCACGCCCACCAGCACCGACAGCCCCGCCGCCATAGTGCAGGTGCTGAGGCTCAGTGAGAGCGAGTCCCGCACATCCCGGGAGGAGAACACGTCTTTCACGGTGGCTGGCAGGCGGTCTCCAAGGTAAGCCACATCCGCGATTACCATCAAAAGAATGAGCAACACATAGCTGCCTCCCAGCACGGCGAGGGCGGCAAGAAAGGCGTTCGTATTGCGGAGCATGGCGGGCAGGGGTGACTCTCCATACCGTTAGCTTGCCTTTGGGCAAGCTTTCACAATGCGGGGAGCAGGGTCTTTCCGCTCACCTCCGCACATTGAGCGCCGTGCGCAGCGTATCTATTTCATCCAGCAGTTGCAGGATGAGTTTCAAAGCCGGGAGGTTTGCATCGCAGGTGGCCCGCAGATGCTCAATGCGGCGCAGCGTGCGCAGCGCTTCATCATCAAAGCGCGGGGCTTCCGCGGGACTCTCGGGAATCGCGCAGAGAAGCCCCTCTTCGCGGTAATGGAGAACGGTTTGAGAGGCCACGCCGCTGAGAGCGGCCACGATCTCAAGGGTATAAGGGGCCGCCGCATCGGGTGCCGGGGAACAGGGAGATTCGTTTTCCTGAGACGGGCTCATAATGAAAAAGGAAATGCTAGGACGCGCGGGCGTCGAAGGAGGAAGCGCTGCGGAGTTTTTCCCACAGCGCGCGTTCTTCGGCGGTAACGGAAGCGGGAAGGCGCACGCTGAGAGTCACATAAAAATCGCCGCGCTCGCCGGTCTTTCCTTTGGGCAGGCCCCTGTTGCGGGCGCGGAGCTGCTGGCCGTTTTCGGCACCCTGCGGGATGCGCAATTTGATGGACCCATCCAGCGTGGGCACCACGATTTCCGCCCCCAGCACGCCTTCCCACGGAGCGATGGCAAGTTCATGGTGAAGGTCCGCGCCGACAGCGTGGAAGTCCGGATGCGCAGCGTGACGGACCGTGAGGTAAAGGTCGCCGGCGGCGGCTCCACCGGTGCCTGGCTCCCCCTGGGCGGGAACGCGAATGCGCCTGCCCTCGAGCGCTCCGGGCGGTATGCGCACCTGGAAAGAATGCGTTTGCGTTTCACCGCTGCGTGGATTCGTCATTTGCAGCGAGATGGGCCGCACGGACCCGTGCATGGCCTCCTCCAGCGTCACGAGGAGATCTCCTTCGATATCGCTGCCGCGGCGCGCGCGCGCGGCGCCTCCCCGCGGCTCTTCGCCAAACTCTGCACCGCCGGGAGGAAATCCATAACGGCTGCCGCCGCTGAAGAATTGCTCGAAGAAATCGCTGAAGCCCGTCCCGCCAAAGTGGAATTCGCGTTCCTGTCCGCGTCCACCGTGCGGTTGCGGAGGCGGCTGGCCCGCAAATTCATCCTGCCAGTTGGCGCCCAGCTGATCGTACTTTTTGCGTTTTACAGGGTCGCTGAGGACTTCGTTGGCTTCGTTGATCTCCTTGAATTTGGCCTCCGCGGCCTTTTTGTCTTTGGCCACGTCCGGATGGTATTTGCGGGCGAGTTTGCGAAAGGCTTTTTTGATATCGTCGTCGCTGGCATCACGGGCCACTCCAAGGATTTGATAGTAATCTTTGAATTCAACGGGCATGGAGGGGAGGGGGGAGTGGACGAAGGCGGGCAGTTTCCTGAACGCACGGCGCAAATCAAGCGCCGGTCGCCTGCGGCAAAAACCAGCAAGCGACCGGGCCAGGCACCACCAAATCGAAGCTCCGCGAAGGGAAACCTAACTAAAACGAAACGCGCACGCCTGCCAGAGTGGTGACGGAATCGAAACCGCCGCCGTTGCCGCCCCCATTGAGGTGAGCCCACTCGACGCCCCCGAGGAACTTGAGCTTGTCTCCGTAGATGAAGTACTGAAACCCCAGATAGGCCGCCTGATACTGGTCACCGCGTCCGCCGCCGGTGAGGAAAGGAGCAGCCCGTTCGTAGCGGCTTTGCGCGACGATGCTGTCCGGGCCGTCACCGGTGGAAAAGGAGCAGCGCGCCACCGCCTGCAGTCGCTTTGGCACGAGGTCGTAAGTGGGCTGGATGTAGAGCCCGAAAACATCGGGCGCGCCGCCCGTGGCATAAAACGCTTCGCCGACCACGTTCCATGGTCCCTGCTTTATCCAAAGCGTGGCGGTGACAATGTCGTCATACACATTGAGCACGGAGTCGATGGACTCTGACTCACTGTGGAGCCAGTCCACGCGTGCGGTTGCCTTGTCGAGGTGCCAGACATCCTTCAAATCATAACTGGCTCCAGCTCCAAAACTGGCACCGCCATCGAAGTTTCCAAACTCGCGATTCACATCGTTGGAATAGACACCCGCCTGAAAAGTCCACCGGCCGGTTTTATATTCCGCTACGGCTCCAGGAGCGCGATCCACGCGCAGTTGATTAAAAATCTGCGAACGCTCGAAGGTCGGCTGATTGTTCGTGGACTGGAGGAAATCGTAGTATGCGATCTGGGGCTTCTGGCGTCCCACGGTGAGGCTGAATTTGTCGCTTGGCACCCACTTGATGTAGGCATCCACCATGCGGTCGTAAAAGGGATCCCACTCGTCATTGCTTTGGACATCGAAGCGCAGCTCAAACTGGTGGAAGAGTTTTGCGTCGATGCCAAAGCGCGAACGGCGGTTTTCCCAGTCCTGCTCATCGCCCTGGTCGCTGTCCAGCCAGTGATACTGCCCCTGGTAGCGGCCTCTGAGCTTCAACTCCTGAAGGAACGGATTCTTGTCGTTCTTGTAAAGCGTGGCCAGGCCCCAGAGTTTATCGAAAGCAGTGGGAGGTTGTTTTTTCTCATCCTCCGTGGTCGGGGCAGTTGGCGTGCCGGCGAAAGCGCTGGCCGCCATAAGCGGAGCAAGTGCGGTGGAGAGGAACAAAGTCGGATTCGGGATCTTCATGATGAGAGCAATGGGATGAAAGCCGAAGCCGGGTCGGCTGCGGTCGTAATCCATATTTAGTAAATATATACTAGTCAAGTATGAATTAATGCTGCCGCCCGGCGTCAGGTATTCAGATTCGACGCAAATTCGTCAGGGGAGGGCGCGCCAAATGAACTGCAACACCGTCATCCTCTACACGGTCCGCTTTCGGCGGAAGCACCTGCGGAAGTGGGCAGAGAGAACGCCGAAAATGGTTGGCGCCGCTCTGGCTGCGGAAACCGTGGCCGAACTGCTGTCAGGGGACACCAAGGCAATCAGGAGCTCCAAGGCTGTTGATGTGAACGCCAGGCAGCAGAGGAGGGAGGCGTTTTGCAGGGGCCGGACCGCGACTCCGCCCCGGCAACAATGGCAGTATTGAGAGGATCAATATCCCTTCCTTTTTCTGGCGGGGCACTATGCGGGAGCGAAGCAGTCCCCAACGCTCAACAAGGCAATCCCATGTTCATTCCACGACGCCCTCCCGCCTACGTTTTACCCCGCCGCGAAAAAGTTCCACCCAGGAGCGGATTACTGAGCATCCTCCTGCCCGCTCTTGGAGGATGGCTCGCCTTCTTGACGCTCTGTTCGTGGGTCATGAGTTCACCGGCGGGAATCCCCCTGGGTATTTCGGCGTCCCTCTGCTTTGCCGGAGCGGTTCTGGTGTGCCCTCTGCTGAAATGAGGCCTGGAGCCAATTTAAGCAAGGATCGGTAAAACCTCTGTGTCAATTGCCACAGCCGGGAAAGACTGAATGGAAGGCGTTGATGCAGGGAGCCTGAGCACCAGCCGGAAAGCCTCATCGCCATGGATCTTGAGCGTGCCGCCGTGAGCCTTTACGTATTCTATCGCTGCCGATTCGGCCATAAGTTCGTTGCCGAATGAGCCAATTGGTTTCGCTACGCCTTCTTTTAGCAACTTCCAATCGTCCGCCGTGCGCTTGAGGTGATAATTCATAGGCCGGGTCCCCCTGCATTCCTGATGCCACGGCAGTTGGAGGCTGCCAGTTTCGGGCGTCTCACAGCAGGATGCGTCGGGACGCACCAGGAGCGCGCGGGCCGTGTCACCACGGCCCGACGAAAACGATCTCGGTGGTCACGGAGTATCGCGACCTGGACAGGTCGTTGTGGAGTCGGACCTCCCTTGCGATGACGGGCAGAACGAAAGAGGACCGGACGATAAACGTGATTCGGCGGGCTGCGTGTCGAGATAGTGGCTGCCCGGATGATGCGCAATGAATCAGCGAAATCCTCCATGGTCTTTACCTTTTCTGCTGCCCTTACTCGTTGCCGGTCTTTCACGATGCTGACCGTGAGCACAGCAGCGAGGCCCACGCCAACAGCGGCAAACAGGATCCTCCAGACGGGCTTCTTCATTCGCACGGCACCACTTGTTGTCAGTGGCGTTGCCACAATCGCCACCATGATCCGGTCCGCGGTTTGGTGGCCCCGGCAGGAATCGAACCTGCATTTCCCCAAAGGTCCCTGCGCTAGAGCGCTTACTTCGGGAAAACACTTGCACGGTCGGCAGCAAACGTGTATGGATGTTCTGACTTTGTTCTTACTATTCATACACCATAATACACAATGGCCTCCCTCTGGAAACACCCTCGCAGCAGATACTGGACGGCATGCTTCACCGCTGTGGACGGACAGCGGCTCAAAAAGACCACCCGGAAGACCGACAAAAAGGCCGCACAAAAGATCGCCGATGAATACGAGGCGACGGCGCGCGGGGAGAAGACGGCATCCCAGGTCATGAAAACCGTGCTGGAATTGCACCAGCGATTCACCGGGCAGGCGGTGCCCGTCCTCACCGTCCGCGCTTTCCTCGCCGACTGGATGGAGGGAAAGAAAAAAAGCACCTCCGCGGCATCCGTGGTGTTCTACCAAAACGTGTGCGACCGCTTTTTAGAATCCTTGGGCGAAGCCGCGGAGAAACCTATCATGCACGTCACCCAAACTCAGGTCCGCAGGTTCTGGCTCGATGTTGCCAACGGACGCACTCAGGCCACGGCAAAGCACTATTTCAAATGCCTGCGCATGATCTTCAAGTCAGCCTTGCTGCGAAAAGCCGTTGCGGAGAATCCCACCGATGGCGTGGAACTCGGCAAGGGGCGCACGAAACCGGCGAAATCCAACACCCGCAGACCGTTCACGCTGGAGGAACTGCGAAAGGTGATGCTCGCCGCGGACGACGAGTGGAGAAGCATGGTCATTTTCGCGTTCTACAGCGGGCAGAGGCTTTCCGACATCGGCGCGCTCACTTGGGGCAACTTGGACCTCGACCGGCAGGAAATCAGCCTGACGACCAGAAAGACCGGCAAGGAAATAAAGCTGCCGCTGGCCGCCCCGCTGCTTCGGCACATTCTCTTGCTGGAGCGCGGGAAACCGGAAACTCCGCTCCATCCACGCGCATACGCCGTAGTATCCGCGCCCGGCAGCAACTCGGCATTATCGAACCAATTCGTGAAGATCCTCGCCGCCGCCGGCCTGCGGGCGCCAGTGACGCACGACAGCACCGGCAGAGGCCGCTGCTCAGAACACGCCAGCCACGGGCTTTCGTTTCACTCAATCCGGCACACTGCCCGCACGCTGTTGGAGGATGCCCGGATACCCACCAAGCACGCGATGGCCTACATCGGGCACGATGACATCGCGACCTCGAACGCTTACGCCCACGTCGGCAGGGCGGCGCTGCTGGATGCCGCTAACGCACTGCCGGAACTTTAACCTGACTCCCCGCCATGCACCATCCTGACTGGCTTGCACTCGTTTTTGCTGATCCCCGTCCCGCCACGGAATCGCCTGCCGAGATTGAAAGGCGGCACCGGAAATTCGTTTCTCAATACCTTTCTCTCATTGAGGACGATGCGCCCCGCGTGGTCGCAAATCTGGCCGCTTCGATGGCAAAGCCGGCGGCGCCGGATGAAGCGGAACTGGTCAAAATGGGAATGACGCTCCTGGAGCAAAGCGGGATCGCAGTCACCGACAGACGCGACGAACTATTGTCTGACGCCGATGCCTACTCCCTCGGTGCATTACTGAGATGTCTCTACGGCATGAAAGGAGCCCGGGTGGAATTCGATGCCCACTACATTCACGTTAAGAGGATGATGGATGCGCGAATCGCTGCTGACGTAAAGGCCAGAGACGCTGCCATGAAAGCGGAACTGGCGAGCCCCGAGCGCGCCGAAGAAGTGAGAGCCGTTGTCGCTGGCTTGGAGGAAATCGTAGGCACCAAGTGCCCGGCGCTTCCATGCGAGTTGGAGCCGATGATTCGTTGGGCGGGCTCCGTTCCGGAGGCCTTTCCGTCGGGAGCTTTGGAAGAAGCTTTCAAAGATTACCTGGCCACGTGTGCCGCAGCCAATGCGCTGCAGGACGACCTCTTCGAGCGGAACAGGCGTTTCGCCGAGAACGAGGCGCAATTTGCCGGGGCGATTGCGGCAAATCCGAAGAACGCCGCGGAATCGCGCAAAGAGTATAAGACGCGCGCCAAGTCTGCAGCCAAGGAAGCCGCATCGCTAAAGGAAATTGCAGATTTCCCGGAAGTATTCCGCCCGGGCTGTCCCGTTCCGCCCTCGCTGGCTTACCATGCCGCAGCGTCATTTCTGAATTCTTGGAATCAACCGTTCACCGATCCGGCGAACTATGCGGGCAGGCTGCGGTATTTAGTGGAGGGGTTCCGCCCGTTCTGGAGACAACACGGCATGGCCTACATGGCAATTCTTGTAGAACGGGAAAGACTGAAGAGGGCCCAAAGCGGGATCAACAGGGACAAGGGCACGGCAGGCGGCAGGGAAAAAGCACGAAAAAAGTATGTCGCATACACACAGACTTTCGTTCAATGGCTGGGTGCGCGCACCGTCACCTCCGAATTGATCGATCTTTACCCAAAGCAGGAAGGCGTAACTGAAACAAAAGGGCGGCAATTCCTGGGAACACTGCTGACTGCGAAGGGAAAACCAAAAAGCATGAAGGCCATGCAGGAGACCCTTTCGGGGGTCGGCATCAAATTGGAACAATCCGCAGCCGAAGAGTGCTATTCCATCCTGTTCGACAAAAAAATCCCGGGAATGTGATTTTTCGCTTTGACACAAGTCCGCCCGTATCCACACGGGCTCCTGCTTCAGAAATAGCGTTAGGGGAGCAGGCTCTGCTTGAGAAGCGGGCTCCTTTGTGGAGGTCCTGCTTCAGAAGCGTGTTATTCGTGCGAGTTCTGCTTCAGTTGCCTGTCGGGATTGCCTGATTCTGCTTCGCATTTCGTCCTGCGAGGGCCGCCGCTGCTTGAGAGGGCGATGAGGAATTGTTCTGCGTGCCCATAAACCGGGGCCGACAAACCAATGCTCAGACACGAAAAACAAACCGCCATCGCTGCCGCGACCAGTGCAGCCACTCACGCGCCGCAACTCCCGCCGCGCTTCCTCAAAGTCGCCAGTGCCGTGCCGTACTGCGGCCTTGGCCGCTCCACTCTTTATGAGCTTCTCTCCGAGGGGAAGATCAAGAGCCATCGCATCGGCGGTGCCCGAGTCATCGACCGCGAAAGCCTCGATGCCTACATCACCAGCCAGCCGGCCTAAACGAAAGGCCGCGCCCACCATGAAGGCGAACGCGACCGGCTGTTTCGCAAAGCTGCCAGAAGTATTCCATCATGGGAGGCGGGCCGCAACCTCTAATGCGAACCGTCATGAACGACAATATTCTCGAACGCGCCCGTCGTTATCTGGCCAAAATGCCGCTCGCCATCTCCGGCAGCGGCGGAGACGCCGCCACCTGCCGGGCGGCACACGCCCTGGTCAAAGGGTTTAATATTTCGCCGGACAAGGCCCTGCCGCTGATGCTTGAGTGGAATACCGCCTGCCTCCCGCCCTGGAGTGAGGCGGAACTGCGCGGGAAGCTGGCGAGCGCCGCGAAAAGCGCGGCACCCTTTGGCTATCTCCTCCGCGATCAGGGCCGCGCGACGACCCCTGCCGCTCAGAAGGCCGCAAACCGCCTGCGGTGGCCTGACTGGCGCAAGCCCAGCCGGGAAGACCTTGCCGCAATTGCTGCCCGGCGGGGCATTTCCACGGAGGCCGCGGCACTTGCAGCATCCCTGCGCCACTTGTGGCGATGCGTTTGGCGGGATGCGGAATGCTTCGCCATCCATGCGGGCTCCTTTGCCCAGGTCCGGCGTCTGGACGGCCAGCCCTTCATTCAGCGGGACGGAGGTAAGGTCAAAGCGCTTAACCTCCCCGGCAGTGAAGGGGCATTCCTCAACCCAGGGGGCATGGGAGAAGCGCTGCCAGTTATTCTCACCGAGGGGGCCGTGAGTCTGCTGGAGTCTCTTGAGGCCATTCGGCGGGCCAATGCCGCGTTGGAAGCGCCGTTCGTTGCGGTGCTCGCAGCTGTTAGCGCACAGAGCCGGTTCACGCCAGGTCACTTGCGCAGGATCGCTGGCCGCCGCGTCCGCATTGTGGCCGACAACGATCCCGCCGGCATCGCCGCCGCGGCAAACTGGACCGCCACACTGAAGACTGTCGGCTGCCGGGTGGACTGCCTGCGGATGCCGCCCGGCTTGAAGGACCTTGGCGACGCCCTCCGCGCCATCCCGGAGAAGGATTCATTTTGGCAAAAACTCCTGACCTTCTAACAACGATGGAGCCTGATTTCTTTGATCCCGCCCAGGCCGATCCCGTGGCCTACTCGAAAGCAACGGCTGCGGCGACCGCGGCGGATGATGCCGCACCGTCAGTGCCGGAAGATGAGGTTCCCCTCAGCGATCCCTCTCCCTTGCCGTCCGGCCTCTCCCCGGTCCTGCCCTTCACTCCCGAGATGCTGCCGGAAGCACTTCGCCCCTGGCTGCTAGACATCACCGAGCGCATCGGCTGCCCGATCGAGTTTCCGGCTGTCGCCGCTATTTCCGCCGCAGGTTCCGTCCTTGGCCGGAAGGTCGGAATCCACCCCAAGGGCCAGGATGACTGGTATGAACTGGCGAATCTTTGGGCTCTCCTTATTGGCCGGCCTTCCATGATGAAGTCCCCCGCCATGATTGAGGCCCTCCGCCCGCTCAGGGCCCTGGAGGCCGCGGCGCTGCAGGCCCACAAAGAGGCGGAGCAGACAAACCGGGAAAATGCCATGCTCGCCAAAATCCGCCGTGAGGTAGCCGCGAGCAGTGCGCGCAGAGCGGTGAAGTCTGGCCAATCCCCGGACATTGCCGCTTTGCTGGAGGACGCAGAGGCCGAAGCAACCCTGCGGCGCTACAGCGCCACCGATACCAGCGCGGAATCCCTCGTCGAACTCTGCCGCCAGAATCCCAACGGCATCGTTCTGCTTGCGGACGAAATGTCAGGCCTGCTTTCACTGCTGGACAAGCCCGGTAACGAAGCGCTCCGCTCGCTTTACCTAATGGGTTGGTCCGGCAAAGGCGGCTATACGCTCGACCGTGTCGGTCGGGGCATGAATATCGGCGCACCATCTGTCTGTCTCAGCATCATTGGAGGCATCCAGCCGGATGTAATGCGCAGGCATCTTTTCAATGCTGAGAACCGCAGCGTGGATGACGGCTTTACCCAAAGGTTTCAACTCGCTGTCTGGCCGGACGATAACGGGGACTGGCATTTTATAGACAGGCCCCCGAACTCTGACGCCCGGGGCCGTGCGCTCGATGTCTTCACGAGGCTCGACCGTCTGGACCCGCTGGAGGACCTGTCCGCCTCCCTCACAGATCCGAGCGACGAAAGCCGCCCGCCTTGCCTCCGGTTCACGGACGAGGCACGTACAGCCTTCGCCGCATGGATGGAGGCAAACCACCGCGCCTCACGGGAAGCCGGCGAAACGTCATCCGCATTGGAAGCCACATTCGGGAAGTATCCGAAACTGGTTTCCGGCCTGGCACTGCTTTTCCACATTATCGACTACGGAACGGGTCCCGTGGGAATGACGGCGCTTCTACGCGCCATTCAATGGACAGCCGTTCTTGCCACACACGCCCGGCGGATATTCGATGCAGGTGAATCTCAAACGATTGCGACCGCCCACCGCATAATATCTCGAATACAGGACGCCTCCCTTCCGATCCCCTTTACCGCCCGGAATATCTATCGTCCGCAATGGGCCGGCCTGAAGGACCGCCGCCTGATCGACTCCGCTCTCGCCATTCTCGAACACCATGGATGGGTCACTACGACCACCATAGCCACCGGCGGCCATCCACTCGAAATCTTCACCCCTCATCCGAAAATCCATAAATCGCCTGCGGCCGCTCACTGACATTACTGCCAAAAGTCCCCGTTCTGCCCCTTTTGTCAGTATTGGCAGTGACGTTGCCGCCCGGCGACCTCAAATTTCAATTCCCGCCCGCGCCGCTGGGCTCGCACGTGCGTACGCGCGCGAGGAAAACACGAAATCCCCCCTGCCGCAAGGGCATCCACGGTAAGCAGCCTTTATAATCGGAAAGAAGAGAACTAACGGCTTTTACGACCGGGCGCGCCGGCTGGACCCGGTTATCCGCATGGAGTAGGGCAGGATAATACGTTGTATTACATCATTTGGTCCGGCGGGGCGCCAAAATTTTTTATAAGCCCTGTTCTCTACAAAAGTAACTCAAAAAGTTCCCTCCCCAAATCCACACGTGGCTATGAAAATCCACAGAAATCCACGCCGGTCTGGCCCAAGGAAAAAATAATTGCTGATACACAACAATACCTTCTACCTGCCGTTGGCCAACAAGGCAGCCGGTCAGAGCTTGGAGGCGGAATGGAATCCACATCGAGTCGCGGGTTCGATCGGCGGAGTGTGTGAGCGTTGTTCGTTCGGGTGATGCTCGCGTGTCATTGGCTCAACTTGGCTGGGCTCCGCACCCACTCGTACTCAGAATTCGCCTCCTGTTCCGCACCACTCACGCACTGAATTCGCCCCCTGCTCCGCGCCCACGCAGTCTATCGAATTCCCGACCGCCTCCGCCCTGGCGCGCCTCCCCGCGCCCCTGCTCCGCAGGCAAGCCGCCACGCTGCTTCGGGGGTCAAACGTTGCGCGCTTAGTGCCGGGGGGCGTGGCAGCTCCCTTGTCGCTCGTAACCTCGCTCTGTCGGTCGCTCCCCCCGGTCCCCCAGCCTCGTCGTTATTCCAATCGCTCCCCTGCGCAGCGTGGCAATTCCAGCTCTGCCAGACTGCGGGAAAGCCCCAACTACCCGCTTCGCGGTCCGGGCTCGCCGTGAAGGGATGTTATTTGTTAGAGCGCTCTCCTAGCGGTTCGCTGATTGCTTCCGTTCGGGCGTCCATCCTGCCGGGGGCGGTCATGAGCGCCGGGCTGGCGTTTATCCGGTGTTCCGCGTTACGGGCGAGTTCCATCACATTCGCACCCTGCCCTCCACTGCAACCCCCGTCCTCCCCCGCCCGCCCGAGGGCTCGCAGCGCCGGGGCAGCTAACGCGCCCCGCCGCTGAGCCCCCGCAGAAATGAGCCCCTCGCCGACCACCAAGCTCCGCACCTCCCAACCTCCGGTGCCCCACAACCCGCCTCCGCGCCACCTATCATTCTCCATCATCGATTATCCATCCACCTTCCCCGCTCCCCCAAGCTCCGCGCCACACCAACCTCCGGTGCCCATTCCCGTCTCACCTTCTCACGCCGCAGTTCTCTTCGATTATCCATTATCCATTCTCAATTATCCCTCACCCCCGCGCTGCGCTCACCCCACAAGCTCCGCACCCCAGCGCGCCCCTCCCGCCGGGATTCTTAGCGCGGTGCGGGAATTGGGGGCCTACGGTATCCTCCAATAACATTCCTTCCCCAGAAGCAAATCCCCGAAGCGGGCCTGTCGCGAAGGCAGCCCAGTCCGACCAGCCCCACAAGCCCGATCCCGAGCAGCATCGCCGTAGAGCCCGTGTCGGGAACTTGAGAAATGACATACAGCTTCCCTTCATAAGCCCCAATACCGTACGGGAAGGACAGGCCAGAAACGAGGGCGGCGTTTACCGTCGCCCCAGTAGTAGAGTCATATGCACCGATAGTGCCGTTCCCAAACTGCGTTGCATAAAGATTTCCTTCTAAAAGCGCAATACCATAAGCATTGTTCAATCCTGTGACCAGAGCGGCGTTTATCGTCGCCCCAGTAGTCGCGTCGTATACGCCAATTCGGTCGCCAGAATACGCAACAAAAATATTTCCCCCGGAAACTGCAATACCAGTTGGCCCGGTTAGACCCGAGATCAGCGCTGAGTTCACAGCCGCCCCAGTTGTGGCGTCGTATACGCCAACCGTGCCGGAGTTGGTGTTAGCAACAAAAATATTTCCCTCCGAAATCGCGATGCCCGAAGGCCCCCATAGGCCAGACACCAGCGCTGAGTTCACCGTCGCCCCAGAAGTAGCGTTGTATACACCAATCGAACCGAGGTTAGAATTACCAACCTCAAAGTTCGTGACAAAAAGGTTTCCTCCATACTCCGCAAGACCAAAGGGGGCATTCAACCCGGAGACCAGTGCGGCATTCACCGTTGTTCCAGTAGTGGCGTCGTATTCACCAATTGTGTTGGAACCAGCGTCGAAGTTGGCGATAAAAAGATTCTCTCCTGAGAACGCCAGACCAAAGGTGCCCTGCACCCCCGAAACTACGTCCGCGTTAACAGTTGCCCCAGTAGTCGCGTCGTATACGCCAATTGTAGCGCCGAGGGTATTGATACTGATTGCGAGTAGGACGCACACTGTAGCGGCGAGGCCTCTGACGAGCTTGCTTAGATCCAATCTAAGAATTTTCACCGAATACCCTAGATGTGAGAAACAGTTCCGATCAACATTACATGTTTTCATGTGATATTAGAGCGGAGACTGAGCTTAGCCGTGCCCACCTGTCAACCTCAGGGATCAGAAAATGCTCAGGATGTCTGAAGCATAACGGATACTTTAACAGTGTTCGATGCCGCCGCTTATTCCCTGGGAAATGCCATCGAGGACGCAGCCGGCGCTATCGACAATCTGAGCGACGATCCGGAGGAAGCCGAGAATAAGGAACTGAAACGCCTGCGCAAAGCGGGAGCTTGAGATTCTCCGGGCGAAGAGCGAAGCCAGGCAATAGCCGTCGATTTTGGCTGGACAGCCGCAAGGCACGCCAGCACAGTTTCCGCCATGAAAGAGCCGAAGGAGAACAATGCCGGCCTTTGGCTAATGGGCGGAATATCGCTTTGCGCCCTCCTTTTCGGCTGGTGGATTTGCTGGCGCACAGATGCGACCGGCGTCGCCTACGTGATAACCCCGGTTTTGATTCTGGGGGCATTGGTGATCGGTGGCCTCGTTAACTTCTTTTTCCAGATGCGCGGACTCCAAACTGCCCGCTGGGGTTGGCTGGCGCCCTGCGGCGTTTTGCTTTGCGGGACAGGCATTGCGATAGCCAGCGGACTCTCTGAAATCGAATGGGGCGCGCCACGGTTAACGACTATTGAAGCAGACGCCCTAGTTTTTGAGGATCGGCAGCGGCAAAAGTTCTCTATTAAGAATGTCCAGCCCGAGGGTTACGACGTGCTTCGCAGGAAGGTGGATCAGCGAATGACGAAGGTCGCTATCCACCTCGCTCAAGCGCTTGTCGTTATGGATGGACTCGCAGAAAACGCCGCAGGATTTGAGGTAGCCGAAAAAGAGGCGCGAGAAAATCGCTACGGTATCTGGGGAGGCGGCTCATACGAAAAGGACATGGAACTCTTGAAGGGGATTCGGGAAAGGGTCGGAGACGTAGCGGTGAAAGAGACCCTCGCAAACTAACGAACTCCCCCCCCTCAGTCGCGCCCCTGCGCCGCTCTCCGCGAAGATCCTTTTCGATTCTCGAAGCAGGACACGCGGAGCCAGCACAGCAGCGCTCCCCGCCACTGGAAGCATGCCCCGCCGGCATTCGCCCGCGGTGATCGCTCCAAGCATCCGCACCCCTGCCACCGTGTCCCTGCCGGTCATTCCCCCGCTTTGACGGCCCTTTCGTGCCCTGCTCCCTTCCCGCGGCACACGGGCCACACGCGGATGGAATACCATCAGCGGCACGCCCCCGCACCGCCCGGATGCCACCGCTGCCGCTCTGCTTCGCAGCCGCAGCGATCACCCTAGTAAGTTCCACGCCACCAACCGCCGCGCCACTGTCACCGTTTGTCGCCTCGATCCCTTTCGATGCTCGAAGCGGGACGCGCTCCAAATGATGACAGCAACGCGCCCCCATTGCTCACCACAATGTCAGCGCCGCCGGCTCGCAGCCATCGCCCGCGTCGCGTCGTCACAAAGGCGTCCGCCCCCCCGGCTCCCGTGTCGCCGTGTGGACGCCTGAGCGGATCTCATGATTCCGAGCGTTCCGCTGTTTTCCACCCAGCCATATCTTGACTTGGAGAAGGTGAGCACCGTCCGACCGCGTCTAGAAGCTTGAGGAGTGCTTTCTCATGTTTCGGAGTTCCGTCCCAAATTGCCGAAATCGCTGCGCACAGCGCTGCGCTTTCGTGCTTTGTTGGATGCAAATTTACTCCGAGAAATTTGCACAATCCCCGCAAATTCTTTGACTCCCGAGTGAAATCCCCCGTCAGAAACCGTGAAATCTGAGACTGATCAATTCCGGTCTCCTGCGCCAGTTTCTTCCGGGAAAGTTTCCGCTTTGCAACTGCCCGCCGCAGGGCAGTGACCACAGTTCCATGGGAAATGGAGCGCATTTTTATGCAAGAAAAGTTGCATTTTGCATATCCCTGTTAAGATGCAACCGCAATGGCTCAGAAAGCGCTTCTCTTGATCGACGGCGACCTCGTGACGCTTGATTTGCCCTCCCCCGAAACAAACGTAGTAGCAGGTGTGCCATGGGGCCGCTTCGACCATTTATTCACGCCCGCCTACTGGCGCGTGAGGGCAGAAATGGCTGACCGCAGCGGATGGTACCGAGTTCACAAGATCGGGACGAGCCTCAGGGACGAAGTCGCAGTCTGCCTGCTCGGGGGATACGGTATGCGCGCCGAGGTTGGCTTGTCCGCATTCACACACCTCAAGCGACATGGCCTTCTTTCCGCAGCCGCTAATGAACACGAACTCGAACTGGCACTCAGAGAGCCAATGCTGATTGGCAAAAAAGCAATTCGTTATCGGTATCCGAGGCAAAAAGCGCGCTACCTCAGGAATGCATTGAGGAAACTGGAAACCGAACCTACACCTTCGGAGACGTCGGATTTCCGAGCCTGGTTAATGACTTTCGACGGCATCGGCCCAAAAACCGCCTCGTGGATAACGCGAAATTACATGTCCAGCGACAGTGTCGCTATTTTGGATATCCACGTTTTTCGGGCCTGCGTTTTGACCGGCCTTTTTAAAGCGTCTGATTCAGTTGCCACGGGATATTTCCGATTGGAAAAACGCCTCGTCCAGTTCGCGGCCAATCTCGGGGTGAAGTTATCAGTGCTTGACGCCATTCTATGGGACGAAATGCGACAGATGTCAGCGGTGGCAATAAACGCGATGAGTCGCGGGGGAAACCCCATTAGACCGCATTCGAGTCCATAATTCGCGGCTTGACGAGCATTACCTTCGGTTAAGAGTGCTTTTCTATGTCTGGCTCGGGTTCAAGCTCTTACTACACTTCGGATTCTGATGGCGGCTCGCCTCAAGACGACTGTCTTACGCTGATTGAACGGGTGTATCTTTCATCGCCCGACGCTGCCGTTGTTGCCAAAATTGAACCGAAGACGATCCTTGAAGTGAGCCTTACCCAAAGTGGTACTGTCACGTTGCTGCAAGCCATTACCGAAGAAGGGGAGATCGCGGGATCACTGATTCCAAAAAGCATGGCCAAGCTGATTCGTTGCATAACGGCGGAGGGTGTTTCTTACATCGCAATAGTGCTTGAGAAGCACGGGGGCGCTGTGCAATTGGAGATTCGCCCGAAGCCATGAGCCTCCAAATTGCGGGGGGGACATACCTGGAGGTGTGCCAACTCCCCGAGTGGGACGAGGTCTTCGGCTCCGGATTGCGCGCGGCGGTTGCAACGGCGGCCCTTGGTGGAGACGTCCACCTCTCGACGTATGTCAGTTCCGAACACCAACCCCAACTTGCCGCTCGATCTCACGGCGCCGGCTTCTCGTTCGACTCAATTCAAATACCTGACACCGTTTCCTTTGAATATACGCACGGCTTCTCCACGCCTCACATTTCGCCGCCGCCTCATTTCCTCCGCGCGCATCAACAGACGCCGGTTAGGGTCACGGGCGAGTGCGTGTTGCGGTTCGGCTTCATCGAAGGCGATGCCATTGTCTCAGGAGGGCGTGTAGTCTACGATCCGCAGAATCCGCACAGCCCCGAAGGTTTTGCCGATAATGGTTCCACAGCCAGGCAACTTGCCGTAGTTTGCAATCGAGGGGAGGGGTCTAGGCTAACTGGCGAATACGAACCTCAAAAGATCGCACGCGCACTCGTCGGAAAGAATAACTGTGAAGCGGCCGTGGTAAAATGTGGGAGCCTTGGGTCGTACGTCTGCGACGGTGCGTCAGTTGAGCACGTACCGGCATACGAGACAGATTCTGTGTGGCCGATTGGCTCTGGAGACGTTTACGCCGCAGTCTTCGCGCTTAAATGGACAGCGGGGTCAATGCCTGCTTCAGAGGCCGCGGAGGTCGCTTCTAAAGCGACGGCATTTTATTGTGAGAGCAAAAGCCTTGCTTTCCCTCCTGATTTTCCGGCCCCATTCCGGAACCGGCCATTGAAATGGTCAGATTCCCCAGATCGGCGCAAGAGAGTTTATCTCGCCGGTCCTTTCTTCTCTATGTCTCAGATATGGCTTATCAACGAGGCGAGGGCGGCGTTGTCCGGGCAAGGACTCGAAGTGTTCTCTCCCCTCCACCATGTCGGACGAGGCCCCGCTGCATTGGTTTACGAGCCGGACACGAAGGGAATTTTGGAAGCCGACGTGGTTTTTGCATGCGTGGACGGACTCGATGCCGGCACTCTGTTCGAGATCGGTTTCGCCAAAGCAAATCAAAAACAGGTTGTGGTTTTCGTGCAGAACGAACGCTCCGAGGATTTGAAAATGTTGGAAGGCAGCCGTTGCTCGATCCAGAAAGACTTTGTCACAGCAGTTTATAAATGCGCATGGATAGCCCGCACGTCATAGGCGACACAGCGATTTTGCTTTCCGGAGGAATCGATTCAACAGCGCTCGCCTACTGGCAGCGCCCGGCGGTCGCGGTAACCATTGATTATGGGCAGCGTTCCGCGGAGGGCGAAATTCGGGCTGCATCCGAAGTGGCCCAAGAGCTTTCGCTCCAACATCTGATCGTGCGGATTAACTGCGCAAGTTTGGGAAGTGGAGACCTGGCTGGATGTCCACCAAGTCCAACAGCGCCAGCGTCAGAATGGTGGCCTTATCGGAATCAGTTGCTGGTAACGTTCGCTGCAATGCGTGTATTTGGAACGGGAATAAAAAGGTTGTCCGTCGGTGCGGTCCGATCAGACTCGTTTCACCTCGATGGCACAAAAGGCTTTTTCGAGAACATAAACGCCTTGCTCGAAAATCAAGAAGGCGGCCTGCGCGTCGAAGCTCCGGCTCTTCACCTGAGTAGTGAGGAACTTGTGGAGACATCCGGGATTCCATTTTCAATTCTGGCTTGGGCGCATTCCTGCCACAAGGCGTCCTATGCCTGCGGCAACTGCCGCGGCTGCAACAAGTACGTCTCACTTATGTCCCGATTCTGGCATGAATGACGCGAAGTTTCAGGAACCGGTACCGCGCGAAACGCCCCTTCCGTACGAGGTGTTGTCATTAGCGACCGGGAAGAAACTTTTCCCGCTCCCTGTCACTGAAACTGCTCCTATTGCGAATGTGTTTCACGTCATGTTGAGTAGGCGCTCACGTCGAAGTTTTCGCACCGTGAGTGACGAGGAACTATCGTTATTCTTTTGGCACACCTGCAAAACGATACGAACTCAACCGAGGCAGAAGAGCCGTTCGTGGGAGTCCCGGCCGCTGCCGTCTGCCGGAGGGTGTCATCCCATCGAAGTGATCGTAATGGGGGCAGTGGGAACCGCCCCCGCTTGTTCAGTGTACGAGCCAAAGAGCCACTCGCTCGCCGAAATGCCGAACCAAATTCCGACCGCGCACATTCGCCGCGAAATTGGAAAAGTCTTGGACCCGCAGGAAGGAACAGCCTGCATATTCGCCGCAGATCGCGCCCGCACTGATTGCCGATATGAACATCCTGAGAGCCTCATTTGGAGAGACGCCGGGATTCTAATCGGAGGCATGGCAGTCGTTGCCGAAGCCTTGGGAATGTCCTTTTGTCCTCTGGGTATTACCGGAACCAAAATTCTGCCAATGCTGCTGGGACCAGATACTAATTACTATGGCGCGGGAGGCTTTGTCATCGGAGGGAAACACATTGACGACGCGGCAAATGCCGGCCGAGACCTCGCATTGGATGAATAAATGCCTGAGAAAGACGAAAGAGAATCCAGGGTAAAAGTATGGTAGTCCCCAACCGGATTTCGTTTAAGACAAGCGGCAGTCTCCAATCTAGCACTGCTTCGGATTCAAACTCTTCGCGCTTCGCCACCCTTGCCCGTGGCGTGCCTGCAATTCCTTAAGAGTTCGGCCTCACGGGAGTCGGCAAACTTGCAGAACTCGGACACTTGCAATACCAATTCGGCCTAATGTCGCTATCCCTTACACAGCAGCGGCTTATCTCAATGCTCGACTACCTTGAGCAATGGGACAAGCTAAACCGCGCGCCCGCCTTCGATGTAACAACACATCAAGGGTTGGTCATATGGCAGAGCGACGTGGCAGAACTGCCCGGATTCCACCTTAATTCTAACGACGCGTCGGGCGAAGTCTGGATGCACGCCGAACGATTGCGCCCCGCGAAGCCTCCCACACCGGCGGCAATTCTTCTGCCTTGGATAATCGTCCCCGATGATCCAACAGAAAAACCGCGCGCGCGGAAGTCTCTCCCCAACAAGGAGGAACCAGAGGAACCGCTGATATTTGACGAGAATGCCGCCCTTCGGGATGCTCTAGCTCAGTATTGCGATGGCCCTTGGGCGAAGTGGTCGACATCGGAAATTCCGCGACGTAAGAGCATTTCCATCTACGATAAGCTATTCAATCTTTTACAAACCATTGAGACGGAGGGTGCCGAAACGGCCCTCGAACTGGTTTGGGGAGTTGGTGTATCACTGTGGCAGACGAACCATGTACGGGTGCGCTATCCGCTGATCAGTCAATTAGTGGAAATCGACCCCATTGGAAATGACATGGCCCTCCGCGTGCGCCCCCGCGAAGTGCTGCCATTTTTGGAAACCGACATTTTTGTGGCCTTAGAAAACCCCGGACTTCCAGCCTTTGAGCGTGCCGCGCGGGCTGTCCTCGAGCATCCTGATTCGCATATCTCGCCGTTCGATGAAGCCGGGTTCGAGCAAGTGCTTGCGGGTGCCGCGGGGACTTTGGATAGACAGGCTCGCTACTGGCCACGGGAGACTGATTATGAACCGGGCAAGCTTCCCGCCATTAGTAACACCCTAACCGTTACTAACACTTGGGTTGTCTTCGCGCGGAGAAAGGGTACGAACTTTCTGATTGATGACATTCGCCGATTGAAGAACAAAGTCGAAACGGAATCAGTTCCCCAAGGAGCCCCCACAGTTCTCGTGGAAAATCCCGAGGGAGAGGCGGCACCCCGGGTTCCCCGGTCATGGCGCGGGGTCTCATCCAGCGGTTTTCAACCTGGCTGGAGTTCAGTTGCGGCGGATAACGAAGGCACGGTCGCGCAATCTGCCGAACTGTACTTTCCGAAGCCATTTAACGCGGAACAGGTCCAAATTATCGACCGATTAGAAAATGCTTCTGGAGTCGTCGTGCAGGGGCCGCCGGGAACCGGGAAAACGCATACCATAGCGAACGTAATCTGCCATTATCTGGCGGAGGGAAAACGCGTTCTAGTGACATCGAAAGGCGAATCAGCACTAGCTGTCTTGCGTGATCAACTTCCGGAACAGGTCCGAAACCTCACCGTGAGTCTACTGACGAGCGAGCGTGACGGTCTGCGGCAGCTTGAGCAAAGCGTTACAAAAATTACCTCTGAGATAACCAATCTCAACAAGGAGGAAACTCAGAAAGAGATTGCCCGCTATCGAACCCGCATTGACCAAACCCACCAACGTCTCACCGACATTGACCGTGAGTTAGCCGATTGGGCGAAAAAAAATATCGAATCGGCTCCGGCGTCACTCGACGGCCTGAAACCCGCTGAAATGGCCGTTCGAGTAATTGAGTCAGCCGGGCTTTACACTTGGTTTCCCGACAACGTCGACAGTCGGCCCGAGCACGAACCGATGATTTCCGAAGACGACATTTCCCGCTTGCGCGAGGCGCGACGCGAAGTCGGCCCGGATATCGTCTATCTGTCCACGGCTATGCCGGCGCTAAACCTTTTCCCTTCACCGCCCGAGATCGGTGATCTGCACCGCTCGCTGATCGAATTGCGGGAAATTACAGGGACTATTGACGAACATAATATTCCAAAACTCAAAGCGCCGTCGAATGCCGATTTATCCGATCCGATGAGATTGCGTGGCCTCCTCGACAACGCTGAGCGTGTGGCCAAGCTGCTCAGAGAGGCAGTCGAGATTCGGCGGTCCCTGTCTGACCGCTGGGTCGATTGGCTCAGGCGGCAATTTGAGGCACGACAGGGAGCCAGTCCAGTCTTCACTGTAGTCACAAACAAAGCCGCCGAGTTGGAATCATTAATTGTAGCTCGCCGTCAGTTCCTTGGTGTGGCCATTCAGTGGGAAGATGACTGGGATTTGGACGACGAGCTTCTTGGAGCGATCAAGAACGCAACAGTGGGACGAAACCCTTTTGGTATTCTTCCGCTTGGTAAGAAACCCGCCCGCGAAAGGTTTCGCCAAGTAACCATCAATGGACAGGCCCCGAAAGCGGAATCCGACTGGGTACAGATAGAGAGTTATGCGGCCGTGCGGAGACGAACGCGAGTGCTCGTGTTCGGGTGGAATAGCCTTGCCGCAGAATGTCCCGCGCCTTGTCTCCCTTTGCAACCCACGGAGGCTCTCCGCAAGGCGGAGGAGATGCTTGATCAGATGAAACAGGCGCAGCGGTGGGTAATAGACCTGGCCCCAACATTGGGGACGGAGGTCCAAATGGTTTTTGCCGATGTTCAGTCTGACGGCGTGGTAGATGATCCGGATCGTATGGAACGCTTGGCCAGCGCCATCGAAATACGTGTTCGGCGTAGACGGTTGGAGGCTGCCCGTCATCATGCGGATACTCTGATCGGCGTCTTTCAGGCGTCCTCGTTGCCGTGCTTTGTAATGGGCTCAACCTTCGTACGTGAAGTTCTCGGTAAAGCAGCCCACCCGAGCCATGCTGTGGAGAAGAAATGGCAGGAAATTGTCAGCTCCTTTGATCGCTTACGGGCATTGCAACCTGCGTTCGGAACTATTTGGACGGTCTGCCGAAAGATTGAAGAATGCGGGGCACCGAATTGGGCAAAACAGCTACTAGAGGAACCCAATGTGGCCAGTGGGGTGGATCGGCTCCCAGCGGATTGGGCAGCCGCATGGAAATGGCGCAGGCAGTTTGGTCACTTGTTGGCAATTGATGGGCGTTCCCGGATGCAGGCCTTGGCGAAGGCCCGACTCAATTTCCAAAGCGATCTTTCCAACGCCTACGCCGGACTCGTTGAACAATTAACGTGGCTCAAACTCAAGGAGACACTTGATAAAGACCGGGGGCTCATGTCCGCTCTCCAGCAGTACATGGCCGCCATCCGCGGAATTGGTGCGGGGACAGGGGTCCGGGCAGTTCGCCATCGACAGGATGCGCGTAAAGCGATGACACGGGCAAATCGCGCAGTCCGCTGCTGGATTATGCCCCACTGGCGCGTTTCCGAAAGCTTGCCATCGGAGCTATGTCTCTTTGACCTTGTAATCATTGACGAAGCGTCCCAGAGCGACCTCTGGGCCCTGCCAGCCATGCTTCGTGCCAAGAAACTCCTCGTGGTGGGTGACAACAAGCAAGTCAGTCCGAGTGCTGTCGGCGTCCGAGAGGCAGACATCAGACAACTGCATACTCGATTCCTTCGCGATTTGCCGTTTGGCGATGTCTTGAGCCCGGAAAAGTCGGCTTATGACCTCGCCTGCGTGATGTTCGCTTCCGACCTGATTCGACTCCGAGAGCACTTCCGCTGCGTAGAGCCAATCATCGAATTCTCCAATCGCCTTTGCTATAATGGCGAGATAAAACCTCTCCGTGTTCCAACAGCGTCGGAGCGCATAACGCCGCCATTGGTTGATGTATTCGTCCGAGGAGGTTCCCGGGAAGGGAGGGGCAAAGTAAACCGCATCGAAGCACAGGCCATTGTGGACGAAATCAAAATCCTGACCGACGACCCGCGTTATCGAGGGCGCACGATTGGAGTAGTATCCCTGCTCGGAAATGAGCAGCCGAAATACATTTTCGAGTTGCTCATCACGCAGTTGGGGGAAGAGAAAATCCTCGCGCATAGAATGCGCTGTGGGGACGCGATGACATTTCAGGGGAGAGAGGCAGACGTCATTTTCATTTCCATGGTATCTGACGGCGACTCAGTTAGAGCGTTGAGCGGTCAAATGTATGAACAGCGGTTCAATGTAGCTGTGTCCAGAGCGAAGGACAGGCTCTATCTGTACCGCAGCTTCCGTCGCGAAGATCTTAAGGAACACGATTTGCGCGCACAGTTGGTGAATCACTTCCAGCATCCTCTGCGGAGGGATAGCCAGAAAAAGGGACGTGAAAGATGCGAATCCGACTTTGAACGGGCGGTGTATGATCGCCTCCATGAAGCTGGGTTCCGCGTGTTGCCGCAGGTTTCGGCGGGCGGCTTTCGGATTGATCTCGTGGTCGAAGGAACTGTTGGAAGACGGCTCGCGGTGGAGTGCGATGGTGATCAATATCACGGCCCTGAGATGTGGGTCGAGGATCTCCAGCGCCAACGCATTCTTGAACGGGCAGGATGGACGTTTTGGCGGTGTTGGGGTTCGAGCTTCGTGCGCGATCCAAATGCTTGCATGAACGACTTGTTCGCCGTTCTGAGTGGTTTGGGAATCGAACCAATTGGCGCTCTCGACACTGACCTTTCGGACGTGGTGGAATACAGGGAAGTCGGTGCCTTAGATGAAACGCAGGAGTGGCGGGATGAGCCCCCTCCAAAACCGGAAAGCCCAAATTCGGAGACTATTTCACCGCCGCAACGGCCTATCGTTAGCAGCGGCTCCGCGGAACCAAACGACGCTCCTCTCCGCTTCCAGCAGCCGATGCTTTTGGCTCCCGAGGCGGACCTCCCGCTGTGGAATAGACCGGCCAGCGTCGTGCCTCGTATTGGGGTCGGCGATTCTATTCGCTACAGTTTCACAGACGCGCCCACCGACGTTTTCTTTGAGACGTTGGTCGATGAACCGTCGAATCCAAAAATTGGTACGATCAATCGTGAAACCGCCATTGGTCGGGCCTTGATGGGAATGACCGTAGGCGAAGATAAGGAGTTGATTCTACCCGCTGGGCCCCGGCGGCTGCGCGTCATCGAGATTCTGAAACGAACAACGCGAGGTGTTTAGCCCTTGAAGGTTCGCGGCGACTCTATGACCGGCGTTTCCATCCTCGATGGGACTACGTTACCATGAATACTCGCGACCAAGCATGGCGACATGTTTTTAGCCTACAAGACCATGTACCGGGGCATCCGCGATTCTTGTTTTGCCATCACAGATGTTGTAGGTGGCAAGGCGAACAGGGCAAACGCGCTGGGTGAACGGTGGGCTCTGGAGAACCGCATGCCAGTTGCGCGGGGTTGTTCCCGCAATGGATCTCCAGTCAGGCATCGGGTTCCATTCCATCCAGCGGTTCATGCAGGAGCCGCTTGGACATCGGATGATAGGTCTCATCATCAAGCTGAATTGGTTTTGCCCCAGGCACAAGGTGAAACCCAAGCTTTTCGTAAAGCTCGACTTTCTCGGCAATTGCATACAACCCGATCCTTCGGCTGTTGTGGTGCCGGGCGATGGTAACGGCAAACCGGATAAGGACCCCGCCCAATCCCTGTCCGCGATAGCTCTCATCCAGTACGACTTCATCCACCGAAAACGATCCCTTGTCATGATGGGTGGAGAGGAAGCCGATTACCTTATCTGCCTTCTCCAAGACGTAGGTCCGAACAGCGCGCTCTCGCGAGGATGCTTCGATGGCAAAGAGCCGGTCGCTCCAAGTCAATCGGTCCATTGAGTTCACTCCCGCGCTGACCGGAGGGTATTTGATGTGAGCTTTGTCTAAAACAGAAATTGTAACATGACTTTGATTCTTGCGGTTCCCGCTCGACAGCCGGTTATTTGGAATCCGCTCAAGGCAGAAATACGCTCTATCCAAGTCATCAATCATTACACCCCAAAATGTCGGGATGTGGCGGCTCCCGCGTTTTACCACGAGCGAGTACGAACAAATTTCGGAAGCCTTCAATTCGACAAGCTTCTGGCGGCACCGGTTCATGAGTCCGCCAGTGTGAATGGCACTGTCCAACAGGAGACACCGTCGCCCGGTCACTTCGGCATCCACTAGCCCTCGCAAGTGGAGCTCGTTATCGTGCGTCTTCCCAAAAGAAGCCAGTTTAGCGGAACGGAGGACACACTCAGGCTTCTTCTCGATGAGCTTTCCTAGTCTACCGAGCAATTCAACTCCAGAGCCGGTGACAGCGAAAAAAGTGTCCGGGGGGTTGTCCATTTCCCGCAAACGCTCAAGGAGTTCCTCAAGGAACGCCGCTACCGTCTCCTCCGTAAGAAAATGTGTGATCATCCCGCGCGAGTTAGAGCCCGGACTAGCGTCCGGTCACCTCACACGTGAGGCACCTGATACGACAGGGTGGGTTTCAATTAGAGCCCCGAGTTCGCTGTAGAAATCGTCGCTGCACAGCACTCCGTCGGCAGTCTCGTGCCGTCCCGTCCGCGATTCTTCAATTCGGACGTTACACTTCTTGCATTGATCTACCTTCGGGCGGAGCTCTTCGATCCGGGAAGGGGACGAAATGAGATTTTCAAAAGTAAGAGACATGGTTCGGGGTAGTCGAATTTATCAGGGAACCAGCCGCCGCAAGTCAAAGATTTTATTCAGAATTCTTAATAATCAAGCAAGTTTGCCAAAGATAACTCGCTTTTACTGCTCAAACTATGCCCCTCCCCGCGGGCAGTGGGCACTCGGGAACTCGGGCCGTGTCCGGGCTAAACTTTAGGGGCGTGCGTGGGCCCGAACCCAATTTCTCACCCTCGTCCGGCGGCAACCCGGAATCCGGCATAACGGCGCTTCGCTTGGCCTTGCGGCACTTATTCCGTTTCCGCATTGCCTCCCCGCTCCACCGCCTCGGTCGCGCCTCTGTGCCGCACTCCGCTTTGGTCCCGGTCCGGTTCCCGAGCGGGATTCGCGGAGCCGCCACAGCAAGGCTCCCGCTCGCATACCGGTTCAGCAAAAATGGGACTTCCTCCACAACTCCTTTCCCGATCCGGGAGAAACTGTTGGGACGGCATAAGGGAGGGCATTGCTCTGCCGACATTTTCCAATTGGAGACCGTTTTTCTCGCGATCCGCAATAGAAGGAGTAGTGTGCAGCACCATCTCCCAATTTACCGTTTTGCACTGCATGCAACTGGCACCTGCCATTCCCGGCTCCGAACCGATCCTGCCGCGCCGGCACGAACGCTTTGCGAAAATGGTGGCGCTGGGCGCGTCGGCGGCTGCGGCCTACAAACGGCACATCAGCTCGAAATCAAGCAACGAGAGTTTGTGGATCTCCGCCAGTCGATTGACGAAAAATCCTAAGGTGGCGCTAAGGGTCAATTACCTTCGCTCCGAGGCGGGAAAGGTCGCCTTGAAGAACTTCGGGATCGACGCCGAGACGCTTATCTCCGCGCATATGGAGATCCTGACGACGCCCATCGATCAGATTGATGAGACACATCCTTTGTGCACTAAAATTAAGAGGACGCGGCGCGTGGCGGGGACCGGCGAGGAAAAGGGTGCGTGGGAGGTAGAGGAGATTAGCAAGCCGTGCATCAGCCGCAGCCTTGAGGCGCTGGCGAATCTGACGGGGGCCAACGCGCCGGTCAAGTCGGAGGTTACCGCTACCGCCATTCCGGCGCCACGTCCCTCAATGGAGGAGTTGCTCCGCGGCCCAGGATTCAGGGCCGCAGTCATCCGCGAACTCTCGAAGATGAAGGAAGGAATCGAGGAAATGCGGCAAGCCGTGGCGGACGATGATGCGGGGATGGGATGGCGGCGTGCTCCGGCCGCAATTCTGGATTCTGTTTGTCCAAGCTAAACGGGAGCATTCGCGGCGAGGCGGCAGATGGTCGCGCGGTCCACCATGAGGACTTTCGCCAATTGGGCCTGTGACGCTCCCGCTTTTAGTTGGTCGAGGGCGTGGGCGCGTTGCTGGGGCGTCAGCTTGCGGGGGCGCCCGCCCGCACGACCCTCGGCCTTGGCCCGCGCCATGCCCTCGCCTGTGCGCTGGCGGATGAGGCTCCGTTCGAACTCGGCGAACGCGCCGATCATTTGGAGCATGAGCTTTCCGGCAGGGGAAGCGGTTTCGATCCGGTCATCGATGCATTCGAAGGCGACGTCGGCCTTTGAGAATTCATCCAGGAGGAATAGAAGGTCTTTCAGACTGCGGGAGAGCCTGTCCAGCTTCGTGATGACCACGGTGTCGCCGGGACGAAGGTGTTCCCGCATGGCCTGTAGTTGAGGGCGATCCCACCGGCCGCCGCTTTCTTTCTCTTCGAAAATGCGACCGCAGCCCGCGGCTTTGAGTTTTTCGATTTGGGCGGCGGTGTCCTGGTCCAGAGTGCTGACGCGGGCGTATCCGATTCTCATACAATGTAGTTTGTTGTTGCGAAACCTTATTGCACGCGCGTTTTGTTTTGCAATTAGTTTTTGCAACACATTTGAATGGGGGAACAGGAATTTTGCGCTCCGTTGCGAAAAGTAAGGATTTTGCAACGGGTGTTCAACAGGACATCGGACCTGCCGGCCCGCGCCCCAGGAACCAGTTCGCGATCCTGAAAGGTCTGGTAATCCAGCCCACCACTGTTTAGAATTCTGCAATGTATGCGCCAGAAAGTGTTCCCAAAAGAGTCGATCTTTTTATCCAAGCCTCCCGACGATTTTCTTTGCTTGTACTTCCGCTTGTTTGTGCAGTGCGAGTGCAGGGACAAACCATCTCCGACGCGCTTGATACAACGGATTTAACCTGGAATTCTCCGGCGGATACGCTCATTGAGAACGATGTGACCTACGACGGAGAGGATGCAGTGCGTTTGGCGCGGTCGGGCATGGGAGCGCTGAGCACAACATTGACGGGGCCGGCGCGGATGTCGCTGAAGGTGCGGACGTCCACAGAGGCGAATGCGGATTGGTTTGAGGCTTCCGTCGGCGGATTGCTGATAAAGCGCCTTTCCGGTGAGCAACCATGGCAAACGCTGACGTTGGATATTCCGGGGGGAGACCAGCGCGTGGATTTGGTTTACCGCAAAGATGCCATGACGGCACACGGCGCCGATTCCGTGTGGGTGGACGCGGTGAAGGTGCTCCCGGCGCAGCCGTTGAGTATCGCGGACGCAGTGGATGCGAATTTCCCGGGTGACATCACGGTCACTACCGTAGCCGCGGGATGGTTTACTACTTCCAGTTCCGACCTCAGTGCGGAGGACGGGGATGTGCTGGTGCTGGCGCCGTCACCCCGCACCGCCACGAATGCGGCAGCCCGGTTGCGCCTCCCTTTAGCCGGAAGAGGAACGCTGTCATTTGCGATCAACTATCTGGGGACAGGGACGCCGGGTGTCATCAATGCGGAGTTTCCGCTGCGCAGCGTCGCATACGCAAATCCGCCGCTGTCGGCGGGCAGCTATGCTACGCTCGAGTTTGTTCAGCCTCTGAATGCGCCCGTACCTGCGGTCGAGGTTATCCTCTCGATTCCCGAAGGCATGACGGCGCTGGTGGACAAATTGCGGTGGACCCCCATCACCGAATTGAGCATCGGGACGGCATTAGAGGCGGAGGCGCTCCCCTGGCAGGCTGCTGGTGGAGTCATGGCCTCGGACGCCGCCGGGACTTCATTCGACGGAGAGGACGCGGTGACTTTCTTCGACAGAGGAGCCTGGGTATCGCTGCCGGTTACGGGGCCCGCGCAAGTGACTTGGCTTGATCTCAATGACTTGACCTTCACGATGGATGGATTACCGCGTACGCCGAACGTGGAGGCGGTGACCGGGGGGTGGAAACGACTGAGCAGTCTTGTGCCGCCCGGCAGCCGCCTGCTGCGGTGGGAGACAAAAGGGAATATCAACACTGCATTCGACCGATTTGGCAGGCTGGATACCGTGACGGTTACCCCTCTTACCATGGTGAACATCGCGGAGGCGGTTGACGCCCCGAACCTGACGTGGACGGCAGCGCCGAATACCACGCTGGGCGGAATTGGGAATGGGGGTAACGCCGTGGAGGGTAATGACGCGGTCCGTTGCCTTGTCCTTCGGCCGACGACCGATTGGGTGGAGGGGGCGGGCAGCGGCGCGGGACGGCTGGAGTTCGCGTGGGAAGGGGCCATGACCTGCGCGCTCAACGATTTTACCACTTTGAGCAGCACCACCGGAGGCTGGAGCCGTGGCGTGATCGAACTGCCGGCCGGCGACTGGAGGATGCGATGGGCGACTACCTATCATTTTACGCTTTTCCCCGGCCTTGACGCAGTGAAGTATTCGGCCGGCGCAGCAGAGACCCTCAGCAGCATTACCGAATGCAATGCCGGTGTCAGGGTGGCCGCGGCACGCGGGCAGCGGTCCGCCGCGCCGGTAGAAGGCTGGGACGGTGCTACGGGCCGGCAGCTGCTGATGGAAGGTGCGCCTTCATTTACGCTCCAGACTACTGGCCGGGGCGTGGTGCAATTGCGGATTTGGGGAGCGAAGGGAACGTTTGTCTCATGGGAATCCGGTCAGGCAACGCTTTCCGGAGGGTGGCAGGATTTGGAAATTCCTCTTACCGCCACGACTGACGGCGAGGTCGTGCGCACGACCATCAGTGCCAATGGTGCCAGTGTCATCGCGGTCGATCACATTTCTCTCAATACCGGAAACCTGTTTGCCCCCGCCGAGGCCCTCGACACGCCGGGAGTGACGTGGACAGAGTCCCACATTGGTGCCACCGATGGCTGGCTGGGCCGCGCCGCCCCGCTGCCGGCGAGTAATCCAGGTGACAGCGATGCAATGGTGGTGGTGTCTTTGGCGAACGGGGCAATGGCCGACCTTTCCACCACACTTACCGGCCCGGGCTGGCTGACTTTCGCCCGCGGCGTGCCGTCGGGCGTGAGCTTCGTTGTGCTGGCCAATGGCTCTCAAATTTTCTCAGCCGGGTCGACCTCCGACTGGAAGCGGGAGTTCCTGGAATTGCCCGCATCGGGGCCGAATCAAATCACCTTTCGCGTGAGCCGCACCGGGGGTTCCGGCGGCGAGGTATGGCTGAATGATGTGGGTGTCCTTCCGTGGGTTGAGGTGTCCGGCGGCAGCGCGGCTGGTATGCCGGACGGTACGCCGCTGCGCACTTCTCCGGGCAGGAGGTTTCGCGCCGTCCAGTCAGGGAGCAACCCGGAAAGGCCGGAGATCGTAGCGGTGCCGCGGGCCGAAGAGGTTGCCGTTCTCGAATGGGACGTCACCGGCCCCGGATGGCTTTCCATCGATGTGATCGGCAGCCGCCTGTTGATGGATGGCGTCCAGGTGCAGAGCCTCGACTCGAGTTCCTGGAGAGCCGTGCTTCTGCCCCTGACGGCCGGTCTGCATAAGTTGCGTCTTGTTGCCGATTCGCAAAGAGACGGTGCCCTGGACAATTTTTCACTGCAGTCCGCAGGCGCGGCATCCGTCGGTGAAGCGCTGGACCAGCCCGCATGGAATTGGACGGTGCTGGGACCGTGGAGCGCCTCGGTGCCTGGTTCGGCGGCGCATGACGGCACGGACGCGCTGTCGTTCACGGGTACAGGCGGAGGCAGTGCGGGTTCGTTCCACACACCATGGCCCGGCCCGGGATTGCTGTCTTACTGGTGGAAGCGCGCTGGATCGGGGCCTCTCCTGACATTCACCGCGGGCACCGAAACGCGAAATGATTCCTCAAACGATGAATGGCGACAGGAGTTTGTGCAGCTCAGTGCGGGCGGCGGGACGGAACTCGTCTGGAGCGCCGCGGGCGGTCAGCCATTCAGCAGCACATCACAACTGCTGGTGGACGAGGTGCGACTGCGTTCGTACAGCGGCGTGACTCTGGCGGATGCGCTCGACACGCCGGGGCGGCTGTGGCGCACCACCGCCGTAGCATGGCAAACCTTGAACGATGGCCCAGGGCCCGGAGAAAGTGCGGATTATGCCATCGCTCCGCCGGTTACCGGTCTGCGTTACCTGGAAACAGAAACGACACTCCCGGCGTGGGTGGAATACACCACCGCTGTCGCGGGTGGACCTGAGCTCGCCGTGGCGCCCGCGGCCCTGTCGGTCCAGAGCAATCTATTGCAGCCTGCGCAGGACGGCGTGACGCCGGGATGGGTGCGGCGGCGGGTGATTACTGGAGGGACCGGTACCGGGATGGTGCGATTCTCGCCACAGGGGGCTTCATCCCAGGCCGTGCTCATGGACAACGTCTTCGTTGGCGAGTCGGTATCCGCCACCGAGGCGCTTGATTCGCCCGTGCCCTGGCAAAATACTCCTGGCTCAGCCGGTGCCGGATTTCGCATCAATCGTCCGCTGGCGGGTGGGGACGCTTTTGCGCTCCAAACGCAGACTTTTGGCGCAGAACTCTTCACCACCCTGACGGGTCCCGGAGAATTGGCGCTGCGCTGGGCTACCGAGTGGGACGTTACGCCAACACCGGCTGGAGTGGCGGCCAAAGTATTGCTCGATGACGCGGTCATCCAGGAAATTACATTTAGTGCAGGCTGGCGTGAGTTGCGGCACCGGGTGCCCGCCGGCACGCACCGGCTCTCCATTCTCAATAGGCGACTTGGCAGAGGCATCCTTTTTCTGGACGACTTCCGCTACACGCCAGGCGACGAAGACACCGTATCGCTGACGCTCGACTATGCCGCCGGGTCCGGCAGCGCGGGCAGCGCGTGGACGCCGCGCGCGGATGCGACCGCGACGGGCGGCAGTGCGCTGAGGTCCCCGGATAATGCGCCGGCGGGAACTGTTGCGACAGCGGCGCTGGTGTTTAACGGAGCCGGATCACTGGGATTTTCCTATCAGTTTCAATCCGAAGGTGGGTCCGCCTTTTCCCTGCTGCTGGACGGCCAGCCGTTTTGGACGGCGACGCCATCCCAGGGATGGACCGCCGTGACGCTGCCAGTACCCTGCGCACGGGGCCACACCCTCACGTTGCAATGGCAGCCTGGTGCCGCCGGCGCCTTTGCTCTCATGGACGCGGTCACGCTCACCGCCTTCACGCCTGCAACGGTAGTTGAGGCGCTGGATGCCCCTGCGCGTTCGTGGACAAGCAAGAACTGCGACGGGGTGGCAGGCGCGGCGGCCAGTGTCGTAAACGGGGATGCGCTGCGGATGACTGCTCAGGGTTCATTCGACACCGAATCGCGGCTCAGCACCACCGTAACCGGACCGGCAAGACTCAGCTTCCGGTGGTACCGCGGAGCGGCTTCAGGCCCGCCTGCTTTCAGCCCTGCCTCCCTGAACCTTTCGGTCGAGGGTTGTTATGCGCTGGCGCTGGCAAAGGTCCAGGAATGGGAAGAGGTGAATTTGGATATACCTGCGGGCGCCCGCATGCTGGAATGGGTCGCTTATGCCTCCGAGGGCGGGGACACTCTGTGCGCGCTTGTGGATGACGTGCGGATCACACCCGTGACGCTGCCTCTGACGCTGGGAGCCGCTCTGGATACGCCGGCGGGAGTTACGGTGAATGGAAATACCAGCGTCTGGCGGCTCGTCACCGCTCCCTACACCGAGGGTGGCGATGCGGTGATCGGGACCGACTCCGGCTCTGCGCTGACCTTCACGTTCAGCGGTGCCGGGGAGTTTGAGTTTACCTGTGCGTTGCCGCCGAACGCGGCGCCGGGCGTCAATGTTTCGGGAACACTCCCGCCTAATGTGGAAACGGTGTGGCGCAATGCCGGTGCGCTTTATGGCCGCGACCTCGGGCGTTTCCGATTATCATTCGCGCTGCCCGGATCCCGCACGGTGAGCATTTATCCGTCCGGTAACGGGCATCTCTTTCTCGTCGATGATGTAGCGTGGCGCGTGCTCACGGCACCCTCGCTTGCGGATGCTCTGGACACGCCGGGTCGCGCGTGGACGACGACCGGCAGCCCGGCATGGCAAGCGCTGCCTTATCCGCCCGTGCAGCCATCGCCTCCCGCGGACGACGTAGCCTT
Source organism: Verrucomicrobiales bacterium (assembly GCA_035550135.1). Classification (GTDB taxonomy): domain Bacteria; phylum Verrucomicrobiota; class Verrucomicrobiia; order Verrucomicrobiales; family V1-33; genus V1-33. The sequence goes on from DASZQB010000061.1 coordinate 60,077, forward strand.
TGTGCAGGCGGGCTCCATTGGCGCCGCATTGGAAACGATCTTCACTGCGCCCCACGCCGTCTCCTTCAGCGGAGTCGAAGGGGGCGACATCCGGGTGGCGGTCAACGGAATTGATACAGGAGGAAATCTTGGCACGGATTCCGTTTATCTGCTGCTGCCAGGCACACAAACTCTGCGCCTCACACCCGCAGGCGGCGTTTTTGGCAATGGACTTTTGATCAATAGCGCGATGATCACGCCAAATCCTTCCGTTCCGGCGTGGCTGAGGGGAGCGGGGGTGAACTTAACATTGGGGCCGGGTCTGTGGCGCACCCTGCCGGCCGGCGGGGCCGTCCCGGCACCGGCGCTGTTGGGATTTTCGAGCGGCAACATCGTTCCCGCCCTCAAGGTTGAAACGGAAGGTGCGGGCGCATTGGAGTTTTATGCCAATGGGGGCAACATCGCAGTGGATGATGTTCTGGAATTCGCGCTGGATACGGGCAACACATGGCAACGGCATCGCCTTGAATTGCCCTCGCCAGGACTTCACAAAATCACCCTGTCATTTAGCTCGCGAGGAGTAGCCGACTTGCGCTGGACTGCTGGCGCGCCCGTGCTCGCAGAGGCCTGCGGGTTGAGCGGTGCGGCAATCTTCGTGCCTTCAAATGCGTTCTCCGTGCTGCCGGGCGGGGGAGTGTGCATGGATCTTCCACCCGGCCAGAGCGGGATGATCGCCGTCGAGAGCAACGGGCCCGCAGCTTACACATGGTGGCAACAAGCCGCGAATGCGAGTCAGGTCAAGAGCCGGGACACAACGAGTATCTTCTCTCCCGGTGATCCTGCGGCCTCCGGCCCGCCTCCGGCACCGGCGAACGGCCTTTCGTGGACGCCGCGACGAATGGTTTGGAAGATGTCTTCCCAACCCATGACGTGGCTGCTCTCGGGCACGATTTGTCTGGGTGGCATCCGTTCGACTCCGCAGTCTGTTTCATTGGCAGAGGCATTGGACTTGCCTGCCGGTGTCACGGCGGCAGCCGTCTCACCGGGTTCTGCAGTCGGCCAACAAGGTGCTTCCATCACGGGCGGCGATGCCGCGGGGTTGCGTGCCGGCATCGAGCGTGCGCTCCAATTGACAACGAATGGTCCTGGCATTCTGAGCTACTCTGCAAACGGCGGCTTCCTGCGCGTTACCGTGGGCTCTTTGCCACCGGTGGACGTGCTTAACGGCCCGGGGCATGTGTTGCTGGGTCCGGGCCCGCAGACCGTCTATTTTGGAAACCAGCCCGGCACGACCACCGTGTCCTTCGTGTCTCAAATCGCAAGACTCCCGCTGTCCTTCGACCCGATTACGGCCCTCGGAGGTGCCGAGCCTCTGGTTGTTACAAGCGGTACGGAGCCTGCTGCATGGCCATTCGTCACTTCCGGCGGCGCTGAGGGGCTGCTGCTGCCCAGTACGGAGAGCGTTTACACTGCCACGATTGGTCCGGCGCGGCTGGCTTTCCGCAGCACTGCCGGCGCCACCACCTACTTCACTAACTATTTGACCCCGCCCCCGGAGTTGTCCCAGACGTGGGCGGCCGGCACCCAATCGCTCTGGCTTGATCGTCCAGGCACGGCGCGAATTTTTTCCGGAAGCTCCAGTGCGCTGGCATTTGTGGACAGCCTGCGCATCGACGCTGCGCCAGGCGTAACCTTATCTCAGGCGCTCGATGTTACGGGCCTCACCTTTACTTCGTCTGCCGGTGTGGTGGCTCACGCGCTCCCGCAGGGGGCCATGGTGGATGGCGATGCCGCGGCGTTCGCGCTCGGGACAGCACCGCGAACTTTGCAGACCGCCGTAACGGGTCCCGGCCGTCTTCGCTTCTGGTGGCGCACCAACACACCGCAAACGGATGCCATCACTTGCACTATCGGGGGCGGCCCCCCGGTGAGTCAGAACCTGGCGGTTTGGAAACAAGCTGACCTCGCCGTTCCCGCCGGCCCTCAAAACGTGCGGTGGACCGTTGCCGCCAATCTAGCGTCTGCCGAATTCGACCGCGTAGAGTTTGTCCCGGAATGGACCTTCAGCACGTGGGCGTCAAAAAGTGTCCTCGCCAGTCTGCCCACGAATGCGGCCCGTGCTGCCGATGACTCCGACGGGGATGGAGCCGCTGGCCTTCTCGAATTTGCATTCGGGCTCGACCCGGGCGCGGCGGACGTAACGTTCTTTGCCGGCTCGCTGACCGGCCCCGATGATGCGAGGGGGCTGCCCATGCCCCGCATCGGCCGCTCGCTCGACGGCGCCGATTATCTCGAGCTCCACTTTGCCCGGCGGCTCAACTCCGGACTTTCCTATCAAATGCAGGGCGCTGTCGATCCTGCCGGCTCGTGGGAAAGTACCGGAACCCTTGAGGTGCTCCGTCCGCTTGGCGCGGACTGGGAACTCTGCCGCACGCGGGACACGGTACCCGTCGATCCGGCGGGTCCGCGCCGTTTTGTCAGGCTCCGTGTCACGCAACCATGATTCGCTTTCCCATGAAGTCCGCGCTGTTTTTCCTTTTAGCCGCCACAAAGCTTTTGGCAGTGACAGAAGTGAAGGTCGGTGATCATCCCACTTCGAGGTTAACTCCCTTTCCCTCGATCCTTTCGCTGCATGTGCACGGCGGGAGGGTGTATATGGGATATGGCACGAACACCGACTTTTATCCCCCCGTCTTTATCGTCAGCTATGACCCCGCGCTGAACGCGTTCCACCTCGAACACTCCGCCGCCACGGATGAACTGAACACCTTTCGCACAATTGGCGGCACGCTTTACGCCGCGCACAATGATCCGTCGCATTACGAGGATTTTCGGGATTACAGCTATCGCGGTGCGGACGGAATCTGGCGCGACGCCACGCCAGCGGGCTGCCTTCACGTGTATGACTTTGCGAGTGCCGGAGGCTCTCTGTTCTTTTGCGGTTCCAAGCCCCCCGTCGAAGGTGCCAGCGGCATCGGCGTGATCATGGGAAGCGGCGATGGCGGTGAATCGTGGAACATCGCGAAAACCGGCGTTCCGGATCGCGTCTATTGGTGCTACGGCCTGGGCAATCGCCTGTATCATTCCAGCGGTGCGCTGGAAAACGGCAAGGAAATTAACCCTGGGGGCGCCTACGGTAACACGAAAACGCTGAGCCTGACACTCAAGGGCCAGCCGCTGGCGATTCACATGGGAAACGCTTCGGTAATCAACGGCCTGACGGTGTTTGATGGTGCCGCCGCGAGCACCCTGCATCCGTGGGCCCACCTGCGCGCACTGGACCAAAACACGCTTTATTCCGTCTTCACGGACATGCTGACGGGAAAATACCGGGTCTATCGTGCCGCCTGGTTCAGCGCCCAGGGCGCCGTATGGGAGGAGACGCCGGTCGAGCTTTCAAGTTCCAATATCTCGTCGTTCGCCGTGCTCGGCGGACGAGCCTATTTCGGCGTTGGCGATGGCAGTTTGCGCGCGGCGAATCTTGACGGCACCCCTTTAGTACTTCCCGCTCCCACTGTCCGGAATGATTTGCCGGATTCGTTCGGGCGCGGCCTCGCCTCCTCCGGCCTTCTACTCGCGTGCGGAGCACCGGATACGTTCTCCACGCAGGCTGCCGCAGGCGCGGCCCAGATTTTCCAGGAAAGTGACGGGGCCGCAGGGTGGTTGCCCGTGAAATCCTTCGCCCCCCCAACGCCGCGACTCTCCGGTTGGTTTGGCAAAGACCTTGCTGTTAACGGCGACGTCATGGCCGTGGTGGAGACCGGTTACGATACTTCGGGGCGCGAGCGGGGCAAAGATGCCCGCATCCATGTGTATCAGTCCGCCGGCGGAACATGGCCTTCACGCACCATTCTTTCGCTGCCTTACGCGCATAGTGCTGCCCTGCTCCCTGATTTTCTTGCGATAGCCACTGCCAATCCTGCCAGTAGTCAGTCGGCAGGCCAGCCCGGCGTGACGCCCTACCGCATTACCCGCGGGGCCAACGGCACGATTTCGATTAACGCACAGACACAACTAAAGCCCGTTCTCCAGGACTGGGGATATAAGCCAGCCTGCCGTGTGGTGATGTCGGGTGATCTGCTCGTCGGTGGTTTCGCCGGTGATCCCAGCCGTGCAGGGGGACAGGGCATGGTGTCGATTTGGCGGCGTGTCGCAGCGGGAACTTCCTTCGATCCGGCACCCGAACAGGAATTTTCCGATAAGGGCCCCAATCACTTCGGCTACGCCATTGCACTGGACGGTCTTTGGCTCGCTGTGGGTGCGCCACGCGATGACACCGCTGCTTCCCAGGCGGGAGCCGTGCATCTCTATAAACGGGACACGCTGACGGCACCGTTCGTGAAAATGCAAACTCTTGCGCCGCCGGTTGCCCAAAACGAGGCCGCATTTGGCAGTGCCCTTGCCCTGCGCGGCGGCACATTGCTTGCCGGCGCGCCGGGGGTAACAGCTGGGGGCGTCAAACACCGGGGCGCAACGTATGTCTTTCGGAGGGGCGCCGATGACGCATGGGCTTTTTCTGCAGAGATGCCGCGCCCGGCCGCGAGCCTCGCCGAATTTGGCGTGGAGGTCGCCATGACCGAGACCCATCTGGTCGCCGCCAGTCGCCTTTCGGACAATGCCGCACCCGCCATGCAAAAACTTTCGTTTCTGCCGCACCCCGAGCCAACCACGCTCTTCGATTTGTGGCGCGCTGAGAACGGCGTTACCGGCACTTCCGATACGGATGGCGACGGGCTTTCCGATCTCATCGAATATGCGGTGAACCTCAAACCGCTCGCACCTGATTCCGCCACCTTCGATCACCTGGCGCCCGAACCTCTTTTCGGCACACCGCAGTACGTAATCGACGGCTCACCGCCGCTCCTCCATATCACCTGGCTGCAGCGCACGGATGATCCGCGTCTTACGACGCAATTGGAATACAGTACCGATCTTGAATCGTGGTATATCATTTCCGCGGCGCAGAGCGAAGCAGTCCTCACCGGCGCGCGCTTTACCGTTCGCAGTTCCACCCTGCCAGTTCCTGCCGACTCGCGTCAATACGTCCGCCAAACCGTGCGATATGACAGCGTTCCGTGAACCGTTTGCGTGCATCGTTGACTCCATATAAGGAGCCCCTCCCGACCCCGCTCCGTTCACCGCTTCCCCAGTCCCCTGGTAAGAGTGCTCTCTCAGACGTTTTTCTGGCGGCCTCTCAAAGTGCCCGATGACTGAGGGCATGGGGCTGGAAAACGCGCAGGCTGGGATGACGCCAACCAATGTTATAGCGGACCTGACTTTGTCCGGTCGGGGCTCCTCCGTGACAGCGCTCGTAGGTATGGAGGGCGATCTGTATGCGGGAGGGAATTTTAGCACCTGGCTGGCGGTATGACGGCGAATAATGTGGCCAATGGCACGGGAGTGCGTGGAGCAGCGCTGTTGGAGGGGAGTAGCGGTCAATTGGGTTTCAGCCCCGGCGTTTTCGGGCCGTGATCTGTATTTGGGTCGTCGGAGACCTACCGCATTCAGCGCGCCACGAGCCTGACTGGCCCATGGTCCGACCGGGATACTCACCGCGGAATCCGGATGAAAATGCGCCGATCCGCAGGGGTCACTCCGGGAAGATTTGCCAGCGGCACCCATGAGTTGGCGGGCACCGTTCCGGAACTCTCCCATTCGACGAGGTTCCGGGAGATTTCAACCTGGTAAGGGCGATTCGTCAGCGCGACCACCCGGAACCCGGGCGCCCCTTGTTGCATTTCAATCTCCAACTGAACCCTCCCGCCGTCCCAGCCGGTCCAGATCGCAGCGCTCGGGGCTTGGTTGTCCAAAGGAATTGACTCGTCCGCCATCCCGTCCCCTGTTAGGTCCACCGCCAGGGAGGTCGGACCGCCGCCGAGTGTGGGCCAAGCCGGATGAAAAATGTGGGTTGTTCCGGCGGCGAGCGGCACGTCCACGTGATGGAAAATCTGGAGTCCATCGGGAGACGTGCGGCTGAGTTCCAGATTATAGGTGGTCGCCGCTGCTGGCGCGGTCAGGCGGAAGCCGTCGGTGTCGCGAACCAATCGGAGGCCCTCGGGATTTTCCGTCTTCAAGCCGGTCACCCGGATTCCGCGAAATTCCTGGGGCTCCGCGAACAGCAAAGCCATGATCTCAAATGTCCCCCCCCCACCGCTCACCGAATGCAGGCCTTCCGGAAGCAGTTCCACCACTTGCCGCGTTAAGGCGGTGGCCGCCGTCTGCATGAAGGTCGAGGTGACATCCCCGCCCGATACGCGGACCCCCGCGCAGCCATCGGCTAGGGGAACCGCCTCCGCGCGGTAGGTTGCCCCGGCAGGAACATGGTAGGCTTCGGGATTCGAAGGCGCGCCCGTCAGGGGAAAATGAATGTAGCCACCCGGCAGAGTCTCGGTCCGGATACCTCCCGCAAACCGGAGTTCCCCCGTCGCGCCATTGACCGCTCCCTCGGTTCCGATGATCCCAATGGAAAGCCGATCGCGAGGAGGCATGTCCGCCCCAACGCCGGGGAAGATGTGCGGCCACGTGGTGGAAGCCGGCGCAAACGCATGGATGACCTCCATGGACAGAAAGAGCCCCTTACCGGTGTCTCCCGCCCAGTTCTCGTTCTCGTGCCACCATTCGTCGGTGCGTGTGTCAACATACAGGTACGTGGGGTTATCATGCGCCGGATTCCTCGGGCCCTGATTGGGATCGATAATGCCAATGGTGTACAATCCCTCGTCGCTCCCTTCCTCACCTTCAAACCCCATCGCGTAGGGAACCACGGCGTGTGCGCCGATGCGCGGCCTTCCCTGCGGATCGGGTGGCAGCATCTCGCTTTCGAAGATGATGAAACGATCCCGATCCCGATCATCGCGCTCGAACATGGACTTCAGTCGCGCCACTACGTCCCGTGGCGTCGTCGCGCTCAGAGGCGCTGGGCTGACACCCCGCGACAGATCCATTTCCGCGGTTTGCAACCGCCCAAGCTGGTACAGGTGCAACGCATGGACCGCCCCGAGCGTTTCCTCGAACAATGGCCCGTCCGCCACCTGCCTGTCCGCCAGCTTATCGCTGTTTCGGCCCAACGGCAGCCACTTGGCGTCGAATTGCTCCGGGTTTTGGAACGCCGCCAGCATCGCCATGGACAAGCCGTAGCACGCGCCCTCATACACTCCTCCGGATTGATCCAACTGCCAATTCCACCAGATGCCCGCTTCCGGATTGGGCTGGTTCCATTGGACACCTCCGAGCGTCCAAGGCTCGAGAGTGCTGTAAACTCCCGGCACCCCGAAGGCCTTGACGACTGCCAGCCACGGTTCGAATGAGAACGAGTATTGGCGGCTGAAAAAGAGCGGGTGGTAATCCGTCCCGGGCGGATAGAAGGGGTCTTGGCCGCCGTTGTTGTACCAAAACGCGGGATTGTCCTGCCAATAGCTGTCGGGCCAGATGACTTGTCCTGCTCCGTTCTGGGGCAGGAACGAGAAGGCGTTCACTTCCGGGAAGAACGGGGTGTACTCGGGGTTCTGGAAAGTGCCGGAAACGCGATGGAGATACCAGGGCAGGCGCACGCGAAAACGGGAGCTGATCTCCTCGAACGATGGGTCGTCCGCGTCCGCGACCACTACAAACGTGGAAGGCGAGAGCAGTTCAGCCGGCACCTGCCACACGAACGTCCCCCCGGCAGCTGGCACGTCGCTGGCCAGCAGCGTCCGGGCCCCTCCGGAAGACAATGAGTTCTTCACTAGATGGATATTCACGGAGGTGACGTTCGGTGGCGTCTTGAAGCGGATCGTATACGAAGTGTCTGGCTCCACGATTTCGTCGGCCACCGGCGCGGTGATGGTGATTCGCGGCTCATCCCCCTCAAAGCGCCACACGATATTCTCCCCCGTGGGTTCCCAGCCGATGCCCACCATCACCTTGCCATCGCCTGAGATCAGATCTGCCGTATTCAGCCACCAGAACTGCGTATCGATCCCGAAGTAGTCTCTGAAATAGTCGAGTAGCCGCATGCTCCCCGTCTCCGCTCTCCAGATGAACGCCTGGTAATAATCGTCCACATCCAGATAGCGGCCTACAATGACCGAGCCATCCCCGGATACGGCGTAGGCATCCATCTTGCGCCATCCTGCCGGGGATGGCAGAATATGCTCCACACCGTCCACCCAACGAATGGCCACTTTGGGATCCTCCGTCGCCGCGAAGTCGTCCCCGTAATTGCGATAGCCCACCACCACCCGGCCATTCTCTGAAATCGCCCGGGCTTCAGTGTCGTAATCGTTGTCCAGCGTCGGCCCCAGCCGCATGGGCGCACCACCCCGCCAGAGATAGGGAAAATCATGGTCATTTCCGGCCACAGTCATTCCATTGGCGGAGCACATGACTTTATTGAGATTGCCAATCCAATCGTCCCAGGGATGATCCGGCAGCCGTTCCCATGTGGTGCCGTTCCCGCGCTCCACGATATAGACGTGCGGCACAGACCAGTCCTGGCGCATGGTCAGGTATTTGCTGCCGTCGGCCGTGATGTCTTGAATCCTCCGGTCCGTACTAGAGGTGTAAATCAACTGGCCATTGAAGTATACCCTGTCTCCTCCGCCGATTATCGCGTTGCGCAACGCCACCGTTTGGCCGTCGTGCGACATGGTCACGTGACTGTTTCCCGGTCCCTCCAGATACTCCCACAAGCCATTGGTCCACTTCCATGCTCTTGAGCCATTGCCAGTCGAGCCATGCTCACCCACCATCATGCTGCCGTCGGTGCTGATCTTGGCGAACCTCGTGTTGTTCCAGGGACTGTTCAAGGTGTTACCCATCTGCGGATAGTACGCCGGCACGCCGATGCTGCTCAGTGTCTGTGCCCGGGAGAGGAAGGGCGCGGTGAAAAGCAGCAGCAGGATGAACCAGCGGAGGGGTCCGGTATTCATAGGAAGCGGGAGTTGAGGAAAGTGTTGCCGGGAAAAACCCGGAGGGCTTGTCACATATTTCCCGGTTCCCGGCACGGGATTTCAAAAAAATTACCAAAACCAGGCCGACGGTGCAATGGTCAAACCTTTCCGGCGGCCCGCATTCACCAGATAGGCGCTAGCGCCTTCGAATTGAGCGCCAGTTCTCTTCCCTCCGGCCAGACTGTGGACAGTTCCCACACATACGTCCGCGGCAATTACGAGAGCGCATATTAGTGGCGACAAGCCACCCTCCATGGATTTCGCCAGCCTTGCGGGAAGCCGTTCGCCAGATCGCTCACGATCGCGAGATCCGGCCCAAGGCTGCATGCGGTGAAACGACATCCCCCTCGAACAATGAAAAGCAAACGACCCCATCCAATCAAAAGTCTGCCGACCCGGTCCGCCAGAACGCTCAGAACCTCGAAGGCCAAACTCGCTATGACCTATCCACCCTCATATCCGCCCTAGCGACAGTCCTTTTTGCTCTGCCCGCCTCGGCGGCCACCAGCTACACGCAGTCATTCACCTTTGCAGACGGAACTACAAATCTTGGCGACGGCTCCGTGATTCAAAGCAATGACGGGACGGCTTCCGTGCAAGGCGGTCAGTTGCGCCTCACGTCCAGCGCAAACGGCAGCACGGCAGCTGTATTTCACATTCCCGCTTTGCAGAATTCCTCTCCGGGCTGGAGCGCCGTGTTCAATTTCACGATCATCGATGCCCCCGGGGGCAACCCTCCCGCGGGTGGTTGTCGGGAAGCGGGCTCCTTGACTTGAAAAAAGGCCGTCACGGCGAGTTTTACTTTATTCGGGACGGGAAAATGTTACTGGAAGATGTTTACTATCGGGACGACGACGACAGGAGCGCTCCTGTCGATTAATTACCCGTATCCACGCTACGAGTAATTCCACGCGCCTGAAACGCAGTCGTCACCGTGCATATGCCCCGATCTACCTCGTTGTAGGCCGATTGATAGGCTTCAGGGGGAACCTTCCTGCCAACCGGGCTGTGGGGAAAATTAACCTTCCGCATTGAGCGTCGATAGCGCTGGGGAGAACCCTATTTGTCAAGGGCTTCAGAGAAGCGTACCCAAAAACCACCCGGGCTCCTAATTGGCGATTTGAACCGCCGGGGAATGTCTAAGAAGACGGCCGGACGTGTGTTACACACGCTACGATGGCGGGCATGAGCACGAAAGTATCAGCCAAACCTGTTCCCGCCGCCATCCTTCTCCGGGTGTCCACCGACAAACAGGAAACGGCCCGTCAGGAAACCGAACTGCGCGCCGTGGCGAAAGCGAAAGGCTGGGCCGGGGTGGAGGTTTGTGAAGAAACGATCACGGGACGCGCGGACATCGAAGCGCGGGCTGGGTTGCAACGGGTGCAGGCACTGGCTGCTGGCGGGGAAATCCGAAAAGTGCTTGTGCATGAAATTTCCCGGCTATCCCGCCGCCCGTCCGTGGCGCACGCCTTTACCGAGATGCTGGAAGGCCACGGCGTTTCCCTCTACTGGCACGCCCAGGGCATCGAGACGCTTCTACCTTCCGGTAAGCGCAACCCCTCCACCGCGATCATGCTGGCCGTCCTGGCCGAGATGGCGCGCGCGGAGACGGACCCCTGCGCGAGCGGATCAATAGCGGGCTGGCAGAGGCACGGCGCAAAGGCGTGAAGCTAGGCAGGCTCGAAGGAACGTGCATTGCGGACGCAGACTTTCTGGCGAAGCACCGCGACGTGGCGAAGCTGCTACGCGCGGGCATAGCATCCGCAACGCGGCAAAGATCGCTGGCAAAGGTGTGTCCACGGTGCAGCGGGTGAAAGCCGCGATGTGAAACCATGCTAGATTTGGATCTCCAAGCGCGGTAGCCGGCCCTCTGCTTCCGATTCGCCGAACGAATCGACAGCTAATAACAAATTTGCGTTGCGAAAAGTAAAGTTTTTGCATCGGGTACTCCCCAATGCAGTGACCAACTGGATATCGCGAAGGTGGCGGGAAGGCGAGGGTGCAGGGGCGTGACGTGGCGATAAATGATCTTGCTCGGGACGCTCTCCATATGAAAGATGCTTTGGAAAATGGAACAGGGTGATCAAGCTCACACCACTACCAATGGAACCGCGACAGGCACTCCCTTTCAGCCGACGCACTGGAGCCTCGTCGATTCGGCGGGCGGAGAAAAATCCGTCCAGGCCCTTGCCGCACTGGAAAAACTCTGCCGCGCGTACTGGCCCCCGGTATATGCCGAGATTCGCCGCCGCGGTCATCAACCTGCTGACGCGCAGGATTTGACTCAGGGGTTTTTCGCCCGGCTGCTGCGCGGCGAATTCTTTTCCCGGGCTTCCCGCGACAAGGGGCGCTTCCGGTCTTATCTGCTGGGGGCGCTGAATCATTTTCTGCTGGATGAACTGAGTCGGGCCACCGCCGGTCGACGTGGTGGAGGGCAGCAGGTGATTTCACTGAACGACGACGAGGCGGAATCCTGGTACACCGAACCCGCCGCCGCCGACCTCACCCCGGAAACTGCCTACGACAAACGGTGGGCCATGCGCTTAATGGACTGTGCGCTTGGTCGCGTGCGTGATGACTACATGGCCACCGGTCGCGGAGCGCTTTTCACCGCATTGAGCCCGTTTCTCGCGGCGGATTCCGGCGCCGATGGCTATCATGCCGCCGCCGCGGAGGCGGGAATCTCACCGCATGCTTTTTGCGTCGCAGTTTATCGCCTGCGGCAGCGGTTCCGCGAAAGCATTCGGGAGGAAATTGCCGCGACCGTGGCCAATCCGGCGGAGGTGGAGGAAGAAGTGAGATATCTATTCAGCGGAGGCGGTTGAAGGCCGCCCTGTAATCCGCACGGAGAATTTCCGAAGGATCATCCAATGACTGTTCCTGTTTCACCCTCCTGTTCCCGGTGCGGTCGCTCGCTGCCGACGCGTGCGCTGGGCGGCCTGTGCGCCTCCTGCCTCTCAAAACTTGCCGTGATACCTCCGCCGCCGCCCGAAGGGCTTGAGGAGGAGGATGGTGAGAGCATTCTCGATTCCTTTGGTGATTACGACCTGCTGGCGGCTGTGGCGCGAGGCAGTTCCGGCACGGTTTTCAAGGCGCGACAGCGAGGTCTAAACCGAATCGTAGCTGTAAAGATTCCCGGCGGGGGACAGTTTTCGGATGCCGCCGAAGTGCAGCGCTTTCGCACGGAAGCGGAGCGGCTGGCGGAACTCGATCATCCTGGAATCGTTCCTGTTTACGAGGTGGGCGAACATCAGGGGCGTCCATATTTCAGCATGAAATTCGCCGCGGGAGGCACGCTGGAAGGGCGCGGACAGGTCCCGCCGCGGGAAGCGGCTGCACTGACGAAGCAGGCGGCAGAGGCCGTGCACTTCGCCCACCAGCGCGGCGTGATTCACCGCGATATCAAACCCGGGAACATCCTCCTTGATGAAAATGGCGCACCGCTGGTGGCGGATTTCGGACTTTCACGGAAACTGGATGCGGCTTCCGGGATGACCCTTCCCGGGAGCGCTCTCGGCACTCCGGCGTATATGGCACCGGAGCAGACGGAATCGCGGGGGCCGGCCACGGTGGCAGCAGACGTCTACAGCCTGGGCGCTGTGCTTCATGAACTGCTGTCGGGGCGGCCGCCCTTCAGCGGCGAATCGATCACGGGACTTCTGCTCGCGGTCCGCGAGCAGGATCCGCCTCATCTAACAGGGGTGCCGCGCGACTTGGATATCATCTCGCGGAGATGCCTGGAGAAAAATCCTTCCCGCCGCTATGCGACTGCACAAGAACTGGCTGACGATCTGCACCGCTGGCAGCGAGGCGAACCCATCGCGGCGCGTGCGGCCGGGAGATTCGAACGCGCCTGGCGCTGGTGCCGCCGCCGCCCCGCCCTTGCCGCGTGTATTGCGCTACTGGTGCTGCTGGCGGCTGGATCCACCTTTGCGGCCCTGACTATTTTTCACTCACGCGACGCGGAGCGCGCTGCTTCCGCCAAGGCCCGCATGCGTCTGCGGGCCTCCCTCCTGGCGCAGGCACACTCGGGCCGCCTCGGTGGTGAGCCGCTTGCTCGATCCCTGGGGTTCGCGGCCTTGAGAGAGGCCGCCGCCATTCTACCGGGCCGTGACCTGACCGATGAAGCCATTGCGCATCTTGCGATGGCGGGATTTGGCGAGCCGGAAGCTTTCTGCCCTCATCCGCCGGACTACCCGGAGGACAAGCGCGGGAGCCCGCAGACCGCGGCTGTGTCCGGCAGCGGTCTCCTTGGGGCCTGGTGCGTGAAGGAAGGAGTGGTGGTCCGCCGTCTGGCAGACGGTGCGGAAGTGCAGCGAATACCAAGCGATTCCTTCGGCACATCCGAAGCCGTCGTCTGGAGCGGCGATGATCGGTGGTTGGGAATCGAGTGGACCAGCGGGTGCACCGCATGGAGCATGGCGGACCGGCGGCATGTGGTGGAAACGGGTCGGACGGCGGAGACCTTTGGCCAAAAGTGCGCCCTCTCCGCGGACGGACGGGCGTTTGCCGCCATCGAATCGACCGATCTCCCCGGCGACCGCATCCGAACGTTCGAGCTCCCCTCCGGAAAGGAATTGGACGCCACGCCGGGCGATGAAGCGGGGGGATGCGTGAGCTTCGGCGGCGTTCGGCCCTGGGTGGCTCAGCGAGGCGGCCGCCGCGCACGTGTGCGGGATTTTCAGAACGGCGCGTGGGTGCTCAATCGGTATGTTGCCCAGTTCCGCTCCCGCATCCTGACCACTGCCATCTCGGCCGACGACCGCTCGGCGGCATGGAGCGGTGATAACGGTGATATCTTCATGTCCGAACTTCCCATGGCTTTACACTGGAGGGGACGATGGAATGGAGACCCCAAAGTGGGTTCTGACGAATTCGTGGTGCAGAAACATGAACTGTACTTTCCCGCTCATGATCAGGCGGTAATCAGCCTCGCGTATTCACCCGACTCCCGCCTCCTGGCCAGCACGTCTTGGAAAAGCCAGACCCGTCTGTGGGATGCGCGGACCGGGGTGCTCTTGCTGGATTCCCGTAACGGATTTGCGCGTCAGTTTCTGCGCGACGGACGCCTCGCGTTCTGGAGGCCCGACGGAATCGGCGTGTGGCCCGTGGCGACAGGCGGCATGGCTTACCGCACGCTTGCGGCAGGCACCGGACGGAAGTTCGCCACCGGAAGGCTGGGCTTCAGCGGCGGCTGGATGCTCGGCCTCTGGGAACACGAATTGCACATTGGCCGACCGGGAAATGATGAAGTTTGTACACTTTTCTTCCCGCCAAGTGACGACGGGGAACTGCGGCTGTTAAAGGGTGCGGCGTTCAGTCCCGACGGAAAATGGATTTTCGCTATCGCGGAGCAAACTGTTTTCCGATGGGCATTCGATTCCGCCACCGGCCTGGCCGGTCCGCTGGAGCGTTTCGGCGTCCCCGCGATAACAAGGCACTGCAGTGAGCCAGTTGTCCTTGATGAGAGCACGCTAATCCTCCGCCTTGCCAATCGCAAAGACCCCGCGAGGCCAGGTGCAGTCCTCCGCGTCGCTCTCCCCGTTGAGGGCGGAGTTGCGACCGTAACAACGCTTTCCAACCAGTTTTACCAGCACCTCTCCGCCGGCCCCGAGCGTTCTCGGCTGTTGCTGTCGGCGGGCAACGAAAAACACCCAAGTGTGCTGATGGACACTGGCACCGGCGCCATCCAGCCATTTCCTTTTCAGCATATTGCCGCCGCATGGAGTCCCGGTGGCAACCTGCTGGCCATCGCCGAATACGGAGGGGACCGCATCCTTGATGCCGCCACGTTGATCGAGCGCGCCTTTCTGCCCCGCACCACTTCCATCGAGTATCCCAGTTCGGGCGCCTTCTCCGCGAACGAAAGTCTTTTCGCTCGTTTTTCGGAATTTATGACGATCGAATTGTTCGACGTAAAAACTTTTCGATCCGTGGCCAGCTTTCGACTTCCGGAATGGGCCAAAGGCCGTCTCGTGTATCTCGAACACATTACCTTCTCTCCTGACGGTGAATGGCTTATTGCGTCCGGCCACGATACCCACCTTTGGCATTTGCCCACCGTGCGGGCGGAACTGAAGAAACTGGGTTTGGACTGGTGAGCCGGCGGACAGCGATTTTGTTAGGCGCCCACGGGTTTTCGGGGACAGCCGGCATCGCCGCTGTCTTTGCCATGCGGACCATGGAAAATAATGAGCGGCCCTGTGATTGGCGCGGCGGAACTCCGAAGAAGGGGTCGGGAACTGTTCCGGGACGGACCCGGTGGATCGTCCACGTGACCTCTCCCTCCACACTTTGTACGTCCGGCGGTTCTACCCAACTCAAAATACTGCGCCACATCATGAACCTTAAAACGATACTCACTCCTGCACTGGCCGCGCTTTGCGGCATCGGCCTCCAGCCCGGCGCGTGCGCCAGCCCCCACACCATCACCCTTGAAGCACTCAGCAGTGTCAGCACCGCTCCGCGCAACAACGGCGCCACACCGCCCGTTCTGAGTCCGCCCGGGGCCGCCCTCGTCGTGGTTCATGACCCGGTCCTGCAGCGGCTCTTAGTCGTCAATCAGGCGAAAGCCCGCATTGATATCTTCGGCATCGCGAACCCGTCGGCCCCGATTACACTTCCAGGCCTCGACATGAGTTCCTACGGGACTCTCGTCACGAGCGTAGCGATCAAAGACGATCTGCTGGCCGTGGCGATGACCGGGACGAAGGTCACGGATCCCGGCTCCGTCGTCTTCTTCAACCATGCCCTTGAGCATCTGCAAACCGTCACGGTTGGCGCCCTGCCGGATATGATTACCTTCACTCCCAGTGGAAGATATTTGCTGGCCGGCAACGAGGGAGAACCCGCGGACGATTATACCGTCGATCCCGCCGGATCCATCACGCGCATCGATGTATTGCATGAGTGGGACGTCACCACAATCGGATTTGAGTCTTTCAATGACCAAGCGGCGCACCTTCGCGCGCAGGGGGTGCACCTCGTTGGTCCTAACGCCAGTGTGGCCCAGGACCTCGAGCCGGAGTACATCGCGGTTTCGAAAAACTCGGACGTCGCATGGGTGACTCTCCAGGAAAACAATGCGGTGGCCATCGTGAATATCAACGAAGCAAAGGTGACGAACATCGTTGGCCTGGGTACGAAGGACCACAGCCTCGCCGCCAATGCCTTTGATGCGAGCGACCGGGACAGTGCCAAAGGAACCGGCAGCATCAACATTAGGACCTGGCCCGTGCGGGCATTGTATCAACCCGACGGAATCGCATCGTTGAGGATTGCGGGAAATGACTATCTCGTCATCGCCAATGAAGGCAGCGCGCGGGACGCCGCCGGTCCTGGAAACGAAGCGGCACGCCTTGGAACCCTGACCCTGGATCCGGTCCTCTTTCCCGACGCAGCCAGCCTGAAACTGAATGCTCAACTGGGCCGATTGAATGTCAGCAAGTTCGCCGGCGATACGGATGGAGACGGCGATATCGACGTCATCAAGACTTTTGGCGGGCGTTCGTTTTCCATTCTGTCCGCCTCCGGCCAAATGCTGTGGGACAGCGGATCACAATTCGAATCCATCATCGCGGCCCAGGAGCCGCTCTTCTTCAATTCCGCCAATACGGCCAACAACTTCGACGACCGAAGCGACGACAAAGGGCCGGAGCCCGAGGGCGTGGCTGTCGGCAAAGCCTTCGGAAAGTACTATGCATTCATCGGCCTCGAACGCGTCAGCGGCGTGATGGTCTATGACATCTCAACCCCCACCGCCCCCGTCTTCGTGGAATATGTGAACAACCGCGACTTCACGGTCGCCCCGGCTTTGCCTGCCGCCGGAGACCTCGGATCTGAGGGCCTCACCTTTATCAAAGCCGAAGACAGCCCCAACGGCTCGCCCCTGCTGGTCGTTGCCAATGAAGTGAGCGGCACCACCACGCTCTACGAACTGGTAAAAAAGTAAACTAACGGAAGGAACGAGGTGTTTGACATTGAGGCGCGGGGGCGTCCCCCGCACCTCTTTTTTCTCCAGCGAAACACACTGATGCACTTCCTGATCGTGCGCTTCCAGAATCTTTTTGGCAGGAATGAAACGAACCTCGGAAAAATCCTGGAGATAAATTGTCACGCTCCCGCCGCGGAAAGCTAATCAACGGAAATCCCTAACGCCATGAAGCCCGCGCTCCCCATCACCCCAACCAGCGATCCTGCACCACCTTTTGCAGATCTTTTTCAAACCGGATTGTTCCGCGGCTTGAGTACTGAAACGCGTGATCGGCTCGCCGCATGTGGAACGTTGACGACGCTTCCGCGAGGCCATCAGCTAACCACTCAGGGACAACCGGAGACATGCATCGCGGTCGTTTTATCCGGGACGCTCGCCGTTTCGAGGCACCGCCACGGACACAGGGCGAAGGTCGGAGTGCTCCGCAGAGGAGCGACGATTGGAGTAATGCACCTTATTGACCCTCATCCCGCCTGCGCGGACGTCGTCGCGGTGGACGGCCCAGCCACGATCTGGACGGCCCCCGACGACAAAATCAGGGAGTTTCTTATTCCAGGGTCACCGGATGCGTTCGCGATCCTTCAAGCGCTGGCCGGACAGCTTTGCCGCAGAACCCGATCTGACCGAAACGACCTGTGGAGGCACCTTGACGCCACCCAGGCCTTTTTTCGCAACATGGACCTGTAACGCCCGACGTTCATGAACAAGAACACCCCAATCCTTCCCGCTCTCGCTTATTTGGCCTTCTTTGGAATGATAGCCGTTCTTCACGGCGCCCCCCTCACCGGCGCCAGTCCGCATGATCGGGCTCTTGCCAGGCACCGGACCCATGGTGCGAGAGACGGGACCAGCGTGACGGCCACGAAGTTCGGTGCGCGCCTGCATTGTGCCAGTCAACACCTCGATGGCGAGGTCACCGGCGAAGGACTTTGGCTTACGTCCACGGAGAGGCAGGAAGAGGGCCGCGTGCGCGTGACGGCGACCGCCTTCGGGCAGGGCGATAGTAATGCCATGCTGCCGACCCGCGGTGAGGTGTCGATCGCAGGTAAGACGGTGCGTTTCGTGCGGCCTGGTCTGGTGGAGGAATACACGGTCAGCATCGAGGGCGTGCGCCAGGATTTTGTGGTCATGGAAAAACCACCCGGAGCGACCGGCGGGGAACTTTGCGTGGAACTGGCCGTGCAGGGGGCGCGCGTCGCGGAGACTGCCTATGGTGCCGAACTGGTGTTCGAGCGGGGCGGCCGGAAAATCGCCTTCTCGAAATTGAAGGTGACGGACGCCACCGGGACGCAATTGCCCGCAAGACTGGTGGTGGCCGCCTCCGCGGTTCTCCCGGACAGAAAATGCCGCACGGCGCTGGGTGTGGTGGTCTCCGATCACGACGCCGTATATCCCGTCCGCATTGATCCGACCTTCAGCGACGCGAATTGGATCAGCATGACTCCGGGCGCCACCGATTATTCCGTTACCGCCGCGGTGGTGGACGATTCCGGCAATCTTTACGTCGCCGGCAGCACTCTTTACGGCTCTCGCAGCAACATCGCCAAATGGGACGGCAGCAAATGGAGCCCGATGGGACCGGTCCTGGACGGCAGAGTCCATGCGCTGACGGTGTCCGGAGGCGACCTCTACGCCGGAGGGGATTTCAGGACAGTGGGAGGGATTACCGTTAATGGAATTGCCAAATGGGACGGCAGCGTTTGGAGCGGGCTGGCCGGGGGGATGGACAGGGAGAACCCAATCCACGAGGAGCCGGTCGTGCTGGCACTGGCGGTGTCCGGCCGCGACCTCTACGCGGGCGGCTTTTTCGGAACCGCTGGCGGGACCCGTGCCAATCATATTGCCAAATGGGATGGGACTCAGTGGAGCGCGCTCGGATCGGGAGTCCACGATGACCAAGTGGAAGCGCTGGCCATACTGGGAACCGATTTGTACGTGGGGGGCGAATTCGAAAGGGCAGGTGAAGTTGTGGTCAATAATATCGCCAAATGGGACGGGAACCAATGGAGTGCACTGGGATCGGGAGTTAACGACGAACGCGCCGTGGTTTCGCTGGTGGTGATGGGGAATGATTTGTATGCGGGGGGCGGGTTTTCGGAGATAGGGGGGATCGATGCCAATGGCATCGCCAGGTGGGACGGGACTGCCTGGAGCAAGGTGGGTTCAGGCGTTGACGCACGTTCTTTTGGGATGACGGCGCTGGCAGTATGGGGCAGCGACCTCTATGCCGCGGGCGGATTCACGCTGGAGGGCGGGCTTACCAGTCATAAGCTGGCAAAATGGAATGGCAGCGCCTGGACCGCGGTCGATTCGGATTTTGGTGCTGTGGGGAGCGTGGCGGCGCTGGCCGTCACGGGCAACGCTCTGTACGCCGGGGGCTGGTTCTTCGGTGAAGGCATCGGTGGCTTCCGTAATATCGCCAAACGGGATGCGGGCGGCTGGACCGGAGTGGGTCCGCCCCGTTTTATGTTCAAGGGTTTTGTGTCATTGCTGGCGGCTTCCGGAAGCGACGTTTATGCCGGCTGTCCTTTCGCGACCGCGGACGGTCAAACGGGCTACCTTGCCAAATGGAACGGGACCACCTGGGCGAACTTCGTGCCGGAGTTGGATGGCGGTGTTGTGAGGGCGCTCACCGTATCCGGGACCGACATTTATGCCGCGGGGACCTTCACGGCCATCGGCGGGGTCCCGGCGAAACATATTGCCAAATGGGATGGGCGCACTTGGAGCGCGCTGGGACCGGGCCTGGATGGTTCTGTAAATGCGATCCTTGTCTCCGGCACGGATGTCTATGCGGGTGGCAGATTACAGGCCGCAGACGGGACGGCTACCGGTGGTGTTTGGAAATGGAACGGCAATACGTGGAGCGCGCTGGGACAGGGGCTGGGCAGGGGCTACCCCATTTCCGTTTTGGCGCTGGCAATGATAGGCAGTGACCTCTACGCCGGGGGGCTAGTCACGTCCTGGTATGCGGGTGATCAGGCCGTGAAGAGTATTATCAAATGGAACGGCAGCGACTGGAGCCCGGTCGGAACCGGTACCGAACTTGGGACGTCAGTGATTGCGCTGGCGGTTATGGGGGGCGACCTCTACGCGGGAGGGGATTTTACCACCATAGGCGGCATCACGGCGAACAGGATTGCCAAATGGAATGGGACTGTCTGGAGCGCGCTCGGTTCCGGACTGAACGGAACTCCTTATGCGCTGGCGATCTCGGACCGCGACCTCTACGCTGGCGGGTCCTTCACAGAGGCGGGCGATACACCGGCTAATTACATCGCCAAATGGAACGGCAGCGCCTGGAGTTCTTTGGGATCAGGGACAGACGGGGGGGTGCAGACGCTCGCTATGTTTCGCGGCGACCTCTACGCCGGTGGTGCTTTCAGGAGAGCGGGTGGAAATGTTTCGCTTTATGTGGCCAAAGCGGTCCTGTATCCGCCATCCCTAACCATCGATCCGGACGGAAGCGGCGGCTATTTCGTTCGCTTCAGCGGTCCGCCCAAAGAGACTTACCGCATTCAACGCGCCACCAGCCTCAGCGGACCGTGGTCAGATCTGGCG
Source organism: Verrucomicrobiales bacterium (assembly GCA_035550135.1). Lineage (GTDB taxonomy): Bacteria > Verrucomicrobiota > Verrucomicrobiia > Verrucomicrobiales > V1-33 > V1-33. The sequence goes on from DASZQB010000061.1 coordinate 80,540, forward strand.
ATACTAACCACTTCCGAATCCGGCCGCGTCGAATATCATGATACCCTCGCACCCCCGGACCGCTCGTTTTACCGGACGGCCCTGCCGTGAGCGGAACTGGAACCCCGACCCGCGCCGAATCGGAAATTGCAGTCGCAGCTTTAGTATCCTCCTGTCGAAGACACAAGTCCGCGCCACCATGCCCTTTCACCTGCGCTGATCCCTACCGGTTCCTGGAACGGGACACGCTGCGACGGCCACAGCTCATCCAACCACGGCACTTCGTTCACCGCCGGCATTCTCGCCCGTCGCCCCGGGAACCGTCTCGAATCCCTGACGGCCATTCCCCCGCTTTGATGCCCCTTTCGTGCCCTGCCGCCTTCCCGAGGCACACGGGTCACACGCAGATTGAATACCGCCAGCAACACTCCCCGATGCCCACCATAAGGTCCAGTCCCTCCCCGCTCGCAGCCATCGCGCAGGAATCGCTTCAATGCTCCGCGCCATCAGTCGCTCGCGCCCCCTGTGTCCGCTTTCGTCACAGTTTCTCCCAACGTTCGTCAAAGACCCGCGGGCTTGCCTAGGTGCAGACTGCCCGGCTTAAGGTAATGGATTGGGCATGATCAGGGCAATTTTGTGCAAGGCTTTCATTCCCGGAAGTCTCTGCGGCGCGTGGTAGAAAGTCCATTTCCGCTGTTCCGGTGCTTGCCCTATTGCGGGTGGACCGATATGAAGCGACGTCATGAAACTACGATCCGTCTTCACGCTGCTCATTGTCATGCCGGTGTTTGCTGCTGATCCGCCGGTGAAACTTACACTCGTCAGCAAGGACGGGAAATCAATCACCGCTGAGGTGGTGGCCGTGGGGAAGAAGTCGGCAAAGATAAAAAAGGCGGACGGGAAGGAATACGAGATCGCCTTCGACCGGCTAAAACCTGAGAGTGTGGAGGCTCTGAAGAAGGCAACGCCCCCTACGGCACCTGCCGCGCCTGCTGCAAACAAGGATGAGCGGCCTCTGCCCAAAGGGAAACCGGCCACGCCAGCGGACATTCCGGAAAAGGTGGTCGTCAAGGCCGGGGAGAAGGTGTTTGTGACCTTCACGGAAACGGCCTCGGGCCTGACAAAACCGATGGTAGTCAAGGAGGGTAACAAAGACACGCCGTATTTCACGGTGGACTTCCAGAAGAGGAAGGATGGAGAGGATATCAGCTACGCCAGCTTGCAGATATCCTATCTAAAGACGGTCACCATAAAGTGTCTTGCGCGAAATAAGGGTCAAACCAAGTACTATCCCACCAGCCTCATACCGCTTTACAAGGGCCTTCCCAACGGCGAATCGTGGGGAGACGACGTGGAGGAACTCGTTTTTTACGACTTCGCTTGGTCAGATGAAACTATCGACTGAGACTTCGGTTCCGGCGGCGGCCCGGAGCCCCTTGCGCGGTGCTGTTAGCGCAAACACGCCTCCCGCATGCCGGTCCCCCCGAAAATCTACCCCAAAGAACTTTACCTAAAGTGCGAGCGCGGCCAGTGGATTCTGACCACGCCCAAGGGCAAGCATGACATGCGGTTGGTGCTCGTTTGGAATGCGGCGCATCCTCTGGCGCATATCGTGGAGGCGGCGAAGACGCACGCAGCCAAATACCCTGAGGGCGCGGAATTGACCATCATCCGCGGCAAGGGCTGCGGAAACGTGGAGATTATCGAGTTCCCGCCGCATTGGCTGCCAGCATGACACCCGAAGAATACGCGTCGCGCATCCTCAGTGAATCCGGCGAGGGTTTGCAATGGGAGTGGACGTGCCCGCTCAGGCCGAAAGGCTACCGCAGCGGCCATGAAAAGCTGACCTTCGGTGACGAAGTGCGAAAGCTTCTGCCGGCGGAGTTTGAAATCACTTCGGACCTGCGGACGGATAAGCTCACGGTGCGGAAGATTCACCGCGTCGATGAGGTCCGCGGTGGAAAAGGAAGCCGCCGAAGGAGCAACAACAGGAGCTTTTTTTAGGGACTTACGCTCTAAATCGTGGCACAAACGAGGTTCGCGTTCCTCCCTTATGGCATCCGATTTAGAAAGCGTCCTCCGAGATTTGACCAAAGACAATTTCTTCAATGAACCCGTCACCGTGCACTCAAGGCAATTTGGAGGAGATGGCGATACACCGCTGCACATAGCAGTCCTTCGAGAACAGATATCGCAGGTGCAGATCCTGCTTTAGGCCGGCGCGGATCCAAATGCCCGGGGCGATTTAGAGAAGACTCCGTTACATGTGGCAGCACGGTCAAAATGCCTCGATATAGCGCGGATGCTCTTGGACGCGAACGCTTCGATTGATATGATAAGCGAATTGAATCACACTCCCCTCGACGTTTGTGAAACTGATGAAATGCGACAGCTCATGCTGCGGTACCTGAAGTGAAGCCACGAAAAAACCCCGGCCATCGCGAGACAGCCGAGTGCTCGATTGCAATTCTACCCCGGGGCTGCACATTCCCGTAAGGGAGGCGTGGGAGAGTGGTCAATTGCGACGCCGGTGTAAAAACCCAACTGTGGTCGAAAGACCGCCCAGGTTCAAATCCCGCCCTCCCACGAAAAACCCCGCCCAGTTTCCCGGACGGGGCTCACAAGGGACCGCTCCCATAGACGCAGGGAGGTTACAGGGCCTCAGTTCGCTACACATCAAGGTCCTTCGGATGCGGGAGGATGCGTGGCTGATACCAAAAACGGAGGACTTCGCCCCGTTCATCAGCGAGCAAATAAAGCTCATCATCTCCGATCTGTTCCCCCTGACAAAACATCACATGCGAGGCGTTCCATGGATTTCTCTTCAAGGACCAGCAGATAACGTATGGCCTATCATTTTTCAGCCTGAGCCTGCCAAACGCATCTTTCTTAATGGCGGCTATCACGGCGGGAGATGAGTGTCTGCCCAAGTAAGGATAAAAACTAGCACAGGAAACAGCCTGATCACGAGAAGGCGGGGACGGTTGCTTCTGATTGACGCATGCCGTCAGGCAAGCCATTAAACATACAATCCCGGCAGCTTTCATTTTAGAGATCACGGAACGCTCCATCGCAACTCCATCAGGAAACGAAGTCTCACAAACGAAAAACCCCGGTGGCACTTGTCCGCCCGGGGTCTCGTTTTGGTGTGGGAGCGCGCTGCGCCGGTGGCCTCGAACTCGCAAGCACACGCCTAGCCCATATGCGGTAAAGGTCCGTGAGGGCAAGCCCGGTGCCGTCCAGGCAGGCTTCTGCTGATCCGGCCACCGCGCCGCCCAAAGTCCGCGCCAGTCAGTTTGAAAGTCTGATTCCCATCACGCGCCGATTGACCGCGGTTTCTCGCTCATGGAGTCGGCCGAATGGCTGGCGGAAAGGAACGCCTTCGAGCCGCGACTGTGCATCGCGTTCGTCCGCTTGGTTCGCCCCCGGTTCCGCCGCTTCCTCAGTCAGAAGCCAATCACTGGTTCCGTTTGGTGGAAAGGTTCCGCGGTGCATGCCGTGGGTCTCGGCACGTGGCGCTTTGCGGGTCGAAAGCGGTTCGATGGGAACAGAAGCCGGACGAATCCGATACCCTGAAATGCGGCATGTGCCTGGGGCTTGAGCGCAAGAAGGGCCTGGACCTTCCGGGCTAGTCAGAGAGTATCAATCCCGGGCGAAGGCCTGCGGACTGGCGCCAGCGCCGGGAGGCTACGCCAGTCGCCGCGGGGCTTCCTGACATTGTTTCCGTTTGGGCATCGCCAAAGGGTTTCAGCGAAACCCATACCGACCGCTCTCCAGCAGACGGCGCGGGGTCAGCGGACCCGGAATAAGTCCCGCAGGGCAAGCGCGCAGAGTTATTCCGGAAGCCGCATTGATGCCGGACGGATGCAGGGAACGAATTGCGCTGGACTGACGGGCCGCAAGGTCCAATGTCCGCGCCCATGACGAGCGGCACTGAAAACGAGAAAACATCGTCGTGCAGTGACGACAGCCAGACTATTGAACAACTCTTGGCGAAAGAGGCCGAATTGGAGGCGGAAGTTCTCCGCCTTGAAGCGATCAACAGCGAACTGAAAGACGAACTCGAAAGGGTCTTGAGGATGCCGGAAAGAGACAAAGGAGATTAGACGGATCGCAGCGTCTAAGTTCCATAATCAAGCGACATCAACACCCTAATGTCCGCACCCATGACACCCAACCCGGGCAAGCTCGGGAAGCTCAGGCTGTTCTTTGGCTGGATGCTGCTCCTTGTGTCCGCGGCGATTTGGCCGATAGCGTTGATAGCGTCCTTCCCGGGGTTGGCTGCTGGCCGGAATACTGCCGGCGTGCTTTTCGTAATTGCGATTGTGTCTCTGGTGGCAGGACTGGCGATGACAAACCACGAAAACGGATTCGCCGACAGTGAGCGTCTATTTTCCATATTCAATCGCCACCAACACCCGGGAATGAGTTAGCGTCAGTACGCCGAACCGGGAATGCTTGCAGGACGGCCCATTACAGCAACCTGCCGCGGGTGCGAAGCAGACCGGCGGCGCTGGCATCCGGAAAAACGGTGACCATCGAAAGTTTTGCGAACCTCTCCGAAATCAACCCGCTCCACTTTCACAAGCCCTACCGGTGAAGCCCGACAAAGGCGCGGACCATGCTTATGTGCTGCTGCGTGAGGCCCTGAATGCCAAGGGCAAGGTGGGCATCGGACGCGTGGTGATTTCCTCCAAACAGCACCTCGCCGCCATTTGCCCGCAGGGTGAGGTCCTCGTTCTCGAGCTCATGCACTTCGCCGAGGATATGGTAGAGCCGACCGAGATCCGGCGACCAGGCCCGCAGGAATTGCCCCGGAAAGGGATGGACATGGCGAAAATGCTGATCGCAACGATGGAGGAGCCTTGGCAGCCGGAGGCCTTCCGAAACGATTACCTCGATAAACTTCGCGGCGTCATTGACGCCAAAGTGAAGGCGGGCGGAAAGACCACCATCAGAAAGACCGCAGCGCCATCCGCCAACGTCATTGATCTTATGGCCGCACTTCAGGAAAGCCTCAAAGGAGCAGGCAAGAAGAAGCCCGCCGGCAAAGCAACACCGGCGAAGCCGCCGGGAAGACAGAAGGCCCGATAAGCAATCACCTCCGGGGTTCCCTTATCGGAATGGGGGAACCAAACAGCGGTCTGCAATCTGTAAGCTTCGGCTCAGGAGCGCCGCCCGGAGGCCGCACACTTTCCCCACCGCGCAGGGTATCCTTCACCGGACCCCGGGCGCAAGCCAATAAGCATGCGGACCGTCTGCAGCGGCGAGCGGCAAAAGCGCGGAGGGATGCTTTTTTTGTTACCGACCCCCAACAACCAATGCCATCCTCTGAATTGCTCATCGTTCTTGCCCATGCCGGCCGGCGTCCGCGAAAAATCCACCTGCGCAAGTGGATGTCCGGGGCATACCGCCGGCGCGCTCGCATCTCGTAGAAGATTGAAGCACCGCAGGGCCGGACTACCCCATTAGCGGCCCGGCGGTGCTATCTGAACAGGCAGACGGGCGCGGGTTTTAGAAATCCCGCCTGATGTGGTCAACCACGAAGTAAAATTAAAAGAAACCCCCGCGACGCTGGCAGTAGCCAAAGCACCGACGCCGCGGGAGCTATCCGCCCTACCCAGGCGGACGGCGGGCGGCATTGCAGGACGGGTGCCACGATGCCCGTCCGGGGCATCCGATATGCAAGCCTGAGGTCAGCCATGGCGAGACGACGCAAAAAGACCGAGAAAACCGAGTGGATTCTGCTGCCACACGTCATTGACGCCCTCTTACTCGCGAAGTGTCCGGAAATGGTGGCGCGTGCGCATGAGTCTTATTACCGCGCTGCCAGCGAGAGCGGGCACGATCATGGGCCGCTGAAGCGCCGGCCACGTGAAGCGCACGTGCAGCGCGTTGTGGAAATGACCAGCGCGGCCGGACTAAATCTTAGCGCGCTGGAGATGCAACGTCTCTGCGGGGCACTCAATCTGGAATGCCCCTGTGACTACTGCAGGACGCTCGACCGTGAGCCCATCGAGTGGGAAATCCCGGAAGAGTGGCGAACCGGCGAAGCCGACAAGGCCGACTGGTGGAAGAAACCTAAAGAGTAACCCGCGGCGGTCCCCCGAATCCCGTGGAACGCCCTATGCAAAGGCCGGGGACAAACCTCTCCCCATGAAAAACTACCACCTCACTCCTATCGGCGACAGTTGGCAGCTCGCCGAAGACGGCGGCGCCGCTCTCGCCGTTTATGACACTAAAGATGAAGCGGTGCAGGGCTCCCGTCGCATTGTCGAACGCGAAACCGGCTCCCTGAAAATCCACAAAGCGGACGGCACCATTGAAGAGGAGCGCACCTATCCGCGCAGCGAAGATCCTGCGAAGAGCCCGGGATGAGAACCTACTTTCTCACTCCACACGGGAGCCGATGGGTCCTGACGGAAGGAAGCAATCCCGTCGCCACATACGCCAACAAGGCGGACGCCCTCCGGGGCGCTGCTAAGCGGGTTTCCCGCGACTTTGGCACGCTCATCATCCGCAGGCCGGACGGCACCGTGGAGGAGGAAAGGCGGTATCCGGCGCCGGAAGTTTTAGCCGGTTGAATCGCGAGGCAGATCCCCGCGGCCCCTGGCACATCGTATGCAGATTCAGAGCAAACCAAACCTAACATGAACAGAAATGCTCTCCTATCGATCACCGCGACACTTCCGCTTTTGTTCGCTCCTTCGGTTGGAAGGTGTGGCTCTGATGGCCTCGAAGGCCGGTGGAAAATCGTAGAGGTTCCCGAGGGATGGAAGAAAGTCCCGGGCACCAGCGTCATCATCTCGTCCGGCGTCATTCGCATCAACCTTGGCAATGTGACGACCGCGCAAATTTCCTACACCGTTGACCCGGCTACCGGCAAGGTGGACACCGTTCGCAAGGTGAAAGGGAAACAAGTAGTGCAGCACGGGATTTATCGCCAGACCGGAGACACTTTAACTCTCAGTGTCGGGGCTGAAGGCAAACCCGCTCCCTCCAACCCGGACAGCACCGGAAAGGGAGCGATGCGCTGGGTTTTCCGGAAAGCCTCGTGAACCTCCAAGGCGGGCTTCCAAAGGGGAGTGCTCGCTCGGCATTAGGGTTGAAACGCCTTAAATTTTCAAGGTTGGCATGAGCGTCCGCAGAAAGCGTGCACCCATAGCGCCTGCCACGCTTTCGATTGAACGCGTGGAAGTGATGGTGTGCAAGCTGGTGCCGACGCTCGGAGGGCCCGGAGTGGCTCTATGAGATCAAGATGGACGGATACCGCTGTAAGGGCAGCAAGTCCGGCACAGAGACCGCGCTGTTTTCCCGCCAGCACAAAGACTTCTCAGCGTCCTATCCTGACGTCCACGCCGCGCTGGCCTCGTTGCGCTGTAAAAAGCGCGTGGTGGACGGGGAGATTGTCGCGATGGGTGGACGGCAAGCCGTCGTTCAACGCCCTGCAGCGGGCAAAATCGAGCGCTGCGGACATCGTCTGCTTTCTTTTCGACGTCATTGAACTGGACGGCACCGACTGCCGGCAGATGCCGCTGACACAGCGCCGGAAGCTGCTCGAAAAGATCATGCCTGCCCGCCAATCTGTTCTGAAACTCTCACCGCTTCTCCCCGGGAGTGCCGAGGCCCTGATGGAAGGAGCGCAACGTCTCGGGTTTGAAGGCATTATCGCGAAGCAGAAAGATTCCGTTTACGAGGAAGGGGAACGCTCTGGTGCATGGGTGAAGTGGAAAGCCGAGCTCACCGGGGAATTCGTGATCGGTGGCTATGTCCCGGGCACGTCAGGATTCGACGAACTGGTCATCGGCCAAAAGCCCCAACCGGCGAGGCAGCAGAGAACCGGTGTCTGCGCTGCGCGTTTCGAGTCATGGCAGGGAAACCCGTCCCCTGCGACGTGTGCGGCTCGGAGAAAGGCTATGAAGGGCAACGGCAGCGCTCCTTCTACGTGGGCGCAGCCGTGGCAGCCTGGCTCAAAGAACGGGGCGGGAAGTGGATTTTCCATCCGCAGAACTCTCAGTGGGTGGCAGCCCTTACGTTTGAGGAAGTCCAGGAGCCCTTGTGGTCAATCGGCGATGCAACACGCAACGAGACCGGCGCCGCGCCCCGGTTGGAAAAACAGGTGCAGGAGTTGTTCAACGCGTCCCCGTCATGATCGCGGACCAACTCAGGCCTGCATTGAGGGACCTCGCCGCGCGGGGTATCTACATCGGCACGTCGTCATGGAAGTATCCCGGATGGATTGGCCAGATTTACACCGGTGAACGCTACCAGACCCGCGGGAAGTTCAGCAAAGCGAAGTTCGAGGCGACCTGCCTTGAGGAATATGCCGAGACCTTCAGCACGGTTTGTGTGGACGCAGGATACTACAGCTTCCCGACCGAGCAGTGGCTTACCGGGATGGCGGAGCAGGTTCCCGCCGGCTTCCGCTTCGCCTTCAAAGTCACCGACGAAATCACGATCAGGCGGTTTCCCAATCTGCCGCGCTTTGGGGACCGCGGCGGAAAGGAAAACCCTCACTTTCTCGATGCGGAGCTTTTCACCCGGTCATTCCTTAAACCCATGGAGAGCATCGGCGACAAGGCCGGGCCACTGATCTTTGAGTTCAGTCACTTCCACCCCACCGAATACAAACGCGGGCGCGAGTTCATCGACGCGCTGGACGGCTTTCTATCGAAGATCCCGAAAGGCCCGGAATACACCGTCGAGGTGCGGAACAAAACTTTCCTCCACCCCGATTATTTCGCGATGCTGCAAAGCCACGGGATTCCCCATTGCTTCAACAATTGGGAGCGCATGCCGCCGGTGTCAGAGCAGATAGCGCACACTGACAGCTTCACAGGTGATTTCACTGCCGCCCGCTATCTCCTCACTCCCGGCCGTAAATACGAGGGAGCCGTGAAGGCCTTCGAGCCCTACGCCGAAACGCGGCAGGTCGATCAGGACGCGCGGGGCAGTTTGGTGGCCATCCTGCGGCACTCACTGCGCAAGAAACGGCGCGGATACTTCTACGTGAACAACCGGCTGGAGGGCAACGCGCCAAACACGATCAAAGCCGCGCTGAAAGAACTGCTGCCGAAAGAGCCGCTTCACCATGTGGGAAGTGAGGCGCACTATCCTTTGCCGGAGAGGCTGGCACCGGGAACGCCCGTGTGGATTGTGGCATTCGACGGCCACGGACACTGCATTGTCATGGACCGGACGGGCAAAGAATGGCCGGTCGAACTAATCAATATGAGTTGAGGACGCCTTTCTTGCGGCCCGGCAAACGCGTGCGGTGATAGGGCAGGAACTCCCGCAGGCGTCGCCGGACCCCAGAGGGACCAGCGGCCAAATACGCGAGTCGGGCGGCTCGGGACAGATCGGAGTGACTAAAGCAGCCGTTTGCCGGACGAACCTTACTTTCGACTCAACGGCCGTGATGCAGGGTAATGGTGAACGCCTCCGCCTTTAGAGTGTCGGAGAAAATGCGATTTGACGAATTCCCCGCCATCGCATGGAATGACATCCCGGAATGAATCGCCGTAACTATCAAATGCTCGGGATCGTCGTCCTGTCAGTCGTCACCGGTGGGGCGGGGGGCTTTTGGCTTGGCTCTTCGCAGCCAACCGGAAGCGAGGGCCGGCGGACAGGAGCCGTGACGGGCGCGGCCTCACAGAATAAGAGGATTGATGAGCGACCGACGCCCGGGAGTGAAAGTTCAACGGCAGCGAATATGCACGCAGCGCCACTTTTAACCGCTGCATTGCGTGAGCGGCACGGGCATATTCGGTGGGCAAAAACAATGGACGCGATTGGCCGGATGAATGAAAACAACTGGCGCGAAGTCATCGCGGCATTGGACCAAATAACGGCCAGGACCGGCGGCGAATTCTGGAACGAAAGAGTCATTGCGCTAACGCGGGCGGGTAATCTCGGGGGTCGAGCTGCAGTAGAGGAATTTCTTGAGAAAGACCGGCTTGCGGGAAAAGGATTCGGCACATCTTCTCAGGTGTTTGAAGGATGGGCGTCGATGGATCCGGCGGCAGCATGGGAATGGATGCGCCAGTCCGGAGATGAATCTCTGCGCAGAGCGTGCCTTGTTCGCTTCGCATGGGGAATGGCAGCCGCCGACCCTTCAAAACATTTTGACTACTTCCGCGACCTTACGGACGGAGACAAATTACTTGTCGCCGTAGATGCCACTCGCGCTCTTCTCCAAACCGAAGGATTCCCCGCGGCGGACCGATTGCTCTCTACGGAAGCAGCCTCCGATGCCGGCGAGAACGCAACCTCCCTGCATGCCATATTTGACGTCATTGCTCGGCAGCGGCGGCACGCCGTGCAGAATGGTGCCAACCCCGAAGAAGCCTGTCAGTGGTTTGCTGCAAATGCAGACAAGCCGTTCGTCTCGTCAGAGCAATTTCGGCAGATGGCAGCTCTGCTGGCAACGAGCAAAAGCCAAAGCGCGGCGGCGGAATGGATGGCGTCGGTTTACACTGCAAATTCCGCTCGCGCAACGGGGCCGGCCCTTACGGCTGCGATCAAGACTTGGGCCGCAGGCGATCCAAATGCGGCAGGGGAGTGGCTCCGGGGCCAAAGTCGACACCCTGGTTACCAGGCCATGGTTTCGGGATTTGTCGCCGCCATCGCAAAGGACGATCCGGAGGCAGCCGCGGCCTGGCAAAAAACGGTTGAGTAAAACTGTTGTTGTAACGCAACCCCGCTCCACCTTAACGCCGAAGCGGAAGCACGTGGCTTCCCCTTGGCCGCTGAATGCCGGTCCGAACGGAGACCGGGGCCGTTCACCAAGGCCATACGTGGAGCTTACGACCGGGCATTCTACCGCTAATACCGTAGGCACTCCGTTGAAAAATGGATTCCCGCGACCTTCCTCGGGCACGTCGGTATCTTGATCAATGCGACAACATCCACCAGCGGACGCGCTTTACCTTTGCCGACTCGGCCCCTCCCTACTCTGTCAGCATCCACCGGGATCGCAAGATTGCCAGAATGGGAACCGCCGCCGCGCAGACGTCCAGTGTTTTGGACTTCATGTTTCTTGATTAGCAATACGTGCTTTTCGGTGCGGAAAGGCTACTCTTACAACGGCTTTCCATGGAGCCCGCAAACCAGCTTGCCCTGCGAGTCCTTTGCGACCGGTCGTCCGTAGTAGGGTGGCGCCACGCATCCGCTAAAGCAACCCAGGATAGCAGCGAAGAGGATGGCCCAACGGTTCATCACTGGGAACATACCAACGCAGGAAGCGAGTCCAGCAAAAACGCCCCACGAGCCGATTTAAGAAGGGGGTGCCAATTTCCGCTGTGGTCACATTTCCGGGCGGGCTCAGGCCGCAGGCCAGGTCGAGCTTCAGTTAAAGAATGGCATGCGGGAATCGCGCTGGAAACTGTGGCCGCATGGCCAATATGCTCACTCATGCGACGCCCGGTCATCGCCCTCACAATCATCGCGTGCATTGCGATTGTCTCGTTCGTCTGCTGGCCGTCCAGTGAATCAGTGGCTCTCAAGCGGTTCCAAGCTGAAATCCTAATCCTCAAAAACTGGTTTGAGACTGAGACTGCAAAAAACAAGGGGCGTGTCGTCGGCACTCTAAAACACGGGCGCGAGATTACCTCCAGGCTCTCGGCGGTGCGAACGGACGGGCTTCCTCAGGATCTCGCCAAGGCATTCAAACGAGCAATCGCCAGCCAAAAAAGTATGATGGAGTTGCTACGGGAAATGCCAGAGACTGAAGCAAAGGCAAAGCCCTGGCTTACCGAAAGGCTGGGAGATCCTGAGTTCAGCGAAATTCTCCGCACACATAGCAAGGAAGCGGAGGCAGCAGGCGACGAATTATCCAAAGCTGGCAAAAAATATGGCATCGATGGACTCGATTATATGGCCGAACCACGGCCGGAAAGTTAGGTAGTGTTTTATAACAGATTTATCGCATCCAGTCGATGACCGCTGCAAATTGCAGCAGGGACATGAAGTGGAGGGCCAGTTTGTCGCGGCGGGTGCAGGCGCAGGCCCAACGCTTGAGCCTGCGGAAGAAATCTTCAACCCGGTAGCGGATGCGATAGTACCGCTTGGAGTAGCGCACTTTCTTTTTGCGGTTCGACTTTCCCGGGATGCAGTGACGGTGGCCGAGCGCCTCCAGTGCGGCCCGCAGCTTGTCACTGTCGAATCCCTTGTCCCCGATCAACAGCACCGCCTCGTCCTCGTCCTTGAGAAGTTCGATCACATGGGTGCCTTCATAGGCTTGCCCGGGAATCAGTTTCATGCTCAGAGGCCGGCCTTTGAGATCGGTGACCACCATCAGTTTCGTGTTTCTGCCTCCTCTGGTCTTGCCCATGGCCTGAGCTTCGGCTCCGCCGCGTGGATTGGCGGCGCACTGATGCGCCACCATGTGTGTCCCATCCACGAGGCGGATGCGGCTGCCTTTGCGTTTCACAACTCGGCGGAGCATCCGCTCCCACAGACCCTCCCGCGCCCATTGCCGGTAATATCCGTAGATCGTCTGCCACGGGCCGAAGTCCTCGGGCAGATCCCGCCACGGACCGGAGTTCCGGAGGCGGAAAAATACCGCCTCGATTACGAGGTCCAACGGACGCGGCGGGCGTCCACCCGGTCCGCGACCATTTTTAAAAGCCGCTGCTTGAGCGGCTTCCACCAGAAGTAACGTGAGGAATACATGTGTGTATTTGTTACGGCCGATGATACAATTTCTTACACTGTAACGTAAATTTGTGTTATAAAACACTACCTAGGTAAATGGCTCACATTGTCCGGCAGGCGCTCGAAGCGTGGCACTTGGCGGAGAACAGATTACCGCTGGACTGGAAAGCCCGCACGGCTCAAATCCGCGTCCATGCGACGCCTGATGCTGGCACTGCAAGTCCTTGGATGGTGCCAAGCAAGCGCGGCGCTCGCTCACTTGATGTTCTTTCTCGACAGGGCAAGCACGACCGGCGAACTACTATTGGTGATTCTCGAAATCTTTGCTGGCGCGGTTCGCAGGCGGATGGAGAGCGAAGAGGGTTTGAATTGGCCGTCAAAAAGAAGCCCCGCGGCGTGCCGTGCAAAGTCATCACCGCGGGGCTATCCGCACCATGACAGGGATTCGGATGCGGGAGAATCGAGAGGCCGCCGGCCAGGGAAACAAATACCGAAACCGGTAATGCGGCGGCGTCGATGCACGGACGGTGCCGTGAATCAAAAGAAATCCCGCAGCTGGCCTTGCACCGACCTTTCGGGAGCTTTCCGACCTTCCAGGCCTTCTAAAGATCGAGCGTGATCTAACAGGAGGGCCGTCCAACCGCCGCTGCGGTTACCCACGGCCCCGCGTCCTCTGGCATCGCGGCTCTTGACGAAAGGAGCGCCCTTTATGGAATGGTAACCCGCAACCGCAAAAACCGCCGTGTGGTAGTGATCGCGGGGAGACCAAAGAAAAACTTGGGCTCAGCGTTCACATTAGGAATGGCCACCCAATCGCCGGAGGCAAGAGATTCGTTTTGCTCAACAACATAACTGATGCCGCTCACCCCCGGTGGCCGGCTAAACGAGAGAAGGTAGTCGTCATCTTCCCGGCGCCACTGGGGAAGTAAAGCGGCGTCAGGAATGTTCGGGTTCAGGTCGAAAGCGAACTCGACGAGATTCTCAAGGCCGTCGCGGTCCGGATCGGCATGATTGGCGGCGGCACCGGAATCCTCAACCGTGCTGAAATGAGTTTGTCGCCAAATCTCGACGGCCTCGAGTTGGCGCGTCACAGCCACGGCGGAAATGGCTGGATTGTGATCCGTATCAGGAATGTCACCGCGGGAGAAGCGCAGGTCGATGCCGTCGGCGTCAGCGACAGTGCGCAGTCTCAGCACGCGATTGAAGGGATGTCCCCTCGTCACCGTCCAGTTTTCCTTTACCAGTACGTTGTCCAGCGATACGTCCATCGACCGGCCTGTGGGTGCAGCGGCGTCTAACGCCAGGATGTCTATAACATATGTGCCTCCTCGAATGGCCGCCAGATTCAGCACAAAAAAACCGGTTTCGCCGCCGTGCAGGCCACCCCTGCTCAGACTGTCCCTCGCCGGCTGTTCGGTGGTGCCGGTCCAGGCAAAACTGGAGATGGAATAAGTTAGGGGCGCGGTCGTGAAGGTCAGGCCGCTTGCGGCATCCGAGCCGCCCGAATTCCCTTTCATGGTTACGCCCAGCAATGTCACCGTGGGCGCATTCGCGGCCGTGTTGCCGAAGTTCCACCCTTTGCTGGTGGCATTACGGAAAACCAGGAAATCGGGAAATCCCCAGGCGGCATTATCGGAAAGAACCTCCGCCGCTTGCGCATGGTCAGCCAGCAACAAAAAGCCGGCGAGGAGCGGGAAGTGTAGCCAGACAAAATGCATTCCGAAAGGTGTGCCTTCCGCTTACTGCTCGTCAATTCGGTTTTCTCAGCGAATTGAAGTCTGCTCGACCGGCGAAAACCTCTTCGGCGGAACCGGCGACAACAGCATTCGCACGGGTGCCCAGCGAACCGGCTGTCGTAACCGCAATCCACCGGCACCCGCGGGCGCCCGCCGCGTTGTGGGGCCATGGCAGGACAGCGCTGGGAAAGAAACCCGCAGGCAGGCGAGGCCAAACTCGACCGCCCGCGGGAATACCGCGCCGCCGTAGAAGACGCAGGCTGAAAAAAAACGACGGCATCAGATTCGGATGTCGAACGAATAGTTCGCTCTGCCAAAAATCAAAAATACCCGCGGGAGCGCGCGAGCCGAGCCAAAATCCCTCAATGAAGGCGGGCACCGCCCCGCTCTGCGCGAACTTGCTGCAGTCCTCCGCGGACTGAAGGCGGAATTGATGCAGTCCAACGGAATCCATTGAGAGGAGCCGCAACGTACCGCAGGGTGCATAGAGTCCATTGCCGTTCTATCTGCCGTTAGCTGGCGTCTCGGTTTCCTTTTCGGCGTGGAGGGAACCAGGCGATTGCAGGAGGATTTCCCGGTTTTAGGTTGGCCAATGCGAAAGACATCTTCCCTGTTTGTTTTGTTGGCTACAGCCGCCGGGCCGACGCAGCACGGCCTGTCCCAGGAGGTCATTCAGAACGAAGTAAGAGCGAGTGTATTCGGCACGTACAACGTGAGTTTATCCCAACAGGCACACCCGGAGGATATAGACGTCAAGCCGGTCACGGAAGGTGCTCAGGCAATCGCGGCGGCCACCGTCTCAGAAGGGGGCTGCTGGGGAACTGCACGGGGCCGCGTGGACGGAAGACGCTTATCGGCTGGTGTTTGGGTGCAAGCGACCCCCAGTGTCAATCTTGGCAGCAGCACAGTTGGCCGCTCCGCTGCGGAATATTCCGAAACGCTTGGGTTCTTCATTACCCCGAATCGGGCTTACGCACGAGTCGTAGGACGGCTGCGGGGCTCCGTATCATTCACAAATACAGTTCGCATGACCGGGACTGCGAAACTCGAAATTACAGGGCTGAGCGGCATTGATAATAACTTTGAAATCCCGGAGGAAATCCTCGTGGCAGACTGGAATCATTTCCCCCCCGCCCGTGTGATCTCCGCCCAGCGGGTGGACCGCACTTTCTATGTCCCTGTCTCAGACAGCTTTCCCAATTTCGCGCAAATTCTTTTCCAGCCGACCGTTTACACGCTCCGCGTAAAACTGGCGGTTGAAGCGAGTGTAACCACCGGAAATGACCAGCAGGGAAATCCGCTGGCTGCCTCGGGATCTGCTTCCTTTGCAGCTCCGCTTGAAAACGTCCCCCCGGGACCCCGGGAGCCAAAGATTTATATGCAGGATGGCAAGGCATTCGTCGTGGGAATCCAATTTCTGGACGAGCATCTGAACGTGCTCGACCCGGCCCCGGGCGAGGCGGACGTTCGTTCTTCGTCCGGGTCGCCTTTCCCCGTATTGGGTTCGGTGCTTCCATGGCTCAGTGGCGGCGATAATTTTGATGATAACAAGCAGGACACAGGCATCTGGGGCAACACGGTTGGCACAGGATCATTGCATGAAGTGGAATTCTCTCTCGAATATCGCGCCGCATCGTCCGGCATCCACTCCGCGGCATGGCCATTGAAGTCAAACCGGGCACCCCTAACGGAAAGTTGGGAAATGCAGGCCGATGTCCACCTCGAACCCATGATGCTTGCCAACCTCAATAATAGCTATGGCGCGGGCTTTATCGTTTCCAGCGGCACGCATACAGCCGGGGTCCGGATGGAACGCTTTCTCAACGGAGCGGCGACTGAAGGCAGATTTCGCGGGGTGGGAACCGGTCCTCTTCAGCCTCAGGAATCGTCTGCTCCCGCGCCCCGGACGGATGGAGCGGTGCGCCTAAGCTACAACGCGCTCACGAAGGTCCTGAGTTACTGGTACGACCCTGACGGCGCACAAGCAGGGTATGCGTGGACACTGCTTCAAAAGACGGAGCTTGGCCCTCTTGGCTGGAACCTTCCTCCCGGAACCCTTCTTGCCGTAACACTTGGAGGGTCATCCAATGGCCCGTCGATTCCTGCCGGTACCGTTTGGATGGACAATTTCAACGCCTCGTCATGGGAGCCCGTGACCGCCAGTCTTTCTGAAGTGGAACTCGCCGGCCCTCATGTGAAGCTCACGGGAGTGGCAGAGCCTGATTTGCCTCTCACACTGCAAGCCTCCGATAACCTCACGGATTGGGCTTCCATCTCCCAGTTCACCCCTTCGCGCGATGGATTCTTAAATTTCACTACCCCGACAGATCGTTCCGCCCGCTTCTTCCGGCTGCGGTATTGAAGAGTGATAAAAAGCTCGCAGACATCACGATGGATTGCTCTGGAGATACACATGCCGCGTTGCCAGCGCTTGTTCGCAATACGGGCCGAATGCTCTCACGGAAAACCCAAGGTACCGCAGCTCGCTACCACAGGAGGCCGGTGGATTGCTTGCTGAATATCTGCATCATCTAAGATAACTACCTCAAAACCAGAGAACGGCACACCTTCCGCAACAACCGAAAGGGGCACGGGTTGTGCATCCGGAGGTGGGCATGAAACCCTCGATCATTGCTCTCTCTGTCCTTGCCATCCCGGCGCTCGCGGTACCGCTCTTGACCCAACCGGAAAAGAAATCCTCCGCGACGGAAATACAGCGAACAACGGTTGAGACCTCCTTGCGAATCGTTGCTCGTCCCTCCTCATCATCCGTCGGAGGACCTGCGGTCGCCGTTGCACCGTCGCGACCCAGCGCTCCCAAAAACCTCCGCATCCGGACGACGGGGCATTAGCCGACCACGACTTCCGGCAACGGTTCCTGAGCGGCACCATATCCAAAACGGGGGATTCAAGAGGAGGGTTGGAAGAAACGCTGCGTGGTTCGCGAACGAGTAGCTCGCCTTTTGCGTTACGCCCCGCGGCAAAGTGAATCGCCGACTTCTCGAAATGTGTTAGGAAAACTCCTGATTTTTGCATTTTTTTTGGGAATCGCTTCACGGAAATTAAGTCCCGGCACCGCCGTTCATGGGCGGCCGTTTTTTGAAATCGAAG
>DASZQB010000062.1:0-51779 GCA_035550135.1 Verrucomicrobiales bacterium
CTATACTGCCACGGGATTGCCGCCCGGGCTTTCGATGCGACCTGAAAGCGGCGTCATCACGGGCACTCCACAGCAGGCCGGAGCCTGGCAGGCGACGATTCAGCGGAGCAATGGTTATCAATCCAAATCGGATAGTCTGACCTTTCACATCGGCACTCGAGACACCGCCTGGGAACTATGGAAGGACACTTACTGGCCGGCGGGAAGTCCGGATAATTCCAATGATTCGGATGCTGACCCTGACGGCGACGGCCGGACCAACCTAATTGAATTTGCCGTAGGCTCCCATCCGCTCGGGAGGGATGGATCCGATCTTCTCACGGCTACGGTGAACGCCACCGGACATTTGCAACTCACGCTGGACATTCCAGTGGGGCGGACGGGTTTGGTGGCGTGGAAGACACAATTTGCCGGTGACCCTGCGGTTGCTCCCGCGGTGGAGGTGGCGCCGCTCACGGAACCTGGGCCGTCAGAATATGTCAGGCTCCGTTTTACTGATCCCGTGGGGTCGCCGGCCCGCCGGCGGTTTGGCCGTCTGATTGCGACGCTCGAGTGAAAGCACAGAGGGCAGCCATTGATTGATTAATGCTTCACCTGCTGGCCGAAGAAGGAGGCTTTCTTCACGGTGCCTGCGCTGCGGGTGCGGCGGGCGGCCAGTGTGGAAGTGCGCGGAAGGGGGGGCGGAACGGCGGAGGCGGATTTTTGCGGCGACTGAAGGGGGGCGGTGCTGAGCTGGGTTTGGCCGGGCTCGACTTTGGTGATGAAGCCGGGGGAGGAAAGGCGCGGGGTTTGGCGGAGGCCGGCGGCGACTGAGGGATTGGGACCATCGGCGGGGTTGATGACGGCACCGATCTGGCGAAACGGCCCTTCCACAGAGAGCGCAGAGGTGAGGATAACGGAGGAATTGTCAGGGCGGGATTCGTGGCTGACGCTTGAGGCGGCGAGGCGGATCTGGTTACCCTGACCGAGAGAAGTCAAACGACCACCGTTGACAATGAATCCATCGGACACGATTTCGACGCGGCGTGCGTCAATCCAGCCAGTGTTATTGACGAGTCCGGAGCCGCCGCTCGTGCGGGTGTTGAGCGAGGAGGCGGGCGACGGAACTGCCACCGGACCGGAATCGACGGCGGCCAGACGGATATCGCCGCCGTTTGAACGAAGCCGCGCCTGGCCGCCAATGGAAATGGTTTCTGAGAGGATAACAAGAGGGCCGCCGGAGGTCTCGATGGTCCCGTCCACTCCCACGATGCCGCCGATACCGGATGGACTGAAAGTGCCGGTGCCGTCGGCGAGCACGCGCGAGGTGTCAGGCGCGGTCAGGGTGCTGAGCAGCACCCGCGGAGCCTCGATACCGCCGGTGGTGCCGACCTGGAGCCCGCCGGGACTGATAAGATAGAACGGGCCATCGGCGGTGATGCGGCCATCGATGACAGCGGCGGCGGGACTGCGGACGATATTGAGCGACGGGAACGCTCCGCCATTTTGCGAAAGGAAACGCATTTCACGGCCCGCGGCGAGATTGAAGTCCTGCCACTCGAGGCGCGAGGGACCGGAGAGGTTTACCGTCGTGAGAGGACCCTCCACTTTGACGGCGGCATTCGCGCCAATACCGGCGGGGGCGGGGACTACGTCCGCCCGGGCCGCCACAGCAAGCAAAGCGGGCAGAAACCAGGGGAAGGGACGGAACGGATTCATGGGGCAACACGGGCAGTATCGCGGTTTCCGTCCGCGCCTGGCAATTATTTTTCCGAAGGACGGAATTTTGGACCATTCGGCCCATCCGCCTGAATTATTCGGATTCGCTGCGCATCTTTTCCAGGAATGCCTCGAGGACGCGGCGGTCCCGCTTTTCGGGGCGGCCATGTTCGAACGTGACGGTGTTGAGGCGGCGCTCCTCGCGGCGGCGGGCGGCGGCTTCGATTTCGGCGGCCGGCGTAAGGTCCTCCATGCTTTCCGGAACGAGTTTGGCGCCCACACGCTGACCGATGGGTTGCTTGACCCTAACCGTGCGCGTGAGATCCTCCTGGCGAACCTCGATGGTTTCGCCCGCTTTGACGAGGCGTGAGGGTTTCACCGGCTCGCCGGCGATGCGCACGCGCTGGAGACGGCAGGCATCGGTAGCCTGCTGCCGCGTTTTGCAAAGACGCACGGCCCAAAGCCATTTGTCCACGCGCATGGCGGGAAGAGGAGCAGGGGTGGAGGGAGGCATGTGGAGGAAACGGTGCACCTCCTGCGGGACCGGAACAAGCGGCAGGAAGGCCATCGTAAAACCGTGCGGCGGGCGCTTCAAACATACGGGCAAAAGGGCCAGCCAGAGGCTCTTATTTCCATTTGCCACCCCCCGGCGGGGGGGCATGGTGGGCGCTCTTTTTTCAATCGCTCAAGTTATGTCGCAAGCCGCAAAGGAAACTCCGCTCATGGAGAAGATCGTCAGTCTCTGTAAACGCAGGGGCTTCATCTTCCAGTCGTCCGAAATTTACGGCGGCTGCGGCGGGGTGTGGGATTACGGCCCACTGGGCGCGGAATTGAAGAGGAATCTTCGCGAGGTGTGGTGGAGGGCCATGGTGCGCGACCGGGAGGACATCGTGGGGCTTGACGCCGGCATTCTGATGAATCCGGCGATTTGGAAGGCGTCCGGACATGTGGAGACGTTTGCGGATTTGATGCGCGAATGCTCCCTCACTAACAAACGGGTGCGCGCGGATCATGTGGAGCCGCAGAACGGCGTGGTAATGAGCTACACGGGTGCTCAGGGGGCGAACGGATGGAAGATGGAACGCACCATCAGCGCGCTTTTGCAAAAGGGCGAGCACATCGAGAGTTTCCGGAAAAAGGTGCGGCTGCTGCTGGCTTCCAATGCCGGTGAAGCGGCAGGCAAGCCGGAGGAAATCGAACTGCTCGGCGAAGCGAAGGGCGATGAAGTGTCCGGGAGCGTGGACTTTCATCCGGAGACCGGCGGCGCGCTGGGACCGGCGCGTCCATTCAATCTCATGCTGCGCACGTTCCTCGGCCCCACGGCGACGCTGGACGATCCGACCTATCTGCGGCCCGAAACCGCGCAGGCGATCTTTGCGCAGTTCAAAAATGTTTACGATTCCTCGCGGGTGAAAGTGCCGTTCGGCATCTGTCAGATCGGCAAGGCGTTCCGGAATGAAGTGACGCCGAAGAACTTTACCTTCCGTTCGCGTGAGTTCGAACAGATGGAACTCGAGTTTTTCATTCGCCCTGATGAGGCTGTGGAGATCATCTGCGGAGAGGTGTTGTCCTGGAGCGAAACTGCCGATCTCAGTGCTCCTCAGCCGCACTGGGGCTGGGAGATGTGGCATCGCTACTGGGTGCAGGAGCGCACAAAGTTCTACCAGAGCATCGGCCTTGGGAACGTAATCGAATACTACTGGCAGAAAGAAGATGAACTGGCGCACTATGCGCGCGCCACGGTAGATATTCTGTGCGAGTTTCCATTTGGCACCGAGGAACTGGAAGGTATCGCAGCCCGCGGCGAGTTCGACCTGAGCCAGCATCAGAAGCACAGCACCAAGTCACAGGAAGTCTTCGACGAAGAACTCAAGAACGCGGCGGCGAAGCTGACGCCGGAGCAAAAGGAGGCGATGATCCAAAAGCGTCTCGCCGCCGAGCAGGCGAAGACCAAAGGCGAGCCGATGCCGGAAGCCGATGTGCGCGCATGGTTCGAGCGACTCTTCAAAGGCAGCTACGTGCCTCACGTTATCGAGCCATCTGCAGGTCTCGACCGCATGGCGCTGGCCGTGATTGCGAAGGCGTTCGATCAGTTCGAGAAGAAGGACGAGAAAGACCCTGCCAAGTCTGAGACCATCACGGTGCTGCGCTTCCATCCCCGCATCGCGCCGGTGAAGTGCGGCGTTTTTCCGCTGCTGAAGAACAAGCCGGACCTCGTCGCGAAAGCGCGCGAAGTGTACGCGATGCTCAAGAAGCACATGAATTGCTTCTACGACGAAACCGCCGCCATTGGCCGCCGCTATGCGCGTCAGGATGAAGCGGGCACGCCTTTTGGTGTGACCATCGACTTTGAAACGCTCGGCGAAAAAGGTCCGGAGTTGCAGGATACGGTTACCGTTCGCGAACGCGACAGCACCGCGCAGCACCGGGTGAAGATCAGTGACCTGACGGCCTGGCTGCTGGAGAGAATTTCGTGAGGTGAAAATGCCGTAGCAAGGCCGTCCCGGCCTTGTCATGTTGCGTCCCGATGTCAAAGACGGCTGCTCTGGTTCTGGCTGCGCGCCCGAAAACGCTTCCTGCGGCCATCTGCCCGGTCGTCGCCGGCAGTGCGCTGGCGTGGCGGCTGGAGCACACGTTTTCATGGCTGCTGGCGGTGGCCACGCTGTTGAGCACCATCGCGATTCAGGTGGCAACCAACTATTTCAATGACGCGGTGGATTCGGCCAAGGGAGCGGATACAGCGGCGCGGATTGGTCCTGTTAGGGCCACGGCGTCCGGCCTGGTAAGCCGCCGCACGATGCTGCTGGCGGGACTTGGTGCGGTATTGACCGCGGCATTGTTTTCCATCCCGCTGCTGCACGCGCGCGGTTGGCCTATTCTGGGTATCGGAGTCGTCTCGCTGCTCTTCAGCTATGGCTACACCGGCGGGCCGTGGCCGCTGGCTTATCGGGGGATGGGGGAACTGTTTGTGATTCTGTTCTTTGGGCTGGTCGCCGTGAGCGGCACCGTCTTTGTGCATACAGGACATTGGAGGACAGAAGCCCTGCTGGCGGGACTGCAGATCGGCTCGCTCAGCACCGCACTCATTGCGATCAACAACCTGCGGGACATTGAGGAGGACCGACGCACGGGAAAACGCACCCTCGCCGTGCGCACGGGAGTGACCGCGGCGCGGATGATGATCTTTGCGTGGCTAACATTGCCATATGTGGCCGGGTGGTTTTGGATGATGGCAGGATACGGCGATTTGTTCTTCTATCCCCTCCCGGCTCTTGTGGTTGCCGCGGTGCCGGTCATCGGCGTTTTCCGTAATGCGCCCTCCCTGGTTTATAACAAGTTCCTCGCGATCAGCGCGCTGCATCTGCTGGTGTGGACGGGCGTGTTTACCTTTGCGTGCCTTCGCGGATAAGAAGAAGCGCTTGCCGCCGGGACGGGGAACGACATGCTCGCTTCCTCCGCCTCACCGCTCATGCAACAATACCTCGACCTCCTGCGCCATGTTCTCGCTAACGGAAAGCAGCGCGTGGACCGCACGGGAGTGGGCACCATTTCGGTGTTTGGGGCTCAGGCGCGATACGATTTGCGCGCGGGTTTCCCGCTGGTGACGACGAAGAAGGTCCACCTCCGCTCCATCATTCACGAACTGCTCTGGTTCATCGCAGGCGATACGAACATTCGTTACCTTAAAGAAAACAACGTCACCATTTGGGACGAGTGGGCGGATGAAAACGGCGACCTCGGTCCGGTGTATGGAAAACAATGGCGGCGCTGGCCGGCTTCTGATGGCACCACCATCGATCAGTTGAGCGAAGTCATTCAGCAAATCCGGACACGGCCGGAGAGCCGCCGTCTCATTGTTAGTGCGTGGAATCCCGCGGAGGTTCCCAGCATGGCGCTGCCGCCGTGTCATACCCTTTTCCAGTTTTATGTGGACCTCGAAGAGCGAACGCTCAGTTGTCAGCTCTATCAACGCAGCGCCGATCTTTTCCTCGGCGTGCCCTTCAACATCGCCGGGTATGCGCTGCTCACGATGATGGTGGCGCAGGTGACGGGTTTAAAGCCTGGGGACTTCGTGCATACCTTTGGCGATCTGCACATTTATCTGAATCACCGCGAGCAGGTGGACCTCCAACTCAGCCGTGAACCAAAACCTCTGCCGGTCATGCGGTTGAATCCCGGCGTGAAGGAAATCGGCGACTTCCGGTTCGAGGATTTCACGCTGGAGAACTACGATCCCTGGCCCGCAATCCGTGCCGCTGTCGCCGTATGAGCGCCGTCTATAAAGCGGTGGTTGCGATGGCTGCCAACCGGGTCATTGGCAGGGACGGCGCCCTGCCGTGGCGTCTGCCGGAGGACATGAAGTTCTTCCGAACCCTAACAACAGGACACCCGATCGTGATGGGGCGCAGGACATGGGAATCGCTGGGGCGTCCTTTGCCAAACCGGCGGAATATCATCCTCACCCGCACCATGCCTCCTGCGGATGGCGTGGAAGTGGTTCGTTCTGTCGAGGAACTGAACGCGCTGTGCCTGACAGGTGATGTTTATGTGATCGGAGGCGCAGAGATCTACCGGCTCCTCATGCCGGATTGCGCGGCGGTGTATCTGACGGTGCTTTTTCAGGAGGCGGAAGGGGATACGGTTCTTTTCGAGTTCGAACACGATTTTCCAAAAGTCAGCATTATCGACCGCCTGGAAGGCGTGGCGGAATGGAGACTTTACGAGCGCAAATAAAAAACCCGGCCGTGGAATCCGAAGATCTCACGGTCGGGGCGGGCTGGCGCGTGGGGGCTGCCAGTCCTAAATGTTAGGGCGCGGATTTCTTCGTCAACTCCGCAGTCATGTCGATGTGGCGTTTGAGCGTCGGGAGCGTCTTGTCGATGAAGGCGATAACCTCCTTCGATTTAGCGATCTTCCTGCCGCCTTCGTAAATTGTCGCATCGTCCGTGTGGCCGGTGGCGATCTCAGCGAGGAACGCGATATCGAATTTTTCGCCGCTCAATTCGTTGAGGCGTTTGTATTTCGCCTCCACTTCCTTGTCAGGAACTTCGGGGAGGAGAACCTTGAGGCCATCGGCGACGGTTTTGAGCTCTTCGTTGATGGCGGTGTGGTCTTTCACCATCGTGCTCGCAAATTGCCGCAGTTCGGCCCTTGCGGCTTTCTTCTCCGCCAGACCCGCAAGACGCACTTCGGCACGTCCGGCACGCAGGGCCAGCATCACAAAATCCTGTTCCGTCGCGAGGGGCGGAGTGGGATCGGGAATCTTTGGTGTTTTTGGCGTCACCTCCGGCTCACCCGGAGGCGCGATTGCCGGCGGGGCTTTTGGCTTCGGGGGTGCGGCTTCCTTTTCTCCGGCCGCTGCCGGAATCATTGCCGTCAGCAGCAGGGAGATACCGACCAGTGATGAGAAATGGGGCAGTTTCATAGTAGTAAAAAACGTTGCAGGCAAAGGGCCACGTTTCTCCGGGTAAAAATGGAAAGGGAGGGTGGAAAGGAATACCGGAAAAGCAGGGCGTTCTGCACGATAAGGTGCAATGCACGGCGGCGGCGTTGCTTTCAGGGCTCTACGGTCGGATCTTCGTCTGCGGTGACCGCTTCGAGGCGCAATTCACGGTCCGCCTCCTCGACGCCTTCTTCCACGAGTTCGAGCGCCGGTGAATCCGGCTCCGGGGGTGACGGCACGTGTCGCAGACCCTTTTGCGTCGGTGGTTCGTCCCATGTCGTTAGATCCTCCATGCCGCGCGGCACCTCCGCACCGGGACTGTCATACGGCTGGGTTTCATCGGAACTGCGTGCAGGGGTTGCACTGGTGTACGGGGATTCATCCATGCCCATGACGATGCAGGAGATGTGCCCGCCTCCCGGATGGCCGGCATACGTTGAACTCCTTCTTTACTCCGCACGGCCCCGAAGTCATTTTGGAACTGATGCATCGAAACTCATCTCCCCCGTCGCGCGCCTGGAGTCTGCGCGCGAAATTCATCGCGATGCTGTGGACCATAGTGGTTCCTGAATGGACCATTGCCCAAAACATCGGCGATCCATGGTCCAGCCACGGACATGATCCCCAGCATACCGGCATCTCCCGCTTTCCGTCGCAGCCGATGAACCGGATCATTTGGCAAACGCCGGTGGATTTGGACCGGCAGTACAGCGGCACGCTTCTGCTCGCTCACTACGGATCACCGCTCGTCACGCGGGCCAATACGGTTGTTCTTCCTGTGAAGACAGGTGCCACAGACGGATTCAGGGTGGAGGCACGGCGCTCCACGGACGGCACTCTCATTTGGATGCGGGACACGGACTACTCCGCGGTACCCACCGGCTGGATTGCGCCTTGCGGCATTGGTCTGTCGCCTAAAAACCGCGTGTGGATCCCCGGCGCGGGCGGCACCGTTTACTGGCGCGACAATGCGGATTCGGCCGCCGGGGCGACCGGTCAGGTGGCATTCTACGGGATGGCCAACTACGAAGCCGACAAGGCCAGATTCAACTCGCGCGTGAAGATCAACACCCCGCTGACAGTTGACCGCTACGGCAATGTCTATTTTGGATTCGTGGTTTTCGGTTCCACGACGCCTCCGCTCAGCGGCGGCATTGCACGCATCGATGTCAACGGCACGGGCTCGTGGGTGTCCGCAACTACTGCGGGCGCGGACAGTGCCTTCACTCAGGCTGCTGGAAATTGCGCCCCTGCATTGAGCAATGACCAGCGCACGGTCTATATCGCGTTCAATTCGGGCGGCTCTTCCCGCGGCGTCCTGGCTGCGCTGGACAGCCGCTCGCTCGCTCCACTGAACCGGGTGGCCCTGAAGGATGTGAAGTTCCCTAACAATAACGCAAGCCTGCCGGACAACGGCACTTCCTGCCCCGCCGTGGGGCCGGACGGCGATGTTTATTTTGGCGTCTTCGAAAACCCGTTTCCTCACAACCACGATCGCGGCTGGATGCTGCATTTCGACAAAACCCTGACACAAACCAAAACTCCCGGCGCCTTCGGCTGGGATGTAACGCCGAGCATCGTGCCAAGGGAGTGCGTGCCGTCCTACACCGGTTCATCGGACTATCTGCTGCTGACCAAATACAATAACTACGCCGGCCTCGGCGGAGACGGCGTGAACAAGGTCGCCCTTCTCGATCCTAACGCAACGATGACGGACCCCATCACCGGCGCCACGGTCATGAAAGAGGTCATGACCATTGACGGCCCCACGCCGGATGAGGATTTCCCAGGCTTTCCCGGCGCGGTGCGGGAATGGTGCATCAATGCGGTGACCATCGACATTGCGAAGAAGAGCGCGCTGACCCACAGTGAAGACGGCAAGGTTTATCGCTGGGACTTCACCACTAACACGCTCATCGAGCCCCTCGTTCTCACTGCCGGCATCGGCGAGGCCTACACTCCCACCGTCTCCGGGCCGGATGGCACGATCTACATCATCGCCAACGGAATCCTGTTCGCCATCGGCCAATAATACTGTGAAACTTCCAGCCATCCTTCTTCTGACCGGCGTCCTGACTGCGAAGGCCGGTGTCACTATGTCCCTCACCGCCTCGGTGAAGAATTCCGCCCGGGGCGCGAAGCTGATATTCAGCGGCACCCTGACAAACACGGACGCCTCAGCGGACGTCTGTTTGAATGACATCGCCTTCGATTTGACGGGCGGCGCCCAGGCGCATCTGGTTCCAGGGACGAATCTGTTTTATTCCAGTGTCCCCGGCATTCTTTTGCCTGGCGAAACCTACACCGGCGAACTCTTTGAAACCGCACTCAGCGCCGCTGCGCCCTCCGGCGACTATGCGGGCACGGTTACTCTCAAAGGCGGGGCCGGTCAGCTTTCCTCGGATACCCTTGCGACCGGCAGTTTCGCGGTGCTCTCGCCGGATGTCAGCGTCTCTGTCACCGATGCCATGGCTTCAGAGTTTGGACCAAACCCAGGGGTGTTTACCTTCTCCCGCACCGGGCGCACCGATATTTCATTATCCGTTCCGGTCACCTTTGCGGGAAGCGCGGTAAATGGAACCGCCTATCAGACCCTTTCCTCGCCGGTCGTCATTCCCGTGGGAGCTGCTTCACAAAATGTGACGTTGACGCCGATTCCTGACAACATCGCGCAGGGAGACCGCGCGGCCACCCTGACGCTGGGGGTTTCGCCGTTCCATAACAACGGCGCCGTCTCCGGCGCCTCACTAACCATTCAGGACAAACCCGCCGACGCATGGCGTCTGGCCCACTTCGGCCCCGACGCCAACACGCCCGCCGCCGCCGATGCGGCGGATTGGAACGGCGACGGCATTTCCAATCAGTTGGCCTATGCGCTCGGTCTGGACCCCGTCGCCTTCGACCTCAGTAAACTTCCAGCCGCCACCGTCTCCGGCGGACACTATCAACTCTCCTGGGCTCCGAATCCCGCCGCCATCGACATGACGCTTACGCCGGAAGCCTCCACCGACCTAACAACGTGGACCGGCGGAGCGATGGAGCCGGTGCAGGGAGGAGCGCCGGGCACCATGACCTATCGCTATCAAACCTCCATCGGTCAGACGCCGAGAGTTTTTCTGAGGCTCAGGGCGACACGAATTCCCTAACTAAAGGAAAAGCATCGAGCTCCGGAAACCAGATCCAAAGAACTTCCAATCATCAAGCACCAAAGCGGGATCACAGGAAGCGCCCCGGCACGCATTTGGAGCTTGGAGCTTGATGTTTCTTTGGAGCTTGGTGCTTGGCGCTTGGCGCTTTCGCCGCAGGCGATCATTTCACCGCGCTCACGCTATAGCCTCTCTTCGCCAGCGCCCGCACCAGCCCCTCCGCCCCCAGCAAATGATCCAGGCCCACGATGACCATGCAGGGTTTGTCTGCGCCGATGCTTTCCAGCCTGGCGAGCCATGACGCATTGCGGGCGGCGACAATGCTGCGCCAGGATTCGCTGGCTTCGAAGGATTTCGGACGAATGAGCCCGAGCACCGTTTTTTCGCTGCCCTGACGCCACGCAGTGGTGATGGCGGTGTAGAACACGGGAATCTGCGAAACGTTCTTCAGCGTTTCGCTCAGGTTGCGATCCTGCTCCGCGGCGCTGAGTTTGCTCAGCGATTCCACAGAGTCGGATGCCTTCTCCAGCCCGCGAACGGGCTTGTCCTCCATCCAGGCGCGCTTGCTGAAAAACTCCTCCACCCCGTACCGCGACACCACGCCGAGGCGCTCGTATTCGAGGTTCATCAGATACATGCCGAGATACCAGGGGCGCATGCGCGTGATCTCCGAAGGTTTGATATCCCGGCTCTCTAAATGCTGCCGGAGGATTTTCCGCGTAGGTTCAGTTAGAAGATCATTCACGTTTTTCCATCCCGCCATCAGACCCTTTTTCTCCGCTTCGCTGCTGCCGGTGCCGGTTTCGGCATCATTGGGATTCGACTCCAGCCAGACCTGGCTGGATTGTTTGTAGGCGGTCTCCCATGCGGAAGGCAGCGGATAGGCATCGCGCCGAAGACGATGCAGAGCACCCGCCAAAAACAGAACGCGGCCTTCCTTTTCTGCACGGAAAACGAATCCGGGTGCGGCGGCCAGCGAGGCACCAGGGGCTGTTGTCCCGGCGGCGGGAACGGTGACCGCCGCTTTGGCCTTCGCCGTTATCGCGATTCCCTTTGTCTTCGGCTTTTGCGCAACCGCCGGCCCGCACAGCACCGCAAGGCAGCAGACGGCGGTCTGAGCAAACTTGATCACGAAGGGCGCAGGCGGGGGTCCTTTTCGATGCACGGGCGCGATTATCCTTCAGGACCGTCCGATTGCAATGATGAAGCCGTACCTGTCGCCCTCCCCCCTCACGGAATCACCAGCCTCGCACGCCAGAAGGCGCGGCGGCCAGGCGAAGCGGGAAGGTTCACGGAAAGCGTGGTTCCGGTGGCGGTTAGGGGCACGCCGTTGGGTGCCCAGGTGAGGAGATTGTCGCTGCTCTCGACCTGGTAATTGTGCGTGGGTTCGGTGCTGAAGGTGAGAGTCCCGGCACCCGTCCCGGCGATGCTGACGACTTCCGGCGGGAGCGCATTGCGTTTGCCGGGAGTGGGAGCCAGCGGGAAGAGGCCGGCATTGCTGTCAGGGTAACGGCCCTGAGCCACATCTGAAGACTGGCCGGTGAAATCGATCAGATCCACTTGAGTGCCATCGGGCGTGTAAAGCCCGATCGACTCACCGCCGGCACTCAGTTTGAAACCGGCATGCAGTTGACCGTTCACGGTCGCATTCTGGCCGGCTTCATCGTCGGCCCACACGATCAGATAGCCGCCCGCGGGGACGATCGTGCCGGCGGGAATGGGATAAAGCGTTTTGTTAGAGGAAGTGTCGGTGAGGTAGAAGCCACCGAGGTTTACCGCGGCACCGCCTGAGTTGTGCAGTTCGAACCAGTCCTCAAAATTGCCGTCCACGGGATCGGCAAAAGTGGAAGTGTTGTCGGCCATCCATTCGTTGATGGTGATGGGCGGCAGCGGCGGCGGGC
Organism: Verrucomicrobiales bacterium; assembly: GCA_035550135.1. Taxonomy (GTDB): domain Bacteria; phylum Verrucomicrobiota; class Verrucomicrobiia; order Verrucomicrobiales; family V1-33; genus V1-33. The sequence goes on from DASZQB010000062.1 coordinate 12,189, forward strand.
CGGTGACATCGATGGTCACCGGGAACGTGCCGACCACATTTCCGCTCGAGCCAATTCCCTCCACTGTCAGGACGTTGTGGGCGGCGAACAAAGTCAGCGGCAGATTCCATACGGTCAAACTGGTCCACGAGGGAGTGTATTCGACTCCGTTGATTCGAAATCTCCTAACGCCGGGAGGCGCCGTGCCGGTCAGAGTCAGGACGCCGTCCGCATCCGTCAGCGCATTGCTGCCGGTGATGGCAAAACTGGTAGTGCTATAAACGCCATTAAGCTGGCTGATGATATAAGTGCGGCGCGCATCGATGTAGCTCTTCACCGTGCTTACCTGGCTTGCATTGGCGGAAACGCCGGTGGCGGCGAGGCCCGATACCATGGCGTCAATGCGGGCATTCACGTTCGTGTTCAGCATGGGGCCGTCCACTGCATCCCTGAAGGCCCGCCAATAGGCGCGGCCGAAGTCCGGGTTATTGCGGAACTTGGTGGCCATGGGATCCTGAGTGCTGACAAAAAGGCCCGTGGTGGCCCCGTCGCCGACAAGGCCGAAGCTGAAGTCGATATCCCATGCAGTCATGGCCCATGGGCCGTTCTGCGGCTTGTAGATATACATGTTCTTGCCGTAGGTGTATCCCCATGTATCCCAGTTTCCGGCAATGCGCTGCACCGCGAGCGCTCGGGCCCACGAATCCTGATCCACCAGCGGGTCCAGCGCGTTGAAGAATGCGGGATCGGTGCCGGAGGAGCCGGTGTTGAACGCATTCACCAGGGTTGTAAAGTCCGCCCAGTCGTTCGCCGAGCCTTCAACAGAACGCTTGGACCACTGATACCGGTAGGCAGCGATCTTGTGCGCTCCACCGGTCGTGGAGGCTTTTGTCAGGAAAGCGCGATTGTCCGTCTGAAAAGTGCCGCCGTCGTCTGCATATTCAATCCAATCCTGAGCCTTGTGCAGGTGCCCGTCATTATCGCCCGGCCAGTGCTCATCGATCCAGCCTCCATTGGGCTGCTGCGTGTCTTCGAAGACGGCCTGGCGCTGCGCACCATTGACGAAGACACGGCAGAAGCGGCGGTGGATGGCGGGCAGGCCAATTTTTCTTGCGATCCACCAGATGGTCTGTTCGCGAATCAGCGATGCGTCATCTCCAAAAGTGCCTGGACCACAAAGAAGGGTGTCCGTCTCTCCCAAAAGCCGGTCATCCGGCGGCATGGTCAGGTCATAGTCGCAATTGCCGCCGGTTGGACCACTGAACCCGGGCGTGTGGAACGGACTGCCGCTGTATTGCGCGCCGGCATTGTAGATGACCCGCGAGTTGCCGTAGATGAACGTCACGTCCAGCGGCGCATTGCTGTTCTTTAGCCTTGAGGCCCAGCGGCTGCGCGTGGCTTCCGTCATCCACATGCGGTAAACGCCGAGCGTGCCTGCAGGGGTCGGCTCATTCCATCTCACCAGGCACTCCCGCGCCGGAGCATCCGCCGGGAAAGCCGAGACGGCTCCCGTGCTGTCGTAGGCCGTGACGTGGAATGCCGCAAGGACGGGCGTCGCCTGGGCCGGGATGTCCCCGCTGAACAGCCCCGCTCCGCGGTAGCTCATCACCACGGTATTGACCGTGGTTTGCGGATCGATCCGGTAATTGAGCAACGCAAGGCCGATGCCGTCCGGATCATCCAGCCTCGCGTAAACAGTAACAGCCTGACCGGCCTGAGGCAGCACCGGACGATGAGTAACAGAGGAAACAGACGGCCCGGTGTTTGCCTGTGCACGGGAGTTGGCCGCTCCTGGCGTTCCCGGCGCGACAGTGTTGGGAAGCATATTGCCGGTCCCCTCAAGGTTGCCCCCGTTGAGCCGGAAGAGAATCTCCGGGTGGCCGCGCAGCCACTTCACTTTAGCCCGAATGGTGGCGGTGCTGCCCGTACCGGGGGTAACGTTCAGCGGCACAGAAATCCGGTTGCCTGCAAGGTCTCCGCGCCCGGTGGCGCGGACGTGCAGCGCAAATGAGCCGGAGAATCCGCCTGTCTCCGTCGAACTGGTTTCGTGCGTACCATTCATCAGCCAGCCTGCCGTGCCGGATTCAAAACCGCCGTTGGAGATGATGTTGCTGCCCCCATTGGGAATCACCTCCACGTCATCCACCAAACACTCTCCCGCCCCGAGCATCATAATGTGCAAACGATTGATTGGCGCCCCCGAACCATTGTCCAGCACGCCGGTATTTTGGATAGTCATCCATCCGCTTTCGCCGGATTCCTCGCTATCCGCCCAGTTGCCGGCAAAGCGCCCATCGCTCCGCAGGTCCCTCAATTCAAGGCTGGAGCCGCCTCCGTCACTCCAGCGTCCCCAGCGTCCGCCGGTTCCATAAGTGACTTCGTCGATCACCGGATAGATCGTTTCCGCGACCGTTCCATCCAAATTGGTCACTGGTTTCTCGAGACGCAGACGCTCACCGGAGCCTTTGTTGAGCGAACCGCTGAACGCCGTAATCGCCAGCCGGGCTCCCGCCGCGAGGGAGGTGCCTGCCGGGACATCGTAGCTGACACCGCCGCGCAACCGCCAGCCCCCGACATCGAGGACGGCACCGGAAGTGTTGTTGATTTCCACGAACGGTGCCTGGGTGCTGCCGGGAGGAGGATGATACAAAATTTCTGAAATCACCGCCGCCTTTTCCGCGGGTGTTTGATTCGGCCCTCCTGCATTGCCGCCTCCGCTCAGCGCCGAAAAATACGGCGAACCATCCGGAGACCGGCCCCATGACGTTCCGGGATATTGTGGACCGAACCGCACCGCATCAATGACGCGTCCCGGCGCTCCTCCAGAGCCAGGGGCCCGGAAGTAAATGGTATCGCCACCCGCCTTGGTACCGAATCCCAGCTGGGGTTGATAATAAGAGAGGAAGAGTCCCGGAGCGATGGTGGTCCCCGCCGGAAACACGAATTTCGCCGCGTCGCGGTCGTCGCTAAGCGAGCATCCTGACACATCCACCGCGGCGGTGCTGTAGTTGTAGAGTTCGATGAAATCCTCTGCAGCGGAAGGCGCATTGGCGCGGATTTCGTTGATGACGACAGCACGGGACGGATCGCTTGCCACCGGTTCCGCCGTGCCGGGCGAGCCGTCGAGGTTTGCACTGATGTCCCATGCGCGCGGATCTTCCATCCCGTAGCTTGGCCTCGCGAGAATCATGGAATGCCCGCTGCCGTCCGCCGCCACCGGCCATGGAGAACCGGCGTCATAGTCCACCGTGAAGACGACAGCATTGGAAGCATCGCGGAGGCGCACATTGCCCCCGCTGTTGCTGAGCGCGCCGGTCCATGGGCCGAACACGCCGGAGATACTATAAGCAGCCATCACGTCGGCAGGCACTGCCGCAACCACGCGATACGAGCCGGCGGGAATCGTGGTGCCCGCCGGGAAAGTGTAAGTGACTTCGCCGGTGATCCGGAATCCTGACAAATCCTCCGCCCATGGCTGTCCATTGTAGATTTCGATGAACTCAAGATTCTTGAGGTCCGCCCGGTCGCGCGGGTGGTAATGAATTTCCGAGAACACAAAAGGTCCGCGGCGGGTTGCCGGGCCGATAGGTTCCGAACCCGGACGCACGAGATCGATGGGTGCCGGCACCGGAGGCGGCGCTGCCGTAAATGGCGAGGAGACGGTCGCCAGCACATTGCCGGACGTGTCGCGCACATTGTTTGCGGTAACGGTGGCGTTCTGCCCGAATGTCAAACCAGTAACGGTTAGGGTCACCATGTTAGGCAACGGACCGGCGGTCACACCGGTCACAGTGCCCGCGGACAACGTAAACGTCGCCCCGGTGAGATCGACCGCTTCATTGAAGGTAAGGACGATGCGCGAAGGCGTCAGCGGGGAGGCGGCGCTGGTGAGTTGCGGCGGATTGAGATCAATCACCGTCAGCGTAGCCGCCGTGGAGAGCGCGCCGCCGAAGGGATTGTAAACCACGCAACGGAATTGCGCGGCATTGTCGGCGGCAACGGGATTGAATGAATGAGTCGCGGAAGTGGCGCCGGCAATGTCCACGCCGTTCTTCTGCCAGCGGTAGGACGCGCCGGTGGCATCGGCCAGCACCACACTGAAGGAGGCAAGCGCCCCCTCATTGACACTCTGGTTCCCCGGTTGGGTCGTGATGGACGGCGCGCTGCCTGCGACGGAAGATTGCCATGCGGCATAGTGCGCCGTTACCGCCGAAGCCGGCAATGGATCGGCGTAAATCGCGACTTCATCGATATTACCGGGAAAAGACTCCGCCGCACTTGGAGCGGACGCCCCGATCTCGGCCGGCACGTTCACGCCGGAACCCAGCGTCTGGTTGATCGATCCGAGGCTCACTCCGTTATGATAAAGCGTGCACTGACCGTTATTGATGACGAAAGCCACGTGCATCAGCCTTCCGATTCCATTCGCAGGCAGATTCCAGGTCGGTGCGCCCGTTCCGTTGAAGAACCAGAACTTCGTTCCCGCGGCATCCGAATGGAAACTGTAGCGTGTGCCGGCACCGCCATTCCGGACAGCAAAGACACAGGGATTGTATCCTGCCGTGGCCGTTTGGTAGAGGAACATTTCAACCGTCCCGTTTCCGTCCGGAAAATCCCATGCCGGATCTTTGCTCAGTCCCACCCAGCCGGCGCTGTTGAACGCGAGCCCCCTTCCTCCCACCGTGCGCCCCGCGGTGCTGTCATGACCCGCGGTGCCACCAACAATGCCGCCGTAAAGTGGATTCTTCACATTCGCCACCGTGCTGCCCGTGCTGCCATCGACCGGGAAATAAGCAAGGAGTGACGGCTCCGCCTGCACCGCACTGGAATAATACGGGCTGCTGATTACCGCCGTCGCGGTGGTCAGCGTTGCGGCATTCGTCGGTGTATTGCCGTTTGAGTTGGAGGTAATACAATCAAATGAAGCCCCGTTGTCATCTGCGGTGACAGGATCGACGACATACGTCGGCTCTGTGCCGCCAACAGGCACATCCACGGTATTGCGCCGCCATTTATACGAAGTGGCGCCGGAGGCACTCGCTGAAAAGCGGGCCACTCCGCCGACGATGCTGGTGACCGGCGCGGGGTGCGCGGTGATGACCGGCGGATCGGTGGAGGTGAGAACGTTGAGGTAAGTGAACGCGGAGCCGGACTTTGCGGCTCCCGTCTTATAGGTAAGCCCCACCCGGGAATTGGCAAAGCTGGTTTGATAGTTCGTCGCCACTCCTCCGAGTTGGGTCCAGTTATCACCCGGATTCACTTTGAAGAAGAAGTTGTAAGTGTCCGTGGCGCCGTTCTCCTGAATGGACACCCGCAGGATAACCTTCGCCGCGGTGGTGAGGATACCCACATTGGGGTCGTTGTCGCCGAGTCCCTGCATGCGCACCGCCCGTGCAGCGGGATCCCAGTTGTCCAAACCGAAGGTAATATCAGGCCGGGAGCCATCCGGTCCGCCGTAAAAAGTGAGTCCGGCCACCTGCTGACTTTCAACGACACTGTTGAGCCGCACTTCTGTCTCCACCGTCCACACGCTTCCATTCGTCAGCCCGCCAGGAATAGCCGTCCAGGCAATCGCCGCATTGTTGCGCGCTCCCCACAGGTCGGTGTTGCCGTTGGCGCCGAAATCCAATTCGTCATTCACCGCGTCGAACGTCACAAAACCAAGGGCGGGAGTGGGCACATCCAAAAGGATCGCCGCCGGAAGCGAAGCTTCTTCAAACGACGTGACAATGGCCGCCCGCGCAGGGGTACAAAGAGCAAGCGGAATCAGGAGGAGAAGTCGGTTCATGGGAAGGGGGGATGGCGTAGCAGAGCCGCTGGACTCTGCATATTACGGTCGGGAGAGTGGAGCGGGAAGCGCTGAAACCGGGAATATAGTGCCGCCGCCGTCGTCGCGCCCATAGCCAGGTTCCACCGCTACCCGATCAAAATCCAACTGCCCCGTTTCCACGGGCCGTCGCCGGCCATTTCTTTCATCCAATCGATTCGCCGTTTCATCGTGCTGAAGACTTGCGTCTGCGCGCCCCCTCGCCTTAATGTTCCCCAAACTCCCACTCATGAACCTCATTGCCCGCCTGTCCGCCGCTGCGCTGTTTTGCTTTAGCGCCACCCCGTCAAACGCCACTCTGTCCATGTGGCAGGCGGAAGTCGGCACCGGCGCTGCTCCCGCGGCCACGCTCTTCACCACGGTTCCAGGCGGCGCGCCCATCCTCTTCAATGTCGGAAATCTTACGGGTGACCGTTCCTTCGAGTTCATTGTCAATTCCCCCTCCGGCGGCATCTCCCAGGCGCTCATTGGCAGCCAGGACCCCTCCGTAGGCCGCCAGGGTCTCAAATTCGACCAGTGCTGCAACACCGGCCTCTACGGGATGACTAATTTTGGCGTCATCGATTACAACTCCACCCAAGCCACCGACTTCGGACGCGACGTGCAGATCGTCTTCACCTCCGATGGTGCCACGACGAACCTCTATACGGACGGCATCTTCCGCTTCAACTTTCCTACCGGTCTCATCATCACCGGCACTCACGGCCTCGGTGCCGGTGACAACTTCGGTGTGTTCTTCGATGTCATGGCCGGGGACATCAAAGGATTTGCCAGCTACGACACGGCGCTGACCGCCGCGGAAGTGCTTCAGCACAACAATGCCTTCACCGCCGTCCCGGAACCCGCCGGTGCTCTGCTTTCCGGCCTCGCTGCCCTCGGGCTTTTCATGCGCCGGCGCCGATAGGGCATCGGAATTCTCTTTCGTTTACCGCGAGGTTTAGGGATCGACAAGGTGAGCCTGATGTAATAAGGTCACTTTGATGAAAGCACGTGTGGTCCTGTCCGCATTCGTCATCCTGGTGGCGGTGCTTTCGGCCGGGGTGGTTTACCTTTGGAATCCTCAAACATCCCGCGGACGTGATGCCATGAAAGCGCGTAACAGCGCCTTTGATATCCACAAATGGCTCTATGCTTATGCACTCGACAATGGCGGCGCGTTTCCGCGCGATTTGAATGAATTGACTAAAAAATCCTACGGAGCCGAAAACCTGGAAGAGAACCTTCAAAACGTTATCGAATACCGCGGCGCAGGACTGACCATCAATGACGATCCCCAACAACTGCTGCTGCGGTGCCGCGTAAAAGACCGTCCCGGCCTGGAATGCAGAGTCTATCTGGCCGGCAGCGGAGTTGTTCGCGCGGTCAACGATTTCTGATACCGCTTACGCGGACAGTTGCTTGGAAAGAAAAAGCGCCCCGCCAGCCTCGGCCACATGCACGGCCTGGGAAAATCCAGCGGCCGCATAGACGCGCCTTGCCCGGTGGTTGTTCTCCTGCACTTCGAGAGTGAGGCGGCAGCATCCGATGGCGCGCGCATGCTTTTCGACCGCCTCCATCAGTCGGCGGCCCAGGCCGGTGCCGCGATACGCCGGGAGCACGCAGTAGTCATGGATATTAAGCAGCGGCCGCGCAGCGAAGGTGGAGAAGCCAAGAAAGCAAATAGCCAACCCGGCCGGTTCCCTGCCGCACCAGCCGAGAAAGATAACGGTCGTCGGATGCGCTCGCAGCCCGGGAATGAGGTTCCGCCTCGCCGTCTCCGAAAGAGGTTTACCGTCTCCCATCGCGTCCATGGAATACGCGTTGAGAAGCTCCAGCGTCGCCTCCTGATGGCTGGCCAGCGAAAGGTCGGCTTCGACGATGGTAATATTGGTTTCGTTTGTTTCCATGTTCTGCAAGCGGGCGCATCGCATCACGGGTTGCGAAAGGATGCAAGGGTCCAGAGGTGGCTGCGAAGCTACCCAACACGGTGCGGCATCGGGCTTGACTCCTTCAGGTAAAAGCCTAAAACGGCGGTTCATTCTGACCTGTTATGATTTTTAAGCCCTCCCTGTCTTTGGCGCTCCCTGCCTTGGCCCTTCTTTTGCCTGTCGCCTCGCACGCCCAGTTGTCCAATTACTGGCCCGTCACGGAGAACAGCGGCAGCACCACGGCAAACACTGTGGGCGGCGGAGTGAATGGCGCTCTCTTTAACGGGGCTGGTTTCGTGAATGACGTCACCCGCGGTCAGGTGCTCTCGTTGGGCGGCTCCGGCGCCTATGTCAATGCGGGCACAATTCCGCAGATGACCACGTCCAACAACTTCACATGGTCGTTCTGGGCCAACTCCACACAGGGCGCGTCGAGCAACGTGATTTTGGGGAACCGCTACTCTCCCGCCACAGGCGTTGACTTCAGTCCGCGGGAATTCATCAAATTCACCACCAGCCAGTTCGAGTATCATGTGAATGCTGCGGGCCAGAACATCGATTATGCGGATGTGACCGCGGGTTCGTGGAACCACTTCTCCTTGGTCAAGCAGGGGAATCTGATGATTTCCTACCGAAACGGCATCGTGAATGGCGCCCGGCACATCACCGCCGGCACGAACAACTCGCAGCCTCTGTATTTCGGCGGAGACCAGAATAACGAATCATGGGCCGGACGGCTGGATGACATCGCCACATGGACGAGTCCGCTTCCCGCGTCTTCCGTGATGGGAATCGCCAAAGGGATTTACACTCCAGCCACGGCTCCGGTTGCGGCCGCGCCTCCGGCGAAGACCACGGTCTTCAGTGATAACTTTTCCTCTGGCCTGGGCAACTGGACGGCCACCAACCGCGGTCTCGAAAACAACGTCGCGGCGGGTTACAATGCGCCTTCCATCAATGGCTCCAATCAGGCGGTGCTCGGCGGCACCACCACGTCGCAGTTTTGGTTCGGCAGCTCCTTGGAGAGTGTCGCCTCCTATGACGCGAGTAAAGCCACGACCGTCTCCGTGGACCGCGTGTCACTGAGCGGCTCCGGCACCGCCTATCGCAGCAGCGTCTGGATTTTTGGCGACGATACCCACTATCTTCACTATTCCCAGAATGTCGGTGAATCCGGCTGGTCATGGAACGCACGCGACGATGGCGGCGCGGGCACCAATAACCCCACCGGCGGCGGATTCGATATCAGCGGTCTCGATGCCGTGACCGACGGCGGCATGCACAACATCAGCATCAACCTCGAGCCCACCGGCGATCCGGGCGATGTGAACATGTATATGTTCCTCGATGGCAATCTGGTGTCTGCTCAGGGCTTTACGAATTTCCCCTCCAACTTCAAAGTCATCCTGACCGGTCAGGCCCGCGCCACGGGCGACTCGGTGGCCGCCACTTTTGACAACGTGACGATTTCCCAGGTTCCCGAACCCGGCTCGGCAGTGCTGGCGGCGGTGTGCGGTATGGGCCTGCTGCGCAGACGGCGGCGCTAAACGTGCGTCAGGACACGTCCCGGAGACCGCCTTTAAGGTGGCGAACAGCAGTGTGATTGTGTTGTGTTAGCAAACGCACGGCATCAGCACTGCGTTCGCCGACGGTGCAGACGACAATAATCTCTTTAGCATCAGCCGGAACTTCGGAAAGCCGTGCCGGAAGATCGGCAAATGGAATGACCAGCGTCGCGTGCGGCCAGGGAGTAAGCAGATGCTCCCAGGCTTCCCGCACATCCAGAATGCAAACGCCGTCAGGAGGAGCCGTTAGGATTCCCGCAAATTCCTCAGCGTTGATGCTATCGACCTGTTTGTGAGGGGCGGGCAGGTCGCAAGAGAAATCGATGTCCGCGGGCGCTGTAATCGTTGGATGATCTCCACACACGGGACACGCAGGATCGCGGCGCAGACGCAGTTCGCGGAACTGCATGGAGCGGGTGTCCACGTGGACCATGCGGCCGGTGAGCGGCTCGCCGATCCCGGTCAGCAGCTTGATGGCCTCAGTGGCCTGGATCATGCCGATCAATCCCGGCAAAACGCCGAGGACGCCCCCCTCCGCGCAGGAAGGCACAGAACCTGGCGCAGGCGGCACCGGAAAGAGGCAGCGGTAACAGGGACCGCCCAGCGCGGGCGCGAAGACGGTGGCCTGGCCCTCATAACGAAAGATGGAACCGTAAACGTTAGGGATGCGGAGGAGGACGGCGGTGTCGTTGCTGACATACCGGGTGGAGAAGTTGTCGCTGCCGTCGATGATGAGATCGCAGCCTTCGGCGAGGGCGAGCGCGTTTGCGGCGAGGAAGCGCTCGCGCCGGGCTCCGACCTGTATGTCAGGATAGATAATGCGCAGCCTCGCCGCGGCGGCTTCGGCTTTGGGCTTTCCGATGTCCGAATCAGTGAAGAGGAGTTGCCGCTGGAGATTGGTTAGGTCCACCGTGTCGTCATCCACGATGCGGATGTTCCCCGCGCCCGCGGCGGCGAGATACATCAGGACCGGTGAGCCGAGCCCTCCCGCGCCAATGCACAGAATGCGGCTGCGGCGCAGCTTTTCCTGCCCGGCAGCCCCGAATTCCGGGAGCGACAGGTGTCTGGCAAAACGGCGGAGCCCGGATACGCCGGACTCCGCCGCTGCGGATGAATGGCTCGGATCAATCACTCCGGATCACGCCGCCTTCTTTTTGCCGGGGGGCGTGGCTGAGCCCGGGAGCTTTACTTTGCCGGATTTGCCGACCTGTTCGAGAATGGCTTTCAATTCATCAGACTGGGTCGCTTTCGCTTTTTCGGTTTCCGCCGCGTAGTCGAAGGCATCAGCGCCGGGTTTGAAGACGATCTTCGGGTTGGCGGAGCCGCCGTAGATCGCTTTGAGATAGGGTTCGATGAAGCTCTTGATCGCGGCGGTGGACTTCTCGTTGTCGAAGTTCTGCTGCACCGCGTTGGCGAGATCGATGATCTTGCCGGCTAGTTCCTCATCGTTGAGCACCTGATCGATGAGCGCCAGGATGTGGTCGCCATTGAACGTGAAGGTCGCCCGGTTTTCGCCGGTCTTTTTGAAGACGGCGGATTCGGTGATGGTGCCGCTCACTTCGATCTCGCTGGTGATGGAAATGGTTTTCACCAGCGGCGCCGCAAAGCCTTTAAAATTCGCCCAGAGGTCGCGTCCCTGCTGGAGGCCTTTTTCGATATCGGCTTTGTCGAGTTTTACGTCCTCCGGCTTCGGCTGCTTGCCCTCCTTGATGGCGAACTTGCGTCCGGCGTCGATCACCTGGCCGAGGTCATCCAGGCCGGCCATGGTGATGACCGTGTTGCCGGCGGAGTCGTCCTTCATGTCCATGAGTTTGATCTCCGGAAACTCGCCGAGGGGAATCGCGTTGCCCTCGGGCAGGCTGGCGATGACCTTTTTGACATCGGCCATGGCGCGCCAGTTTTTGGTGAATCCGGAAACTGAAATGCGGGTCGTCTTCGATTTGGTGAGTTCCGCCTTGGCGTCGCTCCACACGTCCACATAGCCGTTGAGGCCCTTCATCATTCCGACGAGGATGTCCTTCCCGTCTCCGATGGGATTGGCTGCGCCGGCCTGACCAATGAGGGTGAGAGGGCCGGAAACGTCGATCTCCATGACGGCGGAGAATTTCGCCGAGCCGTCCTTGTTGAGGGTGCTCTTCGTTTCCACCTTGACGAAGCCCATAGACGGCAGCGCGGTGCAAAGGAGCGCCGTGGAGGCCGCGGCAGCGAGTTTAAATTTCATGCGAGTGCGGTTGTGTAACGGGTGAGTAAAAGGAGCCAGGGAAAGCCTCGATGTTGGCCGCCGGGCGGGGGCGGGGAGTTTAAGGCACATTTGGCCGGAGGCCAGGGAGAAAAAAACCGGCCACGCCGGAAGCTCCGGGGCCGGCGCATATAGATGTTAGAGATGGAATCCGCCCGCAACAAGCCTCGAACCCCGGAGGGTGTGTGGAACGGAAAGTAACGCGCCCTTCTTCAGCCGCGCAGCGGCGGCATACAATAGACTCTATGGCTGCGGCGCACGCGCCCCGTGCCGGCGGCCCGTCCTTCAAAAGCGGAGGCGGTGTGCCAGCGGCGCGAAACGCGGGTTGTTCCGTTAGGAGCAGAGCCGCACTTTGGACCTGCGTCCGGCACGGGGCCGGGCGCGGTCACAAACAACAAGAGCACCGCCAGCACACCATGAAAAAATCCATACTCTATGTGGACCTCGATGTCCACGCCGCATCTATCACCGCCGCCGTCGCCGAAGGGGGACGCCACGGGGAAGTCCGCCTCCAGGGCAAAATCCCCGCCAGCCTCCACGAGGTCGATAAACTGCTCACCCGCCTGGGCCATCCGGGCCGGAAGCTGGAAGTTTGTTATGAAGCCGGTCCGTGCGGTTATGTGCTGGCGCGGCACCTGCGAAAAAAGGGGATTTCCTGCACGGTGGTGGCCCCGTCGCGCACGCCGCGGGGCAGCGGAGATAAAATCAAAACCGACCGGCGCGATGCGCAGGCGCTGGCGCGGCTGCACCGGGCCGGGGAACCGAGCAGAGCGAGATAGACTGCCGCGGCTTCAGCCCACGCCAAGGCGGTTCTTCACCGCCTCGAAATCAGCGGAGAATTGAGGAATCCGTGAAAGACCTTGCCTCAGCGGGAAGGCGTCCGTTATAACGCGGTCTCACGCTCCCCTCATTTCCCCTTTATTCATGAAAAGACTTTCTTTGTGCTTAGGATTTCTCGCCCTTTCGGCCGGACTGGCGCGGGCGTCGGACAGTGTAGTGGTTTTTAATGAGGTTAGTTATCACCCTGCGACGGATGAAGGGGCGAATGAGTGGATCGAGTTGCACAACCAGATGGCGATCGATATCGATTTGTCCCTGTGGCACATCGAGGATGGGGTGAACTATACGTTTGAGGAGGGGACGATTATTCCGGGGCACGGATACATCGTCGTAGCGGGCAATCCTGCGTCGCTGATGGCGGCGACGGGACTAACGGGGGTGAAGGGGCCGTTTACGGGGAGCCTTAACAATGCGGGAGAACGGCTGGAGTTGCGGGACCGAAACGAGCGGCTGATGGACCGCATGGAGTACGGTGACGGGAGCAAGTGGCCGCTGGCCGCGGATGGTTCGGGGGCGACACTCGCGAAGCGTGATCCGGATGCGACCAGCGATGAGCCGGAGCACTGGACTTCCAGCGTCGTGACGGGCGGCACGCCAGGAAGGCGGAATTTTCCGGACGCCACGACGGTGATACGTCCTTTGATTGGCATGAGCGATCTTTGGCGGTTTGACGCATCCGGCACGGACCAGGGCACGGCATGGCGGGCGGCGGGATTCAATGACAGTGCATGGGCGGGGCAAAACGGAGCGACGCTGGTGTCTTACTGGCCGTTCAATGGCAATGCCACGGCCACGCGCGGAACGAACGGGACATTCTCCGGCGCTGTCACGGCCACCACGGATCGCAACAACGCGGCCGGCAGCGCGCTGGCGTTTAGCGGAGCTTCGCAGTACGTGAATGTCACGGGTGGTGGCGGGCTGAATGGCGCGACGTCCGGCACGATCAGCATGTGGGCAAAGTGGAATGGCACTTCGCAGGATGCGGACTGCTGCGGATCGTGGGGCGCGATCCTGGCGCGTCAGGGCAATGGATTATTTTCGGACGACATCCTTGCGCTGAACGGTTCCAATCCGGCAACGGCGCGAGTGGTGTGGCGGCAGTCCGGCGGGCCTGCGCCGGTGCTCATCACGGGGACGACGGCGGTGGGCAATACATGGCACCATGTGGCGGTGACGTTTTCATCCACCGGGAGCACGCTTTATATTGATGGAGCGGCACAGGGCTCGGCGACGGGCACGGGGATGAGCAACAATGCGGGAGTGCCGCTTTCCATCGGTGCGTGGGCGGGAGACGGCGGAGGTTTCATGAACGGGAGCCTCGATGACGTGGCGATTTGGGATCAGCCGTTGAGCGCGGCGCAGATCGCGCAGATCGCCGCCGGGACGAAGGTGCCGCTCGATTTTGGCGGTCCGGAAAGTGCGGTTTATTACAGCGGTGACGGACGCATGACGACCAACGATGAGTTGCGGAAGACGCAGCTGCCCTCCACGCCGGTGACCAGCTATTTTCGCAGGGCGTTTACGTTTTCGGAGGATATCGCGCGCACGCAATTGAAGCTGGATCTCGCGGTGGATGACGGCGCGGTGTTTTATCTAAACGATCAGGAGATCTATCGCCATAACATACCTGGCGGCGCCGTGAGCTTTTCCACGCCGGCTTTGACACCGGTGGGGGACACGCCGCTGCTGACCGGACTGAACGCGTTGTCGAATGGATTGCAGGCGGGCAACAATGTGCTGGCAGTCGAAGTGCATCAGGCGGGCGCGGGCGATCCGGGACTGGTGTACGGCGCGGGGCTCACGGCTGTGGTAACGCCGGCGGGACTCGAGGCGCTGGTTCCTGACAATTTTGTTTTCAACGAAGTGAACGCCTCAACGGACGCGCCGTTTCAGTTGGAATTGATCAACCGCGGCGCGGCGGTGCTGGACGCGGCAGGTTATGTTATCAAGCGCACGGGCATTTCGCCGGACGCGGAGTTCACGCTGCCGGCCCAGATGCTGACGGCGGGCGGCTTTCTCGTGCTGAACCAGGCCACGCTGGGATTTGGAGCGGTTGCGGGAGACAAGCTTTTTCTTTACCGGCCGGGGCGGGCGGCGGTGGCCGACGCGCTCGAAGTCCATCTGCAGAAGCGCGCAAGGTATCCGGACGGCACGGGCGATTTTCTGACACCATCGGCGGCGACGTTCGGTGCGGCCAATACGGTTAGTCTGCGCAGTGATGTAGTGATTAACGAGATCATGTATCATGCGCCGCCGCTTTCGCTGGCTTCTCCGGTTGGAGTCACTCCGGTCACCACCTACAGCGCTTCGACGGAGGAATGGCTGGAGCTTCACAACCGCACGGCGCAGGCGGTGAACTTGACGGGGTGGCGGCTCGATGGCGGAATCGATTACCGGTTTGATCCTAACACGACAATCGCCGCGGGGGGGTACCTTGTGGTGGCGAAGGATCCCGTAGCGCTGGGGGCGAAGTTTCCGGGGCTCACCGCCGCGGGGCCTTACAATAACAAGCTTTCGCATGGGGGCGAACTGGTGGTGCTGCGCGACGCCAACGACAATCCGGCGGACAGAGTGCATTATTTTGACGATGGGCGCTGGCCGGAAGCGGCGGATGCGGGAGGAGCGAGCCTGGAACTGCGCGATCCGCGCGCCGACAACTCTGTCGGAGAAAGCTGGGCTGCCAGCGACGAAAGCAGTCGCACGGCGTGGAAGACTTATACTTACACAGGGATTGCCAATGCCAGCACAGTGGGACCGGACGGTCAGTGGCAGGAATTTGTGATCGGCCTGCTCGACAAGGGAGAGGTGCTGCTGGATGACATCAGCGTTATTGAGACTCCGTCCACGACGCCGTTTCAGATGATCCAGAATGGGGCGTTCACCACCGATGCATCGAAGTGGCGCATCATTGGAAACCATCACGGCACGGTGATCGATGACCCGTCACAGCCGGGAAATAAAGTGCTGCGTTTGGTGGCGACCGGAAGCACGGAGCACATGAGTAATCACTGTGAGACCACGATGGCGAGCGGACGCACGATTGTGAACGGGCGCGAGTATCAGATTTCATTTCGCGCGAAGTGGGTGAGCGGCTGCCGTCAGTTGAATACACGGCTGTATTTCAACCGGCTCGCGCGCACGACCATCCTGGATGCGCCTTCACTGCATGGGACGCCGGGGCTGGCGAACAGCCGACTCACCGCGAATATTGGGCCGACGTATTCAGGATTCCGCCACGAGCCGGTGGTGCCGGGAGCGTTCGTACCGGTGACTGTTAGTGTCGATGCGGCGGACCCTGACAATGTGGCCGCGATGACGCTGTGGTCCCGGACGGATGGCGGCGCCTGGGCGAGTCAGGCGATGTCGGCGGGCGCAGGGACGCCGCAACATTTCACGGCTACGCTTCCCGGAAAGGGCGCGGGCACGGTGGTGCAGTTTTATGTGGAGGGAACGGACGGGCAGGGAGTGAAGTCTCTCTTTCCGGCGGACGGAGAAAACTCGCGGGCTTTGTACAAGGTGGAGGACGGCCTCGCGGCCACCAACGGGCTGCACAACGTGCGGCTGGTCACGCTGACGGCGGAGGCGAATCAGCTTTTCCAAACCATCAATCTGATGAGCAATGAGCGCGTTCGCTCCACACTCATCTATGATGAACGCGAGGTCTTTTACGACATCGGTCTGCGGCTCAAAGGCAGCGAGCACAGCCGCACGACTTCGCAGCGGCTGGGGTTCAATGTTGGATTTTACTCGCAGCAGCTTTTCCGCGGAATACACAAGAGTGTGGCTCTGGACCGCTCGGAGAGCACCGGGTTTGGACAGCGCGAAATGCTGGCGCACCAGACGCTCAATCACGCAGGGGGTGTTCCCACGAAGTACCATGACCTTGTGAAGATCATCGCGCCGCGGGCGGAATTCACGGGGGCTGCGGAGTTGCAACTCGCGCGCTACACGGATGTGTTTCTCAACGATCAGTATGAGAACGGAGGCGACGGCATGGTCTTCGAATATGAGCTGGTCTATCAACTCAATCCTCCGACGGACAATGGCACCACTGAGGGGAATAAGATTCCCAATCCGGATTCGGTGGTGGGCACCACCATTCGCGACCTTGGCAATGACAAGGAGGGATATCGCTGGACGATGCTGATCAAGAACAACGAGGACCGGGATGACTTCAGCAAGGTAATGGCCTGGATGAAATGGAACCAGACGAGCGGCACGACGTTCACGAATCAAATCACCACCTATCTCGATGTGAATCAGTGGCTGCGCGGCATGGCGGCGAACGTGCTGCCTGGCGCCGGCGACAGCTACGGGGGAGATGGATCGCAGCATAACGTGCAGTTCTACGTGCGGCCTACGGACGGGCGCATGCTTTATTTCCCGCACGACATGGACGCGTTTTATCAGTTTAACCGCGGGGCCGTGCCGAACGGAGACCTCAGCAAGATCATCGCGGTGCCGGCCTATTCGCGCATGTACTACGGGCACCTGAAGGACATGATCGCGACGACGTATAACACAACTTACATGACGCGGTGGGCGAATCATTTCGGACAACTGCTGCCGGGTCAGCCATTCGCGAGCCACCTTTCGTTCATAGGTCAGCGGGCGGCGTTCCTGACAACGGCGATCAACAGCGCCATTCCCAATGCGGCTTTTGCCATTACCTCCAATGGAGGCAGTGATATCAACGTCGTTTCCGACACTTACAATCTTACGGGCACGGCGAACATCGACGTCACCACCATTCTGGTAAACGGGGTGAGTTATCCGATCACCTGGACCACCACTACGGCATGGACGGTAACCATCCCGCTGATCAACGGGGATAACAATCTCACGGTGCAGGGTGTGAACCGATACGGTGTTTCTCTCGGCGCAGGCGCGCAGGACACTATCAAAATCACGACGACGGGCGGCTCGCCATTGCCGGTGCGCATCAATGAATGGGCGGCTAACAATTCCGGCCCCGAGGGATTTGCAGATGCCGTGGATGGCGCGTTTCAGGACTGGATTGAACTTTACAATCCCAACACCACCCCTGTGGTGCTGACCGGTTACACCCTGACGGATAATCTGGGTCAGCCTGGCAAGTGGACGCTGCCGGCGGGCACGAGCATTCCCGGCCGCGGATTCCTGCTTGTGTGGGCGGACAATCAGGCCGCGCAAAACGGAACCGGCACGGACTTGCACGCGCCCTTCCAACTGAGCGGGGATGGAGAGTCGATTGGCCTCTACAACGCGAGCGGTGTTGCTCAGCATACCCTGACTTTCCCACGGCAGGACGAGAATGTGAGCAGCGGACTTTTCCCCGACGGCGACATCAACTCCGTTCACGTGATGAAAAACTGGACGCCGCGCACGCCGAACACGCTTTCCGAGCCGCTGCAATTCACGTCCATCGCCCGCCCGGGAGGGGCAATGTCGCTCACATGGAACACGATTCCCGGGCGCACTTACCGGGCGGAGTATAAGAATACCCTTGGCGGCGCCTGGACACCGTTGGGCACAGACGTCGTGGCCAACGGGGATACGGCCTCGGTCAACGATCCTGCCGGCTCGCAGACGCGGCGCTACTATCGCGTGCGGCGGATGGATTGAAAATGGGATGCATACGTTTGCGTTTGGAAAAGCGGAGCCGTCTGCCCCGTGGCGGCTTATTGTTTACCCCCGTCATGAAGTCTGCCCTCCTCCGCCTCTCCCCTGCCCTGCTGCTCGCGATCGCTGGATTGACGCTGGCCGATTCCAATGAATCCGGCAGACGGGCGCTGTCCTCGTGGGGTTCGTCCGGCAGCATCATCGTCGATGACATTCCTGACAGCGGCCCTGAGCTGGGATCGGGTGTGGAATACTGGCCGGAGGAAGAAGTGTTTCTGGTGGTGAACAACAACACCAGGGAACTGCGCCGCGTCACCACAGCGGGAGCGCTCACCGGCAAACGGATTGCCCTCAAGAATTTCTGGGACCCGGAGGAGATCCGGCTGATTGATCCGGCGACCCATCTTTTCGCCATCAGTCAGGAATTCCGCGCTGCACGGATGCCTAACGAAATCGTGGTGATTACGATCCCGCCCGGCGCGTCCGCGGTGGACCGTGAGGATGCAGTGCGCATTCTCCGGCCGGCGCTCACGCAGGGAGAGGACACGGAAATCGGAGCCAATATCAACAAGGGCTACGAGGCGATGGCCTACAAGGACGGGCAGTTTTATTTCTGTCTGGAAAAGCAATCCACCTCCGAGGGCACGACGCCCTCGTTTTGGAATGTGTGGTCGGTGCCCAACGAAGGCGGAGGAGGCACTGTTCCGGTTACTGCGGCGGCAACCCTCCGTTTTCCTCTGCCTCCCATCCTAACAGGAAAGGCCACGGATGTGGCCAGCATGTGTTTCACGCCGTGGGGCACGCTCATGCTGGGCTGCCATGAGGGCGCCGGTGTACCGCCCGGAAATCCGTTCATGCAGGCGGGGCGCCTGATTGAAGTCACGTTGCGCGGCCAGCTTGTGGAGGACACGCCGCCTCCCGTGCTGAACAACGGACGCCATATGCGTCAACTCGAAGGCATCTGTTTCCGCACCGCCACGACCGCCAATCCTCTTCAATTCGTCCTGACCGGCGAACCCTGCGGTACGGCCGGAACCGACTGGATGGTGCTGCAATGAGTGCTTTACTTCAGGGACTCCACCAGCGCCTGAACGCGTTCGGTGTCGATGCCTGAGGGTTGCTTTTCGATCAACCATCCGGCGTCGGTGCGGGCTTTTTCGATCTGACCGGTCTTGGCAAGCATGAGGAGGCGCTGCAAGCGCTGGTGGGCGGAGTCCGGAGCGATGGTCAGGAAAACATCCATGTAACGGAGAATACGGTAATCGTCCCGCGCGCCGACGGCGTTGGCGGTGAGGTTGTTCAACATACGGAGGACGATGTCCGTATTGGAAACCGGCTTCCATGCATCGTCGCCGGGAAGCTCTTCATTCAGGTTGAGCAGGAGTGATTTGGTCTCGGCGGTGGTGAGGATTTTACCGCGTTCAAAGGCGTCGATATAAAGGTCGCGCGGCGGGTCGCCGGGAATGGCCAAGTGATTCATGACGCGGCCCGGAAATCCGCGGGCGGTCACGTCGAGTCCAAGCCGGCGGGCGAACTCGCGGTGCAGCAGACAGAGGGTAATCGGGAGACCTTCACGGTCATCGATGACTTCGTTGAGATAACTGTTAGCACGGTTGTTCATGTCCTCGTAGCTCCCGTGGAATCCGTTTTCCTGAAACATCCAGCGGTGCAGCGCCTTGAGGGTTTTTTCCGGTGAGGATTTGTCGTCGTCGTTGAGACTGGCCTTCAGATCCACCGTCATGCGATCGAGTTCCGCCATGCCGTGAGCGGGATCGAACTCGGGATTGTCGAGGCGGGAAATCAGAAAAGCGGCGCGGGTGAGATCGCTGTCCTGCGGTGCTTTGGCGGCGAGGAGTTCGGAGAGTTGTTTGGCGATCGCGTTTACTGAGGCCTCCGCCGCTTGGCGGCGCAGAGCACCGGCGCGTTTTTCAAGGACCGCGGCCTCGCGTTCGGCGATGACGCGAGTGGTGTCAGGATAGGCGGCCAGCGTTTCCCGGGCTTCTTTACTGAGCGGCTCACCGCGCGCGGCGGCCGTCATGAGCAGGCTCACTGCGTCAGCCACCGGATCACCCGGGCCGCCATCGCGCGCGACGCGGAAGTCTTTAAAGTCCGGCTCCGTCTGGCGGAATTTGCAAAGACCGGCACGACCGGTGCGCAGAGCCAGGTCTTTGCTGGTGATCACCGCCTCGCCGTTCACGAAGCACTGGATGGTTTCTTTTTCCAGGCGCACGCGCAGCAGGTTCCATTCGCCCTGTCGATAGGCCGGACTCTGCACCTGCTCGAGGATGGTCCATGAATTGACGTCCGGTCCTTCGAATTTCGTGAGTCGCAGTCCGCCGCCGGAGGGATAAAAGCCGTAATGAGTATCACCGCCGTCCGAACAGAACATCAGGCCCGCGGCGCCGGATTCATCGTCCATTTTGACTCTAACAGAAATCTCGTATGGCAGCGCCGGGGGCTCCGGCTGATAAATACACAGTGTGCGTCCACCGAAGGCCCCTTCCTGTCGCTCGCGCGCGCGGATCACTCCCGCGCGCTGCGTCCACCGTCCGCCGCTGCTCTTCCAAATCCGTTCGTTCAGCCGCCCGATGGTCTGCCAATTCTTCATGGAGACCGGCGCGGGGTGTTCCATGAGCGTGCGCAGTTCATTCACCGGGACGGCAAATCCGAGATTCGCCGTGAGGGCGCTCCTCATGGAAACCAGTCCCATCACCCTGCCGTCTTTGTCCAGCAAGGGCCCGCCGCTATTACCCTGCTCAATCGGCATCGCGAGTTGCACCAGTTTGCGGCCTTCGACCTCCTGCATCGCCGACACGACGCCCTCCACCACGCTGAATCGCAAACCAAACGGATTGCCCATGGCCGCCACATAGTCGCCCTGCGCGAGAGTGGAGGAATCGCCGAGGGTGAGGGCCGGCAGATCGGTGGCCTGCACGCGGATGATCGCGAGATCCTTTTCCCGGTCCCATGCGTGGATGCCGGCAACTTCCAGGTGTTTTCCGTCCGGCAGTTCCACCTTCAAGCCGCGGGCCTCGCCGATGACGTGCATATTCGTGGCAATGAGGCCGTCGGCGGAAATGACAAATCCCGTGCCGACACCCGCGACTTCGGCATCCCGGCCCGCAGGTTCAATGGACACGAGAGAGGGACGCACTTTTTTCGCCAGTTCGGCGGCACGCGAAACTTCCGGCTTGGCCTCAGGTTTTGTGTCCTCAGCGAAAGCAGGGGGCATCCAGAGGAAAGCGGACAGGAAAAAGAACCAGCGCGTCATACCGCGCAAGGTAGGCGCGGCGGAGGGCCTGTCATACGATTTGCGCCGGGAATCCACCGGCGGCCCGGCGGCTACATCACGCCGTAGGTTTTCATCTGCCACGTCAGCCAGAGGCCGAGCATGAGGGCAATGCCCATGAGGAAAAGCGCGGCCAGCGCCTGGCGGGAGCGGCCGCGGTTGACGAGCCGGCGCTGATAACGCGTGCGGGCACGGGAAACCACCGGGGCCTCCTCAGCAGGCACGGTGTTCCACAGGCGCAGGCGACGGGCGGACTCCATGCCTGGCGCCGCAACAATGCTCGCCTCCAGTTTATAGATTCGCTCCTTGATCGTCGTTTCCTGGCTGCGGATTTCCTTCAACCGGCGCTCCAGTTCGGCGCGACGGGCTCGTGAGGACGGACGTGATTTCGTACGGGTGGACATAACGGGCACAGCGGGCAACCGGTTTCCGAACCGGTCTTTAAGCGGGTTGGCGGGACCTCTTGGAATTTATCGGGAGAAGAGTCGCACCAGCATGTACAACAATGCGGTGACGATGAGCGGCAGCGTAAAGGCAGCCCCGCAAAACGCCCATGTGCGGAACGTCTTGAGGCTGATTTCGACGGAAAGGCCGGTGCTCCGCTGGCTGGGTTCCCGCAGATTGCTCTGGGGGACAGCGACGGGAGCCGCAGCGACCGCAGGGGCGGCCGCGTTTGTCAGCATCTGCACGCGGGCGATTGCTTTTTTGTACTCCTCGCGGGCGTCCTCGATGATGCCGAGCGAACGCGTGAGATCGTGCTGGAGGTCCTGAGGATTCCATTGCTCCGGATTGAGGGAATCGACCACGTCGAGGTGCTGATGAAATCCATCTTTGATCACGAGCAACTGCTCCACACGCTTTTGCGCCTCGTAAGTCTCGCGGTCCAGCATGGCGATGGAACGGCTGAGCTTCTCGGCCATTTCCGCGCGTCCCTGCATAAAGTCCTGCTGCTTGCGGCTGAGTTCCTCAAACTGCTGCTTTTCCCTCTCTAGCGCTTCGGCTTCAGCACGGAGCTGGCTCAGGCGGTTTTGCGTGGTTTGAACGCGCTCGGCGAGATTTTCCGGGGCCATGCCCACGCTGTCAGCGGGAAGGACCAGGTCTCCGTGAGGACCGTCATCGAAGTCCTGATGAGCCCCTGCGACCGGCGAATAAACACCGGTGGCCGGAACGGACGAAGCGGGGGCGATGCGGCGGGGGGTGGTTGGTGTCATGCGCGGTAAGTGCAGGGCAATTTAACACGCATAGATATTACAGGTTTCCTAAAAGCTCCAGTCTTTTCATCCGGCGGACGCTAAAAAAGATGGGAATGCCGGTGATGACGACAGTGAGTCCAATGAGCGACAGGCCCGCGGCGGCGAAAACCCAGTGGCGTTCCGCCGCCGACTCATCTCCCGGGTGATGCCCTTCAAACACGCCCGGCCAGACGAAGATCGCCATGAAAAGAAGGATGAAAATAAAATTAAGAATCAAGCAAAGGGTGCCGCCAAAGCCGGAGACGATTTTCGCCGGGCTGGCATCGTGGAAGTTGGGAAACAGGACACCCAGCGTGAGCGCCAAAGCGGTTAGGCCGGTGCTCATAAGAATGATAGCGCCGCAATAGTAAAGGAGGTTTGGCAGCGGCATCCCCAGTTTAATTCCGGAGATGAACATGAGGGTGCAGGTGGACGCGCCGGTGATGGCGGAATACAGGAGGAGCTTTTGGCGGAAGACCCGCGCCATGCCCACGGGCGATAGGCCGAGGATCCACAGCCGGCGGCCTTCGAGGCTAAACATAGGGAAGATAAATCGCGTCGTCAGCGTGGAAAGCGTGAGACTGCACACGCCGAAGTTCATGCTGCTGAGGACGAGCTTGAAGAGCGGCTTGTCGGGGTCGGCGTCTGCGGCGCGGTTCAGATTGGACGCGTAGAGCAGCAGCAGGGCAAACACGACGGTGCAGGGAATCCACTGCGCCGGGTCGCGTGAAAATTCCTTCAAATCCTTTCGGACGAGCGCGGCGGTATCGCGCCGGATAAAAGGCACTCGATCCAGCCATCCGCGGCTGAAGGCACCCTCCAGCGCCATTCCGAACTCCTGCCGCCTGCGGCCCGTGCGCTGAGCCCGCCGCCATTGGCTTAGATTCCAGGCGGGAAAGGTCGCCGGGCTCGCCACGGCGGTGCAAAGCCAGCCGAGCATCATGGCCCAGCTCAGCAGCAGCAGCCAGTAGAAAGGCCAGTTCGTTTCATAACCCTGCGACCATGCGAGGATCATCTCCGACATCCATGCACTCGGCAGGAACCGGTTCATGGTCACTTCGGTGAAGCCAAGCACGCGTTTGAAGGCCTGACTGATATTGGTGGTCTTGGCGAGATCGCCAAAATCGGAAGGTCCGAACCAGCCGGAGAGAACTTTCCACGCCACGACCGCCGCCACCGCGATCATGATGAACTTCAGTGTCCGCCCCCACCAGCGCACGAGGCCCGCCACCAGCATCGCTGCAACCGCCGCGGGCAGCATGAGGAGCAGCGGATAGATGAACGCGCATTTCACATAGAACATGGGCCCGGCCCCAAACGTGCGTCCCACGCTGGCAAGGATAGGCGCGCTCAGCACGGCCAAACCCCAACTGCTGACAAGGAATGACTCGATCGTCTTCCACAGAAAGATCGCCCGCGGGCTCACGGGGGTCGTCAGCAGCCACGGCGTTTCCTTTCCGCGGAACAGGCCGCTGTAGAGCAGCACCGCATTCGAAAACACGAGCATCACCATGAAGAAAAAATACGTCATGTAGAGCACCCGCGCGGTCAGCATGAGCCCGATCCCCGGCACCGAAATGATGTAATCCAGCCCCCGGCTGAACATCCAGTAGCCGGCCACGAGGTAACCCGCGAGGAAAAGAATAATCGTCGCCGAAAGCAGGCGCGAGTGCTGAGCCGTTTGCCAGGCTTTGGCGCGGAACGAGCGCCAGTGGACGCGGGCGAGGACAGCAATCTCAGCAGCGAGGGTCATTTAGTTGAGGGACCGTGCACCATGCCACATGTTCAACCGCGCCGCCTGGGAATTCTGACAGGAGCCTGGGAAATTCCGCTTTCAGCGAGGCCTAATGCGGCGGCTTTGGTGGCAGGGGAGGTTTCGAAGAATCCCCGGCTTCACCAGCGGCAGGTTCGCTGTAGAAATCACGGCGGCGATCCCATGAGACGTCAGCGGCCGGTGGCGCATAAACCTCCAGTGCGGGCTTCGCTGGTGGTGCAGGCGGACCGGATTTTGAACGGCCCGGCGGCGGGGCCTTCTCCGGAGGATACAGCCACCTCATCAGCTTGAGGCCATAGTCGAGATGCTCGGCGGGCACAAAGATTTCCATCTGCGAACCCGTGGGATACATGCCCAAATACATGGAGACTTCCCTGCCCGGTTGCTTCAGCGCGGCATGATTCGCCTCCACTTCGAAAGGGACGTCGTTCTCCTCCAGCACCCGGAGCAATTGTTTCGCATCCGAAGGCTCGAACAATCCGAGGGACTCGAAACCGTCGGGCGAAGCGGTGCGGCTTGCAGCGGACAGAGTAACGATGCGCCGGCAGCCTTCGGCGGGCGGTTGCGGGAGAACTTCTCTCACGGCGTTAGGCAGGTCCGCCGGGTAGAAGACACTTTCCACGGACGCGAAGGGTTCGAAGGCGGCACTGAAGGAGTCCGGTGCGTCCTCCGGAATCGCGACCGGATCTCCGGGCTGAGGCGTGACTGAGCATGCGGTATCGCGCCATGTGTGCAGACACTTTCCATCGTCCAGCAGGACCATGAGAAAGTGAGGGTCTGTGTCGCGGGCCATGAAGACGTCTGTAGCGGCGAATGACGGATCTGCCAGTGGAGAATGAGAGCGCTGCACCCTAACCGGAATTGGATACAGTCGCGCACGGCTCCTTTATAAGCGGCTTTCCGATTTCCCAATGATGTCCGAACGGATCGACGACGCGACCGAGGCGCCAGCCATATTCCTCGTGGACGGGCCACACTTCGGTGGCTCCTGCGGCGATTGCACGGTCGAAGGGGTGTCAGGATTTTCCACGGTCATGATCATGCGCACAGTGCCGCCGCCAAGGGATTCCGGACTGAAGTTTCCGTGCGATGGCGACTCGTCACTCACCCAAAACTCCGCTCCCTCCACTGACAAGCGGGCCACCACGTCGCCGCCGGGGTCTTCGACACGAAAGAGTTCCACCGCGCCAAACGCTGACTTGTAGAACTCCACCGCCAGTGCGCCTTTTCTAACGGACAGCAGAGGGGCGATGGAACACAGGGGCGTTTTCATAAGACTCCTAACGCAATTGAACCCGGGCCCGCATGTAGGAACGCGTGGCGGACGGGCCGGCGGACCATGTCTCAGTGACCTCGCCGTTCGAAGGGGCAGTGGCGGATTGCAGAGACTCCGGCGGCATGGGCGACCATGATTGGAGGTCGGGGCTGGACTCCACAATGACGCGGGCGCTGTCGGCCCCGATGCGGCGTATCAGTTGCAACGCCGGGGTTTTGTCAGGGAGAACCACCGCGGTGGCGCGGGGATTGCCGAGGGCGTATTCCATGAGATTCGACCAGCCATCGCCATCGGTGTCCCCGGCGGGATTGGCGGGAGCGGGCTCGCTGTCGCCTGTGCCGGGCGTGCCATCGGGCAGCACACTCGGACGCCAGTTTTCGGGCAGCGCGTGATCCGGATTCGTTAGGGGCGCGACCAGCGTCAGGCTATGGCCGTTGCCGTCGGCAGCGACAGGCCAGGGAAGTTTGTCATTCCATGTGAAAGACCGGATGCTGCCGCCGTTGAGAGCCGTCAGGGTGATCTGCTCCCCGTTGTTATCCAGTTTGCCGGTGTAAGTACCGTGCAATGAAACGCCCGGGAATTTCGCGGCGAACGCAGCGGCGTCGGAGGCCAGCACCAGACGCTGTCCGCCCGCCAGCACGGTGCCCGGCGCGAAGGTGTAAGCGATGCCCGCGGTAAATTGCACGCCGGTCAGGTCCACAGCACCGCCGGAGATGTTCATGAGTTCGATGTATTCCCATGCCGCAGCGGCCGGAGGGTTGTAACAAATTTCACTGATCACCAGATTGGCGGGCCCGGCGAGCGTGCCCACGACAAACTGCGCCTCCGTCAACGCGCTCCATTCGGCGCCGTTGCGGGCGCGGGCTTTGACCGTGGCCGTTTGTGTCAGGGACACGGGGCCGCTGTAGGCGGTGCCGACGGGATTGCCGGTCACTGCTTCGCGGGGGTCGGCACCGTTGAGCGTATAGTAGACAGTCCCGGCCGGAGCGGTGATGCTCAGAGTAAAACCGCCCGCGACGTTACCTCCGTGCTGGCTGAAATCCGGGGCAGCGGTGCTGGGATAGAGCTGCTTTGCCTTGAGCTTGTTGATTGCGGCATAACTGTTGGCGGTGTTGTGCAGGCTGGGGAGATAGTTGTTAACGATGTTGTCGCGCTCCAGCAGCCATGACTGCTCCCGTGTGAAATAGAAATTCGGTCCGTTGGGGGCCGGCGGATAGTTCAGGTCGTCCACATTCGTGAGCGGATTCGGCTGTTGGATGGTGCTGCCGTAGGCCATGCTGGGCCGGGTATCTCCCCAGCGCGCGCTCTCGGCGACGATGGCTTTGTCGATGCGGCTGGCCAACTGAAGATAAAGCTGGCCTGCGGCCGCGGAGGTGAGGGCGCCGCCATTGAACAGGTGCTTGCGGACACGGTCTGCGAAGAGAAGGCGAAATTCGGGAAACCCGCGCAGTTTTTGGAAAAGGGCTCCGACGCCGGTAGCGCTGTCGATGCGGTTGATGCCGTGGTTGTCGAACACGATTTCCTGGTCCCACACAAAAAAGCGATAGGGAAACCCGATGGACGGATTCGTCGCTGCATGCCCGTTGTGGCTGGGCCAGTCTTCGGCGTCTGCGAAGATATGGAGGAGCATGTAATCCGCGAAATTCGCGAGGTCGATGTAGGCGGGAAAGTCCGTATAGTTTGTCAGGGCCATCATGGCATTCCACCGCGGGCCAGGGGTGGCAAAGTCCGCGTTGAGTTCCCAGCCGGATTCCTGTCCGCCGTAGTGAGCCACGAGGTGCTCGGTCTCCACACGCTCCGAGGGATTGTAGAGGCCCATGTAGAGCCCGTTGATGTAGAGATGGACGTATTTCCCGTACGTGGAGGGCTGACCCATCGTGCGATAGAGTTCCTTCATCCAGTAGTCGCGGAGATATTGTGAATCGTTAGGCCGGTAGCGTCCCGCGTCCCAGCTCACGAGACCCCACGAGTCCGTGAAGCAGGCGCGGAGGATGATTTTGTTGAAGTCAGTGACCGGAGAATCCGGGAAGAGCGGGTAGTTGAGCGTGCCCGGCCCCACGCTGCTGCGGAAGGTGACGCGCAGTGAATGCTTTTGCATGCGCCACGGACGCCGGCTGGAGCCACCGTGAGGTTCAACGATGCAGTTCTCCTGGAACGCCGTCGTGCCGGAAGCTCCGTCCGGCACGATCATTTCAAGCGAGCACTCCCGCTCCCATGCGGGACCGCTGTTGATGGTGTTCGCCCAAATGCCCGACGCGCTGCTGAACATATCCGCAACCGGCAGGGTGATGCTCATCGAGGGAATGGCGAGGAGCGCCTCGCGCACACCGTAGCCCGGCAGCGTGCTGTTCACGACGCGCTGGTCCATGGCGTAGTCGGCAGGCACGATGCCGGTGCCGGTGCCGTCGTTGGAGTTCACCTCTGCATTCGTTCCCCATGTGGAGGGCAGGCCAGGCGGATAAGCGGGCGCGGCGGGCTGCTGAATGACCTGATTCAGAAAAAGGTAGGTATGTGTATCCACATTGGTGGAAAGCCATCCGGTGCGGTAGGCGAAGGCCCGCACGACGGTGGTGCCGGTGATGGGAATGGGGGCGGAGTAAACCGTTCCGAAGGAGGCCGTGGGTTTCGAGCCGTCGGTAGTGTAGCGAATCGTCGCGCCAGGAGTGGGCGTTGTGATTTCGAGATTGAATGGCGTGTCATAGTATCCGCGGTTCACCGAAAAGGCCGTGTCCGCGACGGCCCCGTCAAAGCCGGCGTTGTTCGCCGCACCGGGCGTGGGTGTGCCAAAAAAGCGGAGCGTTCCATTCGACGGATGATACCCGTAACTCACGTCGGTGAATTGCCGCGGAAACTCCGGGGAAAACTGCGAATCAATGGTCAGGCCGTCCGACTGCACCAGCGCGAGATATTCACCCGTGTCGGCGAGGCTGAAGTTCGTATGGACTTTCCCCTGAGGATCAGTGGTGTCCCTGCCGCTGGCGAACACCAGGAAGTAGCCGCCGGCGGGAATGGACACTGCCGGAAAACTCCACTTTGTCAGGTCGCCGTCGTCATCCGTAAGGTAATAGTTGTCGAGATTTACGGCGGTCGCATTGGGATTGAAGATCTCGATCCAGTCCTCGCTCCCGCCATAACCGTCTTTCAGTCCATTGCGGTTCGAAGCAAGGACCTCATTGATGCGAAGGGCGAGCAGGGTGCTAGGATGACTGGCGGCGCTGGCGGGATCGGTGCCGGCGGAGATTTCCACGGAATCGGAATAATTGTCGCCGTCAGTGTCCGCGAGATTGGGATTCGTGATCACCGGTCCGGAAATCTCCGCGTCGTCGCGAAGACCATCCGCGTCGGTATCCGCGAGCGCCGGGCTGGTGCCGGGATTGGCGGAACCGTTAAAGACACGCGTGTTATTCTCCTGATGATCCGGCAGCGTGTCTCCGTCCGTGTCCGTTTTCGTGGGATCGCTGCCGAGGGTTTCCTCCTGGTCGTTTGTCAGGGTATCGCCGTCGTTGTTGCCGCTGCCGGCGGCCGCGGTGAGATTGGGGAAATACTGGAGTTCCCACGTGTCATCCAGACTATCGCCGTCGGAATCGTTGGTGATCGTGATGGAAAGCGCTTTTTCAAATGAGTCGCCGTGCTGATCGGTGGTTCGCGCACGGATGCTGAGCGTTTGCCCGCCGTATGCGGCCAAAGACGCCGCCACACGCACCTCCTCTCCATCGATGCCTCCAAGGGTAAAGAGAAGGTTGTGTGTGGAACCGGCACCGCCTGTGAGGGCATAGGTGTGGTTGTCTCCGGCCTCAGGGTCGGCAGAAGACAGTGTGCCTACCACGGTACCCACAGGCGCCAGCGCGCCGATGGCGGAAGGCGCGAGCATAATGTCCGTCGGCGCGGTGGGACTGGTGAGCGAATCGCCAATTTCCAGACCGTTGAGGAAAACATTATGAGGCTGGCCCGTGACGGCGGCGCGCCCCTGAAGCGTTAGGGTGCCGGAAGCACTCGTGGTGACATTCAGTGTCAGCACATCCTCCGCGAGCGTCGCCGGTGCGGCACTGCTTCCGTTGAACGTATAGGTCACTCCATTCCACGCGGACGTGCGCGCGTTAGGACTTCCCTTGTCAAAGATCCACAGCCTGACCGGATAGGTTTGATTCGGCTGCAGGCCGGTAAAGACGAGATCCATCCCTTCTGCGGCAGTGTCGCTTCCATTCGCGAAGATGAAGTCCTCCCACATGTCAGCCTCGGCTCCGCCGCCGTTGCTGCTGGGATCAATCCGGGAACGGTCGTCGATGGTGACGGAACCGACCGCGGTGATTGCAAGGCCTATGCCGGTGCCGTTGAGATTCGCGCCGCCGGTTTGCGATACGGACGTCCATCCCGCCTGAGGGGAGGAGTTGGCATCGTCATTGTCGTCGAAGTCGATGCGGAGCACGAAAGCCTGCGAAAACGGGACGGGCACAAGCAACAGCCACGCTGCCCGCAGGCAGCAAAGAAGGGGGCGGATCATTTCGAATATAGGGTGCTCGAAGAAGGGGCGAAACGAAGGAGACTACCATGCCGCGCCGCGCGGGGTCCAGCACGAAGGGATATTAGCGAAGGCACCGGAGCGCCCTCAGGGGCTGACCTGCGTCACGCGGTAATAACGCCGCACATCCGCCGGCGTAATGCCGATATCGGTGAACGTCGTGGTTCCTGGCTGGCCATCGACATTTCCGTTGATGATGGTCCATGTTTGAAAATCGGCCGTCCTTTCCACCTTGTAGGTGGCATTGTCCTGCGAGGTCCATGTGAGCGGGAAAGCACCGCCGGAAAGTGGTCCAAACTGAGTGAATGCGAGCGGCGGAGGCTGGGTGCGAAGCATCAGCCCGTTGATGAATACATTGTGCGTCACCGGATCGGTAACGTAGCCCTCCTCTTTCAGACCGCGAATGACGAGGGTTCCCGCGGCGTCGCTCTTCGCCGTGAAATCCATGCGCCGGTCGTTCAGGCTCGATGGTCCGGGCACGGTGTTGTCCAGGCTGTACTGCTGGACCTTTACGACGAGGCCATTGCCGCCATCGGTAGCGTACCACGTGGATCGGCGCGGCGGCGTGACACTGGAAGGGTCGTAGGCCCATAGCGTCACCGGATAAGAAGTAAGAGGCGAGAGCCCGGTAATCATGATCTCCAGCCCGTCGCCATCATCGCCGCTGGCATTGGCGAACAGAAAATCGCGGAACAGGGGATTGTATCCATTCCCGCCACCGGCAACCGCGCGGTCCCTTGAATCCAGCGTGCAACTGCCCAGGGGCACGACGGTGACATTCACCGCACCGGCCGTTGCCGCCCATCCGGTCGCCGCGCTGATGCTGGTGAATCCTGGCTGAGTGGCAGGCGTGCCGGTTTCAAAATCCAGCGCGAGCACGCTGCCCGCGGCGGGATTTGGCAGGGACGTGTTGTCTTTCGGGTTCGAGCCTCCGGCGACTTCCTCTCCATCGCTGAACAGGTCGTTGTCTGTATCCGCGATGTTCGGGTTCGATCCCGGCTGGGAAGGACCGTTGTAGGGAAGGCCCGGATTTTCCAGCCCGTCCGCGAGTCCATCATGATCGGAATCCGGAAGCAGTGGATGGGTGCCGGTGTTGGTGACACTAACCCAGGTGCCGGTGCGGGTTTCGACGCCGTCACGCAGTCCATCATTATCCGAATCATTGTCCTGCGGGTCGGTCTGAAGCCCATACTCCTGAAGGTTTGTCAGCCCATCGGTGTCCGGGTCCAGAGCCGCGTCGTTCACGCCTGTATTCAAGCCGTGCGCCGCTTCCCAGAGGTCTCCCATCTGGTCATTGTCCACGTCGGGCTCAGCGGTCGCGACGGTGAGGCGCAGCACCTGGCGTCCGTCGCCACCTGTTACCAAACTGGGGGCAAAGCGATACCCGGCGTCGGTGAGACCGGTGATGTTCGCGGAGTTGGCGATGTTGTCCGCCGTAAGAATGTCGAACGTCGTCCCAAGAGCGGGATCATAACCGCCGAGCAGTGTCACGGCGATGGTGCCGGCCAGCACGGCTGAGCCATTCGATGCGGCGGCTCCTATCGTGACAAAGTCATTGCTGCCGGGACCGTCGATGTCGATGGCGAGCGTGCCTGAATTCTGAGTGTAACTGGCATTGGCGCCGAAGGTCAGCGTGCCTGTGGGATCATTCGGAACGGTTGCCGCCGACGCGGCGGTGAAATCAAGGCCTCCCGGCTTCAACGTGCCTCCGTTGTTCGTCAGCGACATATTCACCGTGGTGACCGCGAGCGTGCCACCCGTGAAATTGAAATTGTTAGTCGCAGATGTGTTCGTGATGGAAATGGTCCCCACCGTAAGTTCGCCGGTACCCGAAAGAGCGAAGACGTTCGTGGCGCCGGCGAAGACCGCACTGCCGTAGGTAAGGCTGGCCACCGTCACGCTGCCTCCGCTCAGACTGTAGGTGCCGTTGGCTGGGTTCGGATTAGAGCTGGAACGGCCGAGATTCAGCAGTGAGAGAGTGGCCCCGGTGCTTTTGGCGAAAACAGTGCCTCCCGTCTGGTTGACGGTACCGGTACCGCGGTTTCCGATGGCCATAATCGCTGCAGCGTTCTGCACATACAGTGAACCTCCGCTGATGGTGAAGGTTCCGTTCGCGGTCGAGTTCGTCGCGGGACCAAAACCGACGTTCAAATTAGCGGGGCTGATGGTGATGGAGCCACCGGACATCGTGGCGGTGCCTGTGGCCTCATTTCCATTTCCTCCGATACGCAGGTCTGACGCGGTGGTCAGGCTGCCGCCGGTTATTTGAAGATGCCCGCTGGTGCCGGCGCCGCTGCCGAGGCTGACGCCGGTGCAAAGTGCGGTCGTCGTCGCATCGATCGTGATTGTTCCGCCATTGGTTACCAGGCCCAGATCGCCGGTGACCGGAGACCGGACGAGGTCCCAGTTGGTGGGCTCGCTCCACGCTCCAGTGCCGGGATTGGTCCAAGTGACAGTGACGGCAAGTGCGGAACTGGCGCCCAGTACGGCGGCGCAGACGATAGGAATGAGGGTGCGGCATTTCATAGGGGTGAAGAAGGGGGACCGCACCGCGTTTCCTACTTCGGTAACAAATCGTAAGACAAGCTTAATCGCCTCCTCACCGTGAATACGGCGGCTCTCCACTCATTAGGCAATCCCGGCTTGATCGCTGGAATGAAGAACGTTATCCCGAAGGCATGTCCAGCATTTGGGGTCAAGTATTCAGGGTCACGACGTGGGGTGAAAGTCACGGCGGAGGGGTCGGTGTGGTGATCGATGGATGTCCGCCGCGGCTGCCATTGAGTGAGGCGGATGTTCAGATTGACCTTGATCGCAGGCGTCCGGGGCAGAGCGAAATCGTAACGCCGCGGAAGGAGGCGGACCGGTGCGAGATTTTGAGTGGAGTATTTGAGGGGCAGACGCTGGGTTCGCCGATTTCCATCATGGTGCGCAATGAAGACGCGAGGCCGGGCGCCTACAGTGAGATGGCGGAGAAGTACCGGCCCAGTCATGCGGACTACACTTACGATGCCAAATACGGCATCCGGAACTGGCAGGGCGGAGGACGCGCCAGCGCGCGGGAGTCGATCGGTCGGGTCGCCGCCGCGGCAGTGGGGAAAAAGGTGCTGGCCGCGCTCGCGCCCGGCTGTGAAGTGGTGGCGTGGGTGAAGAGCATTTACAACCTGACCGCAACAGTCGATCCTGCGACGGTGACGATGGCTCAGGTGGAAAGCAATATCGTGCGCACTGCTGACCCTAATGCCGTGGAGCCGATGGTGGAGTTGATCAAGAAGATGCGCGCCGAGGGAAATAGCGTAGGCGGTGTGATCGAGTGTGTCATTCGCGGCTGTCCGCCGGGATTGGGCGAGCCGGTGTTTGACAAGCTCGAGGCGGAGCTGGCGAAGGCGATGCTGAGTCTGCCGGCGACGAAGGCTTTTGAAATCGGCAGCGGCTTTGCCGGCACGCTGCTGACAGGCCTTGAGCACAATGACCCCTTCCGCATGAAGGACGGACGCGTGACGACCACCAAAAACGATTCCGGCGGTGTGCAGGGCGGCATCTCCAATGGCGAGAACATCGTATTCCGCGTGGCCTTCAAACCGACTGCCACGGTGATGCGCGAACAGGACACCGTGAGCAGCGCCCATGAGGATACCACCCTAACAGGTCGCGGCCGGCATGACCCGTGCGTGCTCCCGCGCGCCGTGCCCATGGTGGAGGCAATGGCCATTCTTGTCCTAACCGATCATCTGCTGCGCCAGCGGGCACAGTGCGGACTGGTTAGGGAATGAGCCTGACCTTCAGGCGCATGTAGTTTTTGCCGCCGCTGGAAAACGGGGCGGCGAAGGTGTGGGTGGCACCGGAGCCGGAGTCGGCGATGGAGGACCAGTTTTGAAGATTGGTGGAGACTTCAGCGCTATACTCTATGTCCGTGAGGCCGGATGGCTGGTTAAAACTGGTGATGAGGATGGAGCCGTTGTAGGTGGGACGGGGCAGCAGGGCGGTGTCGCGCACTTTTGGATTCATACCGAAGGAATACTCTGCAAGATTGACGACGCCGTCCTGATCGGGATCGGCGCTGTCGGCGGCGTCACCCGTGTTGTTCGAGGTGCCGAAGTTACTCTGCCGCCAACTCGCGATGTTGTTGGAGGTGGTGAAGGTGGCATCGCTGCCGGTGCTGGTGCCGTGGACGCTGGTGGCCCTGATGCGGAAGTGATAGGTGGTGTTTGGCTGGAGGCCGACGATGGATTGGGAGACGGGCTGAATGGTATTTTCCGGAGTGGTGCTGCCGTAGGCGGCAGTGGCGCCGTATTCAAACTGCCATGTGGCGGCTGCGCCGTTAGGATTCACGGTGGCGTTCAAGGTCGCGCCGACGGCGGTAATGTTCGTGGCGGAGCCGGTGGCAACCGTGGGCGGCTGCGAGGTAGTGAACGTTTTGTCTTCGCCGTAAACAAAGTCTGAGCCGTTCGAGACTTTGAGCCGGTAATGGATGGTAGTGCCGGGAGCGAGGGCTGACAAGGCGATGTCCGGGAATTCCGGATCATTACCTGCCTCTGTGGTGCCGGGCTGCGCCGGGGCCACCTGTCCGTAGCTGTTGGTGGGACCGTATTCGAATTGCCACGTGCGGGCCGCGCCTTTGGGATTCACGCTTCCGATCAGCCTTCCGCCCGTGGTGGTGATGTCGATGGCTGACAGAGTTTCCACGACCGGCGGCGACAGAGTGGTAAAACTCCGGCCTGTGGTGGTGACAGTGTTCACACTGTTCGTAGCCTTCAGGCGATAGAAAATGGTGGTTCCCTGGGTGAGGCCGCCGAGAGTGACACTCACCGGTTCGTCCACGCCGGCGTTGGTGGTGCCCGGGGTCGCCGGGATGACCGAGCCATAGCTAAGTGTGGTGCCATACTCGAACTGCCACTCAGTGGACGCGCCCCTTGAATTCACCGTTCCATTGAGCCTTGCGGAAGTGCTGCCGATTTCAGTGGCGGGCAGCACCGTGACTGCCGGAGCCTGGGGAGCACCGGTGGTGGTGAAGGTGGCATCGTCGCCATTGTCGGTTCCGTTTCCGTTATTGGCTTTGAGACGGTAGTGATACGTTGCGCCTGGGGTAAGACCTGACAGGGTGGTATTCACAGATTGTGCCGTATTCCCCGAACTGAGACTTCCTGGGGTGGCGGGCATAACAGAACCGTACGACGTGGTGGTGCCATACTCGAACTGCCATGTCGTGGCGGCACCGTTAGGATTGACCGTGCCATTAAGGGTGGCGCTGGTGGTCGAGATGCTGGTCACCGCTCCGGTGACGGCGTCCGGGCCTGGGACGGACGTTTGGATTTCAAGTTTGAAGATCGTTCCCTTGTTGGCTGCGCCGCCATATTGCGTGGTGCCGTAGAGTTTTCCGTCGTTTCCTTTGACCAGCGTTCCGTACGGCCCTGCACCCTTTGCATTACCGCTGGCGCCAGTGAATTCCACAAGCTTGTGGGTCAGCACGCCCGCCGTCGTGAGACGATAGACTGTGCCAAAATCATCGTCCCCGGCCAATTGCGTTGTGCCGTAGAGTGCACCATCGTTTCCCTGGACGAGTCCTCCCGCCGGCAGTGCTCCCTGAGCGTTGCCATTGCTGTCCGTAAAGTCCACCACAGTGGTCATGACGCCGGTGGCGCGATTCAACCGGTACACAGTTCCAGAGTTATTGGATCCGCCGTTTACCGTGGTGCCGTAGAGGAAGCCGTCGTCGGCCAGGCACATGGGTCCAATGGGAAACTTTCCCGGAAAGAAACCCGAAGTCCCTGTAAAGCTCACCAGCGTGGTGAACTGCCCGTCGTTGATGCGATACTTGAACAGTGTCCCCATGTTCCCTTCACCGCCGGCATACGTAGAGCCATAAAGGTAGCCGTCGCCGCCATCCACGAGCTGGGCGTTCGGGGACGCTCCTTTTTTGGAAGAGCCATTGCCGCTGAATTCAATATGGACCGTATGCAATCCGTTCGAGGGAGCGATGCTAAACAGCGTTCCGAAGTTCACGGTGCCGGTGCCGCCGTATTGCGTGGTGCCATAAAATTTTCCGTCTGAAGCCAGCGTCAGAGAGGCAAATGGCTGCGTTCCTTTGTGAGCACCGGCAGTTCCGGTAAAGAACCAGAGGTTCGTGACGGGCCCGCCGCTGGTGGACACTCTGAAGGGAATGCCATAGGAGGGGGGGTTGCTGGTGTAGTCTCCACTGGTGGTGCCGTAGAGCATGCCATCGGTCCACTGAACGAGGCCACCCACAGGGTAAAGCCCGCCGTTCGGCTGAGCTGCGCCGGTAAAACTGAGCAACGAAGTAAAGGTGCCGTTTTCAGTGACTTTAAAAACCGTGCCCATTCCGGAAGGCGACGTCACGGTGGCTGTGCCGCCGAGCATAGTCGTTCCGTAAAAAGCGCCATCCGTGGCGCGGAGGAGAGCGGCGATAGGCCTGCTGCCCGGCTTGGTGCCGGTCGTGCCGGTGAACTCAACAAGCGTAGTGAAGACCGGAGTCTGTGCACAAACAGGGGCGCAAAACGAAAGAGAAACGAGTGCAGAAAGACGCAGCCAGGAAGGCGATTTCATGGCACAGAGGAGTTGAGGGATTTTCATGAGGGGGGACGTGTCAACCCTGCGGGCATAGGCAAACACGGGGCGAGTCATAGTCAAAAACCTGAGGGTGGAAAAGCCGGAAATGCTCTTAAAGCGAAGAATTTCTCAGGCAATTTTCCAGGAATGGTTTAATGTTGGGTGGTTTTCCGCTTTGCAATCAAGTGGTTAAACAAATCACCAGCGGGTCCTCTCCAGCCCCCAGTGCGCCGCAAGGTTCACACCGTGTGATGGCTTGTCCGCGTTGCAGCCGGGGGTTGTCATCGACGGAACATTCGCAGGGAATCGTGTGGCGGTGTGGAAAGTGCGGAGGTGAATCGCTGAACTTTGCGCAATTGAGGCGCATGGCGCCGGAGGGCGGGAACTATCGGGTTCTGGAAGACCCCGATAGCCACGGGAGGTATCAGGGAGGGGAATGTCCGGAATGCACTCATGCGATGGATGCAGTAGCGATAGCGCTCCCGGAGCGGACGCTGGCGCTCGAGATCTGCCGGCCCTGCCAGCGAGCCTGGCGGGACTCGCCGGCGTTTGCAGAGGCACACCCGCCGGTGGTTTCCCTTTCTTCAACTGCGCCCGTGTTGACTCGCGCCCGGGGGATCATGCAACCACTGGTCGAGCCTCCGAAGATACCGAGAGAGATTCCAGCACTCCGGCGCGTGCCAACGCGCCGCCTGCCGGTGAGGGAAGACCCGCAGGCGGTGCATGCGCGTAAAGCAAGGAAGGCCCTCGGTATCATTCTGATCGTCCTGCTGCTCGGCTGCGGCATTCTTTGGTTGATCGTCCACTGGGCGTTCCGAAGAGTCGGGCCGTGGTGATGCGCGCCCCCGGTTTCCTAACAGATTACTTGTTCAGGACTTCGTCGAGATTCAGGAGTTGATTGGCCATCATGGTCCATGAGGCGAGATCGGCGGGATCGAGAGCGGGATCGGCTTTGAATTCGCCTTCGGTGAGGAGGGCCTTGGCATCCTCCGGCTTCGCTTTGTAATGGGCCGCGAGTTCTGTTAGGCTGGCCGTGAGGATCGGGAGTTCTTCAGCAGCGGGCGGGCGGCAGAGGATGCGGCGGGCCATGAAATTGAGGCGCGCCTCCGGGGTGGCGCCGCCTTCCTTCAGAGTGCGGGCGGCGAGGAAGCGGGCGGCTTCGATGAACTGCACGTCATTGAGCGTGACGAGGGCCTGGAGAGGAGTGTTGGTGCGCTCGCGGCGGACGGTGCATACTTCACGCGCGGGGGCGTTGAAGATGTCCATGCTGGCCGGGGGCGCGGCGCGCTTCCACATGGTGTACATGCTGCGGCGGTAGAGGGCCTCGCCGGTGTCGCGTTTATAAATGCGGGTATTGCTTTCCGGCATGGCGACGGCTTCCCAAACGCCGTCCGGTTGATAGGGTTTAACGCTGGCGCCGCCAATCTTTGGAACCATGATGCCGCTGGCAGCGAGGGCGTAGTCCCGCACCATCTCGGCATCCATGCGGAAGCGCGGGCCGCGGGCGAGAAAACGGTTGGATGGGTCTTTAATATACTTCTCTTTTGGCACCGCGGCGGACTGGCGGTAGGCGGCGGAAGTCATGACGAGGCGGAAGAACTTCTTGATGTCCCAACCGCTCTCGCGGAACTCGACGGCCATCCAGTCGAGCAACTCGGGATGGCTCGGGAGTTCGCCGCTGATGCCGAAATCGCCAGACGTCCTAACCAATCCTGCACCGAAGAGTTCCTGCCAGAAACGGTTCACGGTGACGCGCGCGGTGAGCGGATGCTCCGGGCGCAGGAGCCACTGGGCGAGGCCCAGACGGTTGCGCGGGAGATCGTCCGGCATTTTCGGGAGACTGGCGGGTGTTTCCGGGGAGACCTTGTCCTTGCGCTTATCGTAGTCGCCGCGGGCGAGAATGAAAGCCATGGGCTTGTCCGGCTTTTCGGCCATGACGTGAGTGACGGCTCCACGCTGTTTGATGGTGCCCTGCTCCTGTTCGAGCGCGGTGACTTTGGCGGTGGCGTCCTTCCACGGCTGGTCGTTGGAGGGCAGCCACCAGTCGAGAAGCTGGTTTTTCTCGGCGTCGGTGCGCTGATCCGGTGCTTTGGCGAGGATCTTGCCGTATTTTTGACTGTTAGGAAGGGCGGCGACTTCCGCGGGTGCCAGAAGCCGGCTGTAGAGACGGACATCCTGCAGGCCGAGGTTTTCGATCCGCGAAGTCTTCTCCCGCTGGCCAAACTTCAGCGGCAGCGAATTTTGAATGGAGCCCTTGAGTGCGTCGGCCTCAATGCTCGTTTTCTGCGGCTCTCCATCGATATAGATTTTTACGCCCGCAGCCTTGCTCGAACCATCATAGGTAATGAAGACGTGATGCCACTCATTTGGCTTGATAGACTTTTTGCTGACAACTTTGATGGCGTCGTCGTCCCACTTGCTGATGATGTGCGTGGCGGGCCGGCCACTCTGGATCCAAATGTCCCACCCGCGATAGCGCGGCGCTTCCTCCATGCGGGCGATGGCGGCTCCTGCCGGAATATTATCGCCGGGCAATTTGATCCATGCGCCGTAGCTGAAGGGTTTGTTGTTTTCGAAGCCGTCCGGCTGCGGCACGGCGACGGTCTTGCCGGGATCGACCTTGAAGGCCTTGGCGGCGACGACGCCCTCCATGGCCCCTGCCCCGCTGGAGCACGTCACCGGTGAGGGACCGGCGGGTGTGTTGACGAGCACACTTTCGCCGGAGGGTTCGTCGAGAGGCGCGTGAATTTGGAGGTCCTTCGAGGAGACGGCGTCTTTGAAAATCTCCGGTTTGGCGGTGGCGAGCCATTTGTCAAACTCGGGACGCGCGCCGGTGCGGCGTTCGTCCACGGCCTTCTTCGCGGCGGCGATTTCGCCGGTGAGGGCATTCCAGCGCGGACGGTCCTTGTCGTTCGGCACGAACACCACGGGCGGCGTGTCCTTGATGTTACCGTCCATCGCAGCCTGCGTGGTGTT
>DASZQB010000063.1:0-70181 GCA_035550135.1 Verrucomicrobiales bacterium
GCTGCCCGGCGACTCAAGGTAGTAGATGTAGTCGTTGGCCACATCGTAGGCGACGCCTTCGGCGGAGAAGGCCGCCGTGGCGAATTCGATCGTCTCACCGGCGGCCGGATCGATCTGATAAATCGTCGCGGACTTGTCAGTGGCATAGTAGCGCGTGCTCGGCGTCGTGAACTCCGGAGTGATCCAGCTCAGTTCCTCCATGGCGGCCACGGGACTGGCCTGACCGGAAGTGGTGAGGATGTTTCCGGTTGTGGGGGCCACCGAGGAAATGCGGTCGTTCTGAGCGCTGCGCGTGGCGTAGAGAGTGCCGTTGAAGAACACCATGGCATTGAACTGAGCCGTGGTGGTATTCAACTCGGTGTAGCGGGACCGGCGGGCCATGTTGTAGCGCGCCAGCAGCGGCGCATCCTGACGGCTCATGAAGAGGTAACCGTTGTCGTCGATCGCGAGGGCGCCGATGTCGCCGAGCGATTTGGCGTCGTTGGTGATATTCGCAAAGCGCGCCTGACCGCTGACGGCGCCGTTGTTAAGGCTGACGCGGACGAGGTCGTCGGAGTTCTTGTGAACGTAATAGAGGTCGCCGTTGCTGTAGATGAGGTTGTTGATCCGCGCGGAGGCGTTATAGCCCCAGCCGGTCTTCAGATCCGCCACGGTGGTGTGTTTGTTGGCACGGAGGTCGTATTTGCCAAGGCGGAGCGAGGTGTCGGAGTACTCAGTGTAGTAGAGGTTGTATCCGTCATAGTCATACGCGACGGCATCGACGTTGAACGGAGCACTGGCGGAAATGAGCCGGTTGCCGGCGGTCGTCACATTGGCGACGAAGAGGCTCGGACTTGAGGCGACCGCCATATAAACCTGAGTTCCGAGCAGTTGCGGAGCGACGTTGGGATGGCGACCGGCGAAGTCCGTAAATTGCAGGCCGGCATTGGCGTCCGCCACAAAAGTAGCCGTTCCATCCGCCTGACTGATGCGGTAAATTTTGCTCGGCTGGGCCAACTGAACTCCGTAAAGCTGACTGTCCGCGCCCATGAGCAGAGCCCTCCAGTTGGCGCCCGGCGAAGCGGTGACAACCTGATAGCTGCTCATCGACTTCAAGTCGAACTTGCCGATGAGAGACGGCGTGGCGAAAAACGCGATGCCGTTGCTGGTGACCGCCACGTCACCGATCGAAGCGAAAGTGGAGGCGTTACCGGTGATATCCGCCACTTTGTAATACAGCAGCAGACTGTTGCCGTCCGCGCTGAGGTCGATGCGCATGAGGTCGTCGGTGCCCGGTTTGATGTAGTAAACCTGGGAATTGAAGACGAACAGGTTGTTCGGCTGCGGACCGGAGGGAGCGTTGTAGGTGCCCGTCTCGGACGCGCGCCCCAGGTCCGTGTGAACGCCGGTGGACGGATTGTAGCGTCCAAGGCTCCATGTGTCCGTGCCGTCCTGCACATAGTAAACGAGGTTGTTGTCCGCATCGAAACAAACGGCGCTCATGTTATACGGAGCGGTTCCGTTCGCCGCGGAAACACCGCCGGAGAGCTGATCCACGAGGTAAAGCGTTTGGGTGCCGTTCACCGCGTAATAAGTGCCCACAGGAGCCGAAGGAACCGGCGGATACGAACCGAAGTCCTCGAAGCTCACGGAAGGCGCTGTCGCGGCGATCGCGGTCATCGCTCCTGTGGCCTGATTCACCGAATGAACGGTGGTCTGGGCTGCGAACGTGGTTCCGTAGAGATCGTTGCCGCTGTGGTCGAAGAAAATGCCCGAATACTGCGAGCCCGTGGCGACCGTGGCAAAACCGGTGAGGAGGGAGAGATTGTACCGGTAGAGGCCGCTAACAGCGGAGATCCAGAGAGTGCCGTCCGCACTGACTGTCAACTCGGTCACTCCTCCGCCAAACGTGGAGGTATTGCTGGTGAGGTCCGCCACCTTGACCTGATCTGTGATGGTGTTGCCGCTGATGAGAATGCGGACGAGGTCGT
This sequence comes from Verrucomicrobiales bacterium, assembly GCA_035550135.1. GTDB lineage: Bacteria > Verrucomicrobiota > Verrucomicrobiia > Verrucomicrobiales > V1-33 > V1-33. The sequence continues at coordinate 1,971 of DASZQB010000063.1, forward strand.
CGCTGTTCGGATGGACGTAATACAGGCTGCCGCCGGAGTACTCAAGATTGTTGGGACGCGCACTCGGATCGTAAGTCCACGAACCCGAAGCCTTCACGTCAAGGTTGCCCATAGTGGTATGCGTGGACGTGGCGAGATCGTATTTGCCAAGGCGGAAGCCGGTATTGACGTTTTCGATGTAATACAGGATGCGGTCCTGCGGATTGAACGCGAGGCTCTTGGCGGCGAATGGCGCCGCGGGGGAAAGAGGGATGGTGGCCCCGGAGGTCGCGTTGAAGGAATACAGAGTGGTGGTGGCGTTCGCCGCGTAATACACCGCCGGCGGAGTGGCCGGAAGCACTACAGGCCACGTCAGAAAACTCATCCCGTAAATCGGACCGATGCCGAAAGTGGACGAGAAGTTGAACATGAGCGTATCGTTATTGCTGGACGGAAGAATTCTGCGCATATCCTGCGTGCTGAATTCCGTCCCCATGAGCGTGCCGGCGACCGGGTCCACCGCCATCGCCGAGAACCGGCTTTCTCCATTGCTGGAACTCGACCATGTGCCGAGATCGGCGCCGGTGTTCGGATTGATAGTATCGACCGTATAATCGTTGTAGTCCGCAGCATAGAGAGTCCCGTTCCGGTCGAACATAAGAGACTTGCCGTGCGTGATGCTGGCCGTGGCCCCGGTGAGTTTACCCACCACTGAAAGGTCAGTGAGCGAGTTGCCGCTTCCCAGCTGCAGTGAATTGATGGTGAAGAGAACGTCCGCGCCGCTGGTGCTGCCGTCGAGCACCATGCCGTAGAGCTTTCCGGAGACCGGATCGATGGTCATACCCGTCACCCAGCGGCCTTCAGTGCCGCCGGAGGTAAGCGGGGACAGAACGCTCAAACGGGGTGCGAGGTCTCCGAGGAACGTGACTTTCGGTTTCACTCCGGTTTGCAGCGTGGCCAGATCCAGTTTGAAAAGTCCCAAGGTGTAAGTCGATCCTGAGATGGTGGTGTTTCCAGTGGCGACAAAGTATCCCACGCCGCTGCTGGAAAGCGCGAGGCCGTAAATCTGGATGTTAGCGTTCGACAGCGACACCCACGTGCTGCCGTTGTTGTACTGAAGATCACCCCAGACGACCTTCGTGCGCGTGGTGGCTTGATCGTAGTTCTTGATTTCCACCAGCTGGTTGTAGGTGCCGTTGCGGGAAATGGTCCACAGGGAGCGGCTGAACGCAGGCAGGATGTCTGTATTGAGACCGGTGATGTCGTAAATCGGCGACGTCGTCGCGACTTTAAAGGTCGGCGTTCCCGTGGTGGTGTTGACCGTGTAAAGGCTGCTTTCCTCCCCCAGGAAGACCCCGTGGAGAACGCTTGAGTCATCGTAAGTGAGGGCTTCCTCGTTCGCCTTTGGCGTCACACGAATGACAGCGAAGCCGGTCAGGGACGACAGGTTGAATTTGGCAAGCCCGTCAGTGTCATTGCGGGCCATATACAGGGCGCCGTCCGGACTGACGGTCAGAGCGCTGACCTCTCCGAGACTGACGTTCGCGGCCATATCCGCCACCTTGTCCTGAGCGGTGGGGACACCGTTCGTGAGAGTCACTTTGACGAGGTCATCCGACTGAGGCGGAACATAATAAAGAGCATTCTGGGCATACACCATCGCCAGCGGCATGCGGGCCGGGTTGTAGGTCCATCCCGTCATCAGATCTCCCGTATCAGTGCGCACTCCGGTTCCCAGATTGTAAGAGACCAGACGGATGGCCCCGGGGGTCAGGTGACTCGCTCCCGTGTACGTCGTCAGGTAGAGCACATTGTTGGTGAAGTCGTGTGCGATGCTGGTGGGCTGGTACTGCAACTGAGAGGAAATGCGGTAGGTGCGGCCGGTGTTCAGATCGAGGCGGCTGATGGCTTTGCTGTTTTTGGTAATGAAGTACCGCTGACCGCTGAGCAGCGTATTGACAGGTGCCTGAGGCGATCCCAGGTCAGTGACATTGCGGATGGCACTGAAGGCCCCGATCAGCGTGCCGGCGCCGGTGGCGGGATTTACCGAATAAAAGTTGCCGGGCTCAGTGTTTCGCACGCCGTAAAGAGACAGCCCGTCAGCGTCCGTCATGAGGCCGGACCACACGAAGGCCGGGTTCAGAGCCAGCGTGGTATAGCCGCTCAGAGTGGACAGATTGTAGCGGGCAAAGCGTGTGGAACCGGAGATATACATCAACCCGTTGCTGTCCACGGAAAGGTCACCCACGGTACCGAAGGCGGTGTCGTCGTCATTCGCGATGTCCGCCGCGAGGAACGTGTCACTGTAGGTGAAATCGGGTTTCAGTTCGATCTTGATCAAATTGTCAGTGTTCGACTGAAGCCAGTAGAGACTGCCATTGAAGTAGGTGAGGTTGTCCGGCTGGGACGAGGGACGCAGGGTGCCCACATTGGCGAGTTGAGCCAGTTCCGTGTGGGTGTTGGTGAGCCGGTTGTAAACTGCCAGCGTATAGGGGCTGCCCTGTTGAATATAGAACGCCCGGTCTCCGGTCGGTCCCGTGGCGATGGCTCCGATGCTGCTGAAAAGCGGGGTCGTGGTCCTCAGGGAGTTGAATCCGCTGGTGGCGTCGATGACATAAATCTCCTGATTGTTGCCGCCGATCGCATAGTAGTTGGTATTGACCCACAACTGGTCGGGCGCTGTATGGGTTCCCGCCATGTCGTAAAGCGCGATGGCGGGTGTGGTCACCACGCCCGTGCCGCCGGCGCCGGTGGTGATATTCACCGGCTCGGCCGAAGTTAGCGCACTGCTGCGGGAGCCGAAGAACGTGCCGCTGTCTGAAGTGAAGAGGAGCCCTTCATACGGAGCCGCACTCGTGGTGACGGTGGTGAGGTTCCCCAGGCGGCGCAGGTCGTAGGACCGAAGATTCGTGCCTTCCCGGAAGAAGATGAGACCGGCGTTGTCCAGGGCCGCCGCGGTTACCGTCCAACTGGCCGTGCTGGAGAGACGGGTCACTGCATCCTGAGCGACAACTCCCGCGGGGGACAGTTGCACCTTCACCAGATACGTTTGGTTGGAGGCGGTGCCGGAAATGTAGAAGAGTTGCCCCCAGTAATAGATGAGGTGTTGCGGGTGAGTCGCCGGACGGAAGGTGCCGACTGTCTTGAGATCGCCCAGCACGGTATGCACGCCGGTGGAACGCGCGTACTTGCCCAGTTGGATGGTCGCGTCGCTGTTCTGGATGTAATAGACATCGCCGGTGTTTCCGTCATAGGCCACGGCATCCAGTGCGAAAGGAGCCGACCCTGTAAGAATGGTTGTCACACCGGTCGAGGGATCGATGGTGTAAATATTGCTGGTGCGGTTCACCGCATAATAAGGCGCCGGAGGAGAAACGCCGCCGGTGAGCGTCCCGCTCGGGAAAGCCATACCCTCGATGTCAGGGAGATTGTATCCGGAAACTGTCAGGGAGTTAAAGCGGGTAACGTCATTGTTGGCGCCGGGACGCACGCGCCGGATGGTTTCTGCAATACCGTTCCCGCTTTCCGTGTTGGCGACGACGACTTCACCCGTTTGAGGGAAGATGGACATCGCTTCATACATCGAATTGGCCTCGGAACTCATCGTACCGGTGATCGCCGCCGTGGAGGGGGTCACCGTGTAGATTTTGTCGTCGGCGTCATCGATAACGTAGAGGGTGTCTCCGCTGAATGCCATGTCCTGACCGCTGGTGACCGCTTCACCGGCTCCGGTCATGGCTCCGACAATGGAAATATTGTTCAATCCTCCCGTGGAATTCGTGGAAAAGGAATTGATGCGGATGAGATAGTCGGTCGAAGCGGCGCCGCCTTCACTGTAAAGCGCCCACAGCCGCTGGTCCGGTCCGATGGCAAGTCCATAAATATGGTCATCATTCGTGGTTTCTCCCACAGGACCAAGGATCGAGAGAGCGCTTTCGAGGTCGCCAATGAAGACCGCCACCGGAGTGGTCGGTGTGGCACTGTAAGTGAGCGAACTGGTTTCGAACGAGAACAGCGCCCGCTTATAAGTGATACCGTCCACCACTGTCGGCACGTTGCGGACGAAGTAGCCGGTGCCGCTTGAAGTCATGGCGAGGGACTCGGCCTGGATGTCGCTGTTGAATGAGGTGGGCGTGCCGCCGCTGACGTATCCCATGACACCATAATGACGGGCGGACACGTTGGGCAGATTCCAGTTCAGGAATTCGCCGAGCCGGCCCGTGTTTTCCGAAATTGCCCACAGGGAATTGGATTTGCTGTAGGGCACACTCGTTTCGTTGCCCGCCATGTCCCAGAACGTCACCGTGGGGAAAGTGTCCGCAGACAGTGTGGCTCCACCCGTGGAGGGATTCACCGCATAGACCTTTGTATCGCCGCTGGAATGGCTGCCATAGAATGAGGCACCCGCGGTAAAGAGCAGGGAATTGTAGTTCGGCTGACCCGACGAAAGCTGGGTGTAGCCCGACAGCGTCACCATGCTGAACTGGCCCACTGTCGAGTTGCCGGTGGCGACCCAGGCGCGTCCGCTGGAGTCCACGGCAACATCCCCGACGTTACCGAGGTTGACCGTGTCATCCGTAATGTCCGCCGCTTTGGTCACCCCGGTGACGGCGGTGCCCGCCGCGTTCAGACCGATCTGGATAAGATCGTCGGAGCCCGGCACGATGTAATACAATTGACCGTCGTAGAAGTAGAGGTTGTCCGGACGGGTCACTACGGGGTAGTTCCATGTGCCGTTACCGATCGTGGCGATAATGGCGTGCGTATTGGAGCCGACGTTGTAGCTTCCGAGTCTCCAGCCCGTCGAAACGTTTTCGATGTAGTAGAGCACGTTGCTCACCGGATTGCGGGCGATCGCGGCCAGCGTGAACGGAGCCGCAGAACTGACGATGTAGGTGACCCCGGTAACCGGATCGAAACGGTAAATATTGGTGTTGCCGCCGCCTACCGCATAGCACTCCGGCAGAGGAGGCTGAGGACGGCTGTTGTTGCCCGTGATGTCCCGAATGCTGAGCGTGGGCGTGACATTCGCCTGGAAGGTTCGGGAACCGGTGGTCTGGTCCACCACCTCGAGGACGGAGCGGGAGGAATTATGTGTGCCGTAAAGAGTATTGGCTTGCGAAAAGACGAGGCTCGTCATCCGGGCATCGGTGGTATTCACATCCACATACCCGTTGCGGGTGTAGAAGTTGAACCTGCCCAGAAGATTGGTGGTGTCGCTGGACACCCACGCGATGCCGGTGTTGTCCACGGCGAACGCACCGGCATTGCCGATGGATTTGGTGTTGCCGGTGACGTCGGCAAATTTAGTGAGCGACGAAAGGAGACCGGCGGTGAAATTCAGACGGACAAGGTCATCGCCGGCAGGAATGCAGTAGAGATCGCCTGCGAAATAAACAAGGTTGTGCGGTGAATCGGCTATGGTGTAGCCCAGTCCCGCGGCGCCCAGATTGCCGAGGAAGGTGTGCCGCTGAGCGCTCAGGTCATATTTATAAAGACCGAAGTTGGCAACCGAACCGCCGGCTTCGGTGTAGTAAACCAACTGGTTGTCGTTGTCCAAAGCCAGGGCCTGGGGAGAGACCGGACAACTGGCGGTGACCGGCCTCAGGTTGCCTGAGGTGAGGTCCAGACTGTAGATCGTATTCTTGCCGGCGGCCGAGGCATAGTGAATGCCGCCCGCGGGAGTGACGTTCACACGCTGCTGGCTGGATGCCGCGTCGATGAAATTTCTCGCCGGTGAAGTGGAGGAAACCGCGCCGACGGTTCCGTCTGTCATATTCACCGCCAATACGTTCTGCGGCGCATCGGCTGTGATGCCGTAGAGGCCGGTGCCGCCGGAACTGAAAAGACAGTCGTAGTAGGAGGGAAGTCCCGTACTGATGGCCGTATAGCCCGACAGCGTCTTCATGTCGAACTTTCCGAAAACGCCATCCCCCGAGAGATAAAGCATGCCCGTGCCGTCCACCGCGAGGTCACCGACAGTGGCGAATGCCGTATTGCCGTTGATGTCCGCCTCCTTCCACACGTCAGCGATAACACTCGACTGACTCAAATCGACGCGCATGAGGTCGTCTGAACCGGACGGTACAAAGTAAAGCGAGCCGTTGAAGAAGGTGAGGTTTGAAGGGGAGGTCGAAATGGGCGCAGAGAGCCCGGCGGTATTCAGATTGCCGACAATGGTGTGCGTGTTGGTGGCAATGGTGAAGGCCCCCACCTGCGTGCCAAAGCGCTGGGTGTAATAAAGCCGCTGATTTTCGCCGTCATAAGCGATCGCGCCCATGGCCCACGGTGCAGTGGAAGTGAGCACGTTGTTCTGACCGGTGGCCGGGTCAAAACGATAGATCCGCGTGGTGCTGCCATCGACCGCGAAGTACTCGGAGTTCACCGGCGTCGGCGCTCCGTCGAACAATCCGGTGATGTCGCTGACGTCGATCGCCGGAATGACGTTCCGCGCAAAGGTCTGCGCGCCCGTATTGTCGTCCACCTTGAAAAGCTGACGGACCGTGGAGGCATTGGTGTTCGGAACGCCGAACATCTGCTGGTCGGCTCGGTAGGTCAGAGCCTTGTAAGTAGCCTCCGCCGAACTCTTGATGACATTGAAGCCGCCGCCGTTGGCGATGTCATAGGACACCAGCATGTGGTTGTCGCTGCTGGCAATATAAAGCTGGCCGTCCGGTCCAATGGTCAGGGCGTCCACCGTGCCAAGGATGGGGTGAATGGAGATTCCATCGAGAATATCCGACACCATCACCTGCGTTTGGATGCTGTCTCCGGCGATCATCACCTTGATCAGTTCCGACGATCCGGGCGCGATGTAATAGAGCGCGCCGTTGTACCAGGTGATCGCCGAGGGCGGACCCGAGGGACGATACGGCAGCGTCACGTCGGCAAGACTTCCCAGATCGTGCATCACACCGTTGCCAACGGCGATCCGCTTGAGGAGCACTCTTTCCGGATCGGCGGGATCTTCGCCCACGGCATAGAGCATGCCGCCGACGTTGTCCGCCGCGAGCGCCACGGGCATCATCCCGATGTTTGACGCGAAGATGTGCTGGCGTCCGTTGTCGATATTCAAACGAAGGATGTCGTCAGAGCCCGGAGAGAGGGCGAAGTGACCAGGAGGAAGCTGGAAGGGAATATTGGACAGCGGGCCCGCAAAGTCTTCAAAACTGCGGGGAGGGCTGAACACCACCGGTGAACCTCCGGCGCCGGTCGAGGGATTGACCGTGTAGAATTTGTCAGGCTCCGAGTTGCGCACGCCGAAGAGCTGACCGGCGCTTCCGGTGACAAGGCCGGCCCATACCCATGAGGGATTGCTCACCGGCACGGTGAAGCCGGTCAGCGACTTGAGGTTATAGGAGGCAAAAGCATTTTGTGAGGAAATGTAGAGCGTGCCACTCGCATCTGCGGCCACGTCGCCCACGGAATGGAAGGCAATCAAGTCCTCGGCCACGTCGGCAAACTTGTATTCCGAACGAATGGTGCCGTTCGGATTCAAGTCCACGCGCACCAGATCGTCTGTATCTTCCGCGATGTAGTAAAGACTGCCATTGTATCCCACGAGGTTTCGGGGCTGCAGGCTGGGCGTGTAATCATAACCGGCGGCGGTGAGCTGTCCGGACGGGCTGTGCAAGCCGGTGGCGAGATCATAGCGCCCCACGTTCCATGCGCCGGCCGCCTGCTCGATATAATAAACGCGGTTGGTGTCCGCCAAAAACGCCAGAGTCGCCGGCGGGTAGAGACATTCCGAACTGCGGATGATGCTGTTGCCGGTGGCGTCATCGAACTGATAGAGCTTGTTATCGCCACCCCCGATCGCGAAGTAAAACCCGTCCGGAGTGTTGCCGGTTCCCACGGCGGCCGGAACCCCGGTGGTGAACCAGGGTTTGAGAGTCGCAGGCGGATAAGTCCGGGCATTGTACTCCGTGAGGTTCGACGGATAAACGATGGGCGCAATATACTGAGCGGCCCCTGCAGAGGCCGGTTCGCCGCCATTGTCTCCCGGATCAGTTCCGTCGGTGGTATAGAAAATCCTGCTTCCTACCGGCAGTTTCGTGCTGTCCTGGATGCTCGTCATGACCACCGTCTGATTGTCCAGCGCGAAGGTGGTGCCAGGCAGCGTGATTTTGTCAGCCCCCAGAGTAATGATCGTCGCGTCGGAATCCCGGTAAAGCTGCTGATCGAGGGCGACGGCCTTCACCTTTATACTCGCAGTGCCGTCGGCGGCGTATCCGGTGTAGGTGACCGGCAACTGAGTACCTGGAAAAGTGCCGCTGAACGGCCCGCCGGCAATGCGCGTGGCGGAAGTGGACGGATCAGAGCCGTCAAACGTCCAGTAGATTTGGAACTTCGTGCTGGAGATGTGTTCCGGCGCGGTGTCCCCAAGGTTGGTGACGTTTACCGTTCCAAACGGAGGCGCAGGGACGGAAGCCGCTCCCTGCATGGGCCCGCCCAGTTCCACGAAGTTGTAGGAGTTCCGCGGGAATGAAGCCGTAATTTCCAGCTTCATGCTTTCAAGATCATAGACCTGACTGGCCTCCACGCTGTCTTCGAAGTGGTCCGGATCGAGCGAGACCGTTTTCGCGGTAAGCGTATAACCGATCTCTACCGGAACCGGACTTTCATATCTTTGCCAGGGCCCCCCCGTCACATGATAAAAAATCTCGGCCACCGTGGCGGGAGCTGTGGGAGGCAGGGAGAGCGAAACGGTACCCGGGAACCAACTGATGGGGAAACGTCCGGATGCGACGCTGAACACAGGCGGGTCCAGAGGCACTGCATTGGCGTCCTGTGTCGGTTCGCTGGTGACGGAGTCGATCGTGCCGGTGGGCGTTTCACCCTTGATGTTCCGGTTCACGCTGGAGTCCGTTTTGTAGTCCCACACCCATTTGTCCTGGGCCGCGAATTGATTCATCGTGCTGCGGTCGTCCGCATTGGGGTCGATCACGTTTCCATCCGCATCGGTGACGAGAGGCAGAGGCTCAGGCATACTGCCCGAGTAGAATTCCTTCACGCCCGGACCTCCCGTGCTGGATACGTAAAATTTCTTCCCGGCGTCGTCCCAGTGCGCGCGCAGGGTGCTGCCGGAGCCCTCGCTGCTGTTTTGCCAGCGGATCGTCATTCGCGGGTCGATAAGCGAACCCTTCAAACCGGAGAGGTGCGGGTTTGCAGCCTCCCGGCGCAGCCGCGCAAGGACCTGGTCGCCGGTCTGACCGGTTGGAATTTTACCACCGTGCGTTTGATAAAGCTGGATAGCCCGGTTCACGGCCTTTACATCCTGCTCCAGTTTTGTCCGGGCACTGGTATCCGCGATGTGGGTGATGATTACGTAAGCGCCAGTACTAATACTTCCGATGACCGCGACGGTCACAAGGGCCTCAAGTAACGTGTAGGCGAGGTAGCGTTTTAAGACAGCCATGGTAGGGTTTCTTGGAATTACGGCAATTACGGAGAACGCAGGGTCTTCCAATTATAGTATTTATGGTAAAAATGCAAAACTAAAAATTGCTTTAGATCTACTGGTGTTGAGTAGGGGTTACTCCCCACAAATCATAGGAGAAAATCCTAAGGCTCATCCGAAATCGGGATTGGAATGCCGTTTCCGCCCGGTTCAGCGTCTCATATTCTCCCACGACCATTCACTGCACCGGAAGGGGATCCCGGCGGTTCGCAGAGAATCAACGGTGAGAATGTCCGGACTTCCTTATGGTTTTTTTGCACGGTCTTTCGGGGCAAAACGCAACCATTTTCCCCCACCGGCGGCTTGTTGGGCCGTGCATTATGCACAATTCCTGGCCTTATTTAGTGAGGAGCGGAGTTTTCAGATCGTTGAGGACTTTCTGCGGCATTAGGAAGGGCTCGGGAATCTCCTTGTCTGCAAGACGTCCAAAACAATACGGTGCATCCGCTGCCGCCATGGGGGCAAGGGACAACTGGAAAGCAGCAACGTGCGAGGTACCGGGCTTATCGTCAAACACCTCATACTGAATTTCGACCGTCACCGCCGGACGCTCCAGAGCTTTCAGAGCTGTCGCGGCGTCTTTTTCCTGCCACGCTTCCACCTGAAGAGCACCCGCGGTCATGACGAGAGATTCCACCGCGGATTTGTTCAGCGCCGCGGTGACATCTTTCCCTGCGAGCATCGCAGTAAACTCATTACTGATGGCATTGTAAGTCATTTCCAGCGGTGGATTGTTGTCGATGGTCTGCTTCACACTCTTTACCTGGTGCATGGAAAAGCCGGGCAGAGCAAGGCTGCGCCACTTGACGAACGAGCGGGGGATGCCGCCCGGAAGTTCCGGCCCGATCCGGAACACAAACGGGTCCCGGGTAAAGTTCGCGTAGTAGCGGCCGTTTTTCGGGTCCAAACCGATCCGGAGTGTCTGGCTGTTCCGGTTATCCACTGGCGTCAGTTGATTCAAACCAACGTGGCGCCCGGCGGCGATGGTGATGCTCACTATCGGCTTATCCAACCCGAAGGCGGCGGGATCGGAGAGTGAGTCACTCGCCCAGTCGATAATCTCGGTTTCGTTGAGCAGCTCAATCAATCTCTCCACCGCTTCCGGCGCCGCCTCGGAAAAAGTGCCTCCGGACAAGGGACGCCAGGACCATTTCTTTTCCACGCGGACCACTTCCACAGAGTCGCCCTCCACCTGCTCAATGCGAATCGTGCTTACGGTGCCGGGATTCACAGCAGCCAGCAGCCGGCTGCGAAAATTGTTGGGAGACTCCGCGAAGCAGAGGTCGTCCATCACCTGCCGCGCTACCTTGAAGCTGGCCTTCCTCTGCGTGTCGCGGCAGATGGCCATGCTCCGCGGATCCACGGGAATGTCCGTCGCCTCAGGCGTGCCCGGCTTAACGTTAGGGGGCAGCGGCGCCGGGTCCGAGGGGTCCTTAAAAAACGCTAGCGTCACGTTCTTCGGCGTCGCACCCGCCGGTACGAGAGTCACCTCCACCACCGGCTTTTCGCCGGCGTTGTCTGTTTCACTGTACGGCAGCCAGGCCTGTACTTTGGCCCCGCATATCATCGCCGTAAAATCGTTTACCGCCCCCTGATCCGCCGGGGCATTGGGAAGGGGACGGGAAATCACCCATGGCGTGGGCTCCACCTCCACGACAGGCCTGCCGCTTCCAGTATCTGTTTTTGACGGGCCTGCGGCCTGCTGGAAGGTTCGGCTGAATTCCACCTCTCCCTCCCCTTTTCGCACCACCATTTTCACCAACACTTCGGAAGGATAGCGGGAAATGCGGGGATCGCGAAACGAATCGGGTGGCCGCGCCAGCAGCGGGCGCAGATCCGGGCTCACAAAATAGATGTCAGGCCGGCTTTCCTGTCCCGGCATCTGCACGTACGAAACATTATCCAGCGGCGCCGTTTTCCCCAGCCGGATCGTCGCGAGGGGACTTCCATCCGCCTTCAACCAGGTCACCCGCCAGGCATTGGCATCGTCCAGCCCCAGCGAAGCCGCGCTCACCTTTCCATCCTTGATCTCGCCCGCATCAAGGATGTCCTTGATCTGTGCCTTCGTGCAATAACTCAGCAGTTCCTTCACGATCGTCTCGTCCACCCGGTCTTTGATGCCGCCGCTAATGTCCCACCCGCCGTCCGGCTGACGCCGCAGGGAAAACTCTCCCGAACTGACCTTGAGATCGATGCCCGCCACCTGCCCCGGGTCCACATCCACTCCTATCTCGCCGGTGGTCGCAAGGCGGTCGCTCCAGTCGAAAAGCAAATGGCCGCCCAGGTCACGGGAACCGGAACCGCGCAGCAGCATCCACGCAGCCAGGCCCGCAGTGAGCACGAGCAGGATGATGGTAGTGGAAATCTTCATGCGCAGAGAGGGTAATCAGTTCCGGCGAGTGCTCCAGATTAGAAGGCCCGTCATGAGTGCCGCCAGCGGCATCACAATGGTGGTGATGATCAGGATGCGCTGCCACTGTTCCGGCTTGATGTTGATCGTGAATTTGTGCCTCGCCTTGTCTGTGGAACTGTCACTGGACGCCGCCTCATCGCGATGCAGGCACCAGTTCAGCGACCTTGTGATGAAGTCGTAATTCGGCGCGGCGAGCGGAGGCGTCACGAGGTCGGCATTTCCCACCACCACAAGGCGCGAACTCTGCATCTGCACCCGTGGATCGCTGGCGGCTCCCCGTTCCGCCGATACCGCAAGGTAGAGCGGCTTTCCGTTGTCCTCTTTGGCGTCGAACCGGGGATAATCCTCCGTGAAGTTTTTCTCGCCCCAGAAGTCCTCCGAAGGAGTGAGCAGGGGAGTAAGCTGGATATTCTCCGTGCGCACCTTTTCCAACTGATTGAGTACCTTCAGCGACCGGCTCTGGCCTGGCAGCATCGTCCCCTGATTCTCCATGCCTTTGGTAATGGCTGAATCGCCGAGAAAATGGGCGTCCACGATGAGTTGTTTGTAGATGCCGCCCGAAGTGCCTCTTACGTGGAGCACCCGGTCGTCCTGCGGCTGAACGCCATAGCGGGCCAGCCACTTTTCCAGTCCTTCACAGGGCCGCCGGGGATCGAGCAGCACGATGACTGCGTTTCCGGGCGTTTCATAAAACCTTGTCAGATCCTCGTCCTGCTGAGGTCCAAAGATGTCCGTGGCAATCAGGAAGAGGGTCTTGTAGCGGATCGCGTATTCGGGATTCTCCCGCATGCGCCACGGTTCGAGTTCGATGTTCTGCGTGCTGCAGATCTCCGTGATCACATGACCATAGGTGAGCGCCTCCCCGCCGCCGGCAGGAGCCACCACTTTGTCGATGTGCCCCATATCCGTAACGACGGCGATGCGCGGACGCTCCGGGTTGGTGACGCCCGCGATGGCATTGTTCAGCAGCGCCTCACCGCGGAACGCCGTGGCCACGTGCTTCACATGATCCATCACATAAAACGCGTCGGCGGGAATCCATTTGTAAAAGTACTTCTCCCCGCCGGCGTCGCCCACATGCGGACGGTCGGCCTGAATGAAAACTCCCTCGATTTCCGTCTTGAACGGCACCTTCATCTTGTAGAGCCGGACCTTGAAGTTCTCCCATGCCGTGAGGTCGCGCCGGGTATCGATGCGCTCCAGTTCAAGGCGATCTCCCAAGTACCGTTTGTAGTCCTTGAGCAGAAGGCTCACATCCTTATCCAGGGGACTGTCGCGCGTGGCGAGCAATGAGATGCGCACCGGCTCCTTCACTTCCTTCACAAACTTCACGCCGGTCTCCGATATCGAAGCCACACGGCTGTATGTGAAGTCCCACTGCGTGAAATAGCGGTGCCCTATCACATTCACCATCACGAAAATGGCCACGCCAAGAACGATTTGCACGCCCACGTTCAGGCCGATGCGCTTGCGGCGGATTCCTTCTGCCGAAGGCGGCGCTTCCGGGACGATTAGGGCTTCAGCTTCCTTGCTCATGAACGTGGGGGAAAAGGAAAAATCCGGCGGTGTGTGCGGTCAAGCCTTCCAGCGGCGGTATTCGAGCACCTGATGCGTCACCGCCAGCAGCAACACCGTGAAACTGAGGTAATACACGGCGGGACGCGAATCCACCAGGCCGGCGGCGAAATTATCCACATGCTTGCGGATCGCCACATGGTCCACAAGGGCATCGTACTGCTTAGGATTATCCTTGGCCTGCGTTTGGAGAAAGTCCCCGATCAGGAAGTGCATGATGATCATCGCGAAGGCAAGGATGGCGGCGATGATCTGATTTTTCGTCAGCGCCGAAGCCAGCAGCCCAAGGGCGAGATGAAAGAAGCCGGTGAGCAAAAGGATGAGATAACATCCCGCCAGGGCTCCCTCGGGAAACTCCACCTTTCCTTTCATCACCCAGTGGAGCACCCCAAAGAAGATCAGCACCGGCAGCCACAGGACGATGTAAAAAAGCACGGCGCAAAAATACTTGGCCAGCAGCACCTGCACCGTGCGAACCGGTGCCGTAAGAAGGCTCTCCAGCGTCCCCTGTTTCTGCTCCTCCGCAAACAGACGCATGGTGATCAGCGCGAAGAGGAACGGATAATAGTACCAGAACCACGGCGGCACGAACGTCCACTGCACCACACTCTGGTCCCCCGGAAGGTCCCGCAAATGACTCACCGCCCAACTGAACGAAAGCCCGCTGATCGCCATGAACATCGCCAGCACCACCCACGCCACCGGCGATAGAAAGAACGACCGCAGTTCTTTGGTGAGCAGGATGAAAAAGGTTCGCATGGGAGGAATATAAAGGGGAGAGCGACGCCGGCCAGCCAAGCCGGGCCACTCGTAGGGTATTCCTCTACCGGTACGCTGACGCGGTGACAAGCTGGATTCTTCGCTTCCGCAGCGCCTTTCCTTTTTGCGAATTCATCATGCCCTCATCAGCGCCCGTAAACCTCCACCTCGATCCACTGATTCGTACCATCGATATCCCGTCCGTTGCTGTGGATACGGACGTAGCGCCCGCGAACGCCGCTCACTTTCACCGGATGCCCAAGGCTGGTTTCCATCCACGATTCATCCGTTCCCTTGCCCATCCCGGAAGTGTCATCGTAGTCGTTGTTAAAAACGGTGCGCGCTTCCCGGAACGAAGGGTCGTCCGAAATCTGGATGATCACGTCCTTATACATGGCGGACCTCTTGTGGTAATGCCACATCCACACCAGCCAAACCTCCCGGGACTCACCAAGGTCTATCTGCACCCACTGGTGGAATGGGAGCAGGTCCACAAAGTAACCATCGTCTCCCTCCTTTTCGCCGTCGGTTATCATGCTGAGTTCTCCGAGCGGCGCGGGATCGCTGGAAGTGACCGGTGCCTTTTTTGACAACAGTTCCACACCCCCGCGTGGCACCGTGACCTGCCGCAGGTTGGAATAACCAACAAAATTCGGCGGTCGCGGCCCCTCCAGAACCGGTACCGGCGGGCCCAACCACAACGGTTTTCCAAACTCCGGGGAGATCACTGTCACTTCACTGCTCTCAGGCCGCCCCAGCAGACGCCCCTCCGCCACCACCGGCACTGGATGATCCTCGCTCCCGGTTACCATTACCGGAATGCTCCGCTCGCGCGGCTTCTCCGCCGGCTGCCGGACATACTGAACAAGAACTCCTGACATCAACAGAACGCCCGCCGCGCCATAAGTCAGGATCGATTCCTCTCTGCGCATGTCGGCAATTATGCCCGGCCTCGCCGGTTTTCAAGTTCCTCAGCAACGGGCCTTTCTTTTTAATCATCGCTGCGCCAGGAGACAATTGCACGAAGCGCACGCCGTTCTGTGTCTTTATCCCAGCTCACAGCGCGATTCGGATTCCGCGCTGCGAAGAGCGGAGCATAAAAACCGGTGGGCCGACCCCTCGACACCGTCACACAACTCACGCTATCAAATGCCCCACATACGTCAGCACGCCCGTGCTCACCGCGCCAGGAATTTGGCCTGGATTGCTCGTATCCGGACGGCCGGAGGTGATGGCTTTGTCCACGCGCCGGAAGGCCTCCAGCACCAGTTCCGAACAGAAGAACTTGTTGCTGCTGCCGAACGCTCCCTGGTTCGCCGCAAAGCAGCCCACCGCGCCGAGCGCGATGCACACCAGGCCATTCGCAGCCGCACCGGCGCCGACGAGTCCGCTGTAGTCATAGCCCGCTTTGGCTCCGGCCTTCTCCCTAACGAACCGCAGAATCTCTTTGATGTTGTCGTCGCTCAGACTGTTGCGGCGATAGGCTACCGCGAGCGTGGCTCCTGTCAGGGCGATGCCGAGGCTCGTTTCGCGCACGCCGTCTCCCACCGCCTCCGCCGCGGAGTCGTTGCCGGTATAAAGCATCGCATGGCTCACAGCACTCATGGTGCCGAAGCGGATTGCCTTCGAAACGAATGCGCCCGTGGTGGAAACGATGATATCAGCCGGTTTCAGCGCGCCGGTTGCAATGGAACGGCCGCCTTTGGACGGAGCGAGTGCGATGTCTGCCATAACAGTGATCAATGAATATTTGAGTTGGGGTGATCTCTGTCAGAGCGACAGGATCCAACTCAATATTCGATCACGAACTTCCCGTCCTTGCCGGTGACGTGCACTTTTTCCAAAGAGCGTCCTTCGAGCGCTGAATTGAGAAACTCGCGTCCGATTTCCGGGAGCAGTTGATTGGTGATGATCGAGTCCACCAGGCGCGCGCCGCGCTCCAGTTCCGTGCAGCGCTCGGCGATGAGGGCGGGCAGCGAATCGTCGTAGGTGAAGGGCACGCCGTGGTTTTGCCTGATGCGCTTTTCCACCTTCCGCAGATTCAGTCCGATGATCAGCCGCAGCATTTCCTGACTGATAGGGAAATACGGAATGACGACGAGACGGTTGAGCAGCGCGTCCGGAAACACCTTCGTCAGCGGCGTGCGCATGGCTTTCTCCAGAGCCTCCGGATCGGGCATGAGTTCCGGGTCTTTGCACAGGCTGGTCACCACTTCCTGCGCGGCATTGCTCGTCAGAATAATGATCGTGTTTTTGAAATCGATCCGGCGGCCTTCGCCATCCTCCATCCAGCCTTTGTCGAAGACCTGGAAGAAGATTTCGTGAACGTCAGGGTGCGCTTTCTCCACTTCATCCAAAAGCACTACACTGTAGGGGCGGCGGCGCACGGCCTCCGTCAGCTTTCCGCCCTCGCCATAGCCCACATATCCGGGAGGCGCGCCTTTCAGTGTGGAAACCGTGTGGGCTTCCTGAAACTCGCTCATGTTGATCGCAATGAGGCTCGACTCATCGCCGAAGAGCGTCTCCGCCAGAGACAGCGCCGTCTCCGTCTTGCCGGTGCCGGACGGACCCGCGAGCATGAAGACGCCGATCGGCCGGTTTTCGTTATCCAGTTTCGCGCGGTTGGTCTGAATGCGTCGGGCAATGGTGTCCAGCGCATGCCGCTGGCCGATCACGCGGCGCTCCAGAATATCGCCGAGAGCGAGCACGGTGCGGATTTCGTCCTGCATCATGCGGCCCACGGGAACACCCGTCCAGTCCGCCACCACCGCGGCGACCGCCTGGGAATCCACGGTGGGGAAAATCAGCGGCGACTCCCCCTGGAGCGCGCCCAGGGCCGACTCGACTCCGCGCAGCACCGTGAGCAGCGCGTCCTTGTCCACCGGCTCGGCGTCCGGCGCCGGTTCCTTGCCTTCCTCACAAGGCGTATTCGCATCCACCAGTTGCTTCCGCAGTCCGAGCACCTTCAACACCAGTTCCTTCTCCTTCGCCCAGTTTTCGGTGAGCGCGGCCTCCTCCGCCGTGAGACTGGCAATTTGCTCCTCCACCTCCTTGATCTTCGCCGCGTGATCTCCGCCGGCCGCAGATTCCCGCTGCAGGATTTCCAGCTCGATGTTCGTCGTTTCCAACTGCCGCTTTACGTCCTCGATGCGCGCCGGCGTCGCATGCTGTGAAATCGCCACCCGCGCCGCCGCGGTGTCGATGAGGCTCACCGCTTTGTCAGGCAACTGCCGCGATGGAATGTACCGGCTGGAAAGCTTCACCGCAGCCTCCAGGGCCTCGTCGAGAATGCTCACCGTGTGGTGCTTCTCCAGATTGTTCGCCAAACCGCGCACCATGGTGATCGCCTTCATCTCGTCGGGCTCCTCGATCTTGATGACCTGGAAGCGGCGGGTCAGCGCCGGGTCCTTCTCAAAATACTTCTTATACTCCGCCCACGTGGTAGCCGCGATCGTGCGCAGCGTCCCGCGCGCCAGCGCCGGCTTCAGCAGATTCGCCGCATCGTTTTGCCCCGCCTGTCCCCCGGCCCCGATCAACTGATGCGCTTCGTCGATAAACAAAATGATCGGCGTCGTGGAAGCCTGGACTTCGTCGATGACCTGGCGCAAACGATTCTCAAACTCACCCTTCATGCTTGCGCCCGCCTGAAGCAATCCGAGGTCCAGCACATGCAGCGCCACATTCCGCAGCGCCGGCGGCACGTCACCGGAAACGATGCGCAGCGCGAAGCCTTCGACCACCGCCGTTTTGCCGACGCCGGCCTCCCCTGTCAGGATCGGGTTGTTCTGGCGGCGGCGCATGAGCACGTCCACGATCTGACGGATCTCCTCATCGCGTCCGAAAATGGGATCCATCTTGCCCTCGCGGGCTTTGGCGGTGAGGTCCGTGGCAAACTGAGCCAGCGCCGAGGCCTTGGCTCCCTGCGGCGCCACCGCACCGCTCGTCTCACCCGGAACCGCTCCAGCCCCTGCAGCCTCACTCATCGCGTCCTCCGGAGAACCGCTCACCACGGAGAGAAATTCGGAGGCCAGCTTGTCACCCGAAACATTCCTGAATTCATCGCAGATACCTGTCAGGAACGTCTTGAGGTCCGGAGACTTCATGATGCCCACCATGACGTGCCCCGTCCGCACGCGCCCCTGTTTGAACATCAGCGACGCATACACCCACGCCTGCTCCATGGCTTCACGCAGCGTCTGCGAAAATCCGCTGATGGAGCTCGCGCCGCGCGGCAAACGGTCCAGAGACTGCGTCAACTGCGTGCTCAGTTTTGAGGGATCGAGTCCGAAATTCCTGACAATGTGATGCAGGTCGCTGTCCTGCTCATTGAGCACCTGATGGATGAAATGATGCAGTTCCACGCGGGGATTGCCGCGCAGTTTGCAAAAAGTGGTCGCTCCCTCCATGGCGCGGTAGCCAAGCTGATTGAGCCTTCCGAACAAATCTCCTGCTCTGATTTCTGACATAGTGTTAACTGGTTGGTGTGAATCAGGTGTTGTCTGCCTCCGTCAATCCCCCGCCACGGACGCGGAACTGATCGGCGTCTTTCGCGGGCGGAACACTGGTGAGCCATGTCGTATAGCCAAGCCGTCCCGCACTGCCAAGTTTTGTTTTCGGCACATCCTCCCTGCGAAGCACAATCGATGCCTCCCAGTACAACTCACTGCGGGTGTAAAAAGCCAGCCACGCGTGCAGGCGTTTGTGGAAGACGCCGCCAGGCAGAAAAAGTTCGTATTGCGCAAAACGCATCGGCCCGATCCTCAGCCCGCACTTCATCTGCCGGTCCCACAATTTCGAGCCCACGACACAACTGATCCCCAGCAGACCCGTCTCCCGCGACTCTCCCATGCGGCAGCGCTGTTCATAGGGAATATCGATCCACTGCCCCGCGAAGCTCTCCACTTCCACAGGCGTTTCGAAATAATCCGACAGCACCCCGCGAAGGCCGGAGGCATGGCGCGTCTGGCAGGACAAGTGGCCGGCGAATGGCAGACGCTGGATGGCGGGAATCGCGTCGAGCCCCTCCATTTCAGGGATTCCGCAGCCAAACGTGGACGCGATCCATTCGGCAAACGTGCGGTCCTCCGTCCGGTCCAAATCCACTGTCTTGTGTGACACCGCCCACGCCCGGTAAAACAGGCTGATGGTCCGGTGGTGGAACATGTCGATGAATTCCGACAGCGTCGAATCCCGCCCCGAACCAACGCCGCCGCCGGCCAGCGCGGCTTCCTCACGCGGCCCCCTCAGATCGGGGTCCTGCATCCCGCGCAGGCGATTGCGAATGAAGTCCGTATAACGCAGCGGCAGCGCTCCGTTAGGACCAGTGAGTCCCGTAAAACGCACCATCAGCTTGTGCCCCTCCTGCCGCGTCAGGTGCGGCTTCTCCATGGCCGACGTGGCGAAGCCAAGCGAAAGATACTGCCCGAAGCGAAACGGGTCCTGACGCAGCGCGCGCGATTTACCGATGCGCGGAAGATCAGGGCGCGAACTCTCCACGCACCTCAGGGCACCGAAGAAATCATATTCCCAGGGGCGTGAGAGGAGATCGTCGATCAAAGAGACGGAATCCGGCCTGTTCGAATCGGCCATTTCATTACCTCCCCTCGCTGTTCGGTGAAAAGCGTTAGTCTCGTGAAGCAATTCAGCGAGACATAACGTGCCAGAAACTGTTCGATCGCACTGGCAAAAAGAAACGTGCCGAAGCCGGCGAAGCGGTCTTCGTCGAGCGTGAGATCCACATCGATGCCGCGAATGAAACTCACGGGACCGATGCCCGGACTTCTTGCGAGCCCCGGCCGGCTCGCCACGCGGCGAATGCCGTCGATGTGCGACTGCGTTTTCGGGTCCACCGCATACAGATGCAGCAGTTCCCGCAGCGCCTCCGCTCCGCCCTCTCCGTGGCTGATGAGCGAAAGATAGTTCAGCGACAAATGATTGATTGCCCGCCACGCAAACCTTCCCTCCGCCACCGCCGGCCGCGGTGGCGTGGGCCTGACAAGACAGCGGATCGAAACCACCTGCATGTGGGACTCCGCCGTAAAGTCCGTGTTCCCCACGCCGATCGCCAGATCCACCGCGAGGTGCCGGTTCGTCACCCAGCACTCCGCCGACAACTGCTCCAGCGACGGCGAGAACGGCGCGCTCTCCGGATCGACCAGCGAGATAAAAACCTCACTGCCAGGATAAGTCGAACGCTGGCCGAATTTCCTCTCACTTTCCGACAGCGCCCGCGGCACACGGTTGCACGTGTAGAACGCCGCGGCCGCACCGCGATGGTGACGGTGCAAATAAAAGGGATAGAACGGCTGCTCCTCCGACGACGTGCGTCCAAAACCCGTCACCTTCTCCACCGAATAAATCTCGTAGTCGAAGATGCGCGTGCGATCGATGATCAACTGATACTCGTTCATCGACGGCGTAATTGGCGCGCGTTCCGACCGGCGCTTGAAGAGATTGATCACCGGCGTGCAGAAAAGCTGGAACAGCGACGGCTGCACAAAGTCCGCGATCTCCTCCTTCCGCTCGCGGAGCGGCACGATGATGTCGAATTCCTTGCCCGCAAAACGCTGCAGCGCATTCCTCAGCCCGCTGAACTCCACAAACAGTCCGCGCGCCGGCAGAAGGAAATGCTCCCTAAGGATGCGATAGCCTTCAAAACTCCGCGGGCTCGGCGGCAGCATGGCTTCATCCTCCTCGAACCCGACGTGCCGCACCGTCGTCATCTTCAGAAATTCGCTGCGCCGGTGCAAATGATCCGACGGTTCGCGAATCACCACGCCCATGCCGCGCGCAAAAATCTCCTCCATCACCACCGCAGGCAAATGATCCTCGCCATGCAGGAAGAACGAAAGCTTGTCGCAGAGCAGTTTTGTCAGGACGCCCTCCGGACCGGCGGTCTTCAACCTGAGCCGGATGCGCAGGGCAGCGCGCGCGCCGCCAAACTCACGCGCGGGCAATGCCAGTTCTCCCATGTTTCGCGTGAGATAGTCCGCCTGCGCCACCTCCAGCGGATACATCGTGACCTCATGCGCGGTAACAAACCGGCACGTGGTCGCCTCGTCCTTCAGCTTCAGCGATTGCATGGAGCTCCCGCGCGGCACCTTGATCCCATCCAAAAGTGATTTGTCAGACCAGTTAGGCTCCATCCTCACAATCGCCGCCGACGGGCCGGGCGCGAGGTAATCCGGATAAACGGTCTCCAGCAATCCCTGCGTGAATCGCGGAAACTCAGCCTCCAGCTTCAACTGCACGCGCGAAGTGAGATAAGCGAACCCTTCCAGCAGCCTCTCCACGAACGGATCGGCGCAGGCTTCGCGGGATTCCCGGCCCAGACTGAGCCGCGCCGCGATCTTCGGATAGGCCGCCGCGAAATCGCCCGCCACCTCGCGGATGTGACGCAGTTCTTCGTTATAGATTTGGAGAAAAGCCCGGTTCATGCACCTGCACTGATTTCACACACGCCGGTCTCAAGATCAATGTCCGTGCGAAAATAAATCCGCTCGGGATGCGGCAGCGCCCACAGATGCCCTTTGATTTCAAATCCCACGCGTCCCACTTCCGTGCGGTCGCTGTGCACCATGCGCACCTGCAGCGAATCCGGCATGATGCGGGGCTCGAACGCGATGATCGCCTCGCGGTACTGGCGCTCCAGATTCATCCCGTCAATGTTATCCGTGGTGACGCCGGCGAGATCGCGCGTGCCGTAATTGATCACCGATTTTGCGACGTGAGGAAATTCGCAAATGTCCTCCCAGTGCAAATGGCACGCGGAGTTCAGCAGCCAGCGCAAATCCCGCAGCACCGCGGCCCGGTATTCGTCCAGCGTCACCGTGCGCCGGCGCATCGCCTCCTCTTCGGAATCCGGCGAAAAATCCACCAGACGGTCAAGGAGGCACGGCAGCCTCATCTGCGTCTCTTGAATCATGCGACCGGATTGAGAGTGACCTCCCGCGCGTCGAGCATCGGAATTTCTGCATCGGGAGTCATAAACACCCGCTGTCCGCGGCCAAGGTAGATGCCCTCCTCCGGCGAATCCCACTCCGTGGTCCTGGCAAGCTGTTCAGACGCATTTTGCCAGGCGTGCGCCCCCGGATAACGCACCGGCATGAACGCATGGCTCGCCCCGCCGCCCTCGAACGTCACGTCCACCGCCACCCACACGCGATCGCGAAGATGCGTGGGTTCCGTGAAAATCAATTCCCGCACTCGCTGCTGCGGCACCCAGTAATAAGTGCCCTGCATCATCAGTTCGAGCAGCGGGCCGAGCCGCGTGTCGCCATCCATCATCCATGCGAACGGAGTGCCGTTGCAATTCCCCGAAACCGCCGGCGCCTCCTCCAGTGCCTGGGTGCGCAGCTTCAGCGCCGCTTCGTATTCACCTTTCGCAAAGTGGTGATTCGCCTGGACCAGCAGCGGCACCCACTCCGGCGGCTCGCCGAAAATAACCGGCACCTTTTCCCCCTGGAAGACCAGTTTCCGCATCACCTCCGCTTTGATCAGATCATTGAAGATGATCGCCATGGGCGACTGGCGGCCCGTCAATTCAGAAAAGGCCACCAGTTGGTTGGACGCTCCCTCCCAGTCACCCGTGGCGCTGAGCATCTGAAAAAGCGTGAAGCGCAGGTCGGCATCGGCGGGCGCTTTACGGATCGCGGCCTTCACCGCGGACAGCGCTCCGGTGAGGTCACCGGCTTTCAGGAGGGCTTCGGCATCGGCGGGCGGTGTCATAAATGATCGGTATTCTAAAATGGAAGTGCCCCTTACGCTACCGAGGCAGCGCGGAGAAAGATTTCTTTCTCCGGCTGCCTCTGAGATAGCGCACGGGGTGAATCGTGTCGCGATGTCTTTGGGATTAAGCGCCCTTGTTGGCCATCACGTCCCACTCGGTGGCGACCACACCGCCCTTGGCGCCGGTCTTCGGATCGAGCGGGGTGTATTCCCACTTAATCTTGCCGTAGTTCAGGGAGACGTTCTCCACCGGGTTTTCCTGGCCGGATCCGCCGCCGCAGCTCAGCGCGGTGACGAGCACGTGCTCCAGGGTAAACTTCTGGAAGGTTTCCTTGGCGCCGGTGTTCATACACACCTCGATCACCACTTTGGGGAAATGCTTGCCAAGGCAGCAGTGCTTGTAGAGATACGGGGAGCTCTTGTCCGTGCGCTTGGTGAGGTGGAAGTCCTGGTGGTCGCACTTACCGGCGGTCCGGGCGCCGACGGAGCTTACGGAACCGGCTCCCATTTGCGCCACGCCGTGCGAAAAGGAAAACACGGCGATCCAGTTTTTGTGTTTCTCATCGGTGGATTCGCCAGGGACGGAGTCAATTTGAACGAAGGTATCGAAGGCCATATTGCTAGAGTTAGTTGGTGGTTGTGTTTAGGTTTTTAGTTCTCAGCGGAACCGGCATATGAGTCGAAAGACCCGCCGGTTTTATTCAAGTCAGCTCGCCTTTTTTTCTGAAGGCAGGCGCGAAACGAGGCGCAGGCTGACGTTGACGCCCTCCAGTTGGAAGTGCGGGCGGAGATAGAATTGTGCGCGGTAGTAACCGGGATTCTCGGGGTCCGCCTGCACTTCGACCTGAGCGCCGGAGAGCGGGTAGCGGGCCTTCATTTCCTCGGAAACATTGGAGTCGGCCACATACTGCATGATCCAGTCGTTGAGCCATTTCACCATATCATCGCGCTCCTTGAAGGAACCGATCTTGTCACGCACGATGCACTTCAGGAAGTGCGCGAAGCGGCACGTCGCAAAAAGATAGGGCAGGCGGGCGGAAAGGTTTGCATTCGCAGTGGCGTCCTTGTCGTCGTACTTCGCCGGCTTCTGCAGGGACTGCGCGCCGATGAACGCCGCGAAGTCCGTGTTCTTCCAGTGGGACAGCGGCATCATGCCAAGGCGGGCCAGTTCATGCTCGCGGCGGTCCGTAATGGCGATTTCCGTGGGGCACTTCATATCCACCCCGCCGTCATCCGTCGGGAAGTTGTGCACCGGCAGGTTGTCCACCAGTCCGCCGCTTTCCACGCCGCGGATCTGCGCGCACCAGCCGTGCAGCTTGAACGCCCGTGTGATGTTAGTCGCCATCGCGTACGCCGCGTTCGCCCACACGAAATTGTGGTGATCGCTCGTGCTCGCATCCTCTTCGAACGCAAAGGCATCGATCGGATTATTCTTCGTGCTGTATGGCAGACGCGCCAGATAACGCGGCATCGCCAGCCCAATGAAACGCGAGTCCTCGGACTCCCGCAGGCTCTTCCAGCCGGCATACTCGGCATTGTCGAGCAGCTTGGCGAGATCGCGCGGGTTCATCAGCTCCTGCCACGTATCCATGTTCATCAGCTTCGGACTCGCCGCCGCGATGAACGGGGCATGCGCCGCCGCCGCGATCTTGGAAAGATTCCGCAGCAGTTCCACATCCGGAGCCGTGTGATCAAACTCGAAGTCTCCGATGATCGTGCCGTAAGGCTCGCCGCCGGGTGTGCCAAACTCTTCTTCGTAAATCTTCTTGAAGAGCGGGCTCTGGTCCCAGTTCGCGCCGCCGTACGAGCGCAGCGCGCGGTGCAGGTCCTTCTTCGACACGTTCATCACGCGGATCTTCAAATCCGTGCCGGACTCCGTGTTGTACACCAGACGGTGCAGACCGCGCCACGAACCTTCCAATTTCGTCAGTTCCTCGTGGTGAAGGATCAGATTCAACTGCTTCGAGAGCTTGCGGTCGATCTCAGCGATCACCGCCTGAATGTAAGTAATCGAGTCCTGCTGGCGGACTGACGTGCCTTTGAGCGCTTCCTCCGCAAGCACAGCGACTGCGGAGCGCACAGCGCCCTTCGCTTCGTCTGTCTTGGGCTGAAAGGACTTGTCGAGAAGACGGTCAAACTCGGAAAGTTCGAGCGTGCTGCCTGAGGCGGCGGATTCTTCCTGGGCTTTGGACATGGTATCAGTTCAGGGAAAAGGGTGAAACTACTCCTGCGGTTCGGCAGGTTTGGCGGTGCCCATCACAGATTTCATGAGAGCCGGATCGGCGAGCAGTTGCTCGATGAGATTCTCCGCCTGCGCGCGTCCGTCCATATAGGTTAGGAGATTGGACAATTGCGTGCGGGCTTCCAGCAGCTTGCGCAGCGGCTCCACCTTGCGGGCAATGGCGTCCGGCGAGAAATCGTCCATTTTGTCGAACGTAATGTCGATATTCAGACGCTCCCCCTCGTTGTCGGAAAGTGCGTTAGGCACCGCAAAATTCACGCGCGGCTTCACGTCCTTCATGAACTTGTCGAAGTTGTCCATATCCACTTCGCGGAACTTTCTTTCCGCCACCGGCGGCAGGGGTTCCGCGGACTTGCCGGACAAATCGGCCATAACGCCCATAACGAATGGGAGTTCTACTTTTTTTTGCGCACCGTCCACAAAGAGTTCATACTCAATGTGCACTCGTGGGGCCCGGTTCCGCTCGATGAATTTTGTGCTGCTCTCAGATGGTTTAGGCATGGCAGTGAGTGTTATTACCGAAGGCTGAGGTTGGTTGGGGATGCCTTCCCGGTCAAGATTATTTTCAGTGATCGCCGCGTCCAAAAACGCGTTCTCACTCCGGGAAAGCCACGGCATATCCGCAGCCCGCAGCCGCACCTTGCAGGAAATTTCGTCAGGCAATCAGGTGTACTCCCCAGGCCAGCCGGACGGCGGGCTTGTAATCCGCCCCGTCAACCCTGGCCTTCTCCTAACAAGCCCTTTTCCTCCCCCCCTCACTTCGCCACCGCCGCCTCCACCGGACTCTTCCCCGCTTCCTTCTCCGCATTCTTCAGCAGCAGCATCACCCCGCGCGCCGGACTCGCTTCATGCATCACAATCTGCGTCCCGCGACGCCGCGGATCACTCTCCGCAGCGGATGCGCCGCCGCTCATCGACGAAATCGTGGACACATGGCCTATCACATTCCCCGCCTGATCCAAAATCGGCGATCCGCTCGACCCCGGAGCCCAGTCCGTGCTCACATGCACGCGCAGCGCTTCCTCCGCCGTCCCCTTCACATCGGGCTTGCGGTAAAAGCGATTCACCATCCCCTCGCTGAAATAACCCGTCACTCCCAGCGGATCACTCAGGCAATACGCCGCATCGCCCGGACGCACCGCATCGTTCAGCGGCATCGGCAAAAACTTCCCTCCCGCCGCGCGCAGCACGCAAATATCCTGCGCCGCGCTGCACGCGATCACACTCGTCACTGGCGTCACCACTCCCGTTGCGTCCACTACGATGAGATACCCCTCGCGCATATCGTCCTGCGGCCTCACCACGTGATGGCACGTCGCGATCACCCCATCCTCCGTCAGCGGATAACCCCCGCTGAGACGCGTGTGCCAGTGATTGCACTTGTGACAAAGATAATACCAGCCCACCCGCACCCGCTCCCGCCGCGCCTGCTCGTAAATGTCGGCCCGGCTTATCGTCACAGCCTTCGCCGGCGGCAGCGTTACCTTTTCCGCAACTGGTTTGCCCAGCAACTCCTTTACCTTTTCCGCCACCAGCAGTTTCCCCGCCTCGCGCAGCGCCCCGGCTTTCTCGATGATTTCCTTGCTTCCCGTCGCCTCACCCGGCTGCTCGATTGGCACTCCCGGAGCCTGCGCCCTGACAAAAATCGCAAACGCGGCTAACAGCAGTGCGGCGGGAAGGAAACGTCTCATGGCGCAGCATCCTCACTTTTTCTCCGCCTCAAAGCAATAGATCACTCCATCGTCCGCGCCCATCACCAGCCGGCCGCCGGAAATGCACGGGCTGCTCTGAATCGGCTGGCCAATCTCATAACTCCACACCTCGCTCCCGTCCTTGATCCCCACTCCGTAAATCTTCCCGTCATCACAGCCAAAGACAATATTCTCCCCCGTCACCACTGCGGAACTGTCAATGCGGCCCTTCGTGCGGAACGACCACTTTTCATTCCCATCGGTCAGGTTCAGGCAATGCATCCGCTTTCCGCGGTCGCCCACGAACACGAACCCCGACGCGCTTACCGCCGGCGACGCAAAGTACTCGAAATCCCGCTCATTGTACACCCATTTCGGCTCCAGCTTTTTCGGCTCCAGCGCCACCACCTCGTGGCCGTAGTGCGCCAGCAGCGCCAGCCCGTTCCGCGCCGCCACCGTGTTCGCGATCGGATTCTTCACCTCCATCTTGCCCGACTCCTTCCCGTCGAGCGCATTCACGAAATAGATATACCCGTCGCAGCCACCGAACGCCGTCAGCCCGTCCACCACCGCGGCGCTGCCGTTCACATAGTTGCCCGTCTCCACCTTCCACACCTCTTTGCCGTCCTGGCTGTTCAGCGCATAGAGATTGTTGTCATAGCTCCCTATCAGGATCAGCGGCGGCTGCCCCGGGCGCTCGAACACGTTCGGCGCCGCCCGCACCTCTGCCTCCGTCTTGAAAAACCACGTCTCTTTCCCTGTCTTCGCATCCAGCGAAAACACCGTTCCGTTCAGCGTCCCGAAAATCACCTGTCCCCCCACCAGAAGCGCGCTTCCCTCGATCGAATCCGCCTCCTTCGGCGTCCAGGTCCACACCGGCTTCCCGTCCTTCGCCCCCAGGGCGTAGAACTTCCCGCCCCCGTCTCCGATGTAAAACCGCTCCCCGTCGCTCACCGCCGTCGCCTTCACCGCCCCCCGCCGCTCCTCCTTTTTCTGCTCCTTCCCGGCGCCCTCCGCCTTCCCGGCATCCCCCGGCTTCTCCACCTTCTCCTTCTCCTCCTGCGGAAACTTCCATGCCAGCTTCAGCGGAAACGGCAACGTCTCTTTGCAAACCCCCGTCATCGCCGGGTCCCCCCGCCACACCGGCCACGGCTCCGCCTGGACCAGTGTAAACGCCGAAACCGCACCCGCCGCCACGAGCACCTTGCAGAGATGGAATTGAAACCGCATCATTCCTCCTCCCTACACCATCCTCCAAACCTACACAGCGTGTTTTTCCCCGCACACCCGGTGTCGTTCCGTTCCTGCTTATATCGTCAAATCCCACCACTTTCCACTGTCTCTGCCGCCTGTCCTTGCTTCCGGCTTCCCCCAACTTCCGAAAGACTCCGCCGTCCGAACATCGTATCTTCCCGGACCCACATTCCCCGCCATGCTTTCCCGGCTCCTGCTGCTCCCCTTACTTGCCGCGAGCGTTTCCACCGCCTTCGCAGCAGAGCCCCCCGTCGTCTTCAATCGCGACATCCAGCCCATCCTTTCGGAAAACTGCTTCTTCTGCCACGGTCAGGATGCCAAACAGCGCAAGGCAGACCTCCGCCTCGACACGCACGAAGGAGCCCTCCGCGTTAAGGACGGCGTCACTGTCCTCAAGCCCGGTGATCCCTCTGCCAGTGAACTCTTTCGCCGTCTCACCACGCACGATCCGGAGGACCAAATGCCCCCTCCGAAATCGAACCGCAAAGTCACGCCGGAGCAGATCGCTCTCATCAAACGCTGGATCGAAGAGGGTGCGCCCTGGGGCAAGCACTGGGCCTTCGAGCCCCTCACAAAACCAGCCGTCCCCGCGCCGGGCAATGCCATCGATGCCTTCATCGGCGCGCGCCTGACCAAAGAACATCTCGATTTTTCCCCTGAAGCCCCGCGCGCCGCGCTGCTCCGGCGCGTGTCGCTCGATCTTACCGGCCTGCCGCCCGCCCCGGAAGATCTCGCCGCCTTTCTCGCTGACACCGCCCCGGACGCTTACGAAAAAGCCGTGGATCGCCTGCTCGCTTCCCCAGCCTACGGCGAACGCATGGCATGGGACTGGCTCGATGCCGCGCGCTACGCCGACTCCAACGGTTACCAGGGTGACAGCGAACGCACCATGTGGCCGTGGCGCGATTGGGTCGTCTCCGCCTTCAATCGCAACCTCCCGTTCGATCAATTCACCGTCTGGCAAATCGCTGGCGACATGCTGCCGGACGCCACGCTGGAGCAAAAGATGGCCACCGGTTTTTGCCGGAATCATCCTATCAATGGCGAGGGCGGACGCATTCCGGAGGAAAACCGTATCGACTACGTCATGGATATGGCCGAGACCACCGGCACCGTCTGGCTCGGCCTCACCATGAATTGCTGCCGCTGTCACGATCACAAATACGATCCCCTGACACAACGCGACTACTACGGCCTCTTCGCCTTCTTCAATCAAACGCCCGTGGACGGCGGCGGCGGCAATCCGCAAACTGCGCCCGTGGTTTCCGCTCCCTCGCCGGACCAGCTCGCGCGCATCGACAAACTGGAGGCCGAGTCGAAGCAACTCGAAGCCACCGCCACAGCGCGCGCCAAAGAACTGGAGCCTCAGCAGGCCGCGTGGGAACAGCAGCGCCTGACCAATGCGGCGCCGGTCGTCTGGGAAGCCCTCAAGCCGGATCAGGCGCGCGCCCTGCATCAGGTCCTGACACCTCAGCCGGACTATCGCGTCCTCGCCTCCGGCCCGAATCCGAAGAACGACACCTACACCGTCACTTATAAGACCAGCCTACCGAAGATCACCGCCCTGCAGTTGGAAGCCCTCAAAGACCCGTCGATGACTCACGGCGCGCTCGCCCGCTCGGACAGCGGCAACTTCGTCCTGACAGAAATCGAAATCACTCTCCAGCGCGCCGGCGAACCCGAAGCAAGGCCCCTCAAGATCACCTCCGCAGACGCCACCTACGAACAGGGCGGGCTCCCCGTGAAGGCTGCCTTCGATGGCAATCGCTCCACCGGCTGGGCCGTGCACGAAGGCAAGCCTGTGGACCGCGAGCACAAGGCCGTCTTCCGTTTCGACAAGCCCTACCCTGCCGGGCCGGACTCAATCCTAACCGTTATCCTTCGTCACGATTCCGGCAACGCCAGTCACAATCTCGGAAACTTCCGCCTCTCTGTCAGCGGCGGCGAGCGCCCCGGTCTCAAGGACGCCGGCGACGCCGTGCAGGTCGCTCTCAAGACACCCGCGGATCAGCGCACCAAAGAGCAGCAAAAGATCATTGCCGCCGAGTTTCACAATTCCGACACCACATGGCGTGACGCCACAGAGAGGCGCGAAAAGCTGAAGAAGGAGATCAAATCCATTCAGGATTCCGTGCCGAAAGTCATGGTCATGGAGGACATGGCAAAGCCGCGGAAGTCCTTCGTTCTCGATCACGGCCTCTACGATAAACCGCGCGCCGAAATCTCCGCCGCCGTGCCTGCCACGCTGCCGGCCCTGGCTCCTAACACCCCCGCCAACCGCCTTGCGCTTGCGAAATGGCTCGTCGCGCCGGAGCAGCCGCTCACCGCCCGCGTCACGGTGAATCGCTTCTGGCAGCAGGTCTTCGGCACAGGCCTCGTAAAGACTTCCGAGAATTTCGGTGTGCAGAGCGAAATTCCCAAACACCTCGATCTCCTCAATTGGCTCGCCGCCGAATTCCGCGACAGCGGCTGGAACGTAAAGGCCTTCATGCGCCTCCTCGTCACCAGCCGCACCTATCGCCAATCCTCGAAGGTCACCGCCGATCTCGCCGCGCGCGATCCTGAAAACCTTTTGCTCGCCCGCGCCCCGCGCTTCCGCATGCCCTCGTGGATGCTGCGCGACAATGCGCTGGCCGTCTCCGGCCTTCTGGTTAAGAAAATCGGAGGAGCGCCCGTCAATCCCTATCAACCCGCCGGGGTCTGGGAGGAAGCCACCTTTGGCGGCAAACGCTACAAGCAGGACTCCGGCGAAGCCCTTTACCGCCGCAGCCTCTACACCTTCTGGCGCCGCATCGCCGCGCCCACGTTATTCTTCGACAATGCCGCCCGCCAGGTTTGCACCGTCAAGCCCTTCCGCACCAACACCCCGCTCCACGCCCTGACAACTCTCAACGACGTCACCTTCGTTGAAGCCGCCCGCGTCCTCGCCGAAAAAATCCTAACAATTGGTTCCGCGGACGATCCGGCCCGTCTCACGCGGGCGTTTCAAACGGTGCTCAACCGTCATCCCTCTGCGCGGGAAACGGAAGTGCTGACAAAGGCGCTCGACCGTTCCCTAACGGAATTTCGGACCTCCCCGGACGAGGCCAAAAAACTCCTCAAGGTCGGTGAAGCGAAGAGCCCTTCGACTCTCGATCCCGCCGTTCATGCCGCATGGACCACCGTCTGCCTCAGCCTCCTCAATCTCGACGAGGCCGTGACAAAGGAATAAACTTCCCCGCATGGCAGGCAGCCAACTTTCGCCTTCCAACTAACCGTTAGCCAGTTTCCCCCTTACTGCCGCGCGGGAGGCGGCGGTGGCTGAAACTGTGGTGGTGGTGGAGGCAGCGGCACCGGAGGTGGCGGAGGAGGCGCAAACGCATAGCCCGGGGGCAGGGGATATGGCTGACCCTGGAATTGCGGACCGCCCGGAGAAAAGCCCGCACTCTGTGGCGGCCTTGGCGGACCACCGTTGCCGCCGCCCCGCCGCGGACGCTCTCCGTTCGGAGGTCCGCCCGGACCACCCTGCGGAGGCTGGGGCCGCAGTTCTTCAGGCGAGAGTTCCCCATCTCCGTTCTTGTCCAGCGTCAGAAGCGCCTTGGCCGCGTTGGCGATCTCCTCTTTGCTCAGCTTGCCATCTTTGTCCGTGTCGAGCGCAGCGAAAATCGGTCCGCCCATCGGACGCATCCCGGGCCGGCCTCCCGGCTGCCCAGGTTGAGGCGGCGCGGGCGGAGCCGGTGCTTCAGGAGCCGCCGGCGGCTGTGGGGGTTTCGGAGCATCCTGCGCGGCCAGCGGAGCCGCAGCCAAAGCACCGAGCAGTGAAAACAGAGTCATTTTCATGGATAAACGATGTTAGAGTTAAGGTGATGCGAGCGTCCGGCTGTGCACCGGACACGGCTCACGACAGTAGCCATCATCGTAAATTCCTTATGAACAGGGAACCGGAGATTTGTGAACGACGTGTAAAAAGTTGAGACCGAATCCCTAACCTTCCAGCAGCCTCCGCTTTCGTCTCAGCCAGCGCGCAATCTCCACGGGCTCCTTGAGCGCCACCGCCGCAAGCAATCCCGCAGCCGCCGTTTCCAGCGTGTGCCGCAGCGCCCACGCTTCATAAGCAAAGTCATGCGCATCGCGGTCACGGCCTTCGCGCAGCGCCAGCAGGGCCAGTTGCAGCGAGTCGTGCGCAGCCAGGATGATCTGCCCGAGAATCGCCACTTCACACCCGCACCGCGGACAGTGCTCCTTTTCCGTCGGCGAAACCGGTTTCCCGCAGGATGGGCAATAAATCGTCATGCGATCACCACCCGCGCTGGTCGCAGCACTTGTCCATTCCACAGAAAACCCGCCTCCAGTTCACGGCGCACCTTCGCGCCCGTCGCAGGGGCTGGTCCATCGGCAATCATCGTGGCGGCGTCGAAGCCTGCGTCCTCGGTTTTGATGCGCTGCAATCCAGCCTGCTGCATCGCCGACTCAAGAAGGGAGGCCACTTTCTTTTCACCTGCGGCCACACGATCATGAAGATAAATCAGGGCCATCACCGCGGGCTGCGTTTTGTCAGGGTCAGCGGCGCCCGTCTTTTCCGGCGGACGGCGCATGCCGCGCCGCAGTTCATTCCGCATGGCCACGAGCTCTCCGTAAAACGTAAACAGATCCGGCGGTTCCGGCGGATCGAACTCCTCCGCGGGATCTTCGATTTCCCGCAAATCATCCACGGCCTCCAGCAGCGCCTCCTTCAATTCCTCGCGCCAGCCCGGCGGGGCAGGGGACTCGACCTTCTGCCCGTCTCCATACGGATCGGCGTCCTCCTCATCCTCTTCGTCGGAAAATCCGTGCATGTGGCTTTCCTCCCAGGGCGCATCCGGTTGATCCCCGGAACTGCCAGGTGGTTTGGGGTCGCCGGGTTTCCGGGAATCGTCTTCAGAGGGAAGAATCATGTTTGGTGGGGGACCGTTGTCCTAAAGTTTGTGGGCGAAGCTTTCACCCGGCTTCACCGACAGCGCAAAGGCGGTCAACAGCGCGATCACCTTCTCCACATCCTTGAGATCCACGCACTCCACCACGCTGTGCATATACCGCAGCGGCAGCGAAAGCAGCGCGCTGGGAATGCCTCCGCGGCTCCAGAAAATGTCATCCGTGTCCGTGCCGCTGTAACGCGAGGACGCCTCGTGCTGAATAGAAATCGTCTCCTTTTCCGCCGTCTTCATGAGCCGCTTCACCACGATGGGATGACAGCAGGTTCCATGTGTGATGGAAGGACCTCCGCCGAGTTTCACTGAACCGTGCTTTGCCTTTTCAATGCCGGGCGTGTCCGTGGCATGCGTCACATCCAGGCACACCGCCACGTCCGGATGCAGATGGTAGGTCAGCATGCGCGCGCCGAATCCGCCGATCTCCTCCTGCACGCAGTTCGCGGCGATCACGGTGCAGTTCAGCTTGCTGCGGTGCTTGTGAAGCCGCCGCATCACTTCCGCGATAATGAACCCGCCGATCCGGTTGTCGATTGCGCGGCCCACGATGCGACCGTCGCCAAATTCCTCCACCGTGTCCGCATACACTCCAGGGTGTCCCACGCGCAGCCCCAGTTTTTCCACTTCCTTCTCGCTGTCCGCGCCGACATCCACATACAGTTCGTGCACCTCCGGTGCTTTCTCACCGCCCGTCCGGTCGCGGATGTGAATGGCCGTATTGCCGATGATGCCTTTCACCGGCCCCTTGTCTCCCTGAAAAACCACGCGCCGTCCGCGGGCGGTGGCGTAGTCGCTGCCACCGATGCGGTCCAGGTGAACGAAGCCTTCCTTTGTAATATACTTCACCATGAACCCTATCTCATCCGCGTGCGCCTCCAGCATGAGTTTCACCGGCGACTTTCCTTTCAGAGTCGCCCAGGCGCTGCCGTAGGAATCGTTCTCAGTCTTTTCAGCGAACGGGCGCACGTAGTCCATCCACTTCTTTTGCCCCGCGGTTTCAAAGCCCGTCGGACTGGGAGTGGAGAGGAGATCGAAGAGAAATTCCCTGGCGGATTTATCCATAAGTGCCGCGAGCATAGGCACGGGTTTGCACCAGGGCAACCACGGGACTCAGTCAGGATCGGCCTGCAGCAATTCCTCCACACTCCGGTCCGCCAGCCCTGCTCCGGTGACCAGACTGCGCAGCACCAGCAGGCTGCCCACGGCGTCGTAAAGCGCATCGTGAAATCGCAGGCCGGGACAAAGATTATCAATTTCCCCCGCGAAACCCAGCGCCGCTGCGAGCCCTTCCAGCGAGTAATCCCGCAAGCCCGGCCAGGCCTTCCGCGCCAGCGCAAGAGTGTCGATCCACGGCCCGAATCCATGAAACGGAAAGATGCGCAGAAACCGCTTCTCCGTCCCCGCCGCATGCGCCACCACGACGGCTCCCGTGAGCCGCGTGCGAAACTCCGGCCACAGCGACGTAATGTCAGGCGCAGAGGTCAGGTGCTCGGCAGTGATCCCGTGAACCCTCTGCGCCGCCCAGGTCACCGCCCGGCGCGGATTGATATACGTCCGGTAAAACTCCGCCGTCATCAGCTCTGTGCCGCGCATCGCCGCAATCCCCGCCTGCACCGGCGCATCCGTCATACCCGGCGCTTCGCCGGCACTTTCAAAATCCACTGCGGCGAACAGCGTATCGCGGATCAGGTTCATGACCCGCTGTTCTCCACATGCTCCTCCGCCGCCATGCGTGTGATGGTCGCATTGAGCAGTTCCACATAACCGTGTACGTCCAGATGATCCTCTTCCGGTTCACCCTTTACGGCGTAAAGCCAGCCATCCAGATACGGATCACTTCGCACAATGCACGCGTCCGCCGCCAGCGCCGGATTGCTTCCATGGAAAGCTCCCTGCATCACGCAGAAGACATCGCTCGACGCCTTGAATCCCTCTACCCATCCGATCTCCATCCCCGGCATCACGGCGTCGCCCGGCTGCACTTTGAAATTGAAGTCCACCAGTTCACCCAGCATCCGCGTCGCAAACTTCGTAAACCCCACTCTCCACACGCCCGGCTCATCCTCCACACGGCTCATCCAATAGTGAGATCGCGAATAACTAAAGTCAGCCGGAAACCGCGCCGTAAAGCGTGCGTGCTTGAACTTGATCCATTCGCGCTTCGTCATTCCTTCGTCATTCTGATTTCGGATTTCGTCATTTCCCTCGCCCACGCATCCGCCTCCAAAATCGCATCGAATCCCGCGTGCGGAATATTTACGTGCTTCTCCATCACCCTCCCCACCGTTTCCCAAATGGCGGGAAATGACAGGCGTTTCTCAAGGAACGCCTCCACCGCCACTTCATTCGCCGCATTGAGCACCGAAGGCAGCGTTCCTCCCTCTGTGCCCGCGCGGCGGGCAAGATCGAGCGCGGGAAACACTTCGCGGCGCGGGGCCTCGAATTCCAGTTTCGCCAGCGTCGCAAAATCCAGCGGCGGCAGGGTGTTAGGCACACGCTCCGGCCACGTCACCGCATATTGGATCGGAAAGCACATGTCCGTGTGGCTGAGCTGCGCAAGCACGCTGCCATCGATGAATTCCACCATGCTGTGCACGATGCTTTGCGGATGCACGATGACATCCACGTGCGGCATCTCCACATCGAACAGCCAGCGCGCCTCGATCATCTCAAGGCCTTTGTTGAAGAGCGTGGCCGAGTCGATGGTGATCTTCCGGCCCATTTCCCACGTCGGGTGTTTGAGTGCCTGTTCCAGCGTGGCCGCAGCGATTTCGCCCGTGGACCACGTGCGGAAAGGACCGCCGCTCGCCGTTAGGATGAGGCGGCTTACCTCGTCGGCACGACGTCCCTCCATGCATTGGAAAATGGCATTGTGCTCGCTGTCCACCGGCAGCACGCGCACGCCTTTTCGCCGCGCCGCTTCCATGACCACTTCGCCCGCCATGACAAGGATTTCCTTGCTCGCCACTGCCAGATCGCGCCCGCACTCGATCGCCGCCAGCGCCGGACGCAGCCCCGCCGTCCCCACGATCGCCACCAGCACCATATCCGCCTCCACCTCCGTCACCAGATCGATCAACCCCTGCGCCCCGCCATAGACCTTCACCCCTGCCGGTACTTTTGTCCGCAGTTCCGAAACCCCATTCTCGTCAAAAAGCGCCACATGCTTCGCCCCCGTCTCCTCCGCCTGCATCGCCAGTGCCGCCACACTCCGCGAAGCCGCCAGCCCCACCACTTCCATGCGCTCCGGCACATCACGCGCCACCTTCAGCGCGCTTGTGCCGATGCTTCCCGTGCTGCCCAGAATGATGACTCGCTTACGCTGCACTGACATACCTCAGGTAAAAATAATACACCGGTCCCGTCCAGAGCAGGCTGTCGATGAGGTCGAGTGCGCCTCCAATTCCTGGCAGCATTTTTCCGGAATCCTTCACGGCGAGGCAGCGCTTCAGAATGGACTCCGCGAGGTCTCCGACAATGCAGACGGCGGCGAGGATGAGGCACAGGATGATGGCGTGCATTGTGGAGAAACCCATGCGTCCCTGACCGTATCCCCAAAAGACGGCCATGCCGGCCACCAGCGCGCCGAGGAACGCTCCAGGCACGCCTTCCCAGGTTTTGCCGGGGCTGACGTGGGAGATCATCTTGTGTTTGCCGAACAGCGAGCCGACAGCATACGCGCCGCAGTCGGTGAACTTGGTGGCAGCGACGACGAAGAGCAGCCCTGGCACACCCGCGACGCGGCCATCGGCATCCATTCCGTTGGCAAACAGGAGCCGCGTCATGAAACTCCACATCCACGGCACATACACAAATCCTGCCAGGGTATAAACTATCGCCCACAGCGTGGTCCTTCCCTCCAGCGGTCGAAACAGCGCCGGGACAAAGGCTGTCATCGCGGCGAGCGCGAGGAACGCCGCGTCCACGGCAAAGGGCCAGTCTGTTTTGTGCATCTGGCAAAGCGTGAACGTTCCGGCCATCCACGCTGCGGACAGCACGATAAACCCCGTCCGCCACGGCTTCGGCAGGGTGGCATCCATCTTCGCATATTCCAGCACTCCCGACATTCCCAGGAATCCCAGCAGGATGAAAAATAGCCAGCTTTGCCCCAGCACGATGGCTGCCGTCACGAGTCCCCACAACCCCAGCGTGCTGGTGAGTCGCTTTACAAAAACCTGTGCCTTCGAGGGGCCTTGGGGAGGGGGAGTTTCGGGCATGAGCGATACGGCTTAGAGAGAATGCGGAGGTTGGAAAAGGAAAGTTTTCACATTCGGCACCTTCCGGTATCCTGCGCGATGCTCCTCCCCGGATACGGGTGAAATCGGTTTGGCGTTTTGTTGAACGGGCGTGATAGCCTCCCCGGCGGATTTACGCCATTCTGCCATGTTTCAGTCCCCCTCCGTCGTGTCTCTCCGCCGGGTTTCCGGCTGGTGCGGGCTTGTCATTGTGCTGCTTCTGACGGGGACCATCCCCCGTGTTTCCCATGCGGAGGCGGCGAAACTGTCGCTGATCAAGGAGTCGGATTTTCCAGGCTGGCTGAAGGGCACAGAATGGCAGTACGCCGCTTCGCAGGGCACCCGAAAGCTTTGGTTTGTGACGAAAGACGTTCTGATCTTCGGACGTCCGGAGGAGAAGGGCGGAAAATCGGAGTGCTCCCATGCTTATGCCGTGCAGAAAAAGGGCGTCGTCCGGTGCTTTCACGGGACTTCAGAAAAGACGACGCTGGACCTTACGATCTCCGAGGATGCCACTCAGGGCTCCGTGAAGGATTCAGAATCCGGACAAGCCTATGCGGCAAAGTGCATCGGACGCCGCGACCTCCCGGCGGCCCCGAAAATGAAGGGGCCTGAGTTCGCCGCATGGTTGAAAAAAAATCCCGCGCTCAGCGGCGGCAGTGGGCACATCACGTTCGAGAGCGACACCACGGCGCACGTCAAAATCAACAAAGGCGACAAGCACTGCAAAATTCACATCATCCGTCCGGGCCTGGTGGAGTTTGTGTGGGGCGATAACATCTATGATCCGACACTTATTTGTTTCGATCCCGACCTGAAATCCGCCCGGCGCTGGCATTGGTGGGGGAATGTGAAGAGCCCGGTTGCTTTTGGGGCATCAACCCCGTCCGGCAAATCTCCGGGCGTCACAAAAACCGGTCCGGTCTCGATACCAAACATGCCGGAGATTCCTCTCACAGGCCGTTCGGCTTCCGTGAGTGCTCTCATGGTGCAGGATCTCGGCAATTCACATCTCGCCGGCAAGGCGTCGCGGCTTTCCCTGTCCGCTCTTCCGCAAAAGGGAGGCAAGCCCGCCACGGTGGCCTTTAATCAGGCGGTCGGCTCCATGATGGACAAGGCCCTGCGCGAGGTTGCCCGGTTTCATGCCATTCGCCACGAGGGCTGGCCGCGGGGAAATGAGTTGCAGCTTACGTTCGAGGATAAGTTCACCTCCAAAGACGGTCCCTCCGCGGCGGTGGCGTGTGCGCTCCTCCTGGAATCGGTGTTCACGGGAACGGCGCTCGATCCGGAATTTGCGGTCACCGGCGACATGAATGCCGACGGCAGCGTGCAGCGTATTGGCGGAGTCCATGCGAAGTTGCGCGGCGCCACCAATTTCAAATGCAAGCTGCTGGGCATTCCCGCAAGGAACGATGTTCACGCCATAGACCTCGTGCTCACGGAGGGACTTAAACCCTTCACCGGCATCCAGGTTTTCTCACTCGGCAACTTCGATGAAGCTCTTGCGGTGGCCCGGGCGGACAAAACGCCGGAACTCGCCGCGGCGATCAGCGACTTCACCGCCTTCGTCAAAACGTTCGGTGCCACCCCGCAGGCCATGCGCACACAGGAGGCGATCGGAAAACTCCAGAGTATCCTCCAGCGCGCCCCTAGCCACTTTTCCGCCAAAGTGCTTCTCGATTACGCCACCGACAAACTCCCGAAATCCCTGAGTCCCTCGGGTTCTCTCGCGGAACTGGATCAGTCGATCGGCGATCTCCACACCGCCATCGACGGCGACCTCGCAGCCGCCAACTCGCTGGATGGCGGTCAGATTTCCAAAGCCCGCCTTGCCCTCCAGCGGCTCCGTCCTCTCGCCGATGCGCGTGTGCGACCGCTCATCGATGCATGGGTGAACTGGGGTTCGTTGGCGGACAAACTGGCGAAACTCAAGGATTCGATTACCGCCAAAGACAGGGAGGAATGGAAGGCCGCCGGAGCCCGGATCAACGTTGAATACAAAAAGCTCCGCACTAACGAGAGCTTCCGCGAGGATCTCGAATGACTGCTCACAGTCCGTCCTGCGCTCATCCAGGATCGATATGAATAAGAAACTGTTGGTGATTTTTTGTTCTGGAATTCTGGCGGCACTCGGAGGGTGGAGCTGGTACCGCTATGATGCTTGCAGTGCCTCCTTAAAGCAGGCTCACCATGACTTGGCTCGCAGCCGCTATGAACTCGCCTGCATGCACCTTGACGCTCTTGAGCGCAGCACACAGGAGGAATCAGAGTTGAAAGCGATGACTGGCCTCAAAGATTGCGCAAAGGCGGTGGAAAATTATTCCCTGGTCACCTGGGTTCTTTCGAATCCGGACGAGCCCGCTCGGTTCACGCTCAAGGCCAGCCTGGGAAACGAGTCCAGAGAAGTGACCCATTTGTTTTTTTCCCGCACGACTGCGAAGTGGTGGTTAATTTGGGACAGGTAAAGGGATTTACCTCACAGCGGCACCGGCAGCAGGCGGAAGAACGCCCGTGCGCCTGCGGGGCGCGGCGTGCTGAATGTGCGGCTCACCGCGGTCGCCGTAAAGCTCGTCAGGTCGGTCCATGCCGAGAGATCCGCAGACGACTGAAACTTATACGGTTGTTCGAGCAGCAGTCCCGTGAAGGTGAAATCGATATTCGCCCCGTTGAACGCGAACGTGATCAAAGGCTGGTGCGGCAAATTCATCAGCCGCCACGCGATGCTGTAGTCGTGCGCGCTGCCCGCGCCGCGGCTCACACGCAGCCGGTAGTTGCCGGCGGGCAGGTTTTTCTTCCACACATGCTCGATGTTATACAGCGTGCTGGTGGAGGAATCGAGAGTCACCGCCGCGCCCCCGGCCGAGGGATCGCGCAGCAGCGTGAGATCAAAATTCACCAGCGAGTCCGGCTGAAGCGTGAAAAGGGGAGGCGTGGTATTGGTCAGGGTGCGGTGCCACACGATGAAGGCCGACAACTCCGCTCCGTACA
The DNA here is from genome assembly GCA_035550135.1 of Verrucomicrobiales bacterium. Taxonomy (GTDB): domain Bacteria; phylum Verrucomicrobiota; class Verrucomicrobiia; order Verrucomicrobiales; family V1-33; genus V1-33. The sequence continues at coordinate 42,240 of DASZQB010000063.1, forward strand.
TGCCCGCCGGAACGGTGAGCCGGTAATCCGCCGTGCCGGCGGCGTTCAGCGATTGGTTATCCCACGCCATGTCCGGTCGCGCCGTGGCGGCGCCCGCCGGCTGCTCGCCGCCATCCAAAATAAAGTAGCTGTTGTAAACATTCAGCTCCCCGGCGCCAAAAATGGAATCGATGGGATGAGTGGCGGATTTTTCCCAAAGGGGAAATTCGCCCTTGGTCGCTCCAGCGAGCAGCACCGCCTTCAGGGTCTTGGCCTTCCTCGCATTGGCGGTGTTGATCAGGTCCGCCTTCTCCCTCAGCAGGGCGGCGGCGGAACTTACGTAGGGGGTGGCAAAACTGGTGGCGTCCAGCGGAGCCACGATTTCCGGCTTCCGGCGCCCCGCGCCATCCATGTCGGAAGTGGTCGTGCCGCGGCTGTGAATACCGTCGCTGCGTCCTACGGAGATCACATTGTAAGCCGACGCGAAAACATCGTTGATGGGTGTGGACTCTCCGTTGTTCAGCCCCACGCAGCAGACATAGTTGTCCCGGTTAACGGAAAAGTCCTGCCTTCTCACCAGGTCCCTGATGGTGATCGCATTGGCGGCGGTGGCGTCATTTACCCAGGAATGATTCTGAACCGCTTTCGTTTCCACTACCGGCGCCTGGCCGCCCGGAGAGAGAAAACCGGACTGCCAGTCGTTGGCGTTCCAGTTGTCGATGTTTACCACAGCCGGCGACATGCTGGCTCGCCACCGGTCGGGGTCCGTGTTGCTCCCGTAGAGGTGTTCGCCGACAAAAAACGCGTGGTCCGAGAGAATGCCGGGACCGCTTTTTGCGGTGAAGGACTTTCCAGTCCAGTATCCGGTTCCCGCAAAGGTGCCGATGCCTGCTTCAGGCAAATACGCCGCGGTCGCCGGGGTGGCTTCCACCTGCGTCATTCCCACGCTATTCCCTGTTGGAAGGGCGGCGCCGAGTTCGGCTTTCAGTTGGTTGTAACCGGTGTCGTCGGCATAATTGCCGAAAGCAGGCAAGGCGGTCGCGGCGCTGAAGACACAGCAAATGAGACGGAAACGGGGCATTATGATGCTGGAGGAGGAAACTCCGTGATTTTACACCATCGCGGCCAAAAAGCACGCCCCGCAGCGTTTTGTGGGGTTTAGACCCAACCGGTGGCGGACGGAACTGCGGTACCCGGTGGAGAAACCAGGTTTACAAACCGGCTCAACCATCTAATTTTCCGGATTGCCGTTCTGCCTCCGTGCAGTGATCATTTCCCCATGCTCCCCGCCATTATTCTGCTCGCCTCCATCGTCCTCTTCCGTATCGCCCCCTGGTTGAGCGGAAACGACATGGTGCGGGACCTCGCAGGATACTCCCCCCTCATGGCCTTCGCCCTCTGCGGAGGGGTGTTCCTTCCCAGGAAGTGGGCCCTCTGGCTGCCGGTGAGCGCCGTGGCGATCACGCATGTGGTCATCAATGTCATCGACGGGCAGCCCATCCTGCATCCCTACTTCGTCCTCACGGCGGTCGCCGTCGTCGTCGTTACCGCCGCCGGGATCGCCGTAAGCAAAAAGGCATCCCTGGCAGTCGTTCTGGGCGCCTCTCTCCTGAGCACCGTGTTGTTCCACCTCGTGAGCAACACGGTTTCTTTCTTTATAGACCCTGGCTATGCGAAAACCCTGGCTGGCTGGTGGCAGTGTCAGACCACTGGACTGCCGGGTTACCTCCCCACATGGGTCTTTACCCTCCGGCAACTGGGAGTGGCTCTCGGCTTCACTGCTCTTTTTTATGCCGCCTTCCGTCAGGCGCTGCCCCGCACCGGCATCGCTCCTGCTTCCGGACATCCCGCACCCGCCGCTGCCTGACCGCCGTTCCTTTCCAACCCGAAAACCCCTATCGATACGCCGTTGACCATGAAATCCAGTGTTGCCGATGCCGACCACCATGTCGATCCCACCGACTTCGCCGCCGCTCCGGTGAATGTCCCGCTGAAGCCGGAGGAAAAGATCCGCTTTCTCACGGACATGGTGCGCATCCGGCGATTTGAAGAAGAGGCCGGCAAATGGTATAAGGGCCGTGGCGGCGAAACGTTCATGGGTGGTTTCCTTCACCGCTATGATGGCCAGGAATCCATCGCCATTGCCTGTGCCTCCCTCATGGGGCCGAATGACCACATGATCACCGCCTACCGCGACCATGGTCATGCCCTCGCGGTCGGTATGACCATGAATGAGTGTATGGCAGAGCTCTTTGGGCGCGCCACGGGATGCTCCAAGGGTAAAGGCGGGTCCATGCACTTCTTCGCTCCGGACAAAAACTACTGGGGTGGCCATGGCATCGTCGGCGGACAAACCCCGCTGGGCGCCGGCATCGCCTACTATTTGAAATACAAGGGACTCAAAGGTTCATGTATGTGCTTCCTGGGTGACGGCGCGGTGAATCAGGGCGCCTTCCATGAGTCGCTCAACCTCGCGGGCCTGTTCGATCTTCCGGTCATTTACATCATCGAGAACAACGGTTACAGCATGGGCACCAGCCAGAGCCGCAGCAGTGTTTACAAAAACTGCCTCGCTTACCGCGCCGACGGGTACGATATCGTGTGGGACCTGATCAACGGCTGGGACGTTTACGAAGTCCGCGCTAAAGTGCAGATTGCCATCGAGCGCGCTCACAAAGAAAACCGCCCTTCGGTCATAGAAATCAACACGTATCGCCATTACGGGCACTCGGTCTCTGACGCCAAGGACAAGATCTACCGGACCAAAGAGGAGATCGAACGCTACAAGAGTCACTTCGATCCCATCCAGGTCTGGAAAAACCGCCTCGTTGAAGAGCGCGTTATCACCGAGGCGGACTACGAGACCATCGACAAGGCCGCCAAATCGGAAGCCGCTGGTTCGGTTGAGTTTTCTCAGGGGAGCCCTTTTCCCGAGTTCGAAGACATTTCCAAAGACGTCTATTACGAAGTGGACGAATTTACCGAAGCCGGTCGCACCGGTCGTCACTTCTTCAACGATTGATCCGCGGAGACCCTTCTTCGTCCGGATAATTGCCCGCTTTCAGATCTTCTGATTTGCTTTCTATTTCCTGCATGCCCGTCGTCGCACCTCAGCATCCAGTTGACGTCTCCGCATCCTCCGGAGGCGCCGGACCTCTGCGCAGACGCCGGAGGACGGTGAAACGGGTCGTTCTGAGTGCTTTCGCTCTGGCTTGGATTGTCGGCTGCGTCCTCGTCCTCGCGCAGGTCTTTACCGCCGTCCGGATGAAATGCGCCGGCTGCCCGGAGTGCGTCGGGACCGCACCCTAGCATTTTTCGATTTCTCACTTCCCATCCCGCACTCAGTACCCATGCCTGTCATTACCTACCGCGAAGCCATCCGTCATGCCCTCGATGAAGAACTCGCGCGCGATGAAAATGTCGTGATTATGGGCGAGGAGGTTGCGCAGTACGATGGTGCCTACAAGGTTACCGAAGGCCTTTGGAAAAAGTGGGGAGACAAGCGGGTCGTGGATACCCCCATCAGTGAAGCCGGATTCATCGGCATGGGCATCGGCGCCTCGATGCTGGGCCTGCGCCCCGTCATGGAACTGATGTTCTGGAGCTTCGCCTACGTTGCATGGGACCAAATGGTCAACAACGCCGCCAGCGTCCGCTACATGAGCGGCGGCAAAATCAATTGCCCCATCGTCATCCGCGGTCCCGCCAATGGTGGCACCAGTGTCGGCGCCACCCACAGCCACACACCGGAAAACTTCATCGCCAACACCCCCGGCCTCAAAGTCGTCTGCCCCGTCACTCCCTACGACGCCAAGGGCCTTATGAAAGCCGCCATCCGTGACAATGACCCGGTCTATGTCATGGAAAGCACCCTCCTTTACGGTGATACCGGTGAAGTCCCTGATGAGGAATACGTTATCCCCCTCGGCGTCGCGGACATCAAACGTGAGGGCTCGGACATCTCCCTCATCTGCCATGGCCGTGCAGTGATCACCAGCCTCAAAGCTGCCGAAATTCTCGCAGCCGAACACGGCGTCGATTGTGAAGTGGTCGATCTACGCAGCATTCGCCCTCTCGACGAGGAAACCATTCTCAATTCCGTCCGCAAAACGCACAAAGCCATCTACGTCGAGGAAAACAAACCCTTCTGTGGTGTCGGTGCGCAGATTTCCTCCATGATTCAGGAAAAGTGCTTCGACGATCTTGATGCGCCCATCCTCCGCATCAGCGCCGTGGACGCACCGGCCATCTACAGCCCCCCGCTGGAAAAGCTTCAGCTTCCCTATCCGGATCAGGTTGTTGCCAAAGTCCTCGAAATCTGCTGATTCACTTCAGGCCGGTGACCGCCCGCACGGTGTGGTTCTCGCTGTCGCCGATGTACAGCGTGCCATCCTTGTCGAAAAATACACCATGTGGCCTCGCAAGGTGACACGCCGCCGCGGGACCGTCTCTGCCGGCGCCTTTCTTGCCGGTTCCCGCCACCACGTCGATTTTCCCGCTGACGGGATCGATTACCCTAACACTGTGGCTTTCCGTGTCGGCCACGAACACGCGTCCGTCGGGCGCAATCGCGAGCCCCTTTGGCCCTGACAATTCCGCATCCTTCGCCGGTCCGCCATTTCCTTTGAAACCAGGCTTCCCGGTGCCCGCAATGTGCGTCAGCTTTCCGGTCTTCAAATCGGCGCGATAGATGGCATTGCCCTCGCGCAGGGCGATCCAGGCGTTCCCGGCCGGGTCGAAGTCGATGGTCCGCGGACCGTTGAGCGGCGTTTCGGGACTGAAGGGCGCGCCATCCGGGGTCGGCTTCCTGTCGCCGTTGCCGCACACGGTGGTGATCGTGCCCGTCGCCAACTCGATTGCCCGGATGCGATTGTTCCCGATATCACAAACGTAGAGCTTCCCGTCCGGCCCGAACTGGATGGAAATCGGATCTTTCATCTGCGCCGCCGTCGCCGCGCCGCCGTCGCCGCTGAAGCCAGGTTTGCCCGTGCCGGCGAAGGTGGAAATGATACCGCTCTTCATGTCCACGCGCCGGATGGTTTGCGTGGTCATGTCCGAAATGTAGAGCGCGCCGTCGGGACCGAAGCGGATTTCGTGAGGCTGATTCAACTGCGCCTTTACCGCCGGTCCGCCGTCCCCGGAATGTCCAGGCTTTCCGTTCCCGGCCACCGTGCTGATGTTGCCCGCGGCATCGATGCGCCGCACCACGTGCCCGGAAAACTCGCAGACATACAGTGCGCCATCCGGTCCGCGTGCAATGCCGAATGGATTGTTCAAACTAGCCTTCTTCGCCGGTCCGCCATCTCCGCTGCTGCCCACCGTGCCGGTGCCCGCAACGGTCTTGATAGTGCCCGCCGCATAAGTCGTAGCTGCGAGCACAAGAGACGTGAAACAAATGATAAGCCGCATCATGGCCGCCATGCTGACTGCCCTGCGCTCACCGGCAATCCCTCAGCCACCCGCATTCGAGTTTCAATCTCCGCTCAGCGCCTGGTCAGAAACGCTTCAATCGTTTCCTTCACCGGCCACTTTCCCGGCTGCACCGGCGGCTTGTTCTTCAGTTCACTAACCGTTTTTTGCATCTCCCTCATTCTTGCGCTGTCCGCCACTTTGATGACCGGCTGCGTGCGCTGTACTTCAGCCCACGTGTCATTCACCTGGTTCCAAAAAGCGCCGTCCTTCTCCCACATTTGCCGCGCCGCACCAAAGTCTATCTTCTCCTCCGCCTTCAGTTTCCGGTAGGTATTGACGCCAATCTCCCGCACGATGACCCCTGTGATCTGTCCGTCCTTCACCATCGTCTTCGTATTATCCTGTTCATGCACCCATCCGTTAGGGGTGAGAGTATGGCGGTTGGTCCCCGCGATGACCTGGTACTCTTCGCTGCGGCTTGACTCCCGGCGGGGCAGGGGACGCCACGTTTCGCCGCTGGTCCACGAGGATATGCCCGCGCGATGCTGCCAGCGGCCAAAGCTCTCATAGCGCGGGCTGTCGTCCACCTGGGTCACCAGTTGTGACCACGTTCCTTTCGCCTCGTCCGCAGTGAGATCGCGCATGCGCCAGGTGTTATCGCCCTGGTATTCGCAAAGGCGCGTATCCTCATACGTCCACACCTGCCGCCAGTGTTTGATCACTTCACCATCCGCCAGGAGCAGGTGCTGCAACTCGATCTGCCGCGGCTCGTCCTTCACCACCAGCACTAACTCACTGGCATTTTGGTTATCGGGTTTCTTCAATTCATATCCGGCCTGGAGAGCCACCGTCTCTTGAAAATGAAACGAAACTCTAAATTCACCCGCCATGCCAAGAATAGCCGCACGGTCCTCTGCGGGAGGCTGGCTTCCGGCAAAAGCCGGCGCTGCGGTGAGCAGTGTAGCGAAGAATAGAACAGGGAATTGCATGGCGGACACAAACAGGAATTTCGACAACAAAGCAGAAAATCAGCACCCCGCCACCGGTTCAACTCCGGCGGAGCACCTGCCCCCCGGTGCGCGATCCGTGCCACATCCTGCGAAACTTCTGGAAACAGGATGCCCCTGCAGCGCTCGCACACCGCAGGGGCATTTGACGTCTTCGTTACGCCGAAACGCTGCCGTTCTTTACCAGCGCTTCGCGCAGCACGTCATCCACGGTCTTCACGTAGATGAGCTTCACGTTCTTTTTCACCTCTGCGGGAATGTCCGGCGCATCTTTGCGATTCGCTTCAGGCACAAGGATGGTGGAAATCCCCGCCCGCATCGCGGCCAGCGATTTCTCCTTCAGTCCGCCAATCGGCAGCACCGTGCCGCGGAGACTGATCTCCCCGGTCATGGCCACATCCGCGCGCACGGCCTTGTCTGTATAAAGACTCGCTAGCGCCGTGAACATCGCCACGCCTGCACTCGGTCCGTCCTTCGGCACCGCGCCCGCCGGCACGTGCACATGCACGTCCGACTGCGCAAATGTCCGCGGCGCAATCCCCAGCGCATGACTCCGGCTCCGCACAAGGCTCATCGCCGTCTGCACGGATTCCTTCATCACATCGCCAAGCTGGCCGGTAAGCTGTGCCGCTCCTTTGCCAGGGTAACGCAACGCTTCGATGTGCAGGATTTCCCCGCCCACCGGTGTCCACGCCAGACCAGTCACTACGCCGGGTCGCGCGGTATCCAGCTTCTCATCGTGGAGGAACTTCGGAGGCCCGAGGATTTCCCCGACAGCCGCAGCGCTAACTACCGGATCGGTTTTTTCGCCGGACGCAATTTTCGCTGCCACCGCGCGGCATAGCGACGCCACTTGCCGTTCCAGGTCCCGCACGCCGGCTTCCCGGGTGTAGTCGGAAATCAGCAGGTCCAGCGCTTCCGGACTCAGACTGAATTGCTTCACCTTCAGTCCGTGTTCCTTCCGCTGGCGGGGCACCAGATACTTGTTAGCGATCGCCTTCTTTTCGGTCGCCGTGTAGCTGCTCAGTTCGATCACCTCCAGGCGGTCGCGCAGCGCCGCAGGGATGGTATCCAGCGAATTCGCCGTGCCGATGAAGAGCACGCGGCTCAGATCGAACGGCGTATCCAGATAATGATCCGTGAAGGTATGATTCTGCGCCGGATCGAGCACCTCGAGCAGCGCGCTTGCAGGGTCACCGCGGAAGTCGTTGCCCAGCTTGTCGAGCTCATCGAGCAGAATCACGGGATTCGCCGTGCCCGCGCGACGGACCTCATTCACGAGCCGTCCCGGCATGGCACCGATATAGGTGCGCCGGTGCCCGCGGATGTCCGCTTCATCGCGCACACCGCCGAGGCTCACGCGGGCGAACTTCCGTCCGAGCGCGCGCGCCACACTTTGTCCAAGGCTTGTCTTGCCCACGCCAGGAGGGCCGAGCAGGAGCATGATAGGGCTGCGGCCCTTCGGGTTCAGCTTGCGCACGGCGAGGTATTCGATCATGCGGCGCTTCACCTTCTCCAGACCGAAGTGGTCCTGATCCAGCACTTTGCGCGCATGTTTCAGGTCCAGATTGTCCACCGACACCGCGGACCATGGCATGGCGGCGATCGTTTCCAGGTAGCTGATGATGACGCTGTATTCCGGGCTGCCCGCCGGGATGTGGTTCAGCCGTTTCAACTCGCGGTCTGTTTGCTCACGGGCCTCCTTCGGCAGGTCGGCTTCGGCCAGTTTCGCGCGCAGTTTTGTCAGCTCATCGCCATCGTTCCCGGTGCCTTCACCGAGTTCCTTTTCGATCGCTTTCTTCTGCTCGCTCAGCCAGGCGCGTTTCTGCATCTCGCCAAACTGCGACTGCACATCCTTCTGAATTTTGTCCTGCAGTTCCGCAATGTGAAGCTGCGAAGCCACCTTCACCTGAAGCAGGCGCACCCGCTTCTCAATGTCCAGTTCCTCCAGCAGCGCCTGACGGTCCGCCAGTTCGATTTCCATCCCGCCGGCGATAAAATCGGTTAGGCGGCCGGGCTCGTCGATATTGCGAATAAACACGCCGACTTGATCCGGCACGTCTTCCTTGTGCTCCAGCAGGGCCAGCGCCGACTGCCGCAGCGAGGCGATCTCCGCGGCCCATTCCGGTGTTTCCAGCGGATCGATCGAATTCAGCTTCTGAACTTTCGCCTTCAGGTAAGGCGCAGGCGGGTCGGCGGATTGCAACGCCACGCGCTCATGCACATTCACGATGATCACCACCGTGTCCGCATTTTGCTTGATCGTCCGCATCACCTGAGCGCTCACGCCCACGCGGTGCAGGTCCTTCGCCTGCGGCTCTTCGTCGGTATCATTGGTCTGCGTGAAAATGCCGATAGTGTCTCCCTGCAACTCCTCCACCAGTTTTCGGGAAGCCGTCCGGCCGATCGTGAGGGGCACGACCATGCCTGGAAAAAGCACCGCGTTCCGAATCGGAAGAATGGGCATCAGCCCATCCGCGGCGACGGTTTTTTTCCGGGGGCGAACCGGAGCCGGCGACGCACCCTGGAGGGTCGCCACGGTCGTCGTGGGCGCCACGGGTGTTTCTTTGGCCCTGGAGGAGTTTGGTTTCATTTTGGGGGGGGGGTGGGGGGTGGGGACGGAAGGGGGTTGGCGTTTATGAGCGCAGGTCGGGAGGGAAATGGTGCAACAATCATCGCAGCCGCACCTGGCGTTCTCCGCCGGGGATATAAAGAGGCTGGCTGCGGGTCATGGAATTGGGGTCCTTTCGGTACTTCCCGGTTGTGATGTTTGACGCGGGAAATGTGCGGTCATTCATATCATAATCCATGCCACGTGTTTTGGCACCGGTAATCCCCTGAAAACGTGTCAGCCAACCGCTTTGGATGCGTCCTTCTGTCCCGTGTTGCGTCGTTTTGGCGCACTATTAGTGCCAATCCCCACCAAGGAACCCCATTCACTTGATTCCAACCACCATGCTGTCCGGTCCCACCAGATGCTCCACCCGCGTTTCCCTGAACCCCGCCTCTCTCATCCAGCCCATACAATCGGCCCCTGTGTAATCGAACCCTCCCTGCGTCTCGATCAGCATATTCAGGCTCATCATTAACCCGAACGCATTCTGCGAGCGGTCGTCGTCGATGATCGAATCATAAACGATGACGGCCCCTCCTTGCGGCACCGCCTCATAGGCTTTTTGCAACAGCAGCCGCTTCTCCTCCAAGTTCCAATCGTGCAAAATGTGGCCCATCAGCACCACGTCCGCCTTCGGAATGGGATCGGTAAAGAAACTGCCTTCGGCGAACTTCACACGGTCCGACAATCCATTCTGAGCCACATATTCCTCAAAAATCGGTCCCACGCCCGGCAGATCGAACCCGATCCCCTGCATATGCGGGTTCGCCAGCGCGATTTGCACCACCAGATCCCCCTGCGCCGTCCCGGCGTCCACACATGTCTTGTATTTCGACCATGGAAACTTCGCCGCGATCCCCATATTGGCCCCGCGGCTTACCCCCGACATGGCGCGCAAAAACTCCTTCAGCCGCGCCGGGTCCTCATAGAGCACCGTGAACAAATCCGTGCCTCCTTTGATTTCATTCTGAGGCTCCCCGCTCAGCAACCCAGGCGTAAGATTCCCCCAAAACGGATACAGCCGGTGATTCGCCATCTCCAAAATGCCTCCGATGTACGAAGGCTTCGCCTTATCCAGAAAGACTTCCGTGTCCGGTGTGTTCGCATACACCCCGTTTGTGCGCTTCAGAAACCCCAGCGCCACCAGCGCATCCAGGAAATCCCGCGAACTCCGCGCATGCAGCCCCAGCTTTTTCTCCAGCCCCGCGCAATCCATCGGCTCCTTCGCCAGCACCGTGAACAGTTCCAGTTCCACCGCGCTCAACAGCGTCTTCGACGCCCAGAACGCCATGCCCGTTTGCAGAATTTTTTCAGGATTCAGTGTCATCGTCAGTCAGTCAGTCAGGTTGGTGTTGGTTTTGCCGTGTCCCGGAGGTTCGCACGTGTCCTCCCGTATCCGCCTCCAGTCCGTATGTCTTGCTGAAACACAACCGCCGTCTTCGACCTCCCTGCTCTTGCCCGAGAGCCGCCGCCTGTTTTTTCGTGACGCCGGCGTTTGCGTACGCGGTAAAACCTTTCGCATCTCTGACCGCCACCATAAGGGAAAGGCGGTGCCGATTGATCCAATGGCGGGAGGGTCGAAGCCCGCAGCTCAGAGCGATCGGGCGTGGAACTCCCGTTCAAAGACGGACTGCACGGCCTCTTCCGGAGTTTCCGCCGGCCACATCTTGAGAATCACAAACGGCCTCCGCCTTTTGCTGTTGGTTGCTTCCAGCCATCCAAAGGCGTGTCTGGCGTAAGGATGACCTTTCAGCGAAAATTCCTCCACTTCACCATTCCACATGACATCGCCGAGTGCAGTCCGCACCTGGTGGGTTGCAAAATGTTCACAATCGCATCCGCATATTTCACGAACTGCGGTCCTGAGGAGCGGCAGGTAACTCATCTTAAAACGGGGGATCGCCGCCCTTAATGCAATTTCCGTACCCCGGCACAGTCCCCACAAAATAGGACAGACCTCTTAACAAGAAACGCCCCTGCGCTTTCCTCCCGCCATGGCCAAACCCCGCGTCTTCACCGCCACCGGCACCCAGGCCGGCGTCTATCACCTCGTCTCCCGCATCGTCGACCGCCAGTTCCGCCTCGACGCACGCGAAAAGGAAACCTTCGCCCGCATGATGCACGCCTTCGCCGCCTTCCATCACGTCCAAATCCTCACTTACTGCCTGATGGGCAACCACTTCCACCTCCTCGTCCGCGTCCCCCGCCGCCCCAAAGACTTCGATCTCCCCTTCGAAAAACTCTGGCTCCTCTGGCAAAAAGCCGTCGGCCCGACATGGCACGCCAACCTCCACCGCCAGTTCGAAATCTTCCGCACCAGCGGCAGCGAAGCCGGCATCGAACAATGGCGGCAACGCATGTTAGGACGCATGTTCTCCCTCACCGAATTCATGAAGGCCCTCAAACAGCGCTTCACCCAATGGTACAACCGCACCCACGACCGCACCGGCACCCTCTGGGAAGGGCGGTATAAAAGCCTCATCGTCCAGGACGAGGAACGAGCCCTGCGCGTCATGGCCACCTACATCGACCTCAACCCCGTCCGCGCCGGCCTCACCGGCGATCCCGCCTCCCACCGCTGGAGCGGCTACGCCGAAGCCATGGCCGGCCACCGCGACGCCCTCGAAGGCCTCGCCCGCATCACCGGCGCCACCGCCGAACGCGTGCATGGCCAGGCCCCCGGCACCCCCGCTCCTTCGGAAACCTCCGCCCAGCGCAAACGACGCCACCACCGCGCCCTCCTCCATTACCGCCAAATGCTCGGCCTCGCCGGACGCGAGCGCATCCGGGAAGACGGCACCGTCACCCGCCGCGGCCTCAGCGAAAAAGTCCAAAAGTCCCTCGCCAGCGAATCCGCCCCCGCCATCCAGCGCGAACTCCTGCTCCAGCGCGTCAAACACTTCACCCGCGGCGTGATCCTCGGCAGCCGCGAATTCATCGACGATTGGTTCGAGCGCCACCGCTCCTGGTTCGGCGGCCGCAGCGCCACCACCCGCGAAACCGGCGCCCGCCCCATCTCCAAAGAATGGCGCGGCCTTTACAACCTCCGCCAATTGAGGCCATAGCGAAGAAGCAACACAGCCCGCCAATCCGGCGAAACCAAATCAAATCACCCATTTTCCGATTTCCTGTTCGGATCTTTGCCTCTGCAATTCCCCTTGCCCCGCCCGCTCTCCGCGGTTTCCACACACCGACATGAAAATACTGGTCACAGGCAAAGGGGGGCGGGAGCACGCTCTCATCACGGCGCTGAAGGAATCGCCGGGCACTCACGAAATTTACGCATGGCCCGGCAGCGGGGCGATTTTTGCTGTCGCCCACCGAACGCCCGTGACTTCCTTTGACGAACTGGTCCCCTGGATGGCCGCCGCGGGAATCGAGCTCTGTGTCGCGGGCGATGAGTCCATCCTCGTCACGGGAGACGGGCTTGCCAATCTCTGCGAGCAGGCCGGCATCCCGTGCTGGGGACCGCCGAAGGAAAGTGCCCAGCTCGAAGCGAGCAAGGAATTCGCCAAACACTTCCTGACCCGCCATGGCGTCCCGACCGCCGGTTTCGCGATCGCCGAAACGCTCGGCGATGCTCAGGCGGCTACCGGCAAGGTGCCCGTGGTTCTCAAGTTCGACGGCCTGGCGGCAGGGAAGGGGGTTGCTGTATGCACCACGCGGGAAATGGTGGAGGAATTCCTGCACGCCGTCTTTGTGGAGAAGGCGTTCGGTCCTGGCCGCATGGTCATCGAAGAATGCCTCACCGGTCCGGAATTGAGTGTCTTTTGCAGTATCGTGGACGGCGCGTATCACCTCCTCACTCCTGCCCGCGACTACAAACGCATCCGCGACAATGACGAAGGCCCTAACACCGGCGGCATGGGGGCCGTTGCCAGTCGCGACATTGTGGCGCCGGAAGTCCTCGCGGAAATTGAACAGCGCATCATCCAGCCCACGGTCGCGGGACTGCAAAAGGACGGGCTCAAATACCGCGGCTTCCTCTACTTCGGCCTCATGCTGACGCCGGACGGACCGAAGGTCATTGAATACAACTGCCGTTTCGGCGATCCCGAATGCGAAGCAGTGATGCCTCTTTTTGGCGGCGATTTCGCGGAATACCTCTACGCCGCAGCAAAAGGCCAGTTGCGCCCCGAACTCCTCGAATTCAAAGACGGCTGGAGCGTTTGCGTCATTCTCGCCAGCGCGGGATACCCAGCCTCCAGCCACAGCGGAGATGTCATCCGCGGTCTCGAAGCCGTGGAAGAGGCGCGCGTCTATCATTGCGGCACCCGGCAGAACACAGAGGGCGCATTCGAAACCAATGGAGGCCGCGTCCTCGCCGTGGTCGCCCAGGCCGCTACGCGCGCCGAAGCCCGGGACAAGGCCAACGCCGCCGCCGCGCTCATCCACTTTGACGGCATGCAGCGCCGCTCCGATATTGCCGTCATGCACTTCAACTGAATGGACAACCCTGGTCAGCAACTTCTCAGCGCCCGCGAGGTGGACACCAAAATCCACCGCCTCGCATGGCAGATTCTGGAAGATCATCCGCGCGATCCCTTCGTGCTCATTGGCATTCACAAACGCGGTGTGCCTCTCGCCCGCCGCCTCGCCAAAGTCCTCGAATCGGAACGCCCCGATGTCCGCACCGGTTCGCTCGACATCACCCTGTATCGCGACGATCCGGCCAGCGTGGAAATCGCTTCCGTGCTCGGCACTTCCGACATTCCCTTCAATCTCAATGGCCTCCTCGTCGTCCTCGTGGACGACGTGCTCTATACGGGCCGCACCATCCGTGCCGCCATCGATGCCCTTATCGATTTCGGACGCCCCTCGAAAATCGAACTCGCCTGTCTGGTGGACCGCGGTCACCGTGAATTGCCCATCCAGCCTGACTACTGCGGGATGACCCGCGTCACCGGTCCCGGGGAATATCTTCGCCTTCTCCTCCGTGAAGAGGATGGACAGGACGGCCTCTTTCTGGTGAAGAGTAAGAGCGATCCGGTCACCGGCACTTCCGCATGAAGCCACGCAAAGATCTCCTCGATATCGAATCCCTCACCAATGAGGAGATCGACCACGTGCTCGCCAATTCCAAACCCTTCAAGGACCTCATCCGCCGCTCCGTCAAAAAAGTCCCTCCGCTGCGGGGCCGGCACGTCCTGACACTTTTCTACGAGCCCAGCACCCGCACGCGTTCGTCCTTTGAAATCGCCGCCAAGCGCCTCAGCGCGGATGTAACCAACTTCACTGTATCCACTTCCAGTGTCGTCAAAGGCGAGACCATCATCGACACCATCGACACGCTCCAGGCGATGCAGGTGGACTACATCATCGTCCGCCACAGTTCCTCGGGGGTTCCGAATCTCATCGCCCGTCACTCCGACGCCAGCATCATCAACGCCGGCGACGGCAACCACGCCCACCCCACCCAGGGTCTCCTGGACGCCTTCACCATGAAGGAGGTTTGCGGCGACCTCGCGGGCCGCCGCGTGGTCATCGTGGGGGATGTGCTCCACAGCCGCGTCGCCCGCAGCACCAGCACCATCCTGCGCAAGCTCGGCCTTCAGGTCGCCTTCTTTGGGCCTGGCCCGCTGATTCCGGATAACCGCCACGCCGACATTCGCGGCTTTAGCACCTTCGAGGAGGTTTTCGACTGGAAGCCGGACGTCATCTACCTCCTGCGTATCCAGATGGAGCGCCAGCGCGATCAGTTCTTCCCCAGCCTCCACGAGTACCATCGCATCTACGGCGTCACCAAGGAGCGTCTTCGCACCATTCGCGAACGCGGCATCTACATCATGCACCCCGGTCCGGTGAACCGCGGTGTCGAACTCGTCGATGACGTCATGACCTACGAGAAGACCCTCATCAACCAGCAGGTCGAAAACGGGATCGCCACCCGCATGGCCGTCCTCCACTGGCTCCAGCCGCGCACGACGGTCAGAGAAATGGACTAAACCCGTGAAAACGCTTTTCTTTTTCCTAACGCTTCTCTTCGTCCCGGTTCCTTCCGGCTTTGCCGATGAACCCAACGCTGCGCCGGCCCCGGTCGTGAAGAAGTCTCAATGGAACGGTTTCGAGCGTCTTGATTTCGAAGTGGACGGCCGCGCCTGCCTTCTCGTGCTGCCGAAGACTCCCGCTCCCGGCAAGCCGTGGATCTGGCGCACCGAGTTCTTCGGCCACGAGCCCCAGGGGGACATCGCGCTTCTCCAAAAGGGCTTTCATGCGGCTTACATCGATGTGCAAAATATGTATGGAGCCCCTGTCGCCATCGGGCACATGGAGAAATTCCATGCGTTCCTGCAGCGCACCTATCAACTTTCGGCGCGCCCTGTTTTGGAAGGCTTCAGCCGCGGCGGACTCTTCGCCCTCAACTGGGCCATCGCCCATCCCGACCGCACTTCCTGTCTTTATCTCGATGCGCCGGTCTGCGATTTCCGAAGCTGGCCCGCCGGTTTCAACAAAGGCAAATTCTCGGCGTCCGACTGGCAGCGCTGCAAGCAGCTGTACGGCCTCGCTTCCGATGAAGCCGCCCGCGCCTCCAAACTCAGTCCCATTGATCAGTGCGAGGCCCTGGCCAAAGCCAAAATTCCCATCCTCACTATTTGTGGCGATGCCGATGAAGTCGTGCCCCTTGCGGAAAACTCGGCGCTCCTCAAGGAACGTTGTGCAAAGCTGGGACTGCCCGTCACTCTCATTAGTAAACCCGGCGGCTTGCACCATCCCCACAGCCTCAAGGACCCCGCGCCCATCGTGGAGTTCGTGCTCAAGCACACTCCTGTAAAGTAGGCCGGCGGGCGTTAAGGTTGCGGGTCCACCGCTGCCATTGAGTTCGTCGTCGTGGCAAAGATTTTCCATTTCCCGTTATCCCGCCGCAGCGTGTGCACACCGGAAATCCGGTTATTGGAAAATGCCGGTCCTGACACTTTTTCCGTCAACTGCACAAACGAAGCTTTCACTTCGTCCTCCGTCACAGAAACCCTCTCGAGCTTTTCAAGGGTATAGCGGAGGTCGTATTTTTCTGCGATGTCCTCCAATTGCTGCCGGGTGGACGCATAGGTGGGATTGTCGGGATGCATATAACTCATGTAACCATCCAAATCCTCCTTGTTGAGCGCTTTGATTTGCGAACGCACCGTTTCCTCCACGGCCGGCCAGATCAGCGCTTCGTCTTTGACGACGGCAGTCCCCGTATTTTTGTCCACCGCAGCCACATCTCCTTTGTCCAAAGGAATCGTTCTGTCGTCGGTCGTGCGAACCACCACTTCGGGCTCTTTGTCGCAACTCACTAACAAAATGGTGAAGGCGGAAAGAAAGAATGCAGAGTAAGGTTTCATAAAAACCGAACCCGGGCAAAACCCGTGCCACACCGCCCTTCACCCGGCTTCGCCCCGCGCACCGTTCATTTTGCAGGCCCGCTGTGGTAACGCGCTCTGCAAAATGCCCATATTCCGGGGTGGAACCTGGCGGGCGGGGCACTGGCATTTCTCATGCAACGCAGTGAGGACAACACAGACAACAGCCCGTTTATGAAGACCATCGAAAAACCTCTCAAACCCGCGGTTCCGCCCGAGGCGGAAAAACACGATCCCCTTACGGGAGCTCCGCACTATCATCCAGTGGCCAGCGGCACCGGCGCCGCCGCAGGAGGCGCTCTCGGAGCCGTCGCCGGAGCCATTGGAGGTCCTGTGGGCGCGGCAGTGGGTGCCGCCGTCGGCGGAATCATCGGAGGACTCGTCGGAAAGAGTGCGGCGGAGGGATACGACGAAGGATACTGGCGCACCGTTTATCCCACGGAACCCTACTTTTCACCGGCCCATTCCTTCGAGGATTATGATCCGGCCTATCGCTACGGCGCGGAGTCTTATAAACTCCACCGGGGCCGAAACTTCGATGAAATCCAGGACCAGCTCGCAAAAGAGTGGGATCGAAACCGCCGCGGGTCCCGCCTGACATGGGACCAGGCAAAGGCGGCTGCCCGCCGGGCCTATCACCGTGTGGCCACACCCGGCGACGGTGATGATGACAACGGCGTGCCAGGCTGAAATATCACGCCGTTGCCACGCGGAAATTTGAGTGCGAGAAGGTGCCGTTTCGATGCACCAGGTTTACATTCGCACTTACGGCTGCCAGATGAATGAACGCGACTCCGATCAAGTCGCGCAAATGTTCGTCGAGCGCGGCGGCTATGCGATGACTCAGGAGGAAGCGGACGCGGATGTCATCCTCATCAATACCTGTTCCGTGCGCGATCAGGCGGAGCAGAAGGCGCTCGGCAAGATGGGCATGCTGGGAAAGCTGCGCCGTCAGAAGCCGCATGTGGTGTACGGCTTCCTCGGCTGCATGGCGCAAAGCCGCGGTGACGAACTCCTCCAAACCATTCCCCATCTCGATCTCGTGGCGGGTACGCAGAAGTATCACCGCGTGGTCGAGTATGTGGATTCCATCCTGCGCCGCCGCATTGAGCGCCGCATGGATGAGGAACGTTACAGCATCGTCGATGTTGCGGAGGAGGAGGGCAGCCAGAACACCATCCGCGATCAGCAGTTGGCTGAGCAGCAGGCCACTGCGTTTGTGAGCATTATGCAGGGGTGCAACATGAAGTGCACGTTCTGTATCGTGCCTTATACCCGCGGCTCGGAACGCGCCCGCCCCATCGCGGAAATCGTGGATGAATGCCGCCGGCTCGCGGACAACGGCGTCAGGGAAGTAACACTCCTCGGCCAGATCGTGAACCGTTACGCCATCAAAGAGTTTCCCGCCGTCGATGGAAAAAGTCCGTTCGTGCAATTGCTCGATCAAATCCACGCCATCGAAGGCATCCGCCGCATTCGCTTCACGAGTCCTCACCCTATCGGATATCGCGGGGACCTTGTCGAAGCCTTCCGCCGTCTGCCAAAATTGTGTTCTCACATTCACCTTCCGCTCCAAAGCGGCAGTGAACGCATCCTGAAGGCCATGCATCGCCCCTACAGTCCTGCGCGCTTCCTTGAGATCTGCGGCCAAATGCGCGATGCCCGACCTGATGTTGCGATCACGACCGATGTCATCGTCGGCTTCCCCGGCGAGACGGAGGAGGACTATGCAGCCACGAAAGACGTGGTGCGCCGGGCCGGTTTCGACAATGCGTTTATCTTCCGCTACAGCAAACGCCGCGGCACACCGGCCGCCGATTTGCCGGACGAAATCCAACTTCCAGAGCGCGTCAAAGAGGAGCGCAACCAGGACCTCCTTGCATTGGTCAACGCGCAAGCAAAAGCCAAAAACGAGGCACTCGTCGGTACCCGCGTGGAAATTCTATGTGAAGGGCCCAGTAAGACCAATGCAGAGCGCCTCACGGGCCGCACCAGCCAAAACAAGATCGTCGTTTTCGATGGCCCGCGCGAGCGCCTCCAGGGCCATCTCTTCGACGTGCACATTTCCGATACTTACGGATTCACGCTTTATGGTGATCCGGTCACGATCACCTAAGATCGTCCTTCAAACCACGAACCACTCGATCCAAACCATGAGCCAAAATACACTTTGCTGGACGGATATTCCCGTGCTCGATCTCGACCGCGCCATCGCTTTTTATTCCGCCGTGCTGGGCAAGGAGGTCAGCAAATTCTCCATGGGCTGCGAGATGGGCCTGCTGCCTCACGAGGACCAGAATGCCTCCGGCTGCCTCGTGGTGAGTGAAGACAGCCAGCCGTCGCTCAACGGTCCGCTGATTTACCTTTCCGTCGAAGGCCGCCTCGACGAAGCCATCGAAACCGCGCGAAATGGCGGCGGCAAAGTGCTCGTGGAAAAACACCAGATCGGTCCCTACGGATTCCGTTCGGTGATTGTGGACTCGGAAGGAAACCGCATTGCCCTCCATTCCCATTGATGGACGCGCCGGAAAACGCGAGACCGCCGCTGCCGCCGTTCGAGTTGGAAACAGCGGTTATCAAAGTGCGCATGGCCGAGGACGCATGGAACAGCCGCGATCCCGGGCGGGTCGCTCTCGCCTACACGCCCGGAAGCGTGTGGCGGAACCGTTCCGAGTTTTTCACGGGCCGCGAAGCCATTGTCGGGTTCCTCCAGCGAAAGTGGGCGAAGGAACTCGAATACCGGCTCATCAAGGAACTGTGGGCGTTTCGCCTCGACCGCATTGCTGTTAGGTTTGCCTATGAGTGGCACGATGGAACCGGCCAGTGGTTTCGCTCTTACGGCAATGAGAACTGGGAATTTGATTCCGCCGGTCTCATGCAGCGCCGCATCGCCAGCATCAACGATCTGCCCATCACCGAAAGCGAACGCAAGTTCCACTGGCCGCAGGGACGCCGGCCGGATGATCACCCCGGTCTATCTGATCTCGGGCTGTGAGAGCCGCAGCGCCGGAGTCACTTCGTCCCCGCCCTGGCCGGTGGAGACGGCTTCGTTTCTCCATTTGTTAGGAGCTTCCTGCCATAAAAGAAGGCTGCCACCAGCAGCACCGCCAGCATCAGGGCTCCCGCCGCGGCGTTCACTTCAAACCTGCCGCCGGTGAACAGCCACCCTGACACTTTTGATTTTTCCAGCCGGCGCCGCATGCGGCTTTTCTTTTGCCGCGGCGGAGCAGCCTCCATTCGCTCCCAGTTTTCGCAAAACTTCTCGCGCGCCGCATTGGGAATATTCGCATGCGCCGGCGCATTGCGGAGCTTGGGAATGTTTCGAAGGTTCGCATCGGGCTCGATGAGCGCCTCACCTCCGGACCTTCTTGCAGGTTCGGGAACGCCAAAGGCCCAGTCCCGCGGCTCCACCGGCTCAGTTTCTTTCTTGTCCGGCACTTCCGGCTCTGGCGCTGCGGCCGTCCGCGGCGGCGGAGCCGAACGCGTAATAAACGCATCGGAACGCAAACCGCGCGGCGAGGCTCCTTTTGGCGTCCGCCATTTCGGGGTGTTGGCGCCTGTTTCGGAAGGATCACTAGAAGCCATGGGAAACGCGCGGGATCAGGACAATCTGTAGCCAGCCACGTTAGGATCAAATGAAATGAAGAACGCGTGCAGGTAAAAGAAAGCCCGGGTGATTCGTAGGAATTCACCCGGGCTCGTTATGGAAATGCGATGCGCGTAAGCGTTAGGCCAGTTTCCACGGACCGCGGTATTCGCGCCCCATCAGTTTCGTAGCCTCTTCATCCCCGATGATTTCCTCCTTGTCCGGATCCCATTTGATCTTCCTTCCGGTAATCATGGAAATGAGCGCAAGGTGCCCCGGAATGGCGCTGTGGTGGCCGGTTTCCACCGGGCAAAGCGTCCGTCCGCGGGACTTCACGCAATCGATGAAATTCCCCTGGTGACCGCGTGGGCTCTTTTCCAGTCTCACTTTTGCCAGTTCGTCCGGCAGCTCTTTGTAAGTGGTCTTTTCCACGATCTTGTCGCCTTCCCGTTTTTGGATGGTCTTCAGGAAATCCGGATTGCTGGTTTCGAAAACACCCCGGTCCACTTGCACCCAGCCCTTATCGCCGATCCACCGGGTGCCGCCGCGGATATCTTTGTGCCCGCCGGCAATGATCATCTTGATCCCGTTGTGATAGGTTGCCTCCGCGCGGTACTTCGTGGCCGTATTCCAAATCGCATCCTTCGGCGGAAATTCCCCTTTCCCTTCAATCTCCACCGGCCCGCCTTTTTCGTCGAAGCCAAGACCCCAGTGCGCAATATCGCAGTGGTGTCCTATCCAATCCAGCAACTGACCGCCGCCGGTGTTGTAATTCCAGCGCCAGTTCATATGCACGCGCGCTTCAATGTAGTCCTCCATCTTCGACGGCCCGATCCACATGTCCCAATCGAGTTCCGGCGGCGGAGGCGTTACCTTGTCCTTCTTGCGCGTGCCCGCAAAATCCGAATGGCCCGACGGCAGCCCCACATGGACTTCTGAAACTTTGCCAATGAGCCCGTTGCGCACGATTTCCGCGCCGATGCGCATGTTGTTATCACTCCGCTGCCAGGAACCCATCTGCCACACCCGCTTCGCGCCCTGCACCGCCTTCACAATCGCCTGCTGTTCGCGAATGGTGCGCGCCAGCGGCTTCTCGCCATAGATGTCCTTTCCGTTCTTCGCCGCTTCAATCGCCACCAGCGCATGCCAGTGATCGGGAATGGCGATCATCACGGAGTCGATGTCCTTCCTCGCCAGCATTTCGCGGTAGTCCTTATACGACTTGCAATCACTGTTCTTGTTCCCGTCATTGATGGCCTTCACCGCCTGCTCGAGATGCTTGCTGTCAAGGTCGCAGGCCGCCACTACTTGAACGTCGGGCAAACGAAGAAAGGCAGCGGTATTGCCCGGCCCCTGCATGCCCCAGCCGATCGCAGCTAGGGTGATGCGGTTCGAGGGGGCCACCGTGCCGTCAGCCCCGCGGGCCGAAGCCGGTATGATGGCCGGGAAGGCGAGCAGACTCGTCTTCTTGAGAAATGAACGGCGGGTGGATTTCATGGGATTGCGTAAATGCTGCGTTGTTAGGATTTGTGGGTTGTTCCGGGAGCGCTTCCCTGAACATTCCGTCAATTAATCGAACAGCCCTCGTAGGCAAAGACAAATCCCCCCGCAATCCGGGACGCCGGGCCGGAGGGCCGGTCTATTTTACCGCCTTCACGAATGTTTGAAGCCCCGTAGTATCATGCCAGTAAGAAGCCCGGTTCCAGGCACACGATTCCAGAAGACCGGAAAAAGCCGCGCGGTCCCGGTAGTGCGCCTGCAGTTCAAACGCTTCCAGCATCCATGCGGAGCGCCGTTCCCAGGCGGTGGCGCTCGTGTAAAAGACTCCGCCCGGCGCCAGCCAGCGATGGACGTTTCCATAAAACTGCATCACCTGCGCGTCATCGAGGAACTCGCCGAGACCAGTCGAGGAAATGAAATCGTATCCGTTTTCACTCAGCCCGTCCGCCTCCAGCGCATTGGCATTCCGGTAATCCTGACAAATTTCCGGCACATCCTCAAGGTGCCTCCGCGCTGCGGCGATAACCTCCAAATCGATGTCGCACGCCGTGTATTTTACCACGCCGCGCTGTTCCGGCGGCAGCAATGAAATAAAATCCCTGACATCCCTTGGAATGCCGCAGGGCACCGTGAGCAAACGGAACGGCTTACCCGGACTTACCGCCTGATGCGCCCCAAAGCACTCCATCATCGTCCTCACCGCTTCGGAATAACGCGCGCGCATGCCCCGCGCCGAAGGCAGGTTCAGCAGCCGCCGGTCCAGCCAGCGCCCGAACCATCCACGCCCAGAAGCTGCATTCCGGTACAAATGATCCGCAAATCGATAGCTGCCGCTGCGCTCGATTCCCTCACGCGCGAAGTCGCTCCGCCTTAGCAGCCACAGCAGCGGAATGAGATGCCAGCGCCCCGTCTTGAAATAACGCGCCGCGAGGTTCGGCGTCGTGCGGGTGAAATTGGCGGGCCGGATACCGGCGGCAACGGTGCGTGTATTCATGTTCATTGAGTTACAGTTTCTTCCATCGTTTCATCGCAAAGCCCCGGCACCGTCCGCAGGCAGCCTTCATAAGGCCTGATCTCTTCAAAAACGCGGCGGTCTATTTCCTGATAGTGCCGGAGACACTCCGCCGCTCCCGGCTGCCCCCGCAGCCATTCCGCCACCCACCCAAGATGGTCCTTTTCATCCTCTATCATCTTCCGGTAAGCCCGCCGCACCGCCTCCGGCGTCTCCGGCGCCCTCTCCTCCTCACTGAACCTCCGGTGCACTCTTCGCTCAAAAATCTGAGTAAAACACAGCACCTCCAGCACACTCCCCGGCGCCCCTCCGTGATCCAAATAAAACGACTGATAACTCCTCCTGATCCTAACAATAGGCAGCCCCAGCGCCACAATCGTCTCCATCCAAATCCTCGAATGCTCCGCCTCCTCCGCACAATGCTTCGTCAGCTTCGTAATGAGCCGCGCATCCCCCACTCTCCCCACCAGCCGCCCCAGCATCAACGCCCCCTCCAGCTCACTCTGCCGGTACCAATTAAGCTTAACCGCAAGATTCGATATCATAACGTAATTAGGCTGGGACTCTCCTTTGGTGCTTGATGCTTGAAGTTTCTCTGGTGCTTGGTGCTTGATGTTTGGAGCTTTCGCCGCAGGCGATCACATCATGCACGTGCGCGCTGATCTTCCGTCCCGTCAGCCGCTCCACCTTCCGGTTAATGGCGAGAATCGCCGAAAAATCGTTCTTCTGCGCCACCGGCACCTGCGGCACCACCAGTTCCCCGATGTGTTTGAAGTTCGCCGCCTCGTCCATCACCTCGTCCACCTCCTCCGGATGGCGCCGCAGCCTGCTGTCCAGCAGTTCATAACCAAACTGACAATGCCTCACTTCATCCTTGGCCACGAGGTTGAGGATATGCGCCAGCACCGGATCGGCGGCCAGCTTTGCATCCTTGTAGAAGTTGTGCGCCGCAAAGTGTTCGCTCATCATGTAGCGCGTGAGCAGCCGCGCCGGGCGCGTGTATTTCAAATCCAGATTCCGCCGCCGGATCGCCACCAGTTCCTCATCAGCGATCGGCCGGTAGCCCACCGCTTCGAGATACTGCGCGAACACATGGAAGTGTTTGTAGCTCTCATAAAGCTGCACGCTGTAGATCGCCGTCGCCGTCACATCGTCCCACAGAAGATCCAGCACCCGCGGCGTGAACACCGGAAAGAACGATTCGATAAGCGCTGAATCCCGCACGCGATCCAGGAGATCCGGCTGCGCGAGCGACTTGTCAGGATCGGCAGCGTTCCAGTCGATGTCTGTGTCCAGCATCCAGCGCGTCATTTCGCTGGTGGTTAGGTAATCTCCGTAGGTCATGGCACGGTAAGCGTTTGAGGTTCACTGGAGCGGGCCATGATGCAGGTCAGCAGGCCCTGCACGGTTTGGCCTGGAAAAAGATCATCCGATGTCAGTCGCACGCCGAATTCCTCATGCACCGCGCAGAGAAACTCCACGGTATCGAGACTGTCGAATTGGAGGCTCTCCAGCGTCGAGTGCGCGTCAGCCCCGTCCGCCGTGCGGGGCAGGCAGCACTGGAGGCGCTCCATGGGTGGGGGCAGTTCCGTTTTCATGGTATCGTGGTCAATGGAGGGTTGAGGTTCCTAACAGAAATTTCGCGATGTCTCGCCGCATGGGCCGCCCAGCGGTCGAGCCCGAACGCCACGCACGCCGTGTGCGCAGGCCGTTCATCTCCCGCAGTGATCCGGAACCGCTCGCCAAAAAACGTCCCGTGCCGGTTGATGCTGGCCACCGCGAGCCCACCCGCCTCCGGCAGACAATACTCCAGCTTTGTTCCCAGCAGCCGCTGCATGGCCGCGCGCCCTTCGGACGATGGCAAAAAGAACGGGTCGCTCGCCGGTTCCCACGCCCCCTCCATGCCAAACGAATCCGCGAGCCCTGACACGTCCTCCATTACCGGCGCCAGTTCCTCCTCGATCCATTCCCGCGTGCCGATGAACACCACTTCCCGCATCTCAAATTCGATCTGCCGCCTTCCCGGCCGCAGTTGCGCGGTTTCTTCATTTCGAAAACACCTCCCGCGTGCTGTCAGCGTCACTCCCAGTTGCAGTTCCCGCCCCTCCACCGCCGCGTAAGCGTGATAACACACCGCCGGCGAGAGATAATACCCGGCGGGCTGCAAGTCCCCGCCGCCTGGCGCAGCACTCGCCGCCGCGCTCATCAGGAGATGCGGAAACGCTCGATCATACTCCGCTCGGTGAAGTGTATCGTCTCCAATGAGCACCGGATACACTTCCTCCTCCGCCGGCAGCCCGCAGGCCCAGTCACGCAGAGCGGTATCGATTCTTTCCAGTTGAAGGCGTTCAGGATTCATGGCGGCAAAAGGCGGCGGCAATCGCGTCGATGGTTTGGAAGTGTTTCATGACGATCATATGATCCGGCACCGGCTTGCCGGCGAACTCCTCGATCGCCGCGATGAGGTGAAGAATGTTCAGACTGTCGAGCCTGCCTCCGCTGAAGAGAGGATCATCGGTGCCGCACACCGGCAGCCAGGTGCGGCCCCGCCGGTCCAAGCCGGGAAGCACTTCGTTCACAAAGTGCAGGAGACGTTCGGTTAGGGATTCGCGCGTGATTGCTGGTTCAGCGGTCATATTGTTGAGTCGGGGGAGATGTTAGGCGGCGGCCCGCACCGGCTTTGACCAGTGGTTGATTTTCAAATACCGGAAGACCCTGGTGGTGAGTTCCCGCCAATCGCAGGCTGCCTCAGCCGGCGTGTTCGCCGCGGCATACACCCGCGGATGCAGCAATCCGGGAAGAAAGGTCTGCGCATCCTGACAAATGCGCTGAAACAGCACATCGCCGGATTGCTTCGCGCTCTGTTCGAAGAGCCGGAACGTTTCCCCGTCCACGATATCCGGCAGCGAAACATTGCCGCTTTGCCAGCCGCGATGCTCTTCGCGGAAGAGGGCCTCCAGATGCTTCAGGAGTTCGCCGAGGCGCGGTGCGCGGTCGCCGAGCGCCGCGTGAACAACAGGCGAGGGGACCTGCGCGTTGTTCACTGCCTTCGCCACACAGGCCGCGGCAAACTCCAAACTGATGATATCCACCGGCGAGTCCGCGGTGCCGGGCATCATGGGAATCAGCCCGCGATACACCCACAGCAGTGTGCTGTGCAGCGCCCCGGGCCTCCTCACATGACCATCCACCGCGCTCCCCGCCACGATCGAGAGCCGCACAGACTGGTGCGGCAGGCCGGACTGAAGCACCGCCCGTTCAGCCTCCCATTTCGACTCCTCATAGCCGTTGATGAATCGCGCCGGTCGCTCCAAAGGCGTCTCCGGAATGTTACCCGACGCCGCCCCGCAGACAAAGCAGGTGCTCACATGAACGAAGCGCTTAAGCCTCCGGCACCGGCGCGCATAATCGAGCACACTCTGCGTGCCGGCCACATTCACCGCCCGCAACTCCTCCAGCGGAAGTGTAAACCCCGTCTGGGCCGCCCCGTGAACGATCATCTCGACCTCCCCCGTGAAAAATTCCGGCAGATGCTGGAGATCCCCGGCCACCACTGTCACGTTAGGAAGATGCGGCGCTGCCGCCGGGTTCCTCACCGGCACAATGATCCGGTGCCCTCCCAGCGCTGCCGCTATCGACGGTCCGAGATTCCCCGTATATCCTGTCAGCAGTATGTTCATGAATGGTTAGTCTGTTTCATTGGCCGTCACTTCCGCCACTGCCGCGCACCAGCTCGAGCCAAAGCCATAGGTGAAGAGCAGCAGCCTCATTCCCGGCCTCAGCCGTCCCGCCTTGCGCGCGTCCTCCAGCGTCAAAATCGTATCCGCCGCCACCGTGTGCCCGAAATTCTCCCGCGCCTTGTAGAGCCGGTCCTCCGGAATGCCGCACAGCCGCAGCAGCACCGGCCAGCTCGACGCATTGATGCCCGTGGAGATTACCAGATCGATCTCCTCCGGCCGCATCCCTGCTTTTGTCAGGGCGGAATTAATCACCGCGCGCGACGACGGAAAATAACTCGCGATAATCTCCGCCAGCCGCGCCGGCACATCCCAATACCATCCCTTGCTGATCCACGCCTCGCTGCGCCACGTTAGGAATGCCAGCCTTCTGGAAACCACGCACGCGCACGCCGCATCGCTGATCACATTGTAAAGAATTTCCCGCTGTGCCCCCTCGGGCAGTGCATCCGCTCCGACACAAAGCACATGCTCCAGTTCCGGCTCCGCCGCCAGCAGCGCCCTCGCATGCCGCAGCGCCGCAAGCATCCCCGCGCATCCCTGCTGCGCGATCCCGCACACCGACGCATGATTCAGCCCCAATTCCTCCTGCAAACGGCTCGCGGAAAAACAAAACGCATCCAGCACATTCCCCGCCGGTGCCGTGCTCGCACTAACATGTGAAGCCGGCAGCGCCCCCGCCCACAGCAGCGCCCCGATATGTTCCGGCGCCAGCCTCGCCTCCGCCAGCGCGCGCTCCGCCGCCCTCTTCGCCAGCGCATGTACATCATCCGCGATCCACGCCCCCGTAAACCCAAACCCCGCCAGCGTTTCCGCCGGCGATACCAGCGGCAATTCCACCAGCGGCGAAAACCGCTCCGGCAGCGCCGTCCCCGTCGCCCTCAGCCCCGATGTATGAATACTATCAATCACGCCCCATCCATAGGCCCCGCGCACTCCAATCTGAAATTGATATCCTTTACGAGATCATTGCCAAAGTCGATAATGCCCGTGGCGCGCAGGAATCAGGTCCGGCGCATATAGATTCCGGGGACAGAACTACCCGTAGCAAGGCCGTCCCGGCCTTGAGAGTAACCGCTGGCGGCAAACAGCGTGGAATGTCAGTTCCCCAGGGCGGTCGTGTTACGGTTTCCGCATGCCTAACAAGTGTGTAGGCCTGTCCGGACGCAGAAATCTGTTCGCGCTGTTCCCTGCGGCAATCTGCAAGTCAATCACCCGCAGCACAGATTTATGCGTCCCCGCCGGAATCCCGGCCGTCCCGCACTTTCCCGTCCAAACCATTTGACATTTTTCGCGTTAATCACCGGAGTTCTGTAACGCCATTTTGTCATGAATCTGCTTTGCCTTCCTCCCGTGCAGAACCCCCTGTGCAAGCCTCGAATCCCCAGGGGGTGTCGAACAGAGGATGAACGCGTCCACATTGACGGTGATCGTAGCAAGCCTCCAATCCCCAGGGAACGTCGAACGGAACGTCACGCGCTACCCTCCAGCCGCTCAGCGTCGACATACAATAGAACGGAACGTCACGCGCCCCCCTTCAGCCGCTCAGCGTCGATATACAATAGAACGGAAAGTAACGCGCGATTCTTCAGCCGCGTAGCGGCGGCAGACAATAGCCGTGGGCTTCAGCCGAATGGCGCGAAGATAAGCCATATTTTGTTAGCGGGATTGGGCGGTTTTTTTCCGGCGCGGTTCCGGCATGGGGACGGCGTGCCGCGGACAGGTCAGCAGGGGATAGGCTTTGGGCCGCCG
>DASZQB010000064.1:0-51648 GCA_035550135.1 Verrucomicrobiales bacterium
AAGCGGGAGGGAGGTCAATAAAGGGGGGGGGGAAATAGGGATCCGTATTCCGGGGCCCGGGGGGGTCGAAACCTGCATTCAGAGAACAAAGGGGTGGGGGTCGATCACCGATGGATACCAGTTACCGCACATTGGCTTTCCCCAAAAAAGACACCAGCGAACCGTTCCGGACATGTTCTTACTTTTGTTCTGACTCTAACCGAATTCAGCCATTTTTTCCGGTTTCCCGGGTTGGTGGCCCCGGCAGGAATCGAACCTGCATTTAAGGTTTAGGAAACCTCCGTTCTATCCATTGAACTACGGGGCCGTTCAGTATCAAGAGAAGTTATCGATGAGCGCGGCCCGTTTTGGCAAAAGTTCTACCAGACGGCCCGCTTTTTTTTGGATTAGTTGCATGGCGTCTCATGCAGTCTCACGCAAGCCCGGACTTTGCTACGGCCCCGCCGCCGGGCTCTATTTCGTCAGCGAATTTTGACGCAACCAACCGTCCAAACCTGTTTTTCACGAAGCGCTCTGCGAACTCACTCCATTGTCTGCGCGATTCTTCGGAGACCATTGCGCAACGCGCTTCGGGATAGGCAGCGCAAAGCAGACGGATAAAGCGCCGATAGATGCCGGCGTGCAGCCGGTCGAGAGATTCGCAAACTTTCTGTTTTGGCAGGTTGTCATCAGCGGGACCGAGAAGACGGGATCGCTTTTTTCATTCCCAGCGCTGCCATCTCCGCCTTTCGCGACTCCTCCGATAGCTCGCGCCGGAGACGTGCGGCCTTGTCAACTTGCCCGGTCGAGACGGCGGTTTGATAGGCTCCGCCTACGGCGGCTTCCGCCTTTCGCAGCCACTCAATGGTTTGAGTGAATCCGATTCCTCCGGCTCCGGGGGCGTGATAGGGTCGAGAGACGCAGGCGATTCTAACGAAAAGTCGGCCTTCGCGTTACCAGGGGCCGCATCGTGATTTTCTCGGGGTGGGGAGTGGGTTTAGAGAATTTTTCCGCGGCGGTTAGCACGCCGACAGGACAGCGGCGCTCCATGCACCTCTCCCACCGGCCGGGCATTTCTGAGGGCGTTGAGAGCGGTCAACCCCTTTTCATCGCCAACCTCCTTCCAGCGGTGAACCGTTCGCGGCGTAGTGTCGTATAGGGTCGCGGCTTCGGCTATTCAAATCTGGCAACCGGCTCCAGAGTAACAAGCTTGTAACAAGGATTTGGTTTTTCAGTCACGATCTGCGCCGGGTGGTGTAGATGTAGAGATTGATCATGAGGATAGCTCTGATGGTGTTGCTGGTGTGCCTGTGGCCGCTGGAAGGCGGTTTACCCCTCAAAAGCGATGCAGACCCTGATCTGTCGTTGAATGAGGAGAGGCACGCCCCGCCGCCGAACAATTACACTCGCGGTTTATTCCTTAAAAGGGTGGTATTCGGTGTCAGTCAATGAGTTGCCCTAATTAATAGACTTTTTTTTTCCCATAGCCGTGAAGTCGCAAAAATCATGAAAATTAGCGGCGTAACAACGCCTCTTCTTATTTTATCTCCTAGAAAAATAATTTGACATCACAATTGGTCGTGTCATTATCCGACTCATGAAAACATTTCTTAAATTGCGCCTGTTTTCGTTCACGGTTGTTGCCTTGGCATTTATCGCTTCCAAGACCTCTGCAACCCTAGTTCCATATCGGACGGGCGTTTCCGCCGATGTCCAGACGAACTATTCTGTTGATGGTTCAGGTTTCTTAACCGCTGGAACCTTGGTTAACACCACACCACAGACGCTTCTATATGGCCCCAATAGCAGGAGCGTTAACGCCGCGCCGAATACACAAGTAACCTTTTCGGGTGGTTCAAATGGTTTTCTTACGGAGTGCATCCTCTCGGGCGATCAACAGGTTGCTGCGGGCTTTGACGCTGATTATGGCGCTTTTGGCGTGAATTTACAAGAAGATTGGAGCGAGCCTTACAGCGGATTTTCTGGCCGCTCAAGTGAGCTTTAATTGGGCTCACGATGATCACTTTTGCAACGCTGGAGCGTATCTTGATGGAGATCAATCTTTTGAATATCGTTCCGGCGAATCCAAAAGCTTCAAAAGTGGTACATCAATCACCTTCGATGATGACTCAATGGTTTTTACGGGAACTCTTGCCAGTGATCAGTCACTCAAATACAATGCAACAGACAGCGTATCCCTAAAGGCCAATACTCAGGTCGATTTCTACGTGCTCGGCACTGGCAACCCAACTGGCTTTGTGACGCGGGGAACTCTCAGTCAAGATCAGGCCCTTAAATACCGGGCGAACGACCCGCCAACTGCCGCAACAGACAGCGTAACCTTAAAAGCCAACACATTAGCATACTTTGGCGGGGATAACCCCGGCTTTTTATGGAAAGGAACTACCGCCTCGTCTCCTAGCACCCAGCCCATCGCTGGCCTCGGAGTTAATGTGGTTTGGAACATAAATGCAAATACCTTTATTACAATAGAAGATGGCACACTGCCGTTTTAGTTTTACGATCACCTGTGTTTGGCTGACCGCAGTTTGGTGGTGGCGATGGGTGACTTCCTGAATAAGCGTAACCCACACGTTTCACAGTTCCCCCCCTTTGGCAATCGTTTTGAGGGACCGACTGTTGCCACGATAACACGTGCAAGGTGAAGGTGGGGTGTTTGGCAGCACGCAAGGAGCCAGTGTACGTATTTCCAAACCAAAGACCATCGCGGTGGGATCTTGATTTGCTTTCCGGCGATGTGCTCCAGCAATCGCTGGACGTAATCGCAGGTGCGCTGGCTTTGCCTTGGGCCGGTGCGGGGAAGAGCGGCGAGACGGTCCTTTTGAGCCGGAGAAAGCTGTTCGCGCAGGTCGTCGAGGGCATTGAGCGCGCGAACGGCATCGAAGTAGCCGGTTTCGCGGAGATCCGCCGCCGCAAGGAGGAGATCGAGCGCTGCGGGCAGATCGGATTCACGTCCGCATTTGGCGAGTGTTTCCGCCGCGGCGATGCGCACGGACACGTTTTCGTCCTTCAGGCGTGCGTTCAGCCGGTCGGCCGCGGCGGTGACGGCGTCCTTTCCGTGCATCAGATGGCCCATCACCGCCCACCAGCGAATGGCGGAATCGGATGCCTTGAGGGCATCGCTTCCAATACGCCGTCTGTCCTTCGTTCAGCTTTCCTTCACAGAAAGGCGGTGCGATATCTGCGGTGCGATATCTGAGTAGTTGGCGTCTCGACCATGTAGGCATTGTGCTGGCCTCGGCGACTAGGGACCGTTGTTCTCACTGGTTAATCCATAGCACGTGGAGCCCCTCTGCCGCCTTCAGGAGGTTGGCGAACATGCTGAAACAGAAGAGCAAACGCAACAACATACCCGGTAAATGTTCGCCATTTCCAAGTTGCGGCGAGCACCTATTTTTCACGCAAAAGGGTGGCGCCTTCCGGATAAAGGGTGGCGCCTTCCGGATTTGCGTCTATGCCAAGCTCCACTCTCGTATCTCGCCCACTACGGGACTTTCCAAAATAATGGCTGGCGAAATGTGACATTTTCGCCATGTTCCTTGCCCCCGTTCCTCAAGCCTTAATCCTCAAATGCGTACTTTTGCAGCCGTTCGCCCACATCCCTCCTGCCATCAATGAAAAAACTGCTTCTCCCTCTCGCCGGGATGCTGCTGGGTTCAGCCGCGACGCCTGGATCCGCCGCCATCCGGCTCAATGAAGTAAACCTTAACCCGCCGAGTTCGGACGAGAATTTCGAGTTTATCGAATTGAAGAGCACCACCAACGGGGTGGAGGCATGCACGGGTCTTTCGATCATCATTATCAACAATGACCGGTTCGACGAGGAGGACAATGTGGCCAAAAATATCGGGGTTGTGGAAGAGGTGTGGGATTTGAATGACCTCAGCACGGGCACCAACGGATTGCTGCTCCTTGGAAACGGCTATGCCAGTGCCCCGCGCGGAGGACCGTGGGCCGGATTTGTCGATCCGGCGACAGCGGTAGGCGATCCGTCGGGAATGGGGGATTCGGACATCAAGTCCAATGACGGGCTTTCCATTCTTCTCGTCTCCGGATTTAACAATCAGACGGTGGTCAAGAAGGGCGATGATCTCGACCTAAACAACGACGGGATTCTCGATCTCACCCCGCTGCCTTTTACCATCGTGGACAGTATCGGGACCAGGGACTTTGATTCCAATACCAATCCCTACGTGACGACCGCGGCCAATATTTCTGAGATCTGGAAAAGCAGTCTGCTCGGGCTTCGTGATCCGGACACCTTCGCGAGACGGCTCGGCGATGACGGGGCCAACAGTGCCGCTTTCTGGTATGGCGGGAAACTGACTGATGGTCCGGCGAGTACCGTGACTTACGTGCCCAACCGGTTTTTTGGCCCTCTTTCGGGACAGCCGCAGGTGGCGCTGTTCGGAGAGGCGACTCCGGGCCGGCCCAACCTCTCCCAGAGTCTTCAGACGACGGACTTCCGCATCAATGAGGTGGGTCTCAATCCGGTGGGGACCAATG
Organism: Verrucomicrobiales bacterium; assembly: GCA_035550135.1. Lineage (GTDB taxonomy): Bacteria > Verrucomicrobiota > Verrucomicrobiia > Verrucomicrobiales > V1-33 > V1-33. Next base: position 4,507 of record DASZQB010000064.1, read on the forward strand.
TGGTGGATCGTTTTCAGTATATCGAGATCATCAACACGGGCACTCAAGACAATAATTTCACCCCCACCGCCCGCAGCCTGCAAGGTTTTTGGCTGATTTTGATGGACAGCTTTGACGGAGGCAACGACGAGTCTCCTGGCGGGGGTAAGATCCTCGAAAAGTGGGACTTGTCCGGGATGTCCACCGGGCCGAACGGACTGCTTTTGATCGGTGACGGCTTTTCGTCCGCTTACAGTTCCTTCAAGGATCTCGTCTCCACACAAACGGCGCTCGGCAGTCCTACGTCGCGTGCCACGCCGGCTCCCGCGTCCACTGGTTTCTCGGAAGGGGATATCCGATTCAAGGATGGCCTTACGCTGTTTCTGGTGAAGGGCTTTCTCGGTCCCCTCGATGAGGATTTCGACAAGGGTGATGGCCTGGGAGGTCCCGATGATGGCCTGATCGATCCAGGCCGGTCGCTGGCGCAAATCGGGACCATCGTGGACCAGGTGGGTTTCACGCAGGTGGGGAAAACGGCTCTCGGGCGCACTTACTCCACTGTGGATCTTCGCACCGTAATGCCTCCGTCCCTCTCGCCGGACTGCCTTGCGCGCAAGGCAGGTCTTGAAAACCTGAAAACCGTAGGCCCCACCGCGTGGTACGGCGGAAGCTTTACCAACAACACCTCTCCGACAAATCTGGGGTTTGATGTTCAGAAGGTAAACGGCGAGGATCGATTCTTCGGCGGGTTCCGCGGTGCGGCCACTCCGGGTCTTCCGAATCTTTCAGCGACAATCAACCCGACCACTCCCCCGGTTCAGGCATCCATCCGGATCAACGAAGTGATGATCAATCCCACGGACTTCAGCAACATCGTTGCGGACGACAACCGGGAGTATATCGAACTGATCAGTTCAAACGGAGGGGTGGCGTATCTCGATGGCCTTTGGGTGTTTGTGGTGGACCTCGAGAACGATGGCAGCAGTGGTGACATCGTGGATAGTTTTCCGCTGGACGGGCTCAATACCGGGCTGAACGGGATCGTTGTCGCGGGGGACAGTTGGGATAATGCGGGTGGTCGTCCTTATAATTTTGCGGAAGCGGGCACCCTGCCGGAGGATACCAACGTTTTCGACCCGCCGGAGGGATTGGGCGGCGATGATCTCCCAAACAACGGCGTCGCCATACTGTTGGTTCGCAATCCTATTATTGGGCCTGTTCTCCATCAGACGGGATTGGTGATCACCGGGGATCTCGACCCGGACGATGATGGCACGCTGCTGATTCCCAGTGCCTACTGTGCTGAAATGCTGGACAGTATCAGCACGAGCACCCGAAATCCCGGACCTTCGTATGCATGGATCGATTCCACGGCTTTCGAAGCAGACCATGTGGCGAGGTTTACGGGACATTTTGAGGCGAACACCAAGGACGCCTGGCAGTGGGGCCAAATTCAAAACACCCCTGCAGCCATTCCCGCGATTGAATATACCGGAGAGTTTGGCACCGGTGCGCTCGGCACGCCGTTCCGCGGAGCCGCTTCCCCAGGCCGTCCCAATCACACCGCTCCGCTCAGCAGCACCGGTTCTGTTCTCCTCAATGAAGTGAACCTCAATCCGCCCGGAGCTGACAAAAACTTCGAATTTGTCGAACTCATCAATACCGGCGGGACCGCGCGCAGCCTCAATAATTTTACCCTTTTGGTGATCGACAATGTGGGGCCGAACACCGGCACCATTCGGCATGCATGGAGCCTGGATGGCATGAGCACCGGCTCAAACGGCTTATTGCTGATCGGCAACCGGTATCCCCTCGGCAAGGCCGACGATCCGGACAAAAACAATCCGTTTTTCGGGCTCATGGCTGCGGGCACGGCCACGGGTGATCCTGCCGGACGCGAAGGGCTCGTCACCAGTTTCAGTGATGGTGTGCTCGGAGGCGACACCGACAACCTGAATTTCAATCTCCTGCTGGTGCGGGATTTCGTCGGCCATATCGGTATGGATCTGGATGAGAAGGTGGGTGCCGGCGGGAATGGCGCGGCGGATTCGCCGGGAGATGGAGTCTTTGACGAAATCGCGTTTGGCGCTCTAGCAGATTCCATCATGTTCCGCGACCAGCCTGTTCCGCCGGACGTTTCCATCATCAAGCCGCCGTGGGACGGATGGGCCTATGACAGTTTGGCGGATCTCGGAACAATGTATCTGAGCACGAATTATTACCACCCGGAATCGTTTGCCCGGTTCAGGGGCGAGAACGCGGCCAACTCCCCCGGTGCCTGGTATGGTGGAGACCTGAATGGCGGAGCAACCGGAAACAACGGTGACAGTCTGCAGTATGAAACCGCGATCGCCACCAACCAGCCATTTCCCGCAGGCTTCACCGGCAGTGTCACCCCCGGCCAGCCGAATCTGAGCCGGCAGGTTCAGCCGGACCCGCTCGGCGATCCGGACAACGACAGTGTCGTCACGATGCTGGAACAGGCCTTTGGCACAGATCCGAATGTGGCGGAGAATCCGGTGATTCTTCCGACAACCGGGACGGTGAACGTAGGAGGCTCGAATTTCAGCACGATTAGTTACCGGCGGCTCACCGGCGGGACCAACCCCACGGCCAACGGATACAGCGCGGGAGGCTTTACCTATACGGTTCAATCCTCCACGGACCTCCAAACCTGGGTCACCGATAATGTGACCCATGTGGGGACGACCACTCCCGCCGGCACCACGGAGACGGCAACGTTCCGCTCCAACGTCGCTGTTGCCCCTGGTGTGCCGCGCGTCTGGCTGCGGCTAAAGGTCACGCGTCCGTAACCGGCTCTCTTTCAGCCTCCCCGCAAGCGAACTCCGCCCGTTGCCTCACGGCAGCGCGCGGAGTTTTGCTTTGGTGCGCCGCACAAACCGGTTGCCCGGCAGATTGACGCGGGCGGGGCCGCTGGTCAGATCGAGCATGGAGCGCACGCTTTCCACCTCATGGAATCCGATACCGGTGAATCCCTGCCGCGTGAGCCAGAGGTGGATGACACGCCGCTGGAGGGCACGGTGGAGACTGGAAAGCGCGCGGACATCCTGTTCTGCGTTGTTCGCCAGCGGTGCGGCCAGTTCGTTCAAAAGTTCGCTTTCGTCAGAAGCGAGTTCTGCTGCACGGCACAGGGCAGGCCTGACGTCGCGTCCCATGGCATCGCAAATGGCGGGCAGCACACTTAGCCTGAGCCGGTTGCGGACAGGGCCCGCTTCAACATTGGTGGCGTCCTCCCGGAAAGCCACGCCATGGGCGGTTGCATACCGGTCAATTTCCTCCCGCGGTACGGTGAGGAGCGGCCTTAGAGCGTGCAGAGTCCTGCGCTGTCCGGGGACCTTCAGCTCCGAAAGCGCGGTCATGCCGCGCAATCCGGAGGCACCCCGAAAGAGATTGAAGAGCACCGTTTCCGCCTGGTCATCCGCATGGTGCGCGAGAAGCAGGGTGTTGCAGCGGTGACGGGCGGCACAGTCGCCAAAGAAGCGATGCCGTGCGCTTCGGCCCGCCGTTTCCAGGGACTGACCAGCCTGTACCGCCGTGCGGCGCACGTCTTCGGCACCTGTTTCGCATTCGCACCCCAGCCGTGTGGCCAGCTTTCTGACAAAAGCCGCATCCTGCGCGGAGGCCTTTCCGCGAAGACGATGGTCCAAATGGCATACGACGAGCCGGCGGTGACCGGCGGCATGGAGCGCGTGCAGCAAAACCGTGGAGTCCCGCCCGCCGGAAACGGCGATCAGTTTTTTTTTCCAGACGGGATACACCCCGGTGAACGCTTCCATGGCGGACTCGACAGTCATCGGTCCGGCTTTAGCGCAGCGTCCAACCCTTCGCCAGCCGGAAGCCCCGCGGATTTTTGTCGAGTTTTTGCCGCGTTCACCGCATTTTCACCGCCTCCAGGTATTTGCAGGAGACGTACCGGGTGTATATTTCATTCTCAAAGCAACTTTTCCGTCACATTTCCTGGTTCTCTGGCAGAACACTGCCGTCCGATTCGAACAATGATTGCAACCTCTGAGCAACCCGCACCTCCTTCCAGCCCTCCTGTGGGAAGCCCCGCACCTTCCCCTGATGCTTCCGCTCCGCCAAAACGTCAGGGCGGACCCAGCCGCAAGGGGGCCAAAGATGTTGTCATCGAGCGGTTTGAACAGAAGTTTGTGCTGCATCCCCGTCTGGTGCCTCAGGTTCGCAATTACATGGAGCCGTTCACCGTGGCTGATCCGAACGGCAAGGGAGACATTCCCGAGTACATCACCACGACCCTTCAGCTCGACACGCCCACGATGGATCTTGCGCTGGCCAAGGAGCGGAAGAGCTTCGGACGGTTCAAGCTGCGTATTCGTACTTACGGGACCGACAGCAATCCCGGCAATCCGGTTTTCTTCGAGTTGAAGCGGAAGATCGGCATGGTCATCGTGAAGAGCCGCGCCCGGATGAAGCGGGCTCAGTTCACCCCCAGCGTGATCCCGTATCCGGAGACTGCTCCCATGTTGAAATCCCCGAAGGAGAACAATAACCTCCTCGAATTCTGCCGCATCACCAAAGCCATTGGCGCCACCCCGAAAATGCTGATCCGCTACATCCGGGAAAGCTACTTCGGAGCCAACGACGACTATGCGCGGATCACCTTTGACCGGCGGATTTCCTATCGTCCTACGCGTGAATGGCGGCTGCCGGGCGAGGAGGTGGCCGATTTCAAATACTGGCGGCCTATGGATACTCAAACCGGGCTGCGGCGGGAATACGCCGGCTATATTTTTGAATTAAAAGCCATGCGGGACACGCCCACATGGATGCTGGAACTGGTGCGCCGGTTCAATTTGAGCAACACCGGTTTTTGCAAGTACGCCGCAGCATGGCGGCTTGAAACGCTCTTCCGCGGCTTCTCCTATGCCGCGGCGAGCGAGAACACGACCGCCACGCCCAACTGGATTTAGCCCTATCCGGGTTTATTTCCGTTGCACGAACGGGGCAGTCCGCCAGTATAGCGCGCCTTTTTCGAGTCCCTTCCCTTCGGCCTCCGGGCCTTTTCCCCTTTTCCCCGCAGCTTTTATTCCCTCCGCCTAATGCCCACTGAACCCGCCTTTGTCCTCAACCTCCCTGGCTCCATCCCACCCATTTTCGCCCAGGGAGGGGGGACGACCGAGCCTGCGCCGCTCTTCGATGCCCTTGGTTCCATGCGCACGCTGGTGGCCACGGAAATCTTCTATTCGCTGTGCATCGCATTCGTTCTCGCGCTGGTGCTCGCCAATATCTATCGATGGACGCATCAGGGTTTCAGCTACCAGCGGAGTTTCATCCAGACCATCGTTCTCGCCTGTATCGTCATTTGTGTCATGATCATGGCCATCGGGAACAACATGGCCCGCGGCCTTGGCATTCTGGGTGCGATGGCGTTCGTTCGTTTTCGAACGCCGATCCGTGATCCGCGGGATGTGATCTTCATCTTCGCCGCGCTCGCGATCGGCATCGCGTGTGGTGCGCAGGTCTTCATGGTGGCCACACTCGGCACGCTGTTTTTCGGCTTCACCGCGTTCTTCCTGTCATGGTCTCCGTGGGCCAGCCGGCGCGAGTTTGAAGGCCTGCTTCGCTTTATGCTGCCGGCCAACAGCAAAGCGGCGACCACGCTGCCGGAGATCTTTGCTCAGTACTGCACCAGCACGGAACTCATCGCCACCCGCGAAGCGATTCAGGGCGAGGTGCTGGAATTCGCCTATCAAATCCGCCTCATTGACCCGTCGTATAAAGTTGACCTTGTCGATGCCATCGCAAAACTGCCTGAGTCCAGCGAGGTGAGCCTCGTGATGCAGCGCACCACCGTTGAAATCTAACCTTTTTCCCCGCCCGCCGAGATGAGTGAATTTCACCCGAACCGCACCACGCCGGTCCGCACCAAACCGAAGCTGACCACCCGCCGCATTCTTGAATGCTGGCCTCTGCTGATCTGGGTGGCAATGGGCGCCCTCGCCATCTGGGTGTACAAGAGCGGCGTCACCTTCAACCGGATGAACGGAGCCGTGGACGTGTACCAGGAAAACGTCACGCCCATTGAAGAGGGGCGGCTGAAGGAAATCAAGGTCAAGCGGGGGCAGCAGGTGACGCCCGGCACGGTGGTTGCCGTGATGGACCCCGCGCCGCATCTGCTGGAGATGGAAACGCTGAAGCGGCAAATCGTCGCCGACCGCGAAAAGGACATCCGTGACTATGACCTGGAACTCATCAAGCTCGATGCCGAACTGCGGGAGATCGAAACCAGCGTGGCGGAGGATGAAGCGGCGAAGAGGGAATTGAGCAAAGTTTTGGCGGGCCTCTCCGCACCGGCGGCGATAAAGGATCCGGCCTTGCGGGCAATCGTTAATGCTCAAACCGACTCCGTTCGCAACCAGGTCGATCTCGCGAAGGCCGAGGGGCGACTCACTTTTAATGATAAGCATCTCGGCTCCGTTAATGCCGCGATCAAGCGGGTCACGGAGGCCCGGGAAACCCTCGCCAATCAGGCAGCGGCCGCGGCCAAGTTGGATTTGAGCGCTGAAGAGGTTGCGAAGTCCAACCTCCTGAACGCAGAGGAACAGCAGCAATACATCGAAATCCGCACCAAGATCGATCAGTGCCAGTTGAGAGCTTCGCACGGCGGCATCGTGGACCGCGTGGATAAGGAAGTCGGCGAATATGTGAATGTGGGTGAAGGGGTGCTGAAAATCGTCGGTGAGCCGCAGCAAATCATTTGTTTCCTGCCTCAGGATCAGGCGAACCAACTCTGGGTCGATAAGGAAGTCTGGGTGACGGCGACCAATCAGCCCGATCATGCCTACAAAACAGTAGTCGAAGCGATTTCCCCCCGGATCAACAACCTCGCCGATGCCACCAGCCCGCTTCCCAACCAGCGGATTCATGGCCGGGACATCGTCGTAAAGTACCCCCCGGAAGCCATGCCGGGCGAAGGAAAGGCCTACGCGCTCCTTCCAGGCCAAACGGTGGTGATCCACACGGAGAAACCGGGTAACGTGCCGCTGTTGAACCGTATCTTCCCGAGTGACGATACCGTGAGGTAAGTTCAAACTCGAAACCTCAGATTTCGAGTAAGCCTTGAGCGCCCCGCCGTGGGGCCGCTTCCATCGACGCTTGAAGCTTTTGAAGTTTTGGCTGCTGGGAAATTGCCCGCGCGCGGGAATTCCTAACACGTTTGTGCTCATTTATATTTCATTAAGAGGCGGCTCAATTCTTCCCTTTACCTTTATGGTTTTTAGGAGCTGAGTAGCGCGCCGACCGCTTCCCCTCCGTCTGCAAATGATTATGAGCGTCTCTATCCTACCGCTGTTTGCCAAATCCGCGACCATCGGCGCAGCAGCACTCCAACTCGCCTGTACCTGTGCGACACCTTCCACAAAAGTGGCTGCTGTGGAAACGGTGAAGGTTTCCGGCCAGGCCCAGCATGGCGTGGCCTCTATCTACACAGACCGCCGCACGGCCAGCGGCGAACGCTTCCATTCCGGAGCCATGGCAGCCGCTCACCGCAGTTTGCCGCTGGGTTCGAGGGTAAAGGTGACTCACCTTGGCACCAATAAGAGCATCGTGGTTCGCATCAACGACCGCGGCCCCTATATCCGGGGGCGCATCATCGATCTCACACCTGCCGCGGCCGCCAAACTGGGGTTCGGATATCGTCAGGGGCTCGCGAAGGTGAAGATCGAGCGCGTGGCGCCTGAGGCGACGGGAGGTTGATGGGTTCCGCGAAGCTGATGGATTCCGGGTGTCCAGTGAACGGCTACTTCGACGCCAACGCCACGACCCCTCTTCATCCCGCCGCGCGCGCCGCATGGCTGGCCGCTCCATGGCACAATCCCTCCAGCCTCTATCGCGAGGCGGCGGAGGCGCGGGAGGAGTTGGAGGATTGCCGGGCCCGCCTTGCCGCCCTACTGCTCTGTGAGCCCGGAGACGTGGTGTTCCTTTCGGGAGCCACGGAGGCCAACAACGCCGTCCTCGATCACTTCATGGGCCGCGGGGAACGCATCGCGGTCTCCGCCATCGAACACCCGAGCGTGCGGGAACCCGCCGCCAGGGCGGTGCCAATTCCCGCCGTTTCCTCCGGTGTCGCCGATCTGGAAGCTCTGCGGGCAGTATTGGAAAAGGAGAAGCCCGGGCTCGTCTCCCTGATGGCCGCCAACAACGAAACCGGCGTCCTCCAGCCGTGGCGCGATGCTCTTGCCCTTTGCCGGGAGGCAGGCGTCGCGTTTCATTGCGATGCCGCCCAATGGCTGGGAAAACTCCCGTGCGCCGGGCTGGGGGAGTGCGATTTTCTCACTGGTTCTGCTCACAAGTTCGGAGGCCCCAGGGGTGTGGGCTTTCTGAAAGTGAGTTCGTCCCGCGCCCCGCTTAGATGGCTGCGCGGCGGGCCTCAGGAGGAACGCCGCCGTGCCGGAACGGAAAATTTGCCCGGTATCTCCGCCATGCTGGCCGCTCTGGAAGCCCGGGAGTCCGGAATGGCGGAAAACGCGCAACGGGAAGGCTTCCGCTCCGCCTTTGAGGCACGCATCAAAACGGCCATTCCGGGCATCCGTGTCGTGGGGGAAGGCCCGCCCCGCCTGTGGAATACCACCCTGCTCGTTCTTCCCTCCCACACCAACGTAAAATGGCTGGCCCGTCTCAGCCGTGCCGGATTTCAGGTCTCGACGGGCTCCGCGTGCAGCAGCGGGGGCGGGGCGTCCGAAGTGCTGGCCGCCATGGGCCTTCCCGAAGAGGATCTGCGACGCGTCCTCCGCATTAGCAGCACATGGGAACAGACACCGCAGGATTGGGACGCGCTGGCGGAAGCGATGATTGCCGTGCGGCAATCGCTGGGGTGACACGTGGTTTGACATTCCCGCGGCCGCCCCAAAACCTGGAAATTACGACGACGGATTCCGGCGCACGAAACGGCCATGCCCGCGGCCGCGCAGGAATCAGGCGTCCCTGCGCGGCCTTTCCACGATTTCCGGCGAGGCACGATCTCTCGTAGAAGCGCTGGATGAAAACGTGTGGGCCGTCAATCCGCGGCACGTTATCTTACCGGCTACACGAGGGACTTCCTGACCGGGGCGGGCATCGAATGCACCTTTCGATGTGCCGTCTCCGCTGCCCCATCTCCCGCTGGGGGCGGAGGTCAACCCTGCCTCCAGCCAAACGCCCCGGATTTGAACACAACCGAATATTAGACACCGCCTGTCTTCCTTCGTATTCCCTTCGCCATGGTGTGCATCCTGACAGTTCTCCGGCGTCTCCTTTGCCTCCTGCCTCTCTCGCCGCTGCCGGCGGCAGAGCCGGTGGACCGTTTTGACGCGGTAACATGGCGCACAGATGTCGGCGGGCCGCGGAAGAGCGTGGACCGCTTCGCCCAAAGTCCCGATGGCTTCCTCTGGATGCTCAATTCGGAAACCCTGAGCCGCTTCGACGGCTCGGCATTCGTGAGCATGGACCTGACAGAGATCCCTCCGGAGAAAGCGCCCGTGACGCTGTGGTCGGATGCCAACGGCATGTGGGTTGCCACCGCCGAGGGCGCCGTGTGGGAATGGCGGCACGGCAAATTCTCCCTGGTCTTTCCCCCGGCCGGGGCTCCCGTAAAGCCCGCCAGGGCATGGGGCCTCAGTGACGAAGCGTCAGTCATCCTCACCACCGACGGTCATCGCTGGACTTGCCGTGCCGGCAAGTTGCCGTCAGTAATGCCCGGACCCGCCTTGCCGCCCGCTGCCTTCATCCGGGGATCGGCGGAAAACGGAGATTGGTGGATCACCGCAACCGGCGCGCTCGTGCGCGGCAGCGCAACGGAAGTGACGGAGATCCCCCTGCCCGCCGGCACCGGCAAAATCACAGCCCTAACCATGGGCACTTCCGGCACACTGTGGGCGGGCACAGAGCACGCGCTCCTGCGCTGGACCGGCACTTCCTTCGAACCCGCGCCGCCCGCCACCGGTGAATCGGAGTGGCAGGTTCGGGGCCTCTCCTCCGGGCGCTCCGGCACCATCTGGATGGAAGCCAACGGCGCCCTCTGGGTTTCAGACAAAGACCCATGGCGCAAGGTCCCGTGCGAATGGCCCCCGCCCGGCGGACTGCGCGCCCGCAATGTGGACGCAAACGGCAACTTCTGGTACGCCACCGGAAACGCCCGTCTCGCCGCCTTCCGGCCGGATGGCAGGGAGGCCATCCTCACCGGTCTGGCGCAGCTCGATGGCACTCATGTGGATGCCCTTTTCGATGACCGCGAGGGAAACACGTGGGCGGGCATCACGCGCGTTGGCCTTGTACAGTTCCGTCCGCAGCGTTTTCGTTCTCTGACCTCCGCCGACGGGTTGCCTGCGCCGATGGTGTGGACGGTGTGCGAAGACCGGGCCGGCGCTCTTTGGTTCGCGGGCGAAGCGCATTTTTTTGGCTGCTGGAAAGACGGAAGTCTGATGGTGATGAACAGGGAAAAGGGAAATCTGCCCAATCTCGTGGGAGCGCTGTGGTGCGATGCAGAAGGCTCGCTGTTGGCGGGCATGGCGCGCACGGGCACGCTTCGGGAGAAGGGCGGGGAGTTCGAGCAGATCCTTCCTCCCATGGGCAGCAACTATCATCTCATCTTCGACGACAGCACAGGCCGCCGCTGGATCGGGACAGACCAGGGGCTTTTTATGGTAAAGGACGGAACCACGCGGGCTTACGGCCCGGCGGACGGCGTGCGGCAACGGGCCATGCGCGCCGCCGCCGAGGACAAGGCCGGACGCATTTGGATCGGCACCGCAGGCGGCGGAGCCTCGCGGCTGGAGGACGGGCGGTTTCATCCCGTACCCATGGAAAGCGGCCTGCCGCACAATGTCGTCTATGCCCTCGCCCCCTCGGCGGATGGCTCCATGTGGATCGGCACCGTGGGGGGAGGGCTCGCGCGCTGGCGGGAGGGAAGGATCACCGTCTTCAATGAAACCGATGGCCTGCCGGACAACCGCGTGATGCACATCATCGAAGACGGGCTCGGATATCTGTGGGTCGGTACCCGGGCAGGACTGGCGCGCATCTCCCTGACATCTCTTGCGGAGCGGGAAGTCACCCGCAGCAGACCGCTCGATCTGATCGTCTTCGACCGCAGCGACGGGTTGCCGACCCGCGAATTCTCCGGCGGCAAGCAGCCCGCCGTGTGGCGAGGCAGGGATGGCTGGCTGTGGTTCGCCACCACGGGCGGTATCGCCTCCTGCCAGCCTGCGCATCTTCCGCTGAATCATGTGCCGCCGCAGGTGCAATTGCTGGAAGTGAATTTGGATGGCCATGCGGTAACGGCGACCAGCGGAGTGGATCGTTCGTTTGGATCACTGGATTGCGCGGCACCACGTGAGTTGGAGGTGCCCCCGGGACCTCATTCACTGGCGCTCCGCTGGACGGCCCCATGTCTCATCAGCGGAGAAAAAGTGCGTTACAGCACGCGCATGTCGGGACTTGAGAAAGACTGGTCCCCTCCCGGCACTCTCGCGTCCGCGACCTATGGCACGCTCACTCCGGGGCGTTATGAGTTTCTTGTTAGGGCCTGCAATCACGACGGCACGTGGAGTCTCTCGCCGGCATCCCTTTCCATCACCGTTCACCCTTACTGGTGGCAGCGCACAGAAGTGCGTGTGGCGGGACTGCTGGCCGCCGCGTGCCTGCTTTCACTGGTGGTGTGGCTCGTGGCGCGGACCCGTCACCGGCGGCATCTCGCGCACGCCGAAATGCGCCGGATTCGCGAAACGGAACGCGCCCGCATTGCCCGCGACCTCCACGATGATCTCGGCGCCAGCCTGACGGAAATCTCCATGCTCGCCACAGCGGTACCCGCGGCGTCACAGGAATCAGACGCCCTGCATGGCCGTCTTTCCACGATTTCCGGCAAGGCGCGATCTCTCGTCGAGGCGCTGGATGAAATCGTATGGGCCGTCAATCCGCGGCACGATACGGCGGATTCCGTGGCGCTCTACCTTACCGGCTACACGCGGGACTTCCTGACAGAGGCGGATATTGAATGTACCTTCGATGTGCCGTCTCCACTGCCTCACATCCCGCTGGAGGCGGAGGCGCGGCACAATCTGTTTTTGTCGCTGAAGGAAGTGCTGCACAACATCGTCCGCCACAGCGGCGCCCGGCGGGTGCGATTTTCGATGCGTGTCACCAGCGGGAGTCTGGAGATCGCGGTGGAGGACAACGGTTGCGGAATGAAGTCCTCCGCCGGCAGCAATGGAGACGGGCTCGCCAATCTGCGGCAGCGCCTCGACAGCCTCGGTGGAATGTGCGAAATAGAATCCCGCGAAGGCGCCGGCACCACGGTGCGGCTGCGTCTTCCGCTTTCCCGCACCACCCTGCAATCATGACCGCCGTAGCCATCGTCGAAGATCACCGGATCGTCCGCGAGTCGTTGCGCGAATGGGTGGATGCTGCGCCGGACTGCCGGTGTGTTTGCACCTGTCAGTCGGCGGAGGAGGCACTGACGGAAATCCCCCGGCATCACCCGGAGGTGGTGCTGATGGACATCCATCTGCCCGGCGAGTCCGGCATCGCCTGCACCGCACGGCTTAAAAAACGGCTGCCGGCAGTGAACATCATCATGGTTACTGTTTACAATGACCAGGAGAAGATATTCGAAGCTCTCAAAGCCGGTGCCTGTGGTTATCTGTTGAAGCGCTGCGGGCCTGAGGACGTAGCGAAGGCGCTGGCCGAGGTGAAAGCGGGAGGAGCGCCCATGACGGCGGAAATTGCACGGCAAGTCGTGGGAGCATTCCATCGCAAGCCGGAAGCCGGTCCGGAGGAGTCGCTGTCGCGCCGCGAGCAGGAGATCCTCGCCCTGCTCGCCGAGGGGCTTTCGAACAAGCTCATCGCCGCCCGGCTCGGGATCAGCCCGGAGACGGTAAATGTGCATCTGCGGAGGATTTATGAGAAGCTGCACGTCCACAGCCGGACGGAAGCCACGCTGCAGTATCTCAAGAGCCGGGGACCTCTCGGATGAAGAGGCTCCCGGCCACAAATGCGTACAAAATTACCCTGTTTTGGGTAATTGGCAGCATGGCAAAATGATGAGAGAGCCAAAGGTCCCGTTTTACGCCAAACTGAACGACCTGCATGAAATTGCCTTCTTTGCTCACCTTCTCCGCTGCCGTTTTCCTTTCCGGGCCGGCGCATGCAGCGCTGACCGCTGCCTATCAATTCAACGAAGCCAGCGGCAATTCGGCCTCCGATGCCATTCGGGGAGCCACCGGCGTGGCCACTCTGAACAATTTCGGCGGTGCCCAGTGGGTGCCTGGTAAAATCGGCAACGCCCTGGAGTTTGACGGTGCCAATGATTTCGCACTCGCCCTCAATGTTATTCCTACCGGAACGACTGCGATGACCATCTCTGCATGGGTATGGGCCGATGCCGCGCCCACGTGGGGCTCGATTGTCAAAAACTGGGGGGATGCTTCCGCAGGATCCTTCCACTTTGGTTTCGATAACACCTCCGGCCGCATCAGCAATTATCTTGCTGCTCCACAGGCCGGGCCGTTGATCGCACCCGGAATTCTAACGCTGAATGCGTGGCACCACGTGGCCGTTACCTATAACGGCTCCGCGGGAAATCAAACCCTCTATATCGATGGCCTTCAGGTGGCCAGTTCGACTGCGCCTCCCGATCTTGATGCGCTGACACCCAACATGTCGATCGGTGTGAAAACCAATAATTCCACCCTTGCCGCCAGTGGTGCGGCCGCCGGCTATTGGGACGGCAAGATCGACGATCTCGCCTTCTGGAATGAAGCGCTTAGCGCCGCGCAGATTCTGCAGATCAAAAACAACGGAGATGCGGGCATCGGGGTCGTTCCGGAGCCCTCGTCCATGGCGCTGCTTCTGCTCGGAGTTGCCGGCATGAGCCGCCGCCGCCGCTGACTCTGCGAACAATAGGTCTTCCCAACGGGGGCGGGTTTCGGGTACGGTACCGGACCCCGCCCTTCGTTCTTTTGCTTAAACATACCCCCAACATGAAGTTCCCCTTTCCCGCTTTGGCTCTCATTCTGTGCCCGCCGCTCCTCCGCGCTGCGCTGACCGACGGACTTGTGGCCCATTACCGATTCGATGAAACCAGCGGCACGACTGCAGTGGATTCTGTTCGCGGAGCCGCCGGCAATGGAACGCTCTCAAACTTTGGCCCCGCTCCCTGGGTCACGGGACAGATCGGCGGAGCCGTGGAACTGGACGGCAGTAATGACTGGATCACCACCGCCAATGCCATCGAAAACAATGTCGCGACGATGAGCTTCAGCGGATGGGTGTGGGCGGACACCCGTCCTCAATGGGCTTCGATGGCGAAGAATTGGGGCGACTCACTGGTGGGGCAGTACCACATGGGGTTGAATCCCAGCGGGCAGTTGAGCAACTACCTCACAAACAGCACCAATGTGCTTGAATCCTCGGTATTTCCCACCGGTTCATGGCAGCAGGTGGCGTTCACCTATGACGGAACGACGCACCGCCTCTACCGTAATGGGGTCCAGGTCGCAGCGACGGTCACGACGGTCGCGCTCGTGCGCAACAGTGCTGTGACCGCCCTTGGCTGCAAGACCGTGAATGGCGGCACAAGTCCCAGCACTTCAGCAGCGGGATATTGGGACGGGAAGTACGATGACTTCGGATTCTGGAACCGTGCCCTGACCGCAGAGGAGGTAAGCACGATTTACAACGATGGCCTCGCCGGGAGAAGCATTGGACAACCCGCTTCACCGACGATTTCCAATTTTACCGCCTCTCCTCCGAATGTGCCCGCCGGAGGCACGACCACGCTGTCCTGGACGGTGCAAAATGCGGTCTCTGTGTCACTGACCGGTGGACCCTTCACGAATCAGGACGTGACAGGTCAGACCAGCATCGTTACGCCGCCGCTGACGACGGACGCGAGTTTCACGCTGACGGCTACTAATGCAGTCGGCCCCTCTACCGCCACCAAACTGGTGGGTGTGGGTGCTTCCGTCCTGGAACCGGTCATCAACGAATTCCTCGCCGCCAATGACAGCGGCCTGGAGGATGCGCCCATTGGCGGAGACCGCGAAGACTGGATTGAAATCTATAATCCAAACACCCTGTATGCCCTCGAACTCAGCGGATATCATCTTACCGACGAACCGGACAACCTCGACAAATGGACGTTTCCCGCCGTTACTCTCGCGCCGGGAGCCTATTTGTTAGTCTTTGCTTCGGAAAAGAACCGGGCGGTGGCGGGACAGACGTTGCACACCAACTTCAAGCTGTCGGAAAACGGCGAATATCTGGCACTCGTGAAGCCAAATGGCGCGACCATCGTGCAGGAGTTCGCACCCACTTATCCGAATCAGTCTTCGGATATCAGCTACAGCAGCGCCGGATATCTGGCCGCGCTAACTCCGGGTGCGGTCAATTCCGCACTGGCCGGCCCTTTTATTTCCGGAGTTACGGAGAATCCGCCGCCCCCGCTGGATGGCGACTCCCTAACGATCAATGCAACTGTGACTCCGCAAAACGGCAGCACCGTCGCGACAGTGAACCTGATTTACAGGATAAATTACAATGCTGAGGTGACCGTGCCCATGGCGCTGAATGCGGGTATTTACAGTGCCGTTATCCCCGCTTCCGCTTCCACACCGGGCCAAATGATTCGCTGGCGCATCACTGCCACTGATGCTGCCGCCCGCACCGGAAAAGCACCCCTTTATCGCGTGCCCACGAACTCTCCGGAGTATTTCGGAACGATGGTGCAGGACACCTCATTCACCACGCAACTGCCGGTCGTTTATCGATTTGTACAAACGCCCGGGTCCATCGATAACGACCCTGGGACCCGCTGCTCCATCTTCCTGAATAACGAATTCTTCGACAACTGCGGGGTTCGCATCCGTGGATTCACTTCACGGGGCTGGCCGAAAAAGAGCCACAAGATCGAAGGCAACTCAGGGCACAAATTCCGCCTCAAGGCCGGCATGCCGCGCGTGACGGAGTTCGACCTTAACACCACCTACACGGACAAATCCTACGTCCGCTCGGTGCTCACCGCCGATATGCAGCGGAGCATCGGCATGGTGTGCCCCGACATCTATCCCGTCCACGTGCGGCAAAACGGAGCGTTCTACAGCGTGGCGCTCATGACTGAGAATCCGGACACGGATATGCTGACCCGTTACGGCGTTGATCCGGATGGGGCGTATTATAAAGCCCCCACCAACAATCTCTACACCACGTCCTCCACGTTCGAAAAGAAGACACGCCTTTACGAATCCGGAAAAGCCGATCTCGATGCTCTCATCTCCAGTCTCGGGTTCACCGGTGTCACGCTGGAGACTTACGTTTTCGATAACGTGGATATCCCGGCCATGATGAATTACATGGCCACCACCTGCATTTCGCAGAACATCGATGCCAGCGACAAAAACCATTTCGTGTATCGCGACACGAACGGCACCGGGGAGTGGTCGATGCTTCCATGGGACCTTGATCTTACCTTCGGTCCCAACGCGCTGAACACGGACGTGATGGTGTATAACCAGAACTATGCCAGCCATCCATTTATCGGCGCGTCTCCTTACCTGCTGTCCGGCGGAAAGTACAACCGCTTTCTGGAGGCCATCATCAAGACGACCCGCACGAAAGACATGCTCATCCGTCGCATCCGCACCCTGACGGATCAGTTTCTGGTGACCAACTGGTTCAAGAACCGCATCGATCAACTGGTGCCGCTGCTCGATCCTGATGTGACCCTGGATCATGCCAAGTGGGCAGGAAACTCGCATTTTGGCGGCCTGACGCACACGCTGCTCGCGGCCAATAACCGCATCAAAAACGAATACCTCACTCCGCGGCTCACTTACTTGAATGCAGGCGGCACGGTGGGCATTCCTGCGGCCCACCCGGCGGATGCGCCAATCGTTTTCGGTTCCTACGATGCCAATCCGGCAAGCCACAACCAGGACGAGGAGTACATCCAGCTTACCAATAACAATGCCTATTCCGTGGACCTCAGTGCCTGGAAGCTGGAAGGCGGCGTGACACATACCATCAAGTCCGGCACCGTGCTGCTGGCGGGCGAATCGCTGTATCTGACGCCGAATCCCAAAGCATTCCGCACGCGCACCACCGCCCCGCGCGGGGCGCAGCGTTTGTTTGTGCAGGGGAATGTGAATGGCCACCTGTCGAATTTCGGCGAGAACCTTACGCTCAAGAATGCGGCGGGCACTGTCATTTCCTCGCTCACCATTCCGCCCTCCCCCAGCGACCCGCAGCGTTATCTGGTGATCAGCGAAATTATGTATCATCCGGAGCCTAACGGCGACGCGGAGTACGTGGAACTGATGAACATCAGTCCCACGGTGACACTGAACCTTGAGGGCGTGAAATTCAGCGCGGGCATTGATTTCACTTTTCCCGCAGGCTCCACTCTTGCGCCGGGCGCGAAGGTGCTGGTGGTCAAAAGCACTGCGGCCTTTGAGAGCGTTTACGCCACCGGCAAGCCCATCGCCGGTCAGTTCGCAAACCTCAGCAGTCTCAGCAACGGCGGGGAGGAAATCCGGCTGGATGACGCTACCGGCAGCACCATCCGCAACCTGACCTATGACGACATTGCTCCGTGGCCGGCGACCGCGGACGGCGGCGGAAGCATCGTGCTCATCGCGCCGCTGACGAATCCGGACCATACCCTGCCGCAAAACTGGCGCGCCAGCATGACGCCCGCCGGAAATCCCGCCGGCGACGATGTTCTGCATCTCCTTACCGCACCCGGAGCCGATGATGACGGCAACGGCTGGTCGAATTTGATCGAATACGCTCTCGGGCCCAATCCTCAAATTACCTGCACAACCACCGCGGAGGGATTGACCCTAACCATTCCCCGCGCGCGCAATGCCGACGATGCCGAAATCATTGGCGAGTTCTCCACCAGTCTTACGGGCTGGACTCCGGCCGGCACGGGCATCTACGGCGACAACAGCGTCACCTTCACCATTCCCGCTGCGATCACAGGGGAAAAACGGGTGTTTCTTCGTGCGAATGTTCGAGTGAGGTAAGGCGTTTCCCGGCAAAAGCGCTGCTGCGAGTTTGACAGGATAAGCGGGGCGCAAGCAACTAAAACTCCCCGCGGAAGACGCACCTGGCGGTGGGGGTCTCGTGGAGCACGATTTCACAAAGGCCGGGAAGCTGCGGGGCGAGTTTCCGCCAGAACCATGCACACATGATCTCGATGGTGGGGTTCTCGAGGCCCTCGATTTCATTCACGTAGGCGTGATCCAGGCGGTCGAGCAGCGGTTTCATCGCCCGGCTGATTTCCGCGTGGTCATAGACCCAGCCGGTGGCGGAATCGACCTCGCCTTCGACGTGGATCTCCACCTTAAAGCTGTGACCGTGCATGAGCCGGCACTTGTGGCCCTCAGGCGCGCGGGGAAGCGTTTGAGCGGCCTCAAACGTGAACTCCTTAACAAGACGCGCGCGCATAGCGGTGGTCAGGAAGCAACAGCCGCCACGCTGTTGTCCGTCTGTGAGGCGAGCGCCGCCGCAAACACTTCATGCGAAGTCAGCGCCTCGCGCGGCGTCACGCAGCCAAAACGTCCGGCGAGGAGGCCCTCGCGTTCCATGAGATAGGCGGCCCACATTTGCTGCATCACGTCAGGAAAACCGGGCTCGAAGATGCCGCCGGTGATAACCGGGAATGCCACCTCGAATCCGAGGTCCGTGCGCTCCCAAATTTGTTCCTTCGCGCGGCGGAAGGTATGAAGCGTCTTGGGTTCAGCGGTGGAATAACGGATGCCGCCCTCGGTGCCCAGCACTTCGATGAACCATGTATTCGTGGCGCCCGGAGCCATGCGTTTCATTTCCAGACGCATGGGCACCTGCTGGCCGCCGTGCTCGATCCAGGTGTGGAGCATGGCGTTGTCCCACGTGTCGCAATCGGTTAGAGTGCCGCCCGCGCCGGGGCGCTGCGGGTAGCCCTTTTGAAGCTGGGCGTAAACACTCTGCGGACGCCAGCCAAGACGCAGCGGCACGTGCAGCGTGTGCATGCCGAGATCGCCGAGCACACCCACTTCACCGCAAATGCTGCTGAGCCGCTTCCAGTTCGCCGCTTTGGTCGGATCGAGGTCGCTGCTGTGATGGAAGCCGCTGCGGATTTCCAACAGGCGGCCCATGTTGTTGGCCTGACAGGCTTTGAACACACGCTGGGCTCCGGGAAAATACGGAAACTCGCTGCTGCACCTGACAAATTTCCCTCCGTTCTCCGACGCATTGAAGATCTTTTGCGCCGCGGCGAGATCGATGCCGAACGGCTTCTCGGCAAAGAGATCCTTGCCCGCCGCGAGCACGTCGAGGTAGATTTTTTCGTGGAGGTTGTGCGGGACGGCGACGTACACCACCTGGATGTCCGGGCTCGCGAGCAACTCGTGATAATCCGTAGTGAGCAGAGTCGCCGTCGGAATACCGCGGAACCACTCCAGCACCCCGGGGCTTACATCCGCCACGCCTGCCAGCACCGGCTGCACCGGCATGTCCTTCAAGGCGCACCAGCGGGCGAACGCGCTCGCCATTTCCCGCCCCATGAGTCCGCCGCCGATGATTCCGATATTGACTGTCTTCATCATTCCATTAAATCCGGGCCGCCTACTCTATCAGGGATTGGGTTTGCGTTTTGGCCCGTTGGACTTCGGAGGAGCCGCCGGTTTCACCGGATCGACAGGCTTCTTCACGGGATCCACGGCCTTCGGCGGTTCCGCTGCAGCGCTGCCATCCAGTTTCGTTACTTTGGGCGCCTGCTGGTTGGGCGCGATCAGCCACTTGTCACCGTTCTTCAGCAGGGAAATCAGATCGAGACTTTCGAAGCGCACCTTTCCGTTTTCATGTTTGGTTCGCACCAGAATGTGCACCGTTTTTTCGTCCTCCTGAGCCACACTGAGAACTTTGAAGTTAAGGGTTTTCCGCACGATCGCGAGCACCTCGTCAGATACCTGATGCTCCTTCTGCAGGCCCGTGTTGTAGGCGGTGTAAAATTCCCGCGGTTTCATGGCCGCAATTTCCTGAGCGGTGCTTTTGCCCAGGCGGCGGATCATGTTTTCCTCGTCCTCCATGGTGGGAGCCTGTTTGATCCGCTGAACGTATTCCGATTGCAGTGCTGCCAGCGCGTTTTCGTCCATGATGTTCGCGCTCTGTTTGTATTCGCGCAGCAGAATCATGCGGAGGTATTCCTCCACCACCTTGCACGCCGGATGGGATGCAGGATCGGCTGCCTGGGCTCCAGCCTGCGGTGCTGCGGTCGCAAGCGCCGCGGTGCCAAGCAGGGAGAGGAGAACGATGCGGAGTCGGGAGGTCATTGAGGTAAAAGGAAGAGGGTGGGACCGGGAGGGGAAGGTCACGTATGACATAACCCGGCGAAGCACGCCAAGGGGGAATTTCGCAGAATGCGGAGGACTTGCCCCTTGGACCTCACGTTCAGCAGGTTGTTCAAACGGCCCCGCCGCACCAGGCTGCGCGCTCGATCCATGCGAGATCGCCGCGACACCAGGGAACATCCAACATCGGCGTCAGCGTTGCGGGCGGAAGCTTTTCAATCAGCGCCGCCGCGTTGAAAAGGGCACGGCCCACATGCAGCGGGGAAGTGTAATTTTCGCCGCCGCTCAGCCGGTCTCCACGGGCGATCCACCATCCGGGCATCGACTCACGAACGATGTGCACCCGTTGTGCGGCCAGTCCATCCGTGTGGGTGGCAAGCACGCTGCCGAGTTCTGGCACCATGTTTTGCCAGCGGGGCAGCATCACCGTGTGGAGAGACTTGGTGGAAAGATCGGATGGCGTCCACACGCGAGGGTTGAGGATCTCGTGATCCACGCGCTGCTGGAGGAAATCGCGAAGCCGTGTGCGCACTGCCGGGAGATGAACACTGCCCGGACAGAGGCGCAGAAACGCAAGAAGGCCCGCGATGTTGCCATTCAGTTCGCGCGCAGCTATTGCCGCCTTGCCGGTGGCGGCTGGATCGAAGGGCTTCATCGTCTGCAATGCTTTCCCCATGCGCTCCTGCAATGCCGGGAGGATCTTTGTCCATACTGGCTCCTCGATGCCAAAACGCTCGCGGAAGAGCCACAGGGCATAGATGCCAAAGAGATCGCGCGCCGGGCGCGGAGTCGTGTAGAGCAGCGCCTCAGGAACTTGATAGGGTTCGCGGGTCGTGCCTGTGCCTGAAGGCAGGCCTTCCGCAGCGAAGGGAGAAGATGTTTCCAGCCATGGAAACAGGGCTGTGCCGATGGCCGTGGCCGTTTCCGGCTTGTCGGGCTTCACGAGACTGAGCGCGAAAAAGACTTCGGAGGAGTGATCGAAATACCGCTCCCGCCCGCTAATGCCGAGGGTATGCTGGAATGGCCGCCACGGATGACCGGCCACCCAGCCATCCACTGCGCGCTGCCAGGCAGGCGTGGGTTTGAACGCAGTGCGCTGCGCGATAAGGGAATCGACGAGATCATCCGGCAGTGCCTGTGTTTTTCCCACAGGACCGGCGGGTGCACCTTCAACGACATTCTGTGCCTTGAGTGCAGACGCTCCCGCGAACATCAAGGACAGGAGCGAGCGGCGGTTCATGACTGGAAATCCAGCAAGCGTTTTTCACGCCACCGCCATTTCCTTCACGTCGAACACCTCGCGGGCATCCGCCACAGCACCGGTGACGGCGGCGGCGGCGACCATAACCGGGCTCATCAGGATGGTGCGGCCCGTGGGGCTGCCCTGGCGGCCTTTGAAGTTCCGGTTGCTGCTGCTGGCGCAGAGCTGGTCACCGATGAGTTTGTCAGGATTCATGGCGAGGCACATGGAGCAGCCCGCTCCGCGCCATTCAAAGCCGGCGTCGCTGAAAATTTTGTCGAGGCCCTCCTGGCGGCACAAATGATCCACGATTTGGCTGCCTGGCACGGCGATGGCTTTGACATGAGAAGCCACTTTGTGACCTTTGAGATATTTCGCGACCTCGCGGAAGTCACTCACGCGGCCATTGGTGCAGGAGCCGACGAAGGCGACGTCGATCTTCGTGCCTTTGATCGGAGCGCCGGCGGGGAGTTTCATGTATTCCAGCGCTTCCTTGATGCTGGCGCGCTCCACGTCGTTGCCTGCTTCGGCAGGATCGGGCACGGCGCTGTCGATGCTGAAGCCCTGATCCGGACTGATGCCCCATGTGACCGTGGGCGCGATGTCTTCGGCGCGGATGTTCACCACATCATCGAAGACAGCATCCTCATCGGTGGCGAAGGACTTCCATTTTTCCACGGCCTTCTCCCACTCAGCACCGGTTGGGCAGTAAGGACGACCTTTGAGATAAGCGAAGGTTTTTTCGTCAGGGTTTACATAGCCGCAGCGGGCTCCGCCCTCGATGGACATGTTGCACACCGTCATGCGCTCCTCCATGGAGAAGCGGTCGAAGACTTCGCCGCCGTATTCGTAGGCGTATCCGATGCCACCCTTGGCACCGAGTTGCGCGATGATGTGAAGAATGACGTCCTTGGCGTAAACACCCGGGCGCAGCGTGCCATCGACATTGATGCGGCGCACCTTTGGTTTGCTCATCGCCATCGTTTGCGTGGCCAGCACGTCGCGGACCTGCGTGGTGCCGATGCCGAAAGCGATGGCCCCGAACGCCCCGTGCGTCGCGGTGTGACTGTCACCGCAGGCAATCGTGGTGCCGGGCTGTGTGATGCCCTGTTCGGGTCCCACGACGTGGACGATGCCCTGCTTCCCGCTGCTCAGGTCGAAATAGGTGATGCCAAACTCCACCGCATTGCGGCGCAGTTCATTGATCATGCCCGCGGCGAGATCATCGGCAAAAGGCTCCACCTGGCTGTCCGTGGGCACGATATGGTCCACGGTGGCGAACGTCCGGTTCGGAAACTTCACCTTCAGACCAAGATCGCGGAGCATCCCGAACGCCTGAGGGCTGGTCACCTCGTGAATGAGGTGCGTGCCGATCAGGAGTTGCGTCTGGCCGTTCGGGAGTTTGCGCACGGTGTGCGCTTCCCATACTTTTTCGAAGAGTGTCTTACCCATGGATATTTCGCGAAGTGGACCTTCATCGTATCACCCCTGTCCTCCGCTGCAAGGGGCGGTGTGGAGATTCACCAGTGTCATAAGAGCCCTTCCCGCATCAGTGAACGGCGAAGCCGGATGCTGTCCGGGTGATTGAAATTCAGAACGAGAGCGGTTGTCCGTCCTGCGGGGGTGAAACCAACCAGGAATGGCCCCGACCACTTGAAATGCTCCTCCCAGTTGTCCCGCCGCGGATGAAACAAACGAGTCAGCCGGCCGGTGAGGGGGATCCTGGCCCGCGATGCATGGTCCCTTGTAACTGTTACAATAGAAGCACGACCACGCGAGGTTCTCTGAAGTCGTCTTTCCACCGTGCTTGAGAGCAATGATATGATCTGGTTGAAACGCAAGGCAGCTTGCCGATTGTGGGAGCCGACAGTACTCGCAGCGGTCCTTTGCCCGCTTGCGAATTTCTGTCGAAAGCCGCCTTGAGAATTGCGTCATCGCCGCTTGCCTGGCGACTACCGGTTCAATGCCTGCCGCGCCTGACTTTGCAACAAGTCCAGCATACGGCCTACATTGCGGTAATTTTCCAATTCAACAGATTCGTCGGCCGTGAGTTCCCCGTTTTGGGCGAGCGTGAGCAGCGCCTTCATTCGCCTGTGGTCTGAAGGCGTGAAACTCAGTTTCAGAAGAGATTCTGCAGCGGCCCGGGACATACCTGCCCTTGAAGGGCGGATTACTCTTTCGAGGATGGCGGTTTCTGTATTTTCGGCAAGGCCTGGCATAATCTTAAAGTAGCGTCCGGCTGCTCTCCCGCCAAATGATTTGTATCCGTCGCTAAAACGTGATCTTCGGCGTGCGCCGGTCACCGTAACGTGTCAGGGAGAGGCTGGTGGTGTTTTTGGCGTTCACCGAGTTCTTTGCGGCGGCTTTGACGGTCATGCAGACGGTGGAGTTGCCGTGTTCGACGGCATTGGCGGCCTGTTCGGCGCCGTAGGCGTCGAGATCGGAGCCGGTCAGATACGCGTAGGCGCTGTAGGGATACTGGATGGGCCACTCGTGGTGCAGCATGACATCAGGATCGCTGACGACTTCGGTGGCGTTCTTTCCTGCGGCGGCGGCCTGACAGGCGACGGCGGCTTTCATGAAGGCGTATTTGTCCGCGTGATGCTGGGATTGCCAGACGTGCATCATCTCGTGAATCAGGGTGGTGTCCTTCGGATTGAAGGTGCCGCAGTTGATGATCTGCACGGTTTGGTTGGTATCCGGAAACGCCATGGTGAACGGCCGGTTTTGCGCACCGCTTTTATCAGAAATGAAGACCGTGGAATAATCGAGGCTGTCTCCGAAATAGGGATGCAGGGTGTTCTTTTGAGTTTCCGTGAGCATGCGCAAAGGTCCGCTGCCGCCGGACCCCGAGCCCGAACTGCTGCCTCCCATGGCTCCGAATCCCAGCGCCGCGCCGAGATTCACCATCTGGTAGTACAATGACTTGATCCATTCGCCGACGCCGTGGTTGTTAGGGTCGTGCTGGCCGCAATTGCAGCCGGTGCGGGCCGCGACCACGACCGGTCCGCCGCCGCTTTGGCCCTGGAGAGCGGCCCAGGTCATCGGACCCACGACGCCGTCGGGGACAAGGCCATTGGCCATTTGGTACTCTTTGACCCGCTGAAGGGTTTTCGGACCGAACATGCCGTCCGCCTTCAGAGGAGGGAGTGCTCCGGGGAGCTTTGCATTCAGGGTGGATTGCAGCAGGGTGACGTCGGGACTGGTCGATCCGATAGACAGGGTTTTGGGCATGGCGCAGAATGAGGGTAGAGGTTGGAGCACTTGCGCCACTCACCCGGAAGGCAAAATTCAGCACAAGGCTGACAGAGACGCTCGCTCACTTCCAAATATTCACCATCGGGTAAATGCTCAATACGTCTAAGGTCGTATTCCCCGAGATTTCAAACGCCGGGCCGGCGTGGGTGTGCAGGGAACCGATGGAATACGCGGCCTCGCCGCCGTTCCAAAAGCTCTCCACGATGCCGCGATCGATGAGGAAGCGTGCTTCCAGCGAATCACCGGGGTGAAGCTGCACGCCTTTGTCTTTGTCGCCGCGCTTGAGAGTTTTCGTGGCGGAATCGTAGCTGAAGGTGATGCCGCGGATGGTGACGTTTAGCGTGCCGGTGGCCTCGGGGCGGAAACGGACGACGACATCGAGGGGGACCTCTTTTGAAAGGGATGCCAATTTGGCGGAGGCATCGGCGATGCTCGCGTTTTGAAGTTCAACGAGAGACTTGCCTCGAAGGGCGTTGATTTCCTCCACGGGCTCAAAGCAAAGAGTGTCCTCGCCGTTGAGAGCTTTAAGCTGGAGATGCAGCGGGACGGAGGCGCATTGATTGAAGGGCTCGCCGGGAAAACTCGTGCCACTGGCCCAGCCCATCATGATTTGTCTGCCTTTGGGGGCATTCATGAAGACGAGCGCGGCGTAGTAATTGGGGCCGCGGTGAGCATGGCGGTGTTTCCCAACGGGCGTGAAAGTCTTGCCGTCGAACTTCCCCAACTGGTAACACGAGTTCGAACTGAATGGCTCCGCTGCGCCTTTGGGACTGCGGTAGCAGCCGTAAAGCAGCATGAGATCCTCGCCGGTGACAGCAGACTTCAGTGGAATGAATTCCGGGCATTCAAACCAGTTGGGAATCTTGCTGGTCTCCTCCCATTTGATGAGGTCCTTCGAGCGCAAAATGTGATAGGCATCCGGTCCGCCGACATAGAGCACCATGATGTAGTGCTGCGAGGCTTCGTGCCAAATGACCTTGGGATCGCGGTCCGCTTCTCCAATGTTAGGCACGACGGGGTTTCCGGGGAAGCGCTTCCACGAGCGCCCGCCGTCCGGCGACGTGGCAACGTGCTGCGAGAACGGAGTGGTGGCAGCGAAGAAAAGGGCGGGAGCGGGGAATTTCGACCCTTCGTTAAGGCCCGGGATGGCGCTCTGCTGCATGACCGTGGTGCCGGAATAACACTGGCCCTCGGCGTTCGGGAAAATGGCGACGGGCCATTCCTCCCAATGCACGAGGTCCCTGCTCACACTGTGTCCCCAGTGCATGTCGAAGCCGGCGCCCCTGTCCGTGCGGGCGGGATTGAACTGGTAGAAGATGTGATAGAGCCCGTCCTGGTAGTAGCTGCCGTTGATATCATTCATCCAGCCGAGTCGCGGACTAAAGTGGAACTGGGGACGATTCGGTCCGCTGTAGGCGTTGGGATCGATGATCTCCTTGTCGTCGAACTTCAGCTTCTCCAGGGCCGCCGCATCACTCGATTTGTAACTCAGCGTGACATCGCGGTTTTTGAACTCGCGCAGGTCGGCGGAATACCAAAAATCAGACTGTGCGCCCGCCGGCGGCAGGGTCACATGCATGTAGCGCAAAAGCTTTCCGTCCGCTTCGATGTTGAGACGCTGGAGGTTGCCTTTTCGCATCAGCGGGAGTTGGAGGAAGTTCCCGGAAACCCGCACGTTTCGTGAGAGCGTCTGAGGAGGCTCCACTTTGGCCGCGAGCGCGATGCTGCCGCGGTCATCAGTAAAGACGATGTGATCGACATTGATGTGTCCCCAGCCGCCCTTGCGTTCGTCCACGATTTCCAGCGTGGTGTTTTTGCCGGCGAACTCGGTGACATCCCACGCGAGCGGCCCCAGGCGTTCACTGCCCCCGGGTTCAGCGTTGGGGCCGGTGGCTGTGCGCACCACTTTGCCGTCCACCTTCAGGTTCAGGCACGTCTCCCCGGCCGATGCGCCGCCGCCGATGAGGAAGGTGATGAACTTCCGCTCGATCATAAACGCCGGCGAAGTGAGACGGCCGGTGGAGTCGTCTCCGCCGGTGAAACTATTCACCAGTCCTTTTCCCTGAAAGCCCTCTACGTGCATCTGTCCCGGAAGTGTGCCTTTCGCGGGCGCATTGCCGAAGGCTTTGCCGGTCACTTTCCATGCGCCGTAGTCCGTGCCTTCAAAGTCTGCGAAAACAACAGGATCAGCCGCGTGCAGAGAAGACGAGGCTGCGAGGAAACAAGCGGCAAAGCGGATAGACTTCATGACTAAGATCTCAGGTTGCTTCTTAAAGAGGTGCGTTCCAGAACGGACATGCACAAGAGAATGATCGGATGATCGTCAAAAAGCTGCCATCTGGCAGGTAACCATGCTGTCTTCTTCATTTACAACCCGCGGGAACGATGCACCCTGACGGTGCTGCACCCGGGATGGCCGCCGGTGAATCGCAAGATTCGCTGGAGGAAAGTCCGGACACCACAAGGCAGCGTGCCGCGTGACGAACGCGGGCAGTGGCGTCGCAAGCCGCCGCTGACGGAAAGTGTCACAGAAAATATACCGCCGGGAGCGGACCGGAGTTTTGGGATTTGGATTTCAAATCGCGAAGCTCCGGTCCGCTTCCGGTAAGGGTGAAATGGCGGGTTAAGAGCCCACCGCCCCGCGCCGCAAGGCCGGGGGCAGGACAAACCCCGCGCGGTGCAAGACGAACAGGGAAAACAGGCCGCCTGCCTGACCCCGGACTCCGGTCCGGGATAATCCCGGGTTGTCGCACCTGGCTCCGGCCAGGGGCGTCCGCTTCACCGCGGGCGTCAGAGGAATGGCCATCCAGCCGCCGGGAAACCGGCGGGGGACAAAATCCGGCTTATCAGGGTGCAGCACATTTTTTTCTTTGGATTCGCCCACACAGATGGCGGATTCAGCTTGCGCGCTGGTCGCGACTTCCGTAATCGGACGGCTATGCCGACCCTGGAAATCGAAATCCGGCTTCGCTCTGCGGGACACAATTGTGTGGCCGGGATCGATGAAGCGGGACGCGGCCCGCTCGCGGGGCCGGTGATGGCGGCTGCGGTGGTCCTTCCCGCCGGCTACACGCACGCGGTGCTCAATGATTCAAAGCAGCTCACGGAGAAACAGCGGGAGGATATCTATGCAGAGTTGAAGGCGGACGCGCGCCTGCTCATCAGTTGCGCCGAGGCGAGCGTGGAGGAGATCGACCGGCTGAATATTTTGCGCGCCTCTCATCTGGCCATGGAGCGGGCGGTAAACGGACTGCCGGCGCGTCCGGATATTTGTATCATCGATGGGCTGCCGGTGCGCCGGTTTCCCTATCGGCATGAGGCGGTGGTGCAGGGCGATTGTCTGAGCCTCAGCATTGCGGCGGCCAGCATCATTGCCAAAGTGGAGCGCGACCGGCTGATGCGGAAGGCGGCTGAAGAATACCCGCACTACGGTTTTCACACTAACAAAGGTTACGGAACGCCTGTGCATCTGACGCGGTTGAGAGAACACGGCCCGTGCCCGCTGCACCGTCGCTCATTCCAGCCGGTAGCGCAGTTGCATTTGGATTTGTAGCCGCCAGCCGTTTCACGCTGTCACTTCCATCGTGACGCGGGCGATGTCGTTCTTTCCGGATTTCGGAAATGGTCGCGGCATGGGCTGAGCGTTCCCGGCGAGGTCGATGGTGCGGCAGCGAATCTCGTGTTTGCCTTGAGGCAGTGAGGGCAGCGTTGCGGTCCAATGACAAAGCGTGTTGCGCAGCGGCCACGTCACGGGTTTCCTGGTTTTCGGATCGAACTGGACTGGATGCAGGCTGGCGCCATCGAGACCTTTGAAGTCTCCGGCATCGAATGGAACGATGCCGGCATCCTGCCATGGCGCCGAGTTGAAATGCCTGTCATTGGCCGGCAGAGCCTCGCCCTCTTTGCGCAGCCAATATTGGACCTTCGCCAGTCCTGACACGCCAGCCTGAGCGCTGCCGTGGAGTGTGAGCGATTCGCCGCTTTTGATTTTGTCAGGCATTTTGCCGAAGCGCGCGTAAGTCTTCAGCCAACTGTTGATGTCGTTGTTTCCCTCCGCGTAGGTGTCGTCGGATTGGTGGGCGTTGGTGAAGACGATGCGCTGGAGCCACTTGACGGATTTGAATCCGTAGGCCTCCGGTACGATCATCCTAACCGGTCCGCCGCGCTCGCCGGTGAGCCACTCACCGTTTAGCCTGTAACAAAGGATTACGGGCAGCTCGCCTGGCGGATCTTCGAAGACCCGGTTCATGGGCAGGTAGCATTTGAAGATCTGTTTCGGATCCTCGTTGTGATGTCCGTAATAGTAAACGTGGCGCAGGTTTTCCACGGGGCCCGCCTGCCATAGCACGTCGCGCAGCGGCACGCCTTCCCAGAGTCCCTGGCCCAGCGGATCGTTGAGGTTGTTGCAGGTGATGACTTTGAGATAAGTCGTCGCCTTGGCGGCGGCGAGTTTCATCAGTGCCTCGAATGTGAGAGCCGTGCCGCCGGTCTTCAGCATGGGGCGCTCGATCTTCGCATTGCTTTGCGGATCGGCAATGATCTCCAGTTGCCACGTCTCGCGCTCCATGCCGATTTCCCGGCGTTTCTCCCGCGGCAGCTTGTAGGGCAGGGGATCGCCGCGCTCGACGTTGTAGAAGTCTCCGGATTTTGTCAGACAACATTTGCCGGTTTGCTCTGCGGGTTCCTGACCGGCGGCAAGCACTGGTGCGGCGCCCGCGGCGGCGGTGAGTCGGAGGAAGTCGCGGCGGGTGGGTCTCATGGCGTGATCACTTTTTGAAGAGCAGCGGCGTAAACTCATGCAGACTGCGCCGCCACGTTTGCCATTCGTGATCGGTATTGGCGGAGGAATAGAAGACGTTCTCAATTCCCGCCGCTTTCAGCGACTCGTGAATGGTGCGTGTCGATTTGTCGATCTCCGTCTCAGCGGTGCCGGCGCTGAACCAAAGCAACTTCACCTTTTTGTTGAATGCGGCTGCGTCGTTGAAAACGCCGTCGAAGGATGTCTTCACGTCGAATCCGCGGCGCGGCGGGCCGCTCATGGCACCGATCCATTTGAACAGCTCCGGATGCTTCAAAGTGATGTTCAGTGTTTGCATGCTGCCCATGGAAAGGCCGGCCATGGCGCGGTGGTCTGCATCCGCCAGCGTCCGGTAGCGGCCATCGATGAGGGGGATCAGCTCGGTGGTCATGACTTCCTCAAAAGCGCTGTTAGGCCCCGGAGGCTTGCCGTCCGGGCCGTTGCCGGGGCGCGTGGCATAGCCGGTATCCACCACCAGAATCATCGGGACTGCTTTGCCGGAGGCGATGAGGTTATCGAGAATGAAGTTTGCGCGTCCCTGCTCGACCCATCCGCGTTCGTTCTCGCCTGCGCCGTGCTGGAGATACAGAACGGGATAACGCGTCTGGGGCTGCTGATCGTAGCCCGGCGGCGTGTAAACATGCGCGCGCCGCAGGCGGCCCGTGATCTTCGAATGATACCAGCACACGCGAACCTCGCCGTGCGGCACGCCTTCCTTCGCGGCATAGAAGTCTCCTGCGCCGTCGATCTCCGGCACTTCGATGCCGCTGCCATCACGACCCCAGCCAAAGAAGCTGCGGCTCGCGGTGTCATTTACGATCAGGCCATCCACCACGAACCAGTAGTAATGAAAGCCGGGCACCGCCGGTTGAGTGCTGCCGGTCCAGATACCGTCTTCACCGCGCGTCAGATCGAAGGCGTCCTTAACAAGTCCTGCACCTCCGCGCACCTGCACTTTCTTTGCTTCCGGCGCCTTCAGACGAAAAGTGACACTCAGGTCTTTGGCGATGCGGGGAAACTGTTCGCTGCCGACGTTGGTGGAGGCGGGCGTCGAGTCATTTTGAGCAGCCAGCGGCATGCAAAGCAGTCCTGCGGACACGAGGAAGTAGCAGACGGGTTTCATGAAGTGCATTTATCGCAGATCCGCAGGAATGTCTATTTCGGGGCAAACTTGAGGTTTCTGCCTTAACCCGTCAAACGCGCTCTATGAACGAGTGATGAGCGGGCCCTGTTTCCGGGGGGCCGGAGGCGGGCGGGCATGGGTTCTGCACCTTGGCTCTTAGAATTGCTCTCTTCGGGGAAACCCGGAATTGATCGGTTGGAAAATCTCAACAAACCCCCCAAACAAAATGAACCTCAAATACATAATCTTCGCGGTGATGCTCTCACTCGGGACTCTGACGTTCCCCGACACAGCGGATGCCAGATCCTGGAAAAAGCGCCGTCACCATCACAGCCGATCCTACTACTACGGCCATAACCACAACCATTACTACGGACGACATTACCGGACGTATCGATATCGATACTATCCGCGCGCCTATTATTATGACCCTTACTACTATCCGAGCCGCTCGCAGCTCTACCTCAGGGTTGGACCGCTAACGGTTCGTCGTTGGTAGTGAGGGTCGGGCGGCTTTCACCGAAGTCTTATGCCGTGTTGGACCCAGAAAGCCGCCAGATCGCCCGGTGATCCGCGGAAAACGTTTCTTTCCACCGGGCGGTCCAGATTCCCGAAGTAGGTCGGAAAATGGTACCGTGCGTGATTGTACACTTTGGGCCGGGATCCGCCGCGTGCCCAATCGACGCCGGCATATTGCCACATCGTCCAGCGGTTCCACAGTTGGTATTGGCCCACGAGGCCCTCCGGACTGCCCGGGGCTGGAAAGATGGGGCCGGCACCGCTTTCATGGGAGTACAGCGCGGCCCAATAGGGGGCACGGCGGAGGCGGGCTTTGGTCGCGCCATCCGCGCCGCGAGTCTGCAGTTTTAGCTGCTGGCTGTTTTCCATGTAAGCCACCGGGACCACGCCGGTGCGGGATTCCACGCGGTCCATGAAACGCAGGATGCTGGAAAGCGGCAGGTCCCCGTCGTAGTCGCCGCAGAGGAGCAACGCGGACGCATTCCACGAGCGGCTTCGTGCCAATGATTGCACGCGATTCACAAATTGATCCGCCTGCCTCACGGCATCCACATGCCGCTGCACGCGATAATAGACGCCGGGCAGCATCCCAACCCGGTCGGCCGAGACGAGGAAAGCTGCGCATTTGTCATCGAGGTTTCCGCCCTTTCCTGCGCGCGCGATGAGCCCGCTCGCACCGTTGGCCCGAAGCGCAGAGACATCGTGCTGACTGTAGCTGCGCCCGCTGCGCTGACGTTCTTTCGGGTCGTACGCCGAGACGTTGATAACCTGGACCAATCCGCCGGAATACGGCACGGAAACCTCTTCCACCTGCGGCGGCTCAGCCGGGACACCGGGGAGGTGCGGCGGAGGGACCGCGGGCGGACTGCTGCAATGTGCAAGAAGGAGAACGAACGGGAGGAACAGGAGGCGTCTCATCGGAATGCTATGCTTCCGGTCCGTCGCTTTCGCAAGCCGCCTCGCACGGCATCTCAAATTCTGAGCGTGCCTTCGATGGAATCATCAAGTGTTTTGCCGATCGCCGCGCCAACGAGCATCTTGATACCCGCCACGGCGTTGCCGTGTTTGTTATCCCAATAATAACCTTCCGTCGGTGCGACCTTGATCACGGTGATGCGCGGGTCGTCCACTCCGCCGGTGAACCATGTTTTGATCACCGGTTCCCACAGTTCCTGAATCTTCGCTTTGTCTTTCGAGACCGTGGCGTTGCCGCTCAACATCAGGAAATCGGAATGCGGGGAGCCCTGGAAATACAGGCGAACCCGCGGGTTGGACTCGAGCTCCAGATTCTTGTGACTGTCCTCCGCACTCAGGAACCAGAGATTGCCTTCGTCGTCCACCTGTTGCGGAGCCATGGGCCTCGTGCCGCTCGAACCGTTGACGGGATTGGCCGTGCAGAAGAAGCACGTTTCCGCCTTCTTCACGAGTTCCCGGATCTTATCGACCGCGTCAATTCCGGTCAAATCGCGGCGCGTCTCTTCCGCCTGGTTTTCGGTGATGGAGTCCATGCTCCACCCCCTGCAAGTTCCTTGCCCGTTCGCCTCGAAATCGAAGCGAACGGGCTGGAATTGGCAACACTCCCGGTTCCTACTTTTTCGCTGTCGTCTTTGCTTTCGCGGTTTTTTCCTTCACGCGCTTCAGCACGGTCGAGTGTTCCGGCACCGCTTTGCCGCCGATCATGGCCTTGCAGCTCGTCGTGATGGTATCCGGGTTGTCGAAGCGGATGGTCATTCCGGCCATGTGGGACTCATTTTTCGTGTCGAAGGCGCAGCAGGCGGCGTCCAGGTCGAAGGTCAGCGACTTCGTATCGGAGGACTTGAGTGCCATTTCGGGGCGGTTCCCGAGCATGCAGTAGTGGGTCGCCGCCAGCTTGCCGCCTTTGTCGTAATACATGGTCACCATCTCGTTTGGCGTTCCCGCCATGCAGCGCTCCTCCAGCACGCTGCCCGCAGCGATGAGGCGGTACTGGATGGAGATTTCCACGGGACCCTGACCCATATCGGTTTTGCCTGTCCAGGTGCCGATGAGGGATTTCATGCGTTCGAACTCCGGGGAAGGCGTCTTTGCAGCGGGTTTCTCGGGCTCACCGGCATTTACCCAGCAGGAGGCGGCGAGAAACAAGGTGGCGCACAGGGATGTAAAGTTAGTCTTCATGGTTTGGATTTTGTTTTGAGTTTGAGTTGTCGCAGTGACATAGACTCCACGAATGAGGGAAGCGGATTTGGACAGCATCATGCAACTTTTTGAAAAAACTTCTACAGGGGATGTCCGTTGGCTTTCTTCAGTTTCCCGAAGATGCGGAATTTGGACCTTTTCCTGCAACGCCGCCGCCCGTACTGACCTTACCGCCCCATGAGCACTGACGCGTTCCGCACCCCGGCATGGCTGTTGACCGGCCTGACACAGAGCAGTCCTGGCGTTCTTGAATTCGCAGATAGCCGGCTGGCTTACACCGGCGAAGAGGGACGGATATTCGATGCCCCGCTGTCTGAGGTGACGGACATCAAGTTTCCGTGGTATTACTTCAGCGGAGGTGTGAAGTTTACCATAGGCGCAGAAAACTACCGGCTCTCCTTCGTGCGCCCTAACGATGCGAGCGACATCCCGGGCCGCCTGCTGGCGGATACTCCGGCGGGTGGACCGCTGGCATTGCTGACTGCGGGACGAAAAGTTAGGGACATCGGCGAGGGACGCCGCGCCGGAAAGGCGTGGAAGGAAATCCTAACAAATAAAAGCCGCTGAGCCGGGCGGCTACTTGAGCGGGGTGATTTTGATATTGCGATAGGCCACGGCGCCGTGGTCGCCCTGGAACATGAGGGGACCGGTGGCGGATTCTTTGCTGTCGAGAGAACCGCCGGTGACGCCTTTCATCTCCACGTTTTCGTGGATGACGGTGCCGTTGAGTTCCACCTTCACAAATTTGGCGTTGGCGGTCTTTTTGCCGGCGGCATCGAATTTGGGGGCGCGGAATTCGATGACGTATTTCTGCCACTCGCCGGGGGCTTTGCTGGCGTTCACTTTGGGCGGGGCGGCGGAATAAAGAGCGCCCATGTCCGCATCGCGCATTTTTTCGACGCCAAAGCTGTCGAAGACCTGCACTTCGTAGTTGCCCATGAGATAGATGCCGCTGTTCGAGCCCTTGGGCACCATGACTTCCACTTCGAGTTTGATGTCCCCGTATTTGTCTTTGGAAACGATGTCGTGGCTCTGGCCGTGGCCGGCGACGACATTTACCAGGGCATTGCCGCCCGGCTTCACTTCCAGAGTGGTGGGTTTGGATTTGCTCATGGATGCCTCGCCGACGGTCCATTTGCTGTCCGCTTTGCCGCGGATTTCCCAGTTGGTGAGGTCCTTGCCGTTGAAGGGTTCAGCGGGCGGTTCCGCCAGAGTGACCCATGCGGGTGTGAGAAGAAGCAGAGTGGACAGGAAGGGCAGTTTCATGGCGGAGTGGCTGTTGTTAGGTTGAGTGAGAGAGGCAATTACGAAATTAAAGGTCGCGTCTTTTCAGAAGCCATGCGGCGAGCAGCATGACGGCGGCGGAAAAGCCCGCCGAGGAGAGAAGCAAAGAAGAGAAGAGAAGGGCATCCTCGCGTTTATTTTTGACGGATTCCGTTTTGGAAGCATCTGCGATGACCGTGGCGGCGGCAGCGCTGAGGCCGGTGTGGCCATAACGGAGGCGGCGGAAGAGGTCGCGGTAAGTGCGCTGGGGACGCGGGCAGGCGCGGCGCTCCAGCCAGACGAGCGAGTCCCGGGCAGGAGGCAGGACCATGGACGCATAGTGCACCACTTCACTGGTGACAGCGTCGCTGATGCCGCTGCCGTTTTCTTCGTCCTTGTCATCCGTGACCGCAGAGGAATCGGTTTCGGGCGGCGAGGCGGCTTCCTGAAGCGCCCACACGGAACCGGCGAACAGGAGGGCGACCAGCACCGCCGCAGTGCCCGAGCGCGTGAGGACCCCCATGAGCATCGCGACCGCCTGCAGCGGCATAAAGATCAACGCCACCAGCGGAATGGCGAACCACAGGTGGTGATGCCAGATGCCGAGCTTCCATCCCAGGGCCAGCCACAATCCCGCAACGACGATGACTGCGTGCATGAGCGTGTAAATCAGCGAACCGATGAATCTGCCGGCGAGCAGGAAACTCCTGCGCCGTGCACGAGGGACGAGCAGGGCGGCGCTGCCCGGTTCCAGAGTTTCCGGCAGAACGGCTGCGGTGGAGAAGAGCGAAAAGAAGACCGCCGCTCCCGCGACCCACCAGCGCATGATACGCGCCAGGGTCCAGCAGTGGAGTGTATTTTCCCACGGGGTTCCCTGACGCAGCCATGGATTGTCCATTTCCTTCAGCCCGTAAACGACCGACCAGCCTTTCGCATGACACGCGATGCCCGCGTAGAGCACCACCACCAAAAGACTCAGCCAGATTTGCAGCCAGAAGAGGCGGCGGCGGCGCAGTGCCAGCAGGGTGTCCCGGATGATGGCGACGAGGGTCCTCACCGGCTGCGCCCTCCCGGTGTGTCGGCACTGCCCATTTGCATCGCTTCCAGAAACAACTCCTCCAATGACTGCCGGGCGGGAGCGACACTGATGATCAGATACCCGCGCTCCCTCACCGCGTCGATGACCGGCTGGATCAAGTGAGGACGGCGGGTGGGAATATTCACCTCCGTTTCCGCGCCGCTGAGGCAAAGCGTGCCGCCGAGCTGTTCCACCAGCTCCACGAGGACGGTATCGTGCAGCACATTGCCCTGAATGCACATTTCATAACGCATGCTCTCCGCGGTCAGTTCCTCCATGGAACCCTGGCGAACGACGCGCCCGCGGCTGAGAATGGCGACGCTGTCGCAAATGGTTTCCAGTTCGCCCAGGACGTGGCTGTTGATAAAGACGGTTTTACCCTTCTCCTTCAGCCGCCGGATGATGTCGCGCATTTCCTTGCGTCCGATGGGGTCCACGCCGTCGGTGGGCTCATCGAGGAAGATGATATCGGGATCGCCCATGAGCGCATAACCGAGGCCGAGGCGCTGGCGCATGCCCTTGCTGTAAACCGAGGGACGGTCCCTGCGCCATGCGAGGAGACCGGTGAGCTCCAGCATTTCCTCCACGCGCCGGCGCCGTTCGCGGCTGCCGACTTCATAGAGGCGCGCGGCGAGGTCGAGGATGCCTTCGGCGGAAAGGTGTTTCGGCCATGTGGGATTCTCGGGAAGGTAACCGGTGCGCCGGAGGGCTTTGGAGCTTCCAAGGGCCTCGCCCAGGAGGGTGCCCCGGGATTCGTCAGGGCGGACGAGAGTCATGAGGACTTTCAGCAGCGTGCTCTTCCCTGCGCCGTTAGGACCGAGGAGGCCGAAGATGGTGCGGCGGTCCACCGTCATGGCAAGCCGGTCCAATGCCAGCACGCCGTTCGGGTAGGTCTTGGTCACAGACTCGAGTTCCAGGGTCGGCATGGTGGGTGGTTAGGGATAGGGGAAAACCTGAGGCATGGTGCCTTTGTGCCTCGCAGCGTCAATGGGACTTATGGACCTATGCGACATATCATTGGGCAGGGAGCACGAGGAGGGAGGAGGGCGCGGTGCTGCTGAGCGGAAAAGTATGAATCTAAAGGTATTCCAA
This sequence comes from Verrucomicrobiales bacterium, assembly GCA_035550135.1. Classification (GTDB taxonomy): domain Bacteria; phylum Verrucomicrobiota; class Verrucomicrobiia; order Verrucomicrobiales; family V1-33; genus V1-33. Next base: position 41,380 of record DASZQB010000064.1, read on the forward strand.
AACTAAATGGGTTGATATAGCTTGATTTTGCCTGATCCAAGCGGCAAAATGATACAATTTTGATGAAGGCCGTGATGCGAGAGCCAGGCCGTGCGAGAGTCCGGAAGGAGGAGGCTTGCGGCCTTTTCTTCCCCGAAGGCGGACGGGAAGGCTGGCATTGCCGGGACCGGTGTTGATTCCCCGCTGAGCGCGGGAGCATGGGTAGTCGAACTGCCCGCCGGAGCGCGGGGCACGACCGAAACGATTATAAAGTGGCATGGTAAACTTCGGTGATTAAAGGGTCCGTTTGTCAAAGAGTTTTCGTGACGATTTGCGGGAAAATGGGTGAGGGGATTGAACGGGGAGGGAGACGCGGGTCGTATGATCATTCCGGAGGCATGGACGGAGGGGCCGCTGTCCGGAGGCCCTTTCATTTATGTTACCACCGGTGCCATTACGTGACAGGAATGTCTTCATAAGACACCGGTGGACGTTTGTTTGCGTCACTTTGCTTGCGTGGGCAGGGGCAGCGATTTGCTATTTTACGATCGAGCCGCTTTATGAATCGGAGGTAAAGTTGATGAAAGTCTACATTGGGGGCGGTCCAATAGACCTCATTGAAAACGCCACTCCTTACGACGAACCCTTCGAATGGAGGGAATCGGAGAAGGAACTCTTGACCAGTCGAAGCCTGGCCGGGAAGGTGGTGGGAGAAATCGGAGCAAACCGGATTTCGAAGGGAAGTGGCGGGGACGATGCGGTTTCGGAGGTGGTCAAAGGCTTGTCCGTGAGAACCGAAAAGGGGAACAGCGTTATCGTTATAGCCTTCAGGCACGCTGATCCGGAGACGGCTCAGGCAGGCCTAAGGGCATTGTATGAGAATTACTTTATCGAGCTCGGCAGAAGATTAGAACTGGAGCGGGAGAGAGAAAAAAAAGAGGATGAAGCCGCGATCGGGAGTGAAGCGAGGGCGGAAGTGGACCAACCGCAGCGCGCCAGGAGAAGTCCAAGTATAGCAGTCGTCCAGGCCGCGATGCCCGGGCGTCAGGATAAGGCGAGGAACTTGCTGATCATCGGGATGATGACCGGTGGACCTCTTTTGGGGGCGCTGGTGATGCTGGTTTTCGGCAAACGGGCGAAGCGTGCCGATCAGCAATGTGAACCATCGGTGTGGAAGATTGCTGACTGAAGATTGGGAGGATTGAGGAGGCCTTTGCCAACCATTCGAAGGGTCTGCGAAAGTTCGATCAGTAATTTCGGAGGAGGACAGCGCGGGGACAAGCAAAACGACGGCGTGGTGGTTCTGACAGGAGGACGATCCCTCGCCTGGGCTCACCACGCTGTGGTGGAGGTTTTTTTGCATTTGCCCCGGGGTTCACTGCGTTCACCCCGCGCTATTCACAGGTGACCGCTCCGCGGTCGATGCCGGAAGTGGAGAGGATGGTGCGATTCCGGCGGGCGCGGTGCCGGCCTGAAGCCTGCCGGCTCTGGTGTTGGTGGTGGGAGTAAGAGTAAGAGTAAGAGTAAGAGTATGAGTATGAGTATGAGTATGAGTATGAGTATGAGTATGAGTATGAATTAGGGGCGGAATTGGTGCGGGCTTGGCATTTGGAGAGAATGCTGGCAGAGTGAGGGACATGAGTTTTTCACGACGTCATTTTTTGGGCACGGCAGCGGCGGGATGGCCGCTGGCGGGGAGTGTTAGGGCTGTGGGGGAGGGGAAGCCATCGCGGAGGGTGAAGGTGGGGCAGATTGGGACGCAGCATGGGCATGCGGCGGGGAAGATGGAGGCGCTACGGAGGTTGAGCGGGCATTTTGAGGTGTTAGGACTGGCGGGAGCGACGGAGCCGGCGGGGAAGGCGTTCGACGGGGTGCCGCGGATGGGAATGGAGGAACTGCTGGCGCTGCCGGGGCTGGAGGCGGTGGTGGTGGAGACGGATTTTCCGGATGCCTGCGCGGCGGCGCATGCGGCGGTGCGGGCGGGCAAGCATGTGCATTTAGATAAACCCGGGGCGCTGGACCGGAAGGCTTTTGCAGCGATGCGCACGGAGGCGGAGCAGAGGAAGGTGGTGCTCCAAATGGGCTACATGCTGCGATACAATCCGGCGTTTCAACTCATGGTGCGCGCGGTAACAGAAGGCTGGCTGGGCAAAGTGACGGAGATCGATGCGATGATGGGCAAGAAACTGGATGCGGCGGCACGGAGGAATCTAATGCGTCTGCCGGGCGGCGGGATGTTCGAACTGGGATGCCACCTCGTGGATGCGGTTTGCTGTCTGTTAGGAAAACCGCAGGAGGTGCATGCGTTTTCAAAGCCGGCGGGCATGGACGGATTTCAGGATAATCAACTGGCGGTGCTGGTGTATCCGGATGCCGTGGCGTCGGTGCGGTGCAACATGGCGGACCCGTTCGGGAATCCGCGGCGGCGGTTTATGATCGCGGGGACGGAGGGGAGTCTGGAGGTGATGCCGCTGGAGTCCGGGAGGATGACGGTGCGGCTGACATCGGCGCGGGGAGATTACAAAGGCGGAGAGCAGCAAGTGGCATTGGCGGTGCCGGAGGGACGGTACGATGCAGAGCTGGTGGATTTTGCGCGGGCGATCCGTGGGGAGAAAAAGCTGCCAAGAGATGCGGCGTTTGATATTGCCGTGTATGAGACGGTGCTGAGGGCGGCGGGGGTTTGAGGAAAATCGATCACGCCGCGGCGGTGTCGAGTATTGAATATTCTGAGGGCTGAGGGAGTAAGAGTGTGGGTGCCTTCGGCACGAAGAACGAACGTGTTTGCGACGTTGTTTGGAAATTGAGGGGTGCTTTGACAGCGTAGAAGCTCTTTTGGAGTGCGGCGGGAAGCGACAGCGCCACGCTGCTTTCGACGGCACGTTGCGCTGTGAATAAATTCGATATCTCGCATCGGCGATTTTTGTGAAAACGGACGGGGTTCGTCGTCCCAAAGTTCAGCGCCAAAGCGGTGTGGCGCTAACGCTTCCCACCGCAGTCCAAAAGCTTCGCTCCGGCGCACTATGCCTCGATTTTGGTTCCGGCTCTGCCGGCTTGGGAGTATGACGCCCCGGGGATTATTGGTTCCGGCCTCGCCGGTTAGGGTTACCGTGACGACGACATGCCGCCTTACAATCCTGCGGGAATCACTACATTCATGCGCATGACTCTATGCCGCATGGTATTGCCGAGGCGGATGCTGACGGCGGAGACGTCGTCCTGCAGAATTTCGCTGCCGCTGCCATTCGCTCCTGCGTTGACCCATGTTTGGAGGTTGGTGGAAGTCTGGACCTGATAAACGAGGCCGTCGGCGAGCGCGGAGGCGCGTTTGGGCAGGGTCCAGACCATGCCCTGGACGGTGGGCATGGGGGCGGGGAGGGAACTGAAGGCGCGGGGATTGAGATTCAGCATATACTCGACGACATTTGAAAGTCCGTCGAGGTCATCGTCGGCGGCAGGGGCACCGGTGACGTTGTTGGCGGCGGCCCATTGACGATAATTCGAACCGGCGGTGACGGGAAGCAACAATTCGAAACCGTCCAGTCCAGGGTCATCGGTGAAAACAATAGTCTTCTGCGCTGCGGTGAGCCGCTCCGCATTCCCTCCGGATGTCATGAGGTTGTCGGAAGCCGTCTCATGATTGAGGCCGAGATTGTGACCGATCTCATGCGCGATGACGCCGGCGATCACATCCATGCCGGGATCGAATTCGAGCAGGTTCCTGCCCACATGCACTGTGATTCCGTTGTCGTCCACGTAAGCAAGGCCGTTGGCGGTATCGTCTCCCACCTGGGGAAAGCCGGCGGCGATTTCGACGAAGAACATATTGAGCACCGTGGTGCTGGCGCTCTTTGGCGGAGCGGGCGCGGAGTTCACGATCGTGTCCAAATGATTCGTGGGACGGGCGGTGGTGTTGTAGTTTCCCGGGGAGCCATCGTAGGCGAAATCATTGACGTATTCGGTAAACGGCAGCCAGTCGATGCGCACTCCGGCCTGAGCCCAGACGAGGTTGATCTGCGCTTTGATATAGGCTTCCTGCGCCGGTGTGCCCAGGCCCGGCACCGTCGCGCCGGAAACTTTCCGCACCCGAATGGGCTGGATCTCGACGCGATGGGTAATGGTTTGAGGGGGATTGACGATGACGGCGGCTGCGGCGGGATCGGAGACCGCCGGGGTAATCGCGAAAAGGAAAAAGAGGACGGGGAAGGAGGGAACTCGCATGAAGGGCGGGAGACTACGGCAATCCCGCCTGCCCGCAAGACCGTCGAGCCGAAGAGATTTACGGCTTCTGCACTTTGATGCGAAGCACACCCATCGCGCCGCTATCCTCCACCATGGCGCGCAGGATGATGCTTTCGCCCGTGTAATCGGATGGAACCGTCGCGGAAGCGCTGAATGAAACGTCCTGCGCGGTGATGCGAATCGTTTCGACAACGGCGTTGTTTGCCGCCGCGTGATTTGCTCCCGGGGCGGTCTCTCCGGGCGGTCGTTCCACGGTGAGAACCACCCTGTTGCGCCCGCCGGGCGGAATTTTTCCGGTGATGCTGATCTTTCCTCCAGGAGCCGCCTGGTCCTGGACCTCGAGTTTCACCGAAGCCGGGAGCACCGGCAGTCGCATGGCGGGATCTCCGAGAAGCTGCCACATTTCCACATGTTCCTTGCGCTGATCGTCCAGTGGAACTTTGCCGCCGGAACCATCCGCCATGTCGAGCATTCCAAAGGAAATGGCATCGATTTTTCCTGACGTTAGGCCTTTCATGGCGGCCAGCCAGCAGTCGGCAAGCAGAGCAGGGGGCTCCTCTTTTTGTAGAAGCGTTAGGAGACCATCGAAGGCAAGTTGTCCCGCTGCGGAATAACTTTCTCCGACTGCGCCGATGACCGCCGCCGGTCCGCGTGAATTTCTCATGGCGGTGAAGCCGTGTCCCTCCTGTCTCGCGGTTTGCGGGGATAAGGAGAAACAGCCGCACGAAAAGAACACGCCGCCGTGCGGGAAACCGGCCTTCGCCCACGCCGGTGTTTCCATGAATGACAGGCCATCTGAATACAGACCGGAAGGTCCGGAGTGTCCCATGTATAAAAAGAACAGTGTGCCGGCACCAACCTCTTTTAGAAACTCCTGCTCCAGTTTCGGCTTTTCGAGGAGCCATGGCGAGCCGGGGACATCCGCCATGATTTGCGTTCTCCAGCGCGGATGCAGGGAACGAATGCGCGTACCTACTGCAGAGTTCACATAATTGGCACCCAGAGTGCGCTCCAACGGTGTACCGCCGCCGGGATGTCCTATCAATGCGGTAATGCGCGTTCGCCATGCTGCTTCGCCTTCCGGTTTTTCAAACGCCATGATTTTTGTGGCCATGCCGCGTACTTCCTCCGCTGAACGCGCGGGCAAGCGGCCCACTGCGGCGCGGGGCATGCCGCCACTGCCGCCAAGGCTGAAGCCGTGATCCGAAGGAAGCTTTTTCATTCGTCCCTGGGTTCCACGCGGCGCAGGCAGCTTCACTCCGCCGGGCGCCTGCGGGTCCGAGGTGCCGGCCAGCAGCACGATCACCTGTCCGTCTTCCGTGCCCGCTGCTTCTTTGATGGCGCCGGTTGCCTTTTCAGGATCCGAAGCAAGAGCCGAGTCCAGCACGACCACCCGATAGTTCTCCGACCGGCGTTTGGCGATCAATTCATCCATCGCAGGGTGCAGGTCCGGCGCCGCCAGCAGAATCCAAACGGGCTGGGCGGCGGACGCATTCAGATGAAAGAGGAACGCAAAAACCCCCAGCCAGGAAAACCGTCGCAGAGTGGAGATGTCAGGAAGGCGCATGAGACGAAGTGTGGGTGCTCTCCGCGCCACTCGCAAGACGACTGATGACAGCCAGGGATGCGAGGGGCCGTACCCCTCGCATCCCCCTGCCTGACTGCCTATGAGAGCTGCGTCTCCGCGAAGATTTTCATCGCTGTGGCCATGAAATCCGGGAGTTGCGCGTGGTGGGCCTCGTAGGGTTTGCGCAGATCCGAATCCACGATGGTCTGACTGTGCCCAGCGTAGGACTCGCGGTTGGGCGTCCAGAATTGCTGCAGCCACTCATAGTGGCGGCGGATGACATTCTGAACCTCGCGGGAGCCGGCCGGCAGTTTCCGGTCCATCAGGGCAACGACTTCCTGACAAATGGCGTTGAACGCGGCGCCGGACTTTTCCCAGTCGGCTTTTGTCCAGTCCTTCACGCGTTCTTTGGCTTGTGCGATGCCCTGTCTCGCGCCCTCGCCAAAGCGGTCGATCAGATATTGTTCCTGCCGCTCCTGCTGTTCGGGGCTGAAGCCTGCAAACAATTCTTTGGTTTTCATTTTCTTTGTTCCTTTCAGGTGTTCGATGGTTTTGTCGATGGTCACGATCAAAGACCTTGTGCGATCGAGGTTCTTGAGCAGAACAGAGCGGTGCGATTCGAGCGCGGCGACTTTGTCGAAGTCGCTGCGGCCGATGATCCGTTTGATCTGCTTGAGTTCGAAACCCAGTTCACGGTAGAACAGGATCTGCTGGAGCGTGAGGAGCTGCGCCTCTTCGTAGTAGCGGTAGCCGTTCGCGCCCACCCGCGCGGGTTTCAGCAGGCCCGCCTCATCGTAGAAATGAAGCGTGCGCACGCTGACGCCCGACATCGTCGCCAGTTTTTTGACTGTGTAAGCCATCGTGGTGATGCCTCCGTCATCACCATGATGCCGGAGGCGGCGCGCACCGTGGGGTCTGACGTAACGTGAGGGTCAAAGGATTATTTTTGTTTTTTGTTTGATCACGTCGATTGGGCGTTTTCTCCGGCAAGTTGGATTGCCTTTGCGGCGACATCCGGAGCGATCCACATGCCGCGCTGATCAAGTGCTGCGATGGTATCGCGCACGGACGTCAACTGACCTGCACGCTTCGCCTGCACCAGAATGCCGAGCGTTCCCGTGACGTTAAGACCAAGAAGTTTGGCGATGCGACGAGCCTTGAGATCGTCAAGAATCACCGTGTCGTGCGCTTCATCCAGAGCAGTCTGAATCACGGCAGCCTCACCCCGGTCGATCTGTGGTCCCAGAAGAGGATGGATGATCACGGGGGCAGGACGCACGATGATTCCATTTTTACCCTGAATCTGCAGCCAGGTATCGTCTTTGTCCCCGCCGGCAACAAGTTCCTGCGCCACCTCCCAAGGAATAACAATCCCGCCGATCAGAGCCGGAAGCGATCCGAGACCGCCGTCAAGGACGGCGTGAAGATGGATGGCCGGGCTAGTGTTGATGACTGTCATACAAGCGGGCGGCGGCAGTCAAATCGCTTTCCAGGTCTGCTTCGTCCCCTTGTAATCCGGTCACGCCCCAGTGCTTTAGTTCGTAGAGGAAATGCACACGCGGCAAGCCTGCCAATTCTGCGGCCTGGCCGGAGGTAAGCCGACCGGTATCGAACAGCTTCACCGCCATGGCCATCCGCGCTTCCCTTTCGAACTCGCTGTTCGACAGGTGAAGTCCCTGCGGAAGCGACTCCGGGTACGGGATGGTCAAGGTATTCATAGAGGGACTTTATGGGATTACCCTGCTCTTCGCAAGGGATCGGGAACGACTCGCGAAGGGCGAATTTCTTGAGTTTGCGGTATAAATCGAGTGTCACTCCGGCTGCTTCTGCGTTTTCGGCGGAGGTGTGTATTCGGGGCGGGAGGGATCGTATTTTGGATTTGGTGAGGGCATCTGTGCGTTGACCTCTTTTCGCCATGCGTGCAGGCGTGTGCGGAGTTCCTCCACTTTCGCGGGTTCGGTGGCGGCGAGGTCTGTCTTCTCGCTGATGTCGTTGCGGATGTTGTAAAGCTCGACGTGCATGTCGTTGAAGAACTCAATGAGTTTGAAGTCACCGGAGCGAATGGCGCCATAGGGCATGGCGCCGCCGAGTTGATAGTGCTGGTGGTGCGGGTAATGCCAGAACATCGTGTCGCGGGTTGGTCTTGTGCCGCCGCGCAGCAGCGGCACGAGGCTGATGCCGTCAATGGGACGGCCGTCGCCTAACGGAATGCCGGTCATTTCGACAAGGGATGGAAAGAGGTCCATGGTGATGACGGGTGCATCGCAAACGCTGCCGGGTTTGGTCACGCCGGGCCAGTGGACGATGAGCGGCACGCGCACGCCGCCTTCGTAAGCGGAGGCTTTGCCGTAGCGCAGTGGAGCATTGGAGGTGGTGGGAATGCGACCGCCGTTGTCGGACACGAAGATGACAATGGTGCGGTCGGCGAGTTTCAGTTCATCGAGCTTTGCGCGCACGCGGCCAACGGCGCTGTCGAGGCTTTCGACCATGGCGGCATACGCGGCGTTTTTGTGGTTAAGGCCCTGTTTGCTTTTCGCTTTGTATTTGGCGACCAGATCCGCGCGGCCCTGCACGGGCGAATGAACGGCAAAATGCGGCAGATAAACAAAGAACGGCTTGTCTTTGCAGCGTTCGATAAACTTCACTGCTTCGTCGCCGAGGCGATCGGTGAGGTAGTCCCCGGGTTTTCCTTCCGGTGTTAGGGTGGGAATGTTCCACGGAGCGTGGTACTTCGAGGCGGATCTATCAGTGCCGGCGATGTTGACATCGAAGCCGTTCCTTTCGGGATAATAAGCCTCGCCGCCAAGGTGCCATTTGCCGATGGAGCCCGTGGCGTAACCGGCGGCTTTGAAGACTTCGGCGAGAGTCACCTCCGCGAGCGGGAGTTGTTTTGTCCAGTCAGGGACGAGCAGTTTCGGATTGTCCGGCATCATGCCGGGAATCCAGTCGGTGATGTGAAGGCGGGCAGGATACTTGCCGGTGAGGAGCGCGGCGCGGGTGGGAGAGCAGACGGTGCAGGCGGAGTAGTTTTGAGTGAACTTCATGCCGTCCCGCGCCAGCCGGTCGAGCGCGGGCGTTTCGTGAAGGTCGCTGCCGAAGCACGCAAGATCGGTCCAGCCGAGATCGTCGGCGAGGATGAGGACGACGTTGAGTTTGGACTCAACGGCGTGAGCGGGGAGAGAGGCGAGGTTGAGGACCCAAAGCAGGAAAGGAAGAATCAGGCGCACCTTCATGGTGCTGCATTATGAATGCGCCCAGCCGCGGTCGGCGAGGATTTCCTGACCCGTGATGGCGCGGCTGGCTGTGCTGGCGAGGAACAGCACCACGTCTGCGATGTCCGCGGGCTGGAGCAGGTCCGGCACGCACTGCGATTGGTGAAGGAGGCGCTTTATCGCCGGGGTGACGAACTGTTTCACCTGGCGCTGCGTCATGATCCAGCCAGGGGAGACCGTGTTCACGCGGATGCCGCGCGGCCCCAGTTCGCGGGCAAGAGAGCGGGTGAATCCTATCACTCCGCCCTTGGTGGCCACATAGGCGCTCATTTCCGTAAATCCCTTGTGAAAGGTGATGGACGAAAAATTGATAATGGAGCCGGTGCGATCCGCCATATGAGGCGCCGTCTCGCGTGCCGTGAGGAAGAACGCCCGCAGGTTGGTGGCAAAGAGATCGTCCCAGTCTTTCACGGACATGCTTCCGAGAGGCATGCGCGGGTCGCGTGCGGCGTTGTTGACCAGTACCCGGACCGGCGGGCCGTTCTTTGTCACTTGCTTTACCCAGCGGGCAATCTGCGTTTCGCTTGTTAGGTCAACCCGCGCAAAGGAGACGCGTTCGCCAAGCTCCTTCGCAAGGGACTGGCCGGCGGTGGCGTCGGTATCACAAAAGAAGACACGGGCGTCCTGAGCGTGAAAGGCGCGGACGATGGCGTCGCCGATGCCATTGGCACCGCCCGTCACGAGGACGGTTTGGTCGCGGAGATCAGTGTAAGCGGGCATAGATTGAGTCCGTCAGCGGTGAGGCTCCACGTGGATCAGCGATGATCCAAAGACAACCGCGACGATGGCTCCCGCTCCGGCAATCGCGCCGCCGCTTCCCGGATGGCTGGGAGCCGCTGCGGCTGCTTTGGCGTTTGACTTCAATGATGTGCCCTGCTTAACACACCCTTCCCATCCGCTACCCACAAAACCATGATCAAAATCGGTATCAACGGCTTCGGGCGCATCGGGCGCCTTGTTTTTCGCGCCATCTGCGACCAGGGCCTCCTCGGCAAGCAAATCGACGTGGTTGCCGTCAACGACCTCGTTCCTGCGGACAACCTCGCCTATCTCGTGAAATACGATTCCACACAGGGCAGGGCGCGGGAGGAGGTTTCCAGCAAAAAGAGCAGTGCCGCGGTGGCCGAGGATGACGTGCTGGTGGTCGATGGCCATGAGATCAAGTGTCTCGCCGTGAAGGAGGGACCTGCGGCCATTCCATGGAAGGACCTC
>DASZQB010000065.1:0-62099 GCA_035550135.1 Verrucomicrobiales bacterium
TCCAGAGACTCAAAGTTTACCGCAGAGTGGCCTCACGCTTCGAAAAGACCCGCAGGATGTTCCTGGCTTTGGTCCTTTGTTCGGTGGCCGCCACTTACGAGCAGTTCAAGCTTTGGCGGCCATTGTAAACAAGCCCTAGGAGGACCGGGGGAAAAAGTGCCAGGGATGCCGGAGCGCCGCAGCGAAGAGAAAATGGAACTAACTGATTTTCCGCTCACCCGCGGCCAGGCCCTGATAGCCGATGCCCGCCCCTCCAAGGCCCGCAAAGACACTCCTGAACACGGCCGCTGGCACGTGCTGGTGATTCGCACCATTCCGTAAAAGCTCCCCTTCCCGCTTATGCCCGGGCGCTCACTGCAACTTCTTCAGCAGCTTTTGTTTGTCCGCGTCTGAAAGATTTCCTATAGCCTGAATTTGCGTCCTTAGCTGTTCCCGCTTCTCTGCGGAACGAAAACTGGAAGGCAGGAGCCCCAGCAATTCCTCCGCTTTGGCGGTGTCGTTGTAGAGCATCTCGTTAAGGACCTGAGTTCCGGCCCTGACTTGAAGGTCTGTATTGTCCACCTGCCCCAGCAACTCGACAATTTCAGCGGGCTTGCGGTTCCATGAGGATTGAGAAAACATGTTAAGAAAAATGGGATCGCGCCGGTCTTCAGGCAGAGTGGCCGCCCAGATGAGGTTCTTATCCTGCTCTTCCCTGGTACGGCCGTAGAGGTAATAGGTATATTGGTCGGGCAATTCCGCACGCGGGACGGTCGCCACGAATTCCTTGAAACCTGCCTGATCCTTTTGCGCCCATTGTCGCGCGACGTTGCCATAAGCGTCGCGCCGGTCTTCTCCGTCCTGCATGGTTTTGATCCAGGTGACGGCACCGGTCACGTCTTTGTTAGCCCACTCCATGGCGAGGGTGCGTGTGGCGTAGTCCCGGCCATTCCCTTCGGGCAGGGTCGCCAGCAGGCTCGCGGCTTTCTCCATGCCATTGGAGGCGACCGCCCTGATCCATGAGCTGTATGCCTCGGATTTGCCTCCGGTCATTTTCTCCTCAATCCATGCCAGCGCGGCGGTGGGATCGGTTTTGGCCCATTGAGCCACGATTGCCGGCCCCACGGACTCACGTTCTTTGGAAGGGGCCAGACTCTCGAAAATGCCGCGGGCCTGACTCAGATCCGTCTCTGCCAGTTTACCGAGCAACAAGGGCATGACACCGGCGCGTCCGTCAGCCTTCAGGGATTTGGCCCACTCCAGCGCTGCGGGAAAGTCCGCGGCGGCCCAGGCAGCCAGGGCTTCATTGCGCGCACCAGCCAGTCCGTAAATACCGGTGGTGCCATATGCATTCATCGGTCCTCCGCTATAGGGATCCATCATCCATGCATTTCCGTACATGTTCAAAGTGTCCCCCGCCTGAGCGGACGCTTTCACAAACCGGGCCGGATCCTTTTCCCAAATGGCCTTTTTGAAGACTTGCTCCAGATAGAGGTTCTTTTCTTTGGCCAGCAGAGCAAAGCCTTTATCGGGATCGTCCTCGAGGATTCCGGAAACCGCTGCGGGGCGTGCTCCCTGGAAGCCGGTCAACTTTTCGGACTTTTTCGCCATGGCCAGTGCCGCCTCCGGATCACGGTGAGCCCAGGTGCGGAACAGAATCGCTGTCACCTCATTGAGTTCCTCCATTTCATCGGCGCGGAGGGTTTTGAGATGGGCGACGAATCCCTGGGGATCGATTTCAGCCCAATGCTGCGCGGCGGCATTGCGTGCAGAGAGATCGTCGGAAAGCCGTGCCGAATTGAAAATCCGCTCCAAATCTCCCGGAGTCGCGCTTTCGATAATGGATAGAAGCTTCAGCCGCGCCTCCAGGGGATCGTTCGCGTCCCTGATTTCCTTGAGCACGGCCGATGCCTGGATGCCCTGGCCGAGCGCGGACGCAGAGCCGGCCAGCGGCTTTGAAATCGCGGAGCGGGAAGTCTCTGGTTTGGAAGGCACCAGCGCGTATCCGACTGCAAAAAAGGCAGGCAGACCAAGGCAGACAAAAAGCGGAAAGGCTTTCATGGTGATGACGGGGATCAACGCCTGGTATTTTGCTTGATGATGGATTCGATCATGCCTCTTTGTTCAGGCGGCACGTTTTCAGCTTGAAATGCTTTCAGAGCGCCGGCGGGATCGCGGCGCGCCCAATTGGAAAAAAGATTAACATAACTGGATCTCTGGAGGTTCTCGTCTCCGATCGAACGCGTCCATGCCAATGCGGATTCCGGTTCCCTGGAGGAAAGTTGCGTAATCAGTGCAGAGGCCGCCTGATCGCGATTCATCCCTTCCGGAAGAGAGGCAATCCACTGACTGCTGCCGTAAGTATCGCTGGCAGCCCACGCGCCGCTAATCGCCGCGTAGAGTTGAGGCTGTTCCTCTGCGGGGCGCTGCCCGGCATACGCAATGGCACTTCCCGTGTCGTAGGATGCCCATGCACTCAAAGCGGACTGCTGCGCCCGTCCGCGCAACTGGCTGTTCCCAGGCAAATCGTCAGCCCATGCGAGCACTTTGGCCGGGTCCGTCGCAGCCTGCCTATGGATTACATCATCGGCGTAATAACGAGACTGCCCGGCGGCTCCAGCGCCGGCATCAACCATTGCCAGAAGGGACAAATCACTTTTAGAGCGCGCCTGGTTCAGCAAAGCCGAACTGAGCATCTCTTTGATCGCAGGATCGGAAGCCGACTGATAAGCCGCCAGGGCTGCGGAGGTGTCCTTTTCCGCCCATTGCTGAGCCATGGCCGTTGCCGCGTACTTTTGGGCCGGCGTGAGTTTTCCTCCGGTCAGTTGTCGGAACGTTCCCGCCGGATCGGCATCGTCCGGGAATGGAGGAGAGTAGCCCGAACCGGGGTAGGATCCCGGGTAATACATGCCTCTGGAAAACAGGGCGTCACTGTAGGAGGAACCGGTGGAATCAGCAGTTCCTGTGACGGAGCCGGCCTTGTCCATAAGCGCGGCGAATTCCGCGGGTTTCATAGTGGCGGCCAGTTTGGGAATCACTTCGTTTGCCAGCAGATTCATCCGCTCATTTTGGTTAGCGGCATGTGCGATGACAAAATCCAGCGCCCTCTGCGGATCTTTGGCGGCAAGGCCCCTGACAATCGCGGATTTCGGATCCTGACCTTTGGCGTCGGGCAGTTTCTGCAAAAGATCCATATGGGAAAGGGCCGCATCGGGATCGGTCCTGGCCCACGAGGTGAGCACCCCGCGCAAAGCGCTTTCCTTATCGACGGGATCGGTCAGTTGCTGAGCCCATGCGAATGCGGAGCCGGGATCCGTGCGGGCCCATTCGATGCCCAGTCCCCATGACCCGTTGCTGCGCGCCTTGGGGCCCAACCCGCGCAAAGCTTCGACCGCGGCAGCGGGATCGGTTTTGGCAAACTTCCGGAAAGCGGCCTGAATGGATTCCCCTGGCAGGTGTGCCTCTTTGGCGGAGGCGGCCAGAGCAAGGAACTTTTGGGGATTCAACTTCGCCAGTTCCTGGAAAACCATGCGGGCCGACTCGTTGACTTTCACATCGTCTCCTGCGGCCAGCGCCCACGCATAAGCGCCATCCACATCATGTTTGAGCCATGCGGTCATCGCCTGCACCCGCTGTCCGCTGTCGTTTTTGGCAAGGAACTCCATGCAGCCGGCTGGATCTAACGTGACCCATTTCATGTATAAAAGTTCCCGCGGCGCCCGCCGCTGATACTGATCGGAAATCTGCATGATTTCCTTCCACATATCCCCAAATTCCGAGACCGGCGCATTGTTAATCCGGTCGATCCATCCACGCTGACTATCAAAGGCCGTACCGGCATTGGTGCTTTTTTTCCCGTCTTTGGATTTTGACATTCCCGCTGCGACGGCGTTTTCTCCTGCGGCTTTCCGTGAGGCCGCCGCCGATTTCCCGGAGGACGCGTCGTCTTTTTGATTCAACAGTCCCGCTCCGTACCCTCCGGCGAGGGCCAATGGGAAACCGAGGAATAACAGAATGAACCGCTTGGATTTCTTAGGGGACGTCGGCATAGGATCTCATCCGGATGCGGGGGGACGGGATATCCTCACGGAAATCGGGCTTTCTGCAAGTTTTAATGGGGAAATCATTTCGAAGTCGCCGCCTTTTCCGAATTTGCAGTGACTCACCGTCTTCATCCTGGCTGAGAGGTTACCGGGGGACGACGGGGAGGATCATTTCTTTTCCTTATTCAATTCCTCTTTGAGCGCCTGGGTTTGTCGTACGAGGTCTTTGCGTTCGTCCTCATTGAGCTTCGGAGATTGACGAAACGCATTCTCAAGGCCCATGAGCACGTTCACGCGCTCTTCGTAGGAACCCTTCGGCAGAGTTTTTGCCCACTCGAGTGCTTTGTCAGGGTCCTTCAGGCCCTGGTGGAATAACACAGCACCCATCGCCACGGCCCGCTGCGAACCGGACGGCAGGGTCTTAGCCCACTCAAGAGCCTCGGCGGGTGACCTGGTGGCGTATTCTTTGATTAAATGGCCCGAGGGATCGGGAAACGTATTCGGTCCCAGCCTCCCTCCGGCAGAGATGTCGCGGGCCGCCTGGCTGATCGCATCCCTCCCGGCATCCAGCGCCAGATCTCCGATCGCTGCCATTTCGTTAAAGGCCGTTTGCTCTGAGGGTTCGCCGGTGATCCGCCTCCTCACCGCCTGCGATGCGCCGCTGAATCCAGAGGTGCGCACCACCGGTTCCACCCTCCACATCGCGACTCTGTCAGGCTGGAGCTTCGCTGCGTCGATCACCGCCTGCAATTCCGGGGCGTCGGGCGCGCATCCGCGCGCGATTCCCTTCAACACTGCCTCCGGGCAGGAGGAGCCGTCGCCCGCAAATTGAGACGCGCAGAACGCCCAGGCATTCCGGCTGTTTTTCTGCGCCCATCCGGCAAAGAATCCGGTGAAGGCATCCGGAAATTTTTTGAGGGCCGTTTTGTTTTCGAGAAGCGCCGCAGCCGCCGCGGGTGAGCCTCTCTCTCCGAGCAGTTCCACGGCGAGTTGAAACTCTGGCCCCGAAAGCCTTCCTGCGTTCAATTCACTGCCAAACTGTTTCATCAGCGATCCCAGTTCTGAATCCGGCTTGGAAGTCACCATGGACAGCAGACCCGCAATCCGGCGTGACTTGACTGGCGATGTCAGCGTCTCATCCAGGGTTTTCGCACCCACCTTCTGCGTGCCGGACGTGTCCACGGCAGTCTTTGGTTTTGCGGCACTTACCGGACCAGGAGAACTGGCTGTCTCCTTCTTGAGTGGAACCGCCTCTGCTGTTCCGGGCGCTGGCTTTTCCCCGCCCCGGTACTGATAACCAATGAGAAAGCCAAGAAGCAATCCCGGCAGAAGAAACATTACCGCCCTGAGATTCATAATAGCGATGGGGACTTCGGCATACGGTGCCGAAAAGAAGGTTTCGCGGCAGACTGGCAGACTGGACCGAAGATTGTCAAGATGCGGGAGATTGAAATCCGTCGCTGGATCTTCACCGGCCGGAAAGGTTGGATCAACGTTTCTCCCAGGTTCGCTGTCGAAGATCCGTTATTGTCAGAGCTTCCTGTTTCGCTAAGAACAGAATTGTTATGCGTGTCTTCCCTTCTCTGCTGATTTTCGCTGCCGCCACGGGCCTGCGCGCTCAGCAGGGCGAAATGGGTGAACTGCTCACCGCCCGGCATGGAGCGAACGGAACGTGGAATCTTTACATGCCTTCCAGCGAGGGATTGACCTGGAGCAAGGCGCAGGCGTTTGCAGAGGGGAAGATCGATCCTGCGGGCGGCACGGGCAAAAAGGGACATCTCGCAACGATTTCGTCGGGCGCGGAAAACACGTTCGTCTATCACTACCTTGGCAGCCGCATTGTTTGGATAGGACTCACCGACGACGCAAAATTTCCTGGCGCGAAGAAAGCCAAAGGTCTGCAGGACCAGGGCTGGGCATGGGTGACAGGTGAGCCGGTCACTTGGACAAACTGGCAATCCTCCGAGCCATCCAATAACGACATCACCGATGGCAAAGACGACGATGGCGTCACCATCGAAAACGGCGGTTTTTGGAACAACCGGCCTAACGGAGCCGCCGGCAAGGGAATCGCGTACCGATTTATGATCGAGTGGGATGTACAGAGTCCCAAGCCGGTGGCGGGCGCTCGGGTGATAGGAGCCATCCTTCCGCCGAAGTGGCCTGCTCCCGATCCCCGCCCGGTCGAAGATCCAGAAAAACCGTGGGTCTGTGCGAACACCGCTGAACAACCTGAAGAACCGGGACTTGCCGATCTGGCAAAATCGATCAGTAAAGACTGGGATGGCACGAATTATTTCCGGATGTCCGATTTGAATTTCCGCATGGGCATGACGAGCCACCGCAATGCCTTTGGCTGGATTTTCGGATCATGGAACGAATTCCCTGCGAACGTGATGAACAATTTCGGAATGCTTGCGCGCGCACGGCTCAGGATTCCGAAAGCCGGAACCTATACATTTGACGTTCACGCGGATGACGGTTTTGCGCTGCGCCTTGGCACCCACAAATGGAAGGCCGTTCAAGGGAGCGGCGGCATAGATCCCTGTGATGAAACCACGCTTTTCGGAATGCTGCTCTCCTCGGACACCGATGTCCGCGGCGTCATTGAACTGCCCGCAGGGGAGGTTCCAATTGAGGTGTTTTATATCAACGGCGCGGCGGAGGGCTGTCTGCAAATCACCACAGCCGAAGGCGAGCATCTGAGAGAGGGCTCCACGGACCGCTGGCGGAATTTGGGCTACAAACCCGCCGCGAACGTGCCGTGGCCGGGCGTCTCAGCGGAGGGATGGAAAGTGACGATTCCCATCCCTGGCGAGAATTGCAAAGAAACGGCGGAGAATGCCCTCCTCGATACCATCGCCAGGGTGGAAGACCCTGCGGCAAAAGTCACCACGGGCTGCGATGTGATCCACTTTCACGATCCCGAATGCACACGGCGCACACGGTTTCCTGGCGCGGTCCCCTTCCCCAACGACCCGCCCGGCCCGCAGGATGACCGGGTGGTAATGGCGGAAGCCACCCTGGTGATTCCTGCGGATGGCACTTATAACATCGGTATCGGCGGTGACGACCTGTGTGCCCTGGCAACTTCCGGACAAAAGTGGAGCCGCGTCGTGCGGGACGCCGGCAGAGGTTACGCGCGCATCGACGGCGACAGCATCAGTGTGCGCCGGAGCGAGAAAAACGTCTCCCACGAGATCATCGGCGAAATCAAACTCGCCAAAGGCAGCTATCCAATCCGTGGTGTCTCCTGGGACCGTAACGGCACGTCGGCTATGAACATCTTTGCGGCTCCGGTCGGATGGCCAGGGAGGCTCCTGACCAAAAACAAAGCCGGAATCGAGGCCGACATTCCCGGTTTGGAAGTGCTGCCGTTCAAGCCGTAGGCTGCGGCAAGGGAATCCGTCCGGTCTCCCCTGATTTAACTTCGAGACACCATTTTTACCATTATTTAAATAATTTTCGGGAGGAGCTGCGTCGTTGGGAGTAGATTCTCTGCGACCGACCTATGTCTTCCCCCCAAGAACCACTGATTCGCCTCCATGCGTCCTGCGCGGACGGGGTGTTCCGATACCTCTGGTCGCTGACCGGAGATGAGGGGGCCGCAAAGGACCTGTTGCAGGACGTTTTTATCAAAATCGCGCTCAATCTGTCCGGGATCATGCTTGCGGAATCGGAGCGCGCCTGGGTTTTTAAGATTGCCCGGAACTCCGGGCTCGACTGGCTGCGCCGGAGACGCGCGCAGGAGAATGCGGTAACGCGCATGGCGAACGAGGCGGGCGAATGCTTTATGCTTCCGGATGATCCCGACGCGGCGGCCATGCAGGGTCGCATGGCGGAGGCCCTGGCGGCACTGCCGGAAGATCAGCGCACTGCGATCCACCTTCATCTGTGGGAAGGCCTGACATTTCGCGAGATCGCCGAAATCCAGGGCACTCCGCTGCCCACCATCACCAGCCGTTACCGATACGGCATTGCCGCTCTGCGCGGCCAACTTCAACCCCTCTACTCCGAACTCTATGAAAGCGCCCGATGATTCCCAAACGGAGGCCTTCGTGTGTTCCATGCGCTGGCGTCCTCTTCCTGACGAAGTCCGCGCCACCTCGCTGGCAGCCGCTCTCGCCGCGTGCCAACCACCCGCGGCAAAACCGATAGTGTCCCTGCACCGGCGCGTGATTGCCTGGGTCCCCCGGCCGGTGCGGTGGACGCTGGCGGCGTGCTGGACGCTTTCGCTCGGACTGCGCCTTGCCACTCCGGCTCCGCCCGCCGCACCGGCACCAATTCTGGCCGCGAATGACAACATCCCGCCGGACCGGGCTTTGCCGCTCTTTGCTTCGCTGGAGCAAACCAATCTTGCCATCCATGAACTGCAGCTCGACATCAAGTCCCCTCTCACGCGTTAAGAGCCGCTACTTTACGGTCCGGTTTTTGCGGTTTGCAGGACGCGTGATTTGGAGCCGCGGTTTTCTGTGGACGATCGTCATTTTTGTTTCGCTGGTGGTGCTGTTCTACCAATATGAAAACTGGAATGGCGCAACCGAACTCAAGGCGGCCCGCAGTCGGATGCTCGCCGTAGCCGGCACGGATGATTTTATGACGGTGTTGCCGGCAACCGTGCCGGAGGAGGAGAACTTTTACGCCCTTCCAATCATCAAGAGCTGGCGTGAACCGGCTAAACATGCGGCCGGCGGGTTCAGCATCCGGTTTCCGGCGGATAAACTTTTGCCAAAAGATTTGATAAAACCTGAAATCAAAGATGAGGGGGGCCGGACGAGCCTTGATCTCGCGGGCTGGGCTGCGGCGCAGAAGATCAATGCAGGCACCGCCGGACGTGACACAGCGATCGCCCTTTGCAAAGCCCTGGGCGATGGGAACGGCATCATCCCGCGGTTGGTCGCGGGACTTGATCGCAGCGGCAGTCAATTGATTCCGTCGCAGCGTCAATCACTCGAAGTGGCCGGCGGCGATCCCGCAAAGGCGGAAATTCCAGCGTGCTCGGGCGCCTATCAGATGATTCTAAACCTCGAGATCCATCTGCGCGCCGCAGCGCTGGCGGGGGACGCGGCGAAGACCCGTGATCTGTCAGGCGTCATGCTGCGCCTCGCCGACGGGTTTGATCACGATCCAGGCCTCGTCCCCCTGCTTGTCGGCACGGCGACAAACCGCATCACACTCAAGGCATTGAACGAAGCGCTGGGATGCCCCTCGCTGCAGGATACGGACTTTCGCAAGCTGCATGAATGGCTGAGCACATCGGCAGATCTACAGCGGGCAAGGCGCACATTCGTTCACATGGTATTGAAGGCGGACGCAGTGTTCAGTTCCTTCCACCGCGCCGAAATGGAGAGAACTCACCGGAAGTGGACACGTGACGCGCTCCGCACTGAAAACGGCTTAATGAACTTCCTGACATATTTTGCGGGCTACGGTCCTTCGGGCTGGATCGATACAAACCATGCGTTTGCCGTGGAACAACTCGCGCTCGCCTGCGGTGACGCCGGAGAGGAAGGCTGGCGGGCAGCAGCCGACGGAGCAAAGCAAATGTACAAGGCTGCCGCCACTGCTTCAGGCATAAAGCTGGGTTCAAAAACGTTTATCAATCCGCGCCGTGTCCTTGGTGTTCTAACCATTCCCGCCATTTCCATGGTCTGGGAACATGCTGTGAAGAATGTATTTCGCAGGCGGTGCGCCATCCTGACGTGTGCGCTGCATCGTCACCGTCTGGCACACGGTGCGTTTCCGTCGAGCCTGACAGAACTGGATCCTTCGCTTTTGTCGTCTCCGCTGACCGATCCTGCCAAAGAAGGCGCGCCCTTCGGCTACCGCCTGACGGACAAGGGATTCGTCCTCTGGTCTGTTGGCGAGGACCGTAATGACGACGGAGGCGATGATAAAAAGGACTGGACGTGGAGACATGAAGTTCCCGCCCTAACGAACTAACAAACCTGCGACTGCCGTGAATTCCCCTTCCTCCCTGTCCCTGCCTGCTCCCCGGAGCCGCTATTTCACCGTTCGCTTTTTCAAGGGCTGCTGCCGCTTCGTTTTCAGCCGCCGCATGGTGTGGCTGCTAGCCATCCTCGTCTCGCTGGGGGTGCTGCTTTATCAGTACGAAAACTGGAATGGCGCGCGTGAATTGCGGGAGGTGCGTGCCCGCATGATCGCCCGCGCGGGGACGGATGATTTCCGGACGCTGCAGCCGGCGATCGTGCAGGAGGAGGAAAACTTTTTCGCCATTCCAGTCATCAAGAGCTGGCGCGTGCCAGCCACTAACAAAGACGTGGCGGGCGGATACACGCACACATTTCCTGGCGACAAAATGCTGCCGGATAAATATGACGCGCCTCCGGAAGCGAGGACGCCCGGCCGTTGGAGGCTGGACTGGGCCGCATGGGAAAAGAGGCGCATCAAAGCCGGGAAGCCCGTCCCCGCAGGGCAAAGCGCGGCAGCGGTGGTCAAAGCGGAAATCGGCGACAGCCGGGGCGTTCTTCCGCAGTTGATCGCGGGACTCGACCGGCCATCCTCTCAGGCTATCCCCTCCTGGAAGGCGGCATATGAAGCCGCAGGAGGGGATATCCTAAAAATGGGCCTCCCTGCGTTTTCGCAAATTTTCTCCACTCAGGAAGCCCTGGCGCTTCACCTGCGCACCGCGGCACTCACGGGCGATGCCGCAAAAACGCGCGACGTGGCCGGAGTGATGCTGCGGCTCGGGACGGCCTTTAGCGATTCCACGATTCTCGCCAATCTCGTTGGCCTCGCGATCAACAACGTGACGTTGTCGGCGCTGAATGAAGCGCTCGCATGCCGCACCCTGACCGATCATGACCTCCGGAGAATAACAGAATGGCTCGCGGTGACCAACGACGTTGCTCAGGTCGAATCAATGTTTCGATTTCAAATGCTCGCGACGGATGAGGCCTTCACTCTTTATAAATCCAGCGGGCAGGAGAAAAGTCCGGTCAGAGATCGCTGGTTGGGGAGTTTGCGGGACAGAAAAGATTTCACCGCGTGGCAGTTTACGACAGCCCTGACTCTGGGTCCCTCCGGCTGGTGGAACTGCAATCACGCGTTTTTCCTTGAGAACGCTTTGCTCAGCAGCGGGGAGCCGGGGGACGAAGGCTGGCGCGCCGGAGCAAAAGGAGCGGAAACCGCTCAAAGACGGACGTCCCGGGCCTCCATTCTCTATGCAAACGGAAATTTCATGGTGCTGAACCCGCGCCGTTCACTGGCCTCTCTCCACGCTCCGGCAATCAACCACCTCTGGAACCATGCCGCAGACAATCTTTTCCACCGCCGGTGCGCCATCCTCACCTGTGCGCTGCGCCGCCATCAACTCGCGCATGGCACGTTTCCCGCCACGCTCGCGGAGCTGGATGCCGCGTTCCTGCCTTCCCCGCAAACGGACCCGGCAAAAGCCGGCGCACCCATGGGATACCGCCTAACCGAAAAAGGATTTCTCCTCTGGTCCGTTGGAAACGACCGCAATGATGACGGCGGAGACGCTGATAAAGACTGGCTCTGGAGTCATGAGGTGATGTAAACGACGTTGTTCGGATCATTGGGATTCCCTGCGAGCCGCTGCCCATTCCTCCGCAGCCGCTGGATCCCAGCGTTTCCATCGGGCGAACGTCGCCTCTTCCAGCAGTTCGATGGATTGTTCATGTCCGGCCGGCCACTGGTCGAGCAACGCGAGAACCTGCTTGCATTGATCCGCGGTTCTGAGACCCGCGGGGATGTCTGTGGCAAAGCCATCCATATTGGACCACATGCCGGGACCAACCTGCACGGAGGTCATTTTGACCTGATTCACAAGGAAATCAGTGGCCTCGACGGGATTGTCAGCGGCGAGGGCGCGGATGATGGACTCCTCTAAACAACTGCCGGCAGACCGCCAGTCCAGCGGTGGTCTGGAGGCGTACCAGGCGCGAAGGTCCGCAGGGTCACGTTGAGCCCAAACGGCAACGATTTCTTCGAGCATCGTTGCCGCGGATTCAGGCGTGAGATGTGCGAAGGCCCATTTGAGAGGCTCTGCACCTGAGGTCCTTGACCATTCGATGAGATTTTCCGACACGACGGCGGCAGCGTCGCTGGAGGGAAGTTCGAATGCCGTGCGGAGTTCCGGATAGGCGGCGGGCGTGGGTACAGAAGCCTCTGCGGCGGTTTTGTGAGGGGCTGCCTGGAACGCAGGAGGCGGCAACGGAGCGAAGTGTGTGGAGGCGGTGCTTCGATGGTTTTTGAGGTCATCGTGCAGTGAAAGCTTTGAGCCTTCGTAAATGGGACGGTCGGGGAAGGAGGCGAGGAATTCGTCGATGCGCTGAGGAGCCTTGGCTGCTACAAGGTGCCCGAGTTTCCAAATGAGTTCGCCGGAGATTTGGTGAAAGGATCCCTCACGCTGTTTCCGCGCCGTCACAGCAGCGGCGTACCATTTCAAAAGGGGCTCCGGGTTTTGCGGCGCCCAGCTTCTCATGGCGAACAGCCATGAGCGGTTCGGAGAAAATGGAACGCCATCTTTGGATGCGTGCCTGACAAACCAGTCCATGGCGGCAGCAGTATCATGATTTCCCCAGCGCCGGAGCAAGGCAGGAAAGGACCGGTAGAGGATCCCGCTGACTCCGGTCTCATCGATGGCGCGGGCAAGCGCTGGAAGTTGAGCGAAAGGCACGGCATCAATCAGTGCGGCAATGGCCCGGGCATTGGCTGAAGTTTCCGGTTCGCGAACGAGGGTCCGAAGCCGCGCCAATACAGAATCAACGCTCTCGTAGACAACATTGGGTGAACTGCCGGAGCGGCGCTGAGCAGGTCCTGATTGGAAAGTGCCGGCAATAGCGGACGAGCCTGTCTGCCGGCCGGGATTGCTAACGGTTTTGTCAGGCCATGCGTACCAGACTCCCAGGATCAGTCCAAAAGACAGGGTTACCAGCGCCGCGATGCGCGCCGTGTGGCCATGCGTGGAAGATGTCAGGGTTCCCTTTCTGGCGGCGGCAAGGCGCAGGGCATTCCCCGCCGTGGCGGCTGCGACCTCCTCCGGCACAATCGCGGGGGATGGAGTAGTTAGGATTCCTAGCAGTGCCGCAACGGAGAGGCCGGCGGTGCGGCCATCGGTGAGGAGCGCGCGCAGCCGTTCCAGAGCTCTTGAGACCCGTTTCTGCGCCGCGTCGTCGCCAATGCCCAGCGCTGCGCCGACTTCACGCAAGTCACGCCCTTCAAGGTAACGCAGCACGAGAGCGCGGCGGTCCGTTTCGCGCAGGGATTCGAGGCATCGATCCAGGCGGCGTTCCATGGCGGCGCGGTTTTCGCCGGACAATTCGAAGGCACTGGAATGCAGGGTCGCCGCGGCCTGTTCACGGGTGCGGCGCCGCACGTTGGTGCGAATAGTGCTTTTCATGAGGAAGCAGGTGTGCCGGTGAAGCCATGCTCCCACGGACGCCTCCTCGCGCAGGGCCGGGGCCTTTCGCACGAGGTCTGCAAACACCATTTGGGAAACATCCTCAGCCTCCGCGGCATCTCCGCCGCCGATGCGAAGCGCGGTGCTGTAAACCATCGGCAAAAAGGCGGCGACCACCTCTCGAAACGCTTCATCAGAGCGTTCGGTGCGGTATCGGCGGAAGGCTATATCGGCTGGTGTCATCATGCGCGGCGTCCCATGGAAGCCGCCGGATGCAAAATCCGACAAATTATTCCGGTCCATGCGAAATTCCCGATAAGCCATCTGAAACGCGCGAACGCCGTGCGGCGTCCGCGGCCGAAAAAGGATGTAGCATCCTGCGACCGAATTTCCTCCAAGCGTGCGGCAGATTTGGAAGACTCACTGAGCTTTGCCTGCTCCCAGCAACAGGCTCACCAGCGCGGGCGGAAGGTCCTGCTCCTTCAGCCACTGATCAGCTTCGACCGGATTCCGTTCGTGCCACTGGATGTAAGCCGTTTGAGCCGTTTCCGCCACGACCCGCGGTTCACTGAATTCGCGGGCCAGTTCGAATGTGGCCACTGCATCTTTATTGGCAGCCTTTCTAACAAAGGCCGCGCGGGCGGCGCGGGCGGCCGGATCTCCATCCCACTTCCTCAGCCACTGACCCGCCGATTGCGGATCGCGCTCCGTCCACGAATTCATGATCCACTCGAGCATCAGGCTCTTTCCCGGATCACCTGCTTTGAGTTTCGCCATATAGGCATCGGCGGTCTTTTCCGGTTCCGGGGATTTGTGCACGTCGTCCCACGCCAGCGCCGCCCACGGATTCATCATTCCATCCGGCCAGCGGTCCGGGATGGGCAAGCGCGCAATAATTTCCGCGCTGTTAGGGGTCCCGAATTCCCGCAGCTGGCTCATTAGGTCTGCGCACAATTGCCCGCGAATGTCCTCGCGGGAGATGCTGCGGGTCGCCTGAAGAAACCACGGGAGATTGGCGTCCGTGATGGCTGCACCATAAAAGACAGGCATCCATTGTTTCGTAAAATCGGAGCCTTTTTCCGTTTTGGAACGGCTGTTGAAGAAGAATGGGATGAGCGAAAAAGCCGTCTGAAAATCCCGGAGTGTCAGGGTGTCCATCAAAGCCGGGAAGTCCGCCTCCTCTTCGATGGAATCTCCTGTGATGCCGTCAAAGCCGCCGACTTTAGGAATCTTCTGCTCCCTGATCCATGCGGCCGCTCCTATAGGATCGTGCGAAGCCCACACGGCAAGAAGGATGTCTTTGATCCACGCGGTATGTCCGCTTGCCAGCATGGGGATGGACGGACCCGCGCTGTCCAGATGATCCAGCGCGGCCTTCGGCGCAAACTCCGCCCAGCGGATCCACAGGGGCATCAGCCGCGTCGCCCATTCTGCGTCCCTTGCGGTGCACTTCTTTACCGCTGCCTCCGCCAGCGCCGGAACTTCGGATTCCGGAATCGGTGCCGGGTCATCATAGGAAAGCAAGTCCGTCCGCTGGCCCGGTGAAGACGCGGTCTGTGCCCTGTCCGAAGGCAGTTCCGCCGGATTGCGCTGCAAACGGGTGTGAATCCACCATCCTGTCAGGAGGCCGGCGGCCATGGTCAGGGCAAAGACTTTCATGGCCGGTTGTGCAACAGTTTGTATGCCGCCTGCTGCTCCGAAGTAAAATTGCTCTTCATCCATTGCTTTGCCTCCTGTCGCGAATTTGCACCGGTCGAATAATGAGACCAGCGTGACACCAGTTCACAGCCCGCAGAAAACCGGATGTCAGGATCTGCAATCTTCGCCCACGCGTCGAGCGCACTTTTGGGAGGGGAGGAGACAGATGCGAAAACGGACACGCACTGATGCAGCAGCCGGTCCAAATCCGGACCGGTGAATTCGGTGGAAAGGCGGCGAAAAAAGTCCTCCATGCGGTCATAAGAGCCCGATCGAAATTCAAAGAGCCGTCGGAACTGTTCCGCCCGTTCCTCCGCCGGAATCCGCGCCAGCCATGCATCCGCCACCGCATTCACCGCCATTGGTTCTGTATCGTGCTCCTGTGCGGCCAATTGCTGGCGCGCCAGGAGCGTGGCGGCATCGTTGCGGAAATTTCCTGGCGGCAGTCTATCGATGACCGCACTCGACTCAGCGGTCGGAGCTGCTTCCGTCAGCTTCGCCAGGGCTTCAGTCTGAAACTTTCGGTCGCTCTCAGTCGCCAAAGCATCCCACAAACCTTTTCGCTGGTCCGCAAACGCAGCCCCCTCTGTTAATCCCTCCAGCGCCTCTGAAGCCTCGCCCGACTTCACGCAGGCCTTGCAGAAATCCAGCGACTCCCTAACATTCCGTCCCGCAAGGGCCCGTGCTGTGGCGCGTGAGTACGATGGGAGGTGCCGCAGCGGGCGGGCCTCGTTGAGGCGCTGAATCTCGCGGTGGAGGCGCACCGTGGCATCCACATCCGGATGGTTGGCAATGATGTCATCGAATTCCGGAGTGATCTGGCGGGGCATCAGTTCCAGCGCCGTAAGAACATCGTCAGGATACTTTTTCGGGTGCCACGCCGCACCCTGCGCAAAATTCTGCAATACCACGGCAACGCTGGCGCTCCGGGCACTCCCGGCCGGCAGTGCGCCCAGCATCGCCTGCACCGCGTCCAAGCGCTCGCTCGCGGCCACCGGTTTCAACAGGCCAAGCGCGAGTTTGGCCGATTCTGTGGAGAATCCCCGCGTAAGGAATACGGACGCCATCCTCTTTCCCGCCTCTTCAGCGGAAACCCGTGGCCGACGGGCAGCGTCGGCCGCGGCAGCTTTCGTCAGGCTGCGCACGGCGTTCGCTGCACTGGTTCTATTTTGCAGTGCGCGCACCTGCACCGCCACGGGGACCGCCCACACAATCACAGACACTGCCACTCCCAGAGCGGCACTTTGCATCGCACCCAGGCTCCTGAAAAATGTTAGGAACAAAGCCGTCTTTCCCGTTTTTCCTGCCAGCAGTGCCACCTGCTCCACCGCCGGTGACAACGCGGCGGCGGCTGTTTTGGATTGAGCGGGAATCAGCAGCGCCGTGAAACCTGCCGCGGACGAAACTCTGGATCGCAGGGCCTCCGGCACGTTCTCCCGCACACGCGTCAGTGCCCGCTCGATCCGCTTCTGCGCTGCCACGCGTGAAATACCCAGAGCATCGGCCACTCCCTGCAATGGCAGATCCTCGGCAAACCTCAGCAAAAGAGCGTGACGGTCCTTTGCCGGCAGTTTTTCAAGAATTCCATCCACCGCGTGTTCCCCGCGAACATCCCGCTCGCGCGATTCCTGCCCGGCCGCCATTCGCTCCCGGGCAGAACGCCGCCGCTCGGTCCGCAACACCTTTGACGCCGTGAAACAGGTGTGCCGGTAGAGCCACCCCGCAAGGACCACTCCTTTCGGCAGTGCCTTCGAGTTCCGCGCCAAATCGATAAACACCAACTGCGAAATGTCCTGAGCGAGCGTCGCGTCGCCATTCGTCCTCCGCTGCGCCGTCGCCAGCACCAGCGGCAGATGGCATCGCACCACCGACCGAAAGTCCTCTTCCGACCGGGATTGCAGCCAGTTCTGCCAGGTATCTTCCATACAAATTCGCATTCTACCTTTCCAGAACCCGCAGGCGCAACCCGGCACGACATTTTCGCGGCATTTTGTCAACGCCGCTGATCCGACAAACTTAACTCCACGCAGACCCCGTCTCTCCATGTTGCTGAGTTCGAGTCCGGCTTTCCAGATGAACTCCCGATGCGCAGGCCCATGTTGATTGCCAGTCCGCCTACTCGGATCGACCGGTCCGGAAGGCGGTCGCTTAGTCCCCGAAACGGCTCTCCGCGAATTCAGCCTCTCACTTGGAGGCGCCTTCCTGCAATTCGATCCGTTTCCGCAGCGCTGCCTGCTGATCAGGCGTAGTGGCGTAGGGGAGCAGGTCCGAGAGGTTGGCGGGCTTCCGTCCCTCGTTTGCTGCGGCGAAGGCTCCAACTACTTTCTCCAGCGCCGTGTTCGCTGGATCAAATCCGCCGCCGACGCCTCCATGGCCGTTCGTTCCCATCCAGATCCGGGTATCTCTTACCTCGTCCACTGCCGCTTTCTGTGTGATGAGCCAGTCTTTAGCGCCAAACTGCGGATGGTTTGATGCGGGCACGATCTCCCATCGCTCCAGCATGTCGCTGTCCATCGGCGATTCGAACCAAGGTTGAAGTTGTGAAAGATCGGCCGGGAACGTTCCGCCGCTGGCTTTCAGGTATGCTTGCAAAGCAGGATAGGTCTTCGCGGTGAACTTACTCTCCGCCGCATTGCGCAGACCGCTGAAGGCGCGCAGATAGTCCTCTTCCGTTTCCAATTTGCCGCGCACCGCGTTAAGCCAGTCTTCCTCGGTTAGGAACCGCATCTCGGGAATGGTCGCGCCCGGTGTTTTTCGGATGCTTCCCTTTAGTTTGTTCACTCGCTCAAGCCAGGACAGCATCGACTTCCGGGCGGGGTCATTGGCGGCCGCGGCATCCCCGGCTTTGATTTGCGCCAACACTTCCGACTCACGGCCCAGCCGTTCGTTTTCCCGCTGCAGCGCCGCCAGCCTGCCGGCCGCCCGCTCGCGGTCCTGACGCAACTGCTGAAGTAACGCAGACATGGGTCCCTGTCGCTCCGTCATCTCCTGTAACTGAGCCTCCAGATGGAAGGCCCGCCGGATTTGGTAAACGCCGGTTCCGAGAGTGGCAGTGATCGTTGTCGCAATGACTATCTTTTGTATCGTGGTCATGGTGATGGCTTTTGTGAGTCCAGCGGCCGTTGCCGTGTGAAGGGCAATGTTTGCGCTCATGGTGGCGCTTGCTCTCACCCCGCTGAGCGCGAGTTTGCTGAGTGATGATGTCAGTGAAGCCGGCAGGCCTTGCGAAACGTTGGTGCTTAGCAGCAGTGCCAGGCCCGTACCGCTGATCACGCCCCTTGCTCGAAGGCATGAGCGCAGTTCGCGGATGCCCGCATCGAGTTGACGCGAGATGGTGGACTGGCTCACTCCCATCCGCGCCGCTATTTCCTGCTGGGTGCGGCCTTCGAGGAAGTGTTCCACCATCGGTTCACGCAGAGTGGCCGGCAACTCCTCCATTACCTCGTCAATCAGTGGTTCCAGGTCTTTCCATGGGGCATCAGGAGTGCCCGAGTCCGTCGCTGCTGCCTGCTCTTTGAGGCGTCGTCTGGATTCTCCACGCACGACATTGCATGACTTCCTCCAGGCAACGCGATGAAGCCAGGCCGCCACTGATTTCACTGCGCCCCGACTGCTGCGGGCGAGTTCCAGAAAGGTCTCCTGCGCTACGTCCTCTGCAAGCGCGGCGTCACTTGTAATGCGCCTGGCCGTGGCGAATACCATTCCTGCATGATCCCGCACCAGCGTACAGAACGCTTCGGCATCACCGTGGCGGTGGTAGCGTGAGAGCAGATGAAGAGAAGTGTCCATGCCGGAATGTGTCCTCAATAGACACCGGCGGCCCTCGACTTATGCAGGAATCGAACAAAATTGTGTTCAGACTGTGCAGTTAAACGCGTCTGGAACTCCATGCCATTGAGCGCGGTAAGCTACATCGACGTGGAAGAACTGGCCACGGCAGGCGGAATAAGCGTTCCCTGGAACTGAATTAAGCAGGGGTTCCAATTTCCGCTATGGGTCACATTGCCGGGCCGCGACTCGTGGCGTGGCGGGCCGGTGGTGTGGCAAAACCGAAACTACCCTGCGAAGAGTGGCAAGGGGCCGAAAGATCGCAAAGCCCTAAAACTGATGTAACCCGCTTATTTTCAAAGTACCCCGCTCAGGACTTGAACCTGAAACCAATTGATTAAGAGTCAACTGCTCTACCATTGAGCTAGCGAGGCATTCTCTTGTTCCGTGTGCTTAGCAGAGGTACGGCGGCAGTCAAGTTGACTCTTCGACTGCGGAGGCAGGTGAGGCAGGTGATCGACGGGCTTGGAATTACTCCAGCACTTTCACGAAAAGGAGCACGGATCTCCGGGGACGGCGGGGGAAGCCGCCGCCCGGGCCGCGATTGCCGTCGCGGGGAGTGTCGTTGTTCTGGCTGGCGTTGTTGTTGCCCTGGTCTTTATTGTCGGAACTGGGTTTACCCTGGCCGGCATTGTCCTTGCCATTCTGGTCCTTGTTATCTGGAGCGGCGCTGCCCTGTTCGGGGCTGGCTTTGCCGGAGTCTGAGCTAGGTTTGGGGGAGTCGGCATTGCCAGGACCGCGGTCGCGGCCTTCGCCTTCACCACGGCCACTGCCTTCCCCGCGGCCTCTTCCTTCGCCGCGACCGCGCCCGCGACCGCCCCAGTCTCCGCGGTTGAAGGTGCCGCGGCTGCGCATGGTGGCGGCCATGGAGGTTTTGCCGGCGACGAAGGCCTGCATGGATGACATGTTGAACTGCTGAATGCGCGGCGCAGAGGGAGCGGAGGAAGGAGGCGGAGCGTTGCGCGGCGCGGGGAAGTTGCTGTCGCGGGGAGAGAGGTAGGAGAGTTCGGAGGCGATATTCACTTCCCACTCGCCGGGCTCTTCACGGAACACTTCGGCTTCCATGGATACACCCACGCTGCGGGCTTCAAAGGAAATGGGCGCCTCCTGTCCCTCCCCTGTGGCGAGCGCGGAGGGCTTGCCTTTTGCGGCGGCGAGGCGGGCACGACCGGATGCACGCGCGGCTTCCAGGTTCATAGTGATGGGACAGGGGTGCTCGCGGAGTGATTCTGTTTTGGAAAACCATTTCTCCATGACGGGAACCACCGAGGTCTCCATGAGCGTGGCCTTTCCGGCGGCGATCTCTTTTTGGATCGCTTCGCGGATGGCCTCGCCGCCTCTCATAGAGCCGTGTTTGGTCACGAGCGCGGCGGCGGCATCGGAGTCGGCCTCGATCCACTCGCAAAACAGCAGGCACCCTTGCAGTCCGGTTTCCGCTGGAGCGGGCGGGCGGGAGGTATCGACGGTGGCACGCGCGAAGAGCATCACGCGCTCCGCAGAGGGCGGCTCGCGGTCCGTTTTCAGCGGCTCGGCGGGCATGGTCCAGAGACGAAAAACACCCTCACAATTCCACTCGCCGGACTTCACCCGCGAGCGCGCGTGTGTCATCATAGAGGTGAAGACCGGTTGTGCGATGTTGTCGTCTCCGGCCTTCCATAACAATTCGCCAAGAACCGCATCGTGCCCGGTGGAAACGTAGAGGACGACGTGCTGATTGTCGCTCGAGACGGTGGCTTCCACCTCCACGGTGCGGCCAATGTTGCGGAGGGTGGTGGTGCCGGTCTTGAGTTTATAGGTGTTTTCGGCAATGGCGTCGATGCGCCAGTCAACAGGACAGGGTTTGGTGGTGAGTGATTCCGTTTTGGTCGATTTCCCGTCGGGCACGGTGAGGGTGACGGAGTCGATGCGATGCGCGGTCTTTTTGGCCAGCATCTCCTCCACTGCGGCGCGCAGGTCCTTGTGGTTGGTGGCACTCTGCAGTTTTTCCTTCAGAAGACGGTTTGCCTCTTCGAGCGGCATGGCGATCCAGTCGAGGTCCACTTTCACCTGGGCGGGACCCGTGTTCGCAGCAGGTTTGGGGGACGCAGGCTCGGTCTCAGCGGGTGCTTTCGTTTCCTGGGCGCCGGACAGTGCAGAGCCCAGCAGGAGTGTGATGAACAGAGTTTTGAGATTCATGGCCGGATTCATTCAAAAAGTTTCACAAAGAGAAGCGTGACGCGTCTTTTTCCTGCGGGTGCGTCCCTGCCTTCAGAGTTTAGAGGTTTGGCGAGTTTGGCTGCGAGAACGGTTTTGTCAGGCTGAATCTGCAGTTCGCATTTTTCACTGGTGGGCGGCGGAGGCGGCTCGTTTTCCCTCCTCTTTCTCTCCTCCTCGTCTTTTTTCTTTTTTTCCTCATCCTTTTTCTTTTTCTCTTCCTCTGCCTTCTTTTTCTCCTCCTCTTCTTTCCTCTTCTGCTCTTCGCTCTTCTTTTCGTCCTTCTTCTCAACCTTTTTCTCGTCTTTCTTTTCGCTCTTTTTCTCGTCCTCCTTTTTCTCCGGAGGTTCCGGGACGTCACTCTTGCCGTCAGTGGGACTGAGTTTCAATCTCCATCCTTTGTTTCCGGAACGCCGTGTGGCTTCCACTTCGATGGCGCGCCGGGTCTTGACGAATTCGATAGCCACCTGGCCCGGGGAAGCGCCAGTCGGGGCTGCCTGAGTGAAAAAGTCGAGCTTCCCGGGACGGGGCACGTCGCAAATGGTTTCCTGCTTTCCTTTGGTACCGCTGAGCACCGAAACGGCCGCGACGTCCTCAAGGACAGCGGCACCGGCTGCGATTTCCGCGTCCAGAGCCTCCCGCATAGCCTCACCGGAATTGGGACCGTTGAATTTGGCCGAGAGCGCGTCGGCGGTGGCGGCGTCCGTCCCGATCCATTCACAAAGCACCCTGCACTGCGGCGTCTTTTCCGCGGCTGGAAAGGGCGGGTGGGGAGTTTGCACCGTGGCCTTTGCAAGGATGACCAAACGGTCGCGGGCGGCCTGCGCCGGAGCGGATTGACTCTCCTCCGACACTTCGAAAACCGGCAGTACCGCCTGCAAACTCCAATTGCCGGACGAAAGGCGGGACTGGCGCGAAAACTTCGACGAAGTGAAAGCGGGCTCGCTGACGAGTTGCTTCCCTGCCCTCCACGCTGTGCTGCCGCAGATCTCCGCCCATTGTGCAGTCACACTCGTGCTGACAGAAAGATTGTCGGGTGCGATCTTGACCGAGGCATCGAAGATGGTACCCACGTGCCGCATGCCGATGGACGCGGTACTGATCGAAAATCCGCCATGCTCCAGGGGATCCACTTGCCACGCAGTGCTGTAAGGCTCGTCGTCAACGCCTTCAAGATTACAGCTCTCATCATCCATGATATTAAAAGTGGTGTAGTCGGTCCGCTCCGCGGTTCCACCAGCCAGCATCTTATCGACTTCGGCGCGAAGTTCCGCCGCCGCGTCTGCGTGCCGGAAAGTCTTGCGTAACAGACGGCCGGCCTCTGCCAACGGCATCCTGACAACATCAAATTCCAGACTGGCCTGAGCCCGGTCTGCAGCGGGCGCTGAGGGCTGATCAGCCTTTGCTTTCCCGGGCATAACCGCGGGGCAAAGGATTCCGGCAAAAACGAAAACACAGGGACGCATCATCCCGCGCCTTATCATCATCAGCGCTGCATGGCAAGCCAGCCATCGATCCGCAAGCGATAACTTTGCGTTGCAAAGTAAATGGCGCAGTGCATGAATTGAACAGGTGCTGGCGGGCTCCTTTCAAATCATCCGCCAGGATCCCACGACCCCATGAAGACCCCGTTCAATCCCTCCGCATGGATCAGCCGTTTTCGCAGAAACCGTGAGCAGCGATCCGAGCCGGCATGGGAGATGCCGCTCACTGTACCGCGTGCGGCGCTGGAAGCGGTGACACGCTCCGTGCGCGAATTTCAACTCGGTGACGGCGGAGGCCCGGCGGCACTCATCGCATGGAACGAGCGGCGTTTTCGCGAGCAGTCACCCGCCATGCGCGAGGTGGTGGATCTGTGGTTTGCCGAGGAGCGGGAGCACTCGCGCCTGCTGGGCCGGGCGCTGGAACGGCTGGGCGGCACACCGATTGCGACGCACTGGAGCTTTCGCCTCTTTTGCGGCGTGAGGAAATACGGAGGAGTGAGTTTCGAACTGCAGGCGCTGACGCTAACAGAACTGGTGAGCACTGCCTATTATCGTGAACTGCGCAGGCTCTGCCGGGACATTCCCATGCAGCAAATGTGCGCGCTTATTCTCCGCGACGAAGCCGGACACGTGGCGTTTCACAACGACCGTCTCGCAGCGGGCGGGCGTTCTCCGCTGGGCATGGCGGGGTCGGTGTGGGCGCTGCAGTTTTGGTTTTGCGGACTCGCCGCGGCGACGGTGCTGTGGAGCAGTCACGGGCGCTGTCTGCGCGCGCTGGGCGGGAGCCGCGCAGCCTTCTTCGCAGAGGCGCGCTATCAAATCAGCCGGTTTCTCACGCGGCTCGCAATGAAGAAGGTGGCGTCCAGCGAGAGACCGGCTCCGGTGCCTGCTGAGGCCGTCTGATTAACGTTCGCCTGCACGGCCGGAAAGCGGTTCGGCGCGGTTCCTGCAGGGCGGCAAGGTGTCCCACCGTTGACGTCATGCCCGAAACCACCACTACTCAGGCTCCCCCGCCGAGGGCGGGCAGCGATGAAAGCGTGCCGTGGCAATATACCATTGGCGGATTCCTGCTCTTCCTCACGCTGGTCGTGACCATCGTCGCGGCGCTGCAGGCCCGTAAAAAGGTTTCTCAAAGACGAACGGTCACTCTGGAAGCCGGGCACTTTCGCAGTCGGGATCGCCGGCATGCCGTGAGATAGACCGCCAATTAGATCAGTTAGGGCCTAACGGGCCTAACTGTGGCTCGAATCTTGCAGGGGTCGTTTTTGTTTGAATGACCGGAAGCGGGATGGTAGCGGACAGGATGAATCCTGAGCAGTGGTCGCGGGAGAAGTTTTATGAAGTGGTTTCCCAGCGTCTCGCCGGGCGGAAATTGATCGCGGTCTCCAACCGGGAACCCTTCATTCATCGCCGCACGGCGAGCGGCGCGGTTGAATGCCTGCGGCCCGCGAGTGGTTTGACCACGGCGCTCCATCCCATCATGGCGGCCTCCGGGGGGACGTGGATCGCCCACGGCAGCGGCGATGCGGATGCCACAGTCACCGATGAGAGGGGCCGCGTGCAAGTGCCGCCGGACGCTCCGGCCTACACGTTGCGCCGTGTGTGGCTGACAGAGGAGCAGGAGTGCGGATATTATTATGGACTATCGAATGAAGGCTTGTGGCCTCTGTGCCACGTCGCATTCGTGCGTCCTGTTTTTCGCCCCGCGGACTGGGCAGCGTACCGGGAGGTGAATGAGCTGTTTGCCCGCGCGGTCATGGACGAAGCCGGCGGTGAACCGGCGCTCGTTTTCATCCAGGACTATCACTTTTGTCTGCTCCCGCGCATGCTCCGGCAAATGGGCGGGGAGAATCTGCTGATCGCGCACTTCTGGCACATCCCTTGGCCCAACCGCGAAGTCTTTCGGGTCTTCCCGTGGGCGGAGGAAGTGATGGACGGACTGCTGGGGAATGACGTGATAGGATTTCACATCCGGTATCACTGCCAAAATTTCCGCGACACCGCAGACCGCGTCCTGGAGGCCCGCGTGGACAACGATCTTTCTGAAATCACGCGCGGCGGCCGGCCCACAAAAGTCCGTCCGTTTCCCATCAGCATTGACTTTGAAGCCCACGCAGAGCGGGCACAGCGGCCGTCCGTTACCGCGGCCATGGAGCGATGGCGCAAGCGTCTGCAGTTGCCGGCGGACATCCGGATCGGCGCGTCGATTGAGCGCCTCGACTACAGCAAAGGGATTCCTCACCGCCTGCTGGGAGTGGAGTATTTCTTTGAACAGCATCCGGAGTGGCACGGACGCGTGACGTTCATTCAGATCGCCGCGCCGTCGCGCTCCAGTCTGGAGGCCTATCAAAGAGAGGAGCGGGAAATCGCGGAGGCTGCGGAGCGTCTCAATGCGAAGTTCAGCCGTGAAGACTGGAAGCCTCTGCACTTGATTGAGGAGCATCATTCGGAGGACGAAATGATGGCGCTGCATCGTCTCGCTGACCTCTTCATGGTCAATTCCCTGCACGACGGCATGAACCTCGTGGCCAAGGAATTTGTCGCCAGCCGGGCGGACGAACGCGGAGTGCTGGTTCTCAGCCGTTTTACGGGCGCGTTTCGCGAACTGTCGGAGGCCGTCGATATCAACCCTTTTTCCATCGACGATATCGCCCGCGCCATTCACACGGCTCTGGAAATGGCTCCGCCCGAACAGGAGTGGCGGATGCGGCAAATGAGGGAGCATGTCGCCTATCAAAATGTTTACCGGTGGGGATGGAAGATTCTCGCCACTCTTCTCCGCCTCGACGTCCCCTCGCTGGAGGGCGGCGATTGATGCCCGCTATCAAACCTCAAACCGCTTTCAAGTCATGACCTCCACCGCCAGCGTTCTCCATCAGCCGCATTGGCGCGATGTGCTTCCGGACCTCGAACGCCGTCTCGGCGCGGACCGGATTTTGATCGCCACCGATTTCGACGGCACCATCTCCCCTATCGCCCCCGCGCCGGAGGACGCTGTCATCCTGACTGCGGCGCGTGATGCGCTTGAGCGGCTGAGCAAGCTGGCAGGGGTGACGGCGGCGGTGATCTCGGGGCGCGCACTAACCGATATAGAGGAAAAGGTGAACCTGCCCTCCCTCATCTACGCCGGCAATCACGGGCTGGAGATGCAGGGGCCGTCCATGCCGCCGCTAACGCTTTTCATGGAGGATGTGCGCAAGGAACTCGATGGGGCGCTTTCGCTTCTGCATGCGTCGCTCGACTCTGTGCCGGGCGTGATTATTGAAGACAAGGGTTCGAGTGCCAGCGTGCATTACCGGATGGTGGAGCCGGCGAACTTCGACATCGTGGCCGCCGCGGTCACCATCGCAGTGAACGAGGCACCGCAGATCCAGCTCCGGCACGGCAAGATGGTTTGGGAACTGAGGCCGGATGTGGCGTGGAACAAGGGAAGCGCGGTTGTCAGGCTGATGGCGCGCTTCAAGCTGCGCTCCACGGCGGTCTTCTTTCTAGGGGACGATGAGACGGATGACGATGTCTTCCGCGTGCTTCCACAGGGGGCGACGTTCATCGTGGGAGACAGGCCTAACGGACTGGCCTCCTTCCGCTGTCACGGGCCGGAGGATGCGGCGGAGCTGCTGGCATGGATGGCGGAGTGCCGCGCAAACCTAACAACTTTACACTAACAATTTTATTTTACCCGGTTGTCGGCGGGCCAGAGCATCTCCTCCCATGGGAGATCGTCGAGGGGCCAACTGTCGGCGAGGATGCGGACGATGCGGCGGGGGCGGAAGCCTTCGATGAGTTCCTCCGGTTTGATGACGAGCTGGATACCGCTGCTGCCGGGGGCTGGAGGGACGGTGCGGATCTCGATGACCTCGGAAGGCATGCGGTCGTTGATCTGATCGTAGCAGCGAAGAGTGTCCTCCGCGACGAGGGCGGGGACGCGGGACTTGAGTTTGATATCTTTGTAGAGCGCGGGGTCGCAGCCGGCGAAAAGAGTGACGGTGACGAGGCGGTTAGGGTTGTCCACGGCGTCGATCCAGCCGGGGAGGCCGTGGGCCTTTTCGTAGGCGCGGTGGACTTCCAGTTGCTGAGAGGCGGCGAGGGCGCGGCTTTCGTCATCGAGCCAGATGTCGGTGCAGCGGCCGGGGCCTTTGAGGGTGGCTACGGTGATATTAAAGAGCAGCGTTTGACTGGGAGAGAGATCCGTTAGGGTTCCAAATCCCCTGCCCTTCCAGATGCGGGTCGCGGGATTTAATTTGAAGACGACGGGTTTTTCGTCGGCCTTCTGATTCGTTAGAGAAAGGCCGGTGACGGTCAGGGTGTTTTTCTTGAGATCGACGGAATCAAGACGCCATGCGCGCTGGCGGCGCCGGTGATAACTGAAATCATCTTCAAGACGAAAGGCCTGGGTGAAGGCGCCTTTCCCGTCCTTGCCGGCTTTCGGGTTCCAGTGGAATTCGCCGTGGAGGTGCGTGCCGATGGGGATATCGCGGAGTTCGGCGGGCGCGCCGTGATAACTGATCGTGCCGTAGGGGAGGATGGTGAAGAGATGGGCGCGATCGTAGTCGTCGGTGCGCTGGTCATCGCGGCGATCAGGACGAAGCTGACCGGTGCGGTTGACGTGATCCATCTGGATCATTTCGCCGGCAAGATAGTGCGTGGAATTTTCAGGAGGGAATTGACCCGGCTGGGCCTGGTAAGGGGCAGGCTTCTTGTCCGGCTCGGCGGCGCGAGTGAGCGATCCTGTCAGGATACAGTACAGGATGATCGAAGTGATGCGCGAGGGGGCCATCCTGTATTTGTTAGGAATTTCAGATCAACTCGGAGACCGGTCCGAGGCTGTCCACGAACTTCTCCGCATTCACCTCCATCTTTTGCATCATGGTGAGCAGGAGATTGCTGAGGTGCGCCTTGTCATCGACGGGCCGGCCGCAGACGCCGTAGTGGGCGCCGGCATTGGCGAGATCGTAAGCGCCGAGTTTGGGGAGGTTGTAGTCGATGTGCTGACCATGCTTGAAGCCGAGGGCGCGGCCACCGGCGAGGATGGTGGGGAGGTTCGCATTGCCGTGGCTGTGGCCGTAGCTCATGCCGCTGCCGAAGAGGACCATGGTGCGGTCCAGCAGGGAGTCGTCGCCATCGCGCACGGCGGAGAGCTGGTCGAGGAAATAGGAGAACTGCTCGGTGATAAAACGGTCGCTCTTCGTCAGGCGCGCCATGATTTCCGGGTCGCCGTTGTGGTGGGAAAGTTCGTGGCGCGTCTGCGTGATGCCGATCTCCGGAATGGCGAGTCCATTCCCCTCCGTGCCGCTCATGTAAGTGATGACGCGTGTCATGTCCGTGCGCAGAGCGAGGACGATGAGGTCATACATGGTGCGGTAATATTCACCGGCCTGGGACTTGGAGACATCGCGCTGGAAGTGGCCGGTGACGGCGGGTTCGAGCTTTGGCTTCGGGATGTTCAGCCATGCGTCGAGGCGCTCGGTGCGCACTTCGACATCGCGCACGGCGGTGAGGTATTCGTCGAGCTTGGTGCGGTCTTCGCCGCCGAGTTCATGGCGCAACGAGCGGGCGTCATCGAGCACCGCGTCGAGCACGCTGCGGCGGCGGTTCAAGCGGCGGCGGCGCGTTTCCACCCCGCCCTGCTCCTCGCCGAAGAGACGATTGAAGACGGTCTTTGGGTTGTCTTCCGCAGGGAGCGGAATGCCATCGCGCGACCACGAGAGCGTGTTGATGACATTGCCTGGAGCGCCGGTACCGCCGGCAACGGAGAGTTCGAGCGAGGGAAACCGCGTGTGCACGGAAGTAATCTCCGCCATGAGTTGATCACACGAAACGCTGTTGCGATAGGCTCCGCCCTCCTGGCTGAGCTTCGCGGCAGTGAGCCATAGGTCGCCGCAAACGTGCGCGGTGCCGATGCCGCCGGGGTGGTGCAGGCCGCTGATGGGTGTTAGGTTTTGGCGATGCTTCTCCAGCGAACTCATGGGCGCGCTGAAGGCGTAATCGCGCCCGGCTTTGGTGATCTGCCAAGTGAGCACATTCACGCCGTTGGGAATATAAACGAAGACCGCGCGGCGTGGTTTGGCGGCTGCTGCTTCCGCGGCGACGGCGCGCAGGGGTTTCATGCAGTCCAGCAGCGGCAGGGCGACGGTCGCGCCGAGACCGCGCAGGAAATGACGGCGATTGAGAAGCCAGCGTTGGGTCAGGATGTTGCTCATCGTCGTGAGGCGTTAGCGTTGTTGGAAGAGGCCGGAGGTTACCAGAGATTCAATCATGCCCGCGAGACGATAGTCGTCCGCTTTGCTCTTCGCCGTGAGCGCGGAGAGGGCGCGGCGGTCATCGAGGGTCAAGGTGCGGCGCAGGGCATAGGTGGCGAGTTTTTCGGCGAAGGCGGCCGCGAATTTGTCCGCATTGCCTGCGAGGAGGTGTTTGAACTCCATGGCGTCCGCGAATTTCCGTCCGTCCGGCATCATGCCGCTCGCGTCCACTTTAGGATTTGCTCCAGCGCCATCGCTAACAATCTCCTCCGTGCGCCAGCGGCCAATGGCATCGTAGTTGTCAAAAGCGAGGCCGAGCGGATCGATCTTGCGGTGACAGGCGGCGCAGGTTTCGTCGCTTTTGTGAGCGTCGAGTTTCATGCGCAGGGTGGCTTTGGGCTGTCCGGCGGGCGTGGGCTCGATGGGCTTCACGTTGGCCGGGGGAGGGGGCGGCGGTTTATTGAAGACGGCTTCGAGGACCCACTTGCCGCGATGCACGGGGCGGTGGCGCTGGCCGTCGGAGGTGAGGCTCAGCACGGCGGCCTGGGTGAGCAGTCCGCCGCGGTGATCCTCCGGGCGCAGGGCCACGCGCTGGAAGGTGTCGCCACTCACGCCGGTGATGCCATAGTGTTCGGCGAGCCGCGCGTTGAGCATGGTCCAGTTCGAGTCGAGGAATTCGCGGATGCTGAGATTGTTCTCTGCCACCTGACGGAAAAAGGCGGTCGCCTCGGTGATCATGCTTTTCTCCAGGTGCGGATCGTAGTCCGGGTAGAGTTTTTTGTCAGGAACGAACATGCCGACCTTCTTTAATTGCAACCACTGGCGCGGAAAGCCGGTGGTGAAGCGCTCCGCCTTGGGGTCGCGCATCATGCGGGTGACTTCACCGCGGAGGACGTCCGGCTCGTGCAGGGTGTTCTTTTGGGCGAGTTCGAACAGGCGCTCGTCCGGCATGGTGCTCCAGAGGAAATAGGACAGGCGCGAGGCGAGCTCCCAATCGTTGAGCCTGGCGTTGGTGTGCGCGGGTGAGCCTTCGACCAGATAGAGGAAGTCTTTGGCGCAGAGCACGGCGGCGAGGGCGGACTTCACGGCGGCTTCGAATTTCTCGCCGCTCTTCATTTCGCTCTCCACGAGTTTTACGAGGCGCTCGACTTCTGCGTCCCGGGCCGGACGGCGGAAGGCGCGGGTGGAAAAACGTGTCAGGATTTCACGGGCCTGCGCCAAGTCCTGCGTGCCGGGACCGGGGCCGTTCACCAGGGCCATATCGACAGGGATGATCTGCTGCTGTTGCGGGGAGGGCCAGGCGGATTGGAGAGGGCCCTCCACTTCCACGAAATCGACGATGAGGAACGGGCGGATGGGGACGAAGTTCTCGTCGCTCAATTTATACTGCCACGGCTGGCGCCCGACATCGGATTCACGGATGGTGGTGAAAAAGCGTCCGGCATCGTAGCGGCCGTGGCGCGGCAGGAGTGAGGGGCCGGGGGCTTCGCAGGTGAGGCGCAGATCGTGATGGCCGGCGGCGACGTGGAAGGTGAATTCGGTGGTCTCCG
Source organism: Verrucomicrobiales bacterium (assembly GCA_035550135.1). GTDB lineage: Bacteria > Verrucomicrobiota > Verrucomicrobiia > Verrucomicrobiales > V1-33 > V1-33. Next base: position 30,400 of record DASZQB010000065.1, read on the forward strand.
GCTGGTCCTCGGCCGTCACGACGTCGCGCTCGAAAAGCATGCGGTCCACGTCCTTGGCATAAACGGAAAGGTGCGGGGCGCGGCCCGCGGGCGGTTTCATGCCGCTGACTTTGATGCGCATGCGATACTCGCCCGCGGCGGGAAAATCGCCGCCGACGTCCACGCCGTCGTGGGGCCACAGTTCCACCCGGGCGCGGTCGGCGATGCCGAGTTTTTCCGCTTTGGCGCGCTGGCCGTGGTAGCGCAGTTCCCACACATCGCGGCGGCGCAGGAGTTTCTTCGGCGCGGACGCGGGCATGGCCTCGGTTAGGATCGCATCGGCGGCGGCGAGGTATTTTTCGATGTGCGCGGGCGAGAGGGAGAGGACGGAGCCGATGCGCTCGAATCCCTGCCAATTCGGGTCCTCCGGCAGGCCGCCAGGGTCGGTGGCGTCGAAAGTAACGCCGAGGAGGTCGCGGATGGTGTGGGCGTATTCTTCGCGGGTGAGCTTGTGAAAGGTGACGCGCTCGCGTTTGGCGAGTCGGGCGGATTCGCCTTCTTTGAGCTGCTGGGAGATCCATTCGGCGACTTTGGCGGCGTCCTCGGCGCGGGGCTTCTTTTCGTCTTCGGGCGGCATTTCACCGGAACTGATGCGCTCCAGGACATCGGCCCAATGGGCGGCGGGAAGCGGAGAGGAAAAGTCGCGCGGGAGGGTGTCGAGGCGGAGGTCGCCTTTTTGCTTTTTCTCGCCGTGGCAGCGGAGGCAGTGTTCGGAAAGAAAGGGAGTGAGGGGGGAGGCGGCGGGAGGAGGGGCGGGGGTTTCGGCGAGGGCGAGGGTGGGAAAGCACCAAGCTCCAAGCACCAAGCACCAGAGAGCCGTAGCGTAGCGGAGACAGCCGAAGGCAAACATCAAGCTCCAAGCTCCAATGGGATGTGGGACGGGGGAACGCTTGTGGCTGCGAATAGGAGAGGCTGGATTGCTGTGGGTTGATTTGGTTGGATTTGGCCGGATGGCTGGATAGAGAAACCGTGTCGTTTGGAATGGGACGAATGCGGTGGAGCCAGGTTGGGTTCTGATTAAATCCGGAAAAACTACCTTAAATTGGTTTGATTTGGTTTGATTCGGTTTGAGGAATGGACGGGAAGCGGAAGACCCACGGCGGTCTCGGGACCGGGCGGGTGCCGCGGGAGTGCCCGGGTGGACGGGGCGGATTGAAAATCCGCGGTCCGTTTCGGGTTTGATCCGGTTTGATTTACCTTGATTTAGCTTGATTTCCGGAGTGGAAGGGGGCGGTGCGCCCGGGGAAACATCGGCCGGTGGTACACTCCAAAGTCTCCGCCCGGATACGGTGGCCTTGCCCGGCCTGGGAGTGTTGGCTCCGGCGTGTCCGGAATCGGGGGATGGGGGAGCGTTTTTCCGCATTCGGACGGGTCGTGGAGAGGGGCGTTTTGGTGACTGTTATACGTACGGCACGGGGGGATTTAATCAATGGAAATCGATGGTTAGAGGGTTGCTGAATATCCATGCAAGATGTTGCATATCAATGCATTGAATCGTTGTTTCCCCGGGGCAGCGAGAGGCTGGTCCGGCGACGCCGTGAGCGACAACGAACCCGACCCTTTATAACAGCGGAACGCTTCCTTACTCCTTTCTCTTCTCCTCCGGCGGAAGCTTTCCCTCTACATTCCCGGTAAGTCGCTCGAAGCCCACGAAGCACCGGCCATCATTGGTCGTTAGCGTCCAGTGGATTCCGATCAAGCCGGTCCTGCGATCCGGACCTCTCGGTCCCGCGACCCAATCGAAAGATGCCAGCCCATCGCCTTCAGGGGCAGCCTTGAACTTTATCCCTTTCGCGCTGCCCCAGCGGTAGCCGTCCTTGTCCTTCAATTCGTATTTCACTTTCAAGGTGCCGGTGCATCCCTTGCCTGTCAGATCGATGCCTTTGAAATGGTAGCGGAAAAAGCCCCGGCCCTCCTTCACCCGCACCTCCACCCTTAAACCCATAGCTTCGAGTCTCAGCTTCTCCCGGGCGGCCGCTATTCTCTCTGCCTCATCCTTCGACGGCACGCCCTGCTCAAACGCGGCCTCGTACTTAGCCCGGAGATCTGTCGGAAGCTTCTCCGCTGGAACTCTCGTGATGCCGTTTTTGTGCGTCAGAACAAGGATGGTTCCCGTCACCTTTGTCACCTGCGCTTCTTTAATGACCGTTCCATCTGTTAGCCTAACCTCCTTAAAAATCTCCCCGCCAAATGCCGGCGTTGCCAGCAGCAGGATGAGTGACAGGGTTCTCATGTTGGTATTCAGTGATGCCGCTTGCCAGTTCTTCCCCGCGGCTTTGCAGGTTATCAACAACAGGAGGAAACTGCAAAATCTCGCTGGTTTTTTGTGCGAGGTGTTCAGCGTGACATCGTCGCCAGAGGCAGGCTGCGAAAGAGGTCCGTCTCCTTGTGCAGGTGTTCCGGCGCCCAGGTGTTTGCATTCCTTGTAGAGAAAGCGGCGGAATCCAACAGCTTCCTTTTGCGGGGTCTCGCCGCTGAAGCACAGTTCATCGAAGGCTGGATGCGCGGCACCTACTGTATGTGGTCGCCGGTATTTCGCCATTCCTTCGGAGTCCGTCACGATTGCTGAGATGCGGCAGAACATTCCAACGCTCTATGCGCTCACGAAGAACGCCAAGCGGGGCTGGTGGCCGAGAGGGCTGTGCGGGACGTTCCTTTTTCCTTTCTACCCTGGCACGCAATTCGATCCCGCCGCAATCGAATGGGTGCAGCGCCGTCAAGCCTATCGCTGGGCCATCTGGCACGAGCCGGTGCTCTACGACACTGCGCAGAACTCCGTTTGGATGCGCTCGGACTACGGCCATTACGGCTCCGCCTATTACCCGCTCGTGTTCGACTTATACCGCCGGGCACTCACCGCCATTGCCGGGCGGCTCGGCAGACCTGGGCCTGACTCCATCAATGGCGTCGCAGCGGGCGGGGGATCGGGCGCAGTTGGAAGCTGATGGGTCCAGCTGAAGGTGATGTCGCGGCACTTGATTCGCGAAGAGCCGGTTGTTATGTCCATTCACACCCGTGCATGAACCTCCAACTTTACTACGACAGGATCTTAGTGGGAGACATCATGGAGGCCTTCTGCCATCAAGATACCTGGTTTGGCACTTTCAAACAGTCTTTCTTCTCCCAAGCGGATGATACCGGGCAACGCATTGGTGAGTTCATCGCCTTCTGTCAGGTATGGAACGAACGCTGCAAGACCTCCGAGAATCCTGATGCGTCAGAGTTTGACCAGTTTGGTGATCTGCTCACATCGCAACGATGGTTCACAAAGGGGAGTGAGGGAACATCCTCTGAGATTGACCAGGCTCCAAATTTTTTTGAAGAAGAGATTTCGTGGCAACTCACCGGGCGGACATACGCCGATAAGTGAACTACCTGAAACCTGCGATCAGGCCGACAGCAGCCGCAAAGCCGGTTCGGCATCACGGCACCGGGACCTTTTATGATTCCGGCGCTCGTATCGAGACTACACCGAGATTCCCTTGCACGCCGGATCGCCGACTTTTAGACCTTCGTCCATTATCACTCGCCATGCGAATCGGGTCTAACGATAATTTCCTAAGCATAGAAGTTCGGTCGCTGGACGAAAAAGTTGCGGTATGGCGGGTCGAGGCCGCGGCCTCGTTCTCCGGCGGTCGTTTCTCAGCCACCCACGACTGTGTGGTGTGTGATAGTTCCGCCGATGCGATCCGCCAATTTACCGAGTTTGCTTCTTTGAGCCGATCTGCTTTTGAGTTGAAGATTTCAGAAGGTGGTTGGGTGCGGTGTGAGAGGGATGCGCGGGGATGCATCAGGGTCTGCTATCGTTTCGGCAGTTGGAGAGGATCGGCGGCGATGGAGGGCGAGGTGATCGTCGATGGGGAGTTTTCGAATGGATTTCACCGCCAGTTCCAGTCACTTCTCGCAGACCGTCCATGACTGGAACGTCTCTTCCAATCCCGCTGCCATTTTCACCCGCTCCAGAAAGATGACAAAATTCTCCGCATCCAGTGGTGCCTGAAAGCCGCAGCAGAGGAGATCGCCTCCGAGGCACCAGATTTCGTTTTTTGGCGAGGCGGAGAGGAGTTCGGTGAACCGCGGAGTGAGAATACGCTGAGCGGTTGCGGTGTCTCCAAAAATCGCCCAGTGCGGTTCCAGAGCGGTAAATGACGGGGCCTTGTTCTCCTCCTTTCGGAAGAGGCGGCGGGCGAATTTTCCCTGGCGGCGGATGACGGCGGCGCAGTGCCAGGCGAGGGGGGTACCGCTATGGTCGGGCCAGCGGTCGGGGAGGATGGCGAAGAGGCGGGTGTGCTCGACGGTGGATCTTCCGGAGCCGGTGGTGAACTCGTATTCGCCGAGGAGTTCCTGGCCGCCGCCGGGCGGGTTGCGGAAGGCGGCCCATTTCACACCCGCGGGACCGATGCGGAGGTCGAGGGCGTTTTTGAAAACGGCGATGCGCCCGAAGAAGACCTCCTTGTCTTTGTCCGTGGGTTGCAGGGTGACGTCGAAGCCCATGGAGGTGAGGCGGTCAGCGATGGCCTGACGGCGCTTTCGCTTCATGCGAATGTCCACAAATACCGCCAGCGTCACCGCGAGGATGAACGGGACACAGATAACGAGGACCGCCAGACCCCAGTGCATGTCTTTGGTTGCCGGTTGCATGGACAGTATGACGGCCGAACCCAACCCTACAACGAGTCCCAAAATACAAATTCCCAGCCACAGCAGACTTCCTCCTGACGAACGGCGATACGCGGGTTTACTCATGGATGAGGCAACTTTCCGCCGCCGGGGGACGCTCCTCAATGCTGAAAAATATTTTGTCGGATCAGCGGCGCCCGCCGGTTCTTGATTGGAAAACCACTGACGACACATCTCAACCCGACCCTGTCACCAATCGTATGACGATCTTCAAGCGACTGACTGATTTTGCCAAACGGATGAACCGGATTTCATCGTTAGGATTTCTGGTTCTCTTTCTGTTTTTCCTGGCCGGCTGCGATTCCTCCGACCCGCCGGAGGTCCGGACGGCCGTGCCCGGAGAACCTGGAGAATTCACGGGAACCACTCCCTGTGATGATCGCTCGCGGGCGTTTCTGGGCGGCCTCGATCCCAAAGCGCCGTGCCACTGTATCACATGGAATCTTACTCTCCAGGTCGATCCAAAGACTCAGGAGCCGACGACTTATGCTCTGGTGGCGACCTACGGATTGGCCGGGAAAGACGATCCCAACCAGATAGAGGAGGGTCCCACCGTGAAACTGGAAGGAAAATGGGAGAAGGCACCCGGGCACAAAGCCAACCCCAAAGCAGCGGGTTACCGGATTTTCAGCAAAAACGCGGAGAAGTCGCTGTCGCTGGCCCGGCTGAGTGAGCATTTGATTCATTTCCTGGACAAGGATCAGAGCCTGAAAATCGGGAACGCGGGCTGGAGTTACACCCTGAATCGTCAGAGCGCCGGGAGAGAAAACCAATAACCGCTTCCACTGAATCCTATGAAAACCGCACTTCTGCTGCTCACAGCCTGCGCATTTTGTTTTTGTGTGGCGGAGCCGCCGGCAACGCCCGCGGCTAATGCCCCGGCACAAAGCGAGGCCCCCAATTTTTGGAAAGAGACTCCCCGGAAGGGTCCCCAGGTTTACGGGTATTTTGAGGGGAGGTCGCCCTGTCAGGAAATCACCAGGATGCTGAACGTTTCCGGCCGGGAGTCGTGCATCAAAATCAAATGGCAGTTGCTTCTTTTCCAGGATCCCATCACCAAGACCCCCACCACCTACGCGCTGGGCGGATTTGCCTGGCGCAACCCGCCCAAAACCGGGAAATGGGCGATTTCGAAAGGCACGAAAGAGGATCCCGATGCGGTGGTCATTCAATTGGACCCGGACGAACCGAAGGGCTTCCTGTCCTTCCAAAAGGCGGATGAGAACATCCTGCTGTTTCTGGACGGGGATCGGAGGCCGTTGGTGGGGAACTCCCGTTTCAGTTACACGCTGAACCGGGCGACGAGGTAATCTTCCGCCCGGCTGCAGACACGATGTCCCGCGGGAAATACCTCATGGTGACGGCTCAGAGACAGTCAAGAAATTCGAGTATCGCCTGCCGTTCTGCTGGAGTGAGCGCATTGAATGCAGCGACCGCGGACGATGCCTGACCACCATGGGTCTGGATCGCTTCGAGTACGGTGGCCGCGCGACCGTCGTGCAAAAAATGCGAACGATCAGACACACGCCAGAGCGGTGCCGTGCGGAATTCATTGGCGCGGGCCGAGCCCTGCTCGAATCCGTCGGCCAGACCGGTCCCCATGTTGTGGAGCAGCAAATCGGTGTAAGCGCGAATGGTCCTGCCCGGGCCCGCGAACGACGGCGTATGACACACAGCGCAACCGATGGATCCGAACAATGCGGCACCCTGTGATTCAAGACACTCAGCGCCCGGATCCGGTGGATCGATGGTGTTCAGAAACGCAACGAGCGCGGTTATCGGCACGCCATCCGCTTCCGGACTGTTTTCGTTCGCTCCGCAGCGATTGTGCAGGTCGCGCGGCGCGATCGGGTTTGTCACCGCCATTTCGTCGCGCATCGCTTCGCCGATAAATTCCACGAGCGTTGCAGTCTGTGCCTTCCAGCCGAAGCGGCCAGGCCGTCCATCGGCGAGAATGTTCTGCCGACCACGGACTGCCGCGGGCTGGGCAGCCTGCACGGCGAGAATCTGGCGGTCTGCCACAAAGTCCAGCAACGACGTGCCGCGCAGCGTCATCGCGCTTCGTCTTGATATGGCGTTGGCCTGCGGCGGTACGCCCGTGGGCACATCGCAGCCGGGAAGAGCAAACTGCCGTGCAATCGGCCCGCCGCGGCCCCCAAGATCATCAAAGCGGCCGTTCTTTATCCTGGCCACACGGACAACGAAACTCTCCTGCGAAGTGCCCATGCCGCCGGGTGCCGGAGAAAAATGACACCTCGCGCACGATTGCTCGTTAAAGGCCGGCCCGAGACCTTCCATCTCGGTGAAGTCGAGCGAAAAGATTTCCACGCCCTGCGCGACCTCGTCGCCGCCCTGCGTGTTCGCAAAGATGGAGTCCATGACAAACCCCGAGCCGAAAGCAGGCATCGCAAGCACCACGCCGCCGGCTTGTGGCGTCGTTCCGCTAACATAGATTGTCCGGGCGTCGGGAGATACGGCGATGCCGCCCGCCGTGAAGCCAGGCACGCCTGAATGGATGCGTCCCACCGCGACCACCCTGCCTTCCTGGGTCATTCGCACGATCGAGTTATTGCCGCGATTGAGGATGTAAAGATCAGAGCCGACGCCGGGTGTGGTGTTCGACGCGAAGTTTCGCGTTCCGACTTCGACCGCCGCCGGTGCCATGTCCACGGGCTTGTCGAGCCATTCGGAACGAAGTCGGCTGCGCCGTGCCACTTGAAAGAGGGTGCCGTCATCCGAAAGCTCGAGCACAAGGATGCGGTCAGCCAGAGGGTCGGTCACAAAAACTTTCCGCTTTGGTGCCCAGTTGAACAGCATCCCGACGCGCGTGATGTCATTGGCGCGGTTCGATTGTGCACTTGCCACGCTGATACCCTGGATCGGCGTAAATGACCAAGGAGGAGCAAGGCCGTCCACGCCCTTCTCCACGTGGACCTGCACCACCGAGCCATCGGCACAAGCAGCCAAAAAGACCGCACGTCCGCTGCCGTCCGGCGATTTGGTGATCAGCGCCGTGGCCAGCGCCGCCGATGTGAGGCCATGCGTGGAGGCCGGGGAACGATTGGTTAGGTCGTCGGCAAAAACGCCGCCCGCGACGGCGCTCGGCGCTCCCGCCAGCGGGCGTCCGTTGCCGTCGATCACGGTGATGGTCCCGTAGCCGTTGCTGCCCGCCGGCGCGTTGGCAAACCATGGACGGCCAAATCCGTTATTGAACGAAATGCCGAGCGGCAGACTGGCCGAGGGCAATGCGGCGGTGGCAGCCTGCGGATTGTTCAGCCCGTTCACAAAGGCGGGACTGTTGGCGACATACAGGATCACCGCACCGCCGAGCGCCGTCGCCTGGCCGCCGCCCGCAGCGAAATTTGGCGGCACCGCAAGCGTGCCGCTCGAAATATCGAGCGACAAAACCGATCCGGGCGCTTCTGCGGGACGTGCCAGCGGAGCACCGAAATTTGACGAACTGGCAACGAGTATCCGGTCGTGGTGCAGCACGGCTCCGGACTGCGTAAACGGAATAAAGGCCGGATTATCGCGAAATGGCCCGCCCTGCTGAAACGTGCCGACCTGCATGATCGCTCCCGCACCTGGAATTCCCCTAGCGACGACCTGAGCCTGGAGGACCTGCGGCTGAATGCGCCTGTCATCGCGCTCACGCGCCTCCGAAAAGGAAGCGCTGTCACTGGATTGAGCAAGCGCCGACGTTGCGCGCACCGCCACCTGCCAGACCGCGGCGGCAGCGAGACACAGGCCAGGCGCCGCCAGCTTTGAAAACCTGATTCGGATGTGCATTGAAGTCTTCATTTATTGTCCCCTCCGGTATATTGAGTTAAAGGACGTTCGGCACGGGAAACGCCGCTCACAGGGAGTCCATTCCCCCGCGAACCAAGCCTCCTGCTAGGGCGTCCCCGTGAAGTTTGTGACTTCGAGGAAGGCGCTGTTACCCATTTGCAGATTGACGCCAAAGGCCGCCACTGACGAGATCGTCAGTTTCAGACGCTTGTTCGTGAGCGTTACGGGTGTCGTTACCGGAATCATGACGCTCTGCGTGCCGAAGTTGAGCAGTTGCACGGACTGGCCCAGTGTCTGTTCGCCGCTTCCATCGGGGTTCGTAGCGGAGAGCCGGTATTTCGTCGCAAGACTCAAGCCCGCCGTTTTCGTGATAACGACTTTGAACGTCGCCCCCGCTCCGAACGTGCAATTCAACACCGGCACGCTGAACCAGCGCGGCGCGGTCAGCAAATTGAGAGTGAGCGTCTGCGAAGGCGCGGGAGTCTGGTTCATCGTGAAGCCACCCGCTGTGCCGGGAATGTCGTGACCGTGCAGATAGAACTTCAATGTATGCGGCGGCCTCTGGATGGGCACAGCCAGGAAGCCGTGAATTCCCGCAGCGACCTGATCCACTTCCTGTCCATAGCCACCGATCAGACGCCCGGCGTTATCAATGTCGGCGAGATAGGTTTCCCGCACGCCGGGAAAATCCACCGTGGACAGAGTTCCGCTGGCGGTGCGAACGAAGCCATGAGCCACATCGTTGGCGTCCCAATACTCTCCGGCGACATCGCCCCGGTCGTTCAGACCATAGCCGCTCTCGTAGAGGGCGCCGGGAACATCGATGAGGGTGAGGTTGCCTGCGCTATCGAGAATGAAACCGTGATTATCCGCCGGATCATCGCTCGTGTAGAAGTATCCCGTGATGGTTCCGGCATTATTGATGTCCAGAGCGATGATTTGGGCTCCCGCCGGGATCGAAGGATGGCTGACCAGAGTCACGGTGGCACCGTTCTTGATGAAAGATTGGCTATTGTCCGCGTTGTCAATGTAGCCACCCAAAATCACGCCGGCGTCGTTAATGCCATCGAAGCCCGTACCGCGTGCACCGCTGCCGGGGATCTCTGTGCCCCCATTGGGATGATCGTAGTAGGAATAGACGCCATTAATCAGCGTATAGCCATGAGTTCTTGGGACTGTCGCGTCCTGCACGAACCCGACAATTTGGCCCAGGTTGTTGATCCCGGCAGCGCCGCTGACTGCACCGAAGCCGCCGCCAGGGCGTGGACCTCCGATGGGTGGGTCGAAGACGGTGAAAGTCGTTGCGCTGATGTCCGTGAGCAGGCTATGCTGAACCCGTGAAGCATCGAGGTGAACGCCCACGATCTGCCCAACATCGTTGATCTTGCCGGGATAGGTGGAGGCGGCCCCGGGCGAATCAATCGTGGTGAACGTGTATTGGGCGGACGCCGTGGAGATTTGGAAGCAGAGCGTCGAGAGCAACGTCAGCGTGAGGAGTTTGGATTGAATTTTGGTTTTCATGTCTTTGTTTCCTTTCCTGGAATTTGGATTTCGAATTGAGGAACAGGTCCGCCGCCAGAGAGGCGTTAGGCGGGACTGCGCCGGCAAAACGCGGCGACGACGGCTCTTTCGGACACGGTAAACCCTGCTAGGGGGTGCCCACGAAGTTCGTGCCTTCGAGGAAGGCGCTGTTGCCCGTTTGCAGGTTGACGCCAAAGGCCGCCGCCGACGAGATCGTCAGTTTGAGACGCTTGTTCGTGAGCGTTGCGGGTGTCCTGACAGGAATCATGACATTCTGCGAACCGAGGTTGAGCAGTTGCGTGGTCTGACCGAGTAACTGTTCGGCGGAACCGTCAGGATTCGTGGCGGACAGCCGATAATTCGTCCCGAAACTAACACCCGCGTTTTTGGTGACAACGACCCGGAACATCGCGCCGGGCCGGAAAGTACCGTTCAAGGCCGGATCGCTAAACCAGGCCGGAGCGGTCAGCAGATTGAGCACAAGCGTCCGGGATCGCGCGGGCGCCTGGTTCATCGTGAATCCGCCTGCGGTGCCGGCTACGTCATTTCCGTGCAGATAGAATTTCAGCGTATGCGGATTGAGGATGAGCACGGTGGCGGTGTCTGTGTTGTTGACGGAGACTGGATCGGAGGTTGTGGCACTGACGGACGCCGCATTCGCGATCGTGGTGTTGTTAGGCACGTCGGCATTGACCCGTGCGGTCAGCGTCACGGTCGCGGACGCGTTGGCTGCAAGCGCCGCGAACCTGGCGGCGACACTGTTGCCCGACGCACTGACCGTTCCGCCGCCGGTGGCACTTCCGGAAACGAAGGTGACGGAAGCCGGAAGATTGTCCCTGACAACGACTCCGCTGGCGGCATCCGGACCGGTATTGGCAATCGTCAGCGTATAGGTCAGCGTCTCGCCGGCCGAGAGCGAAGCCGGCTGGACGGTTTTCGTGATGGCAAGGTCCGCGCTGGTGTCCGGGGGAGATGTGGCCACGCCATTGTTCAGTGCGGTCAGCCTGAAGGCGCCTGCACCGCCGGGCACCACCGTGTATTGGAATCCAGGTTGCAAGCCTGTGACGCGGACTGCACTGAATTGACCGGCTGCCTGGCCGCTCGAAGTGAGGAAATCGAACGTGTCCCCTGTCCGGGGCGCGAAAGCATTGACGAAGGCAAGCTCCAGGACGGAACCGGACAGGAGCGATGCATCGCCAAGGACCACAAGATGATCGAAACTGGCCGGAGCGGTGCCGCCGATCTCAATGCGCAAAATCCCGCCCGATTGCTGGGTATAGCTGCCCTCGACGGTCAGTGTGCCGGGGCTGACACCGGGACTGACGACGCCGCCGTTCACGACGGTGGCAATGATACGCCCGTTGCCGCGAAGCGTGGCTTCACTCCCCACGCGAACATTTTGAGCGTTGACGACGCCTCCGCTGGCAACCGTCAGCGTGCTCGTTGAATGGAGGCTGACGTCTGTGCCGGCCTCCAGCGTCGCCCCTGCGCCCGCGACCGTGACCGTTCCGCTGCCCTCTGGAAGAAAACCGATCGTCACATCGTGCGCGCGGACAAGCCCGCCGGTCAGAACATTCAGCGCGCCATCACCGACACCGCCGACCTCGAGGAAGCCGGGCATGGTCCACTGAGAGCCGGTGCCGGTAACGGTCGCCCGGCCGGTGGAACCCTCCTGACGCGAGACGTATCCGTTGACACCGGTCGTAACCACACCGCCGCCGGAGACCGTGAGCATTCCCTCGCCGGCCTCGCCCACGCGCAGGTCGTTGCCGTTGTTCCACCGCGAGCCGGTGCCGGTCAACAGTGACCACTCCGATCGTTTCAGTCTCCTCGCCGATGAAACCCGGTCCGCCGTTCTCTACGACGGCGCCGTTTTCAACATGGAGCGTACCCTTAATGGGCGTGCCCGGATTGATCGCCCTGTAGGCTATGGTTAGTGAACCGGCAATGCCCCCAGCGGGTGTTGGCGCCGGTCAACGTCATGACCGGGTTATACGTTGAGATCAGGCCGGTGATGTTGCCTCGCGAGCTGATGGCATCCGCACCGTTTTGCAGCCGCAGAGGACCGTCAAAAACAAGCAAGTCTCCACAATTGACGAGCCCGGTGAGGACCAGTGTGCCGGCCCCGGCTTTTGTGAGCGTTGTTGCCCCGGTGGCAATACGGATGCGCGCCTGGATGGTGGCCGTGACGCCGGGATTGACATCGATCTGAAGATCATCCCACCGATGAGGCTGAGCGGGTCGTTAACGTTGGTAATGAGATAGCCGGTGCGAGTGAAGCGCATACGCTGCGGATCGATCGATCCGGACACATTCGATCCCTCGATGCTGACGGTGCCCCCGGAAAGGCCGCCAAAGACGGCGTTCCTGTCGCCTCCGGTGTTATCCCAACCCCTGTTGGTCGAGCCGGTCGCATCGGTCCAGTTCGTCGTAGTGAAGAGGTTGTCCCAGGTTCCGCTGCCGCCCTGGACGATGCCGTCATTTGCCGGTCCGGGGCCGTCCCAAAACAAATCCGCGAAGGCGGGGCCCGATGCGGCGATGAGCAGGCAACTCCCCAGCGTGAGTTTGGTGATGTTCATGACTTGTCTTTCTGGTGAATGGTTGGTCGTCACTTGGCAGGTCATTCAAATCTTTCCCTGGCTGCGTGTGCGGCGGCGTGACCCGCACCGGTTCGTTAGGGAACGGCAATAAGAAAATTCATGGAAGCTCTCAACTCTCCATGCCCCGCTAATTAGTGGGGCGCCCGATGGCGGTCAGCGTTTGCATGTCTCCCGCCCGGCTCATACCCAATCCGCACACCCTTAAGCTCGCCGGGACCGCGGCGCAGATAATTCCGATCAAGTATCTCACAGCGGATTTCCGCACATACGGGTAACACCCCACATTTCCAAACAGGTCTCAAGCAAAACGGGTCATCTTGAACCTGAGTGCTGCGCCAATTGGACGCTTAGAGTGTGCCAGTATTCTGAATGCGGCATAATCCTCTGAAAATCACATATTTGAGGGATAATACCGCTGCTGTTCATCACAATCTCACACCTAAAGCCCGTGACGCGCATTGCATTTCTCTTCAAGCAGACGCTGCACGCTGCAAAACCGTAACGGCCGGCGCCGTGGCCGTTCTCCGGCTGCCCAGTACTGAAATTTTTTTTGCGGCCACGGCTCCTGAATCAGCATATCCGTTTTGGCACACCCGCTCCGCTTGGACGCTCCTTCCGCTGGTTAAATTTCCATCGTTACCATTTGGAACGTAACGATACCCCGGGAAAATCGCGAAATCCGCACCGCCCAAACCGACTCCTGACCACCCTCCGACCCGTCTTTCTAACAAAATCAAAACCGGCAATCGCCCGCCCACTATCCGTCCGTCCCGCCTTTTCCCGGTTCACGCCTCACTTTTTACCGTCTCTATATTTTCCCACCGGAATCATTTGACTTTTTTTCCGTTAATCACCTCCCTAAGTGCAGCCGCGGGCTCCGTAAAAAGACTTACCCTCACCGGCTACGCCACCAACCCGGCCCCTAAAAAGCTTACCGCGACCTGGTAGCGTTCATCCTCAAAATTCACGCGTCACTCCGGTCCCTGACCGGCTTTTGACGGCGCTCCACCATGTTCGCTCTCCATCGTCACAGCAACCCACCTCTTACATCAAATCTTACTTCTTCCATATCGTCCAGCCCCTGAAGGCCCACCGGAACTCAGAAGCGTCCATTCTATCCACCACGCCAGAATTCGACGGCGTTCCACCATGCTCACTTCTCTGCATCACCAGGGCTACATCTTACCTCTTATATAATCCCGTCCCCACCCCGGAAAAATCCGACCAAATCCGACCAGATCAAACCAGTTCGCCCCAATCCCGTTCCTACTCGTACTCTCACTCATACTCTTACTCTCTCTCCACCTCCTCCCACTCAGCCCTCGCCCTTTGAATCCGACCACATCAAACCAATTTAAGCCAAATTGCCCCTTTTAATCAAAACCCAACATTGCAACAATTCCTCATCCCACCCGTCCTCATGTCCAGCTTCTCCCCTCCATGTCGCTGCCTCCTCCGCTTCCTCCTGTTCAAAACCCGTCTCCTCACCTGAACCACCCGGTGTTTTCCTCCGGAAATCCGACCAAATCCGACCAAATCAAACCACTTCGTCCGCCCCCGGTTTTTGACATTTGAATTCTGAAGTTTTCCTGTGACCACTCTTCCTTCCCCGCGTCTCCATTCCCAAATGGGTTCATGCTACAACCCGACCTCTCCCCAACCGTTGACTGGGACGATGCGATTGTCCGGGTCCGCGAGGGAAGCCAGCAGGCCGCGCGCGGTCTGGTGGATGCCCTCTACGGACACGTGGTGCGCATCGTGCGCAGCCATTTGCCGAGGGCGGCGGATGAACAGGACCTGACGCAGGAGATTTTTATGAAAATGTTCGCGCGAATCGACAGCTACCGGGGGGAGCAGCCCTTCCCGCACTGGGTGGCGCGCATTGCCGTGAACACCTGCTACGACCGGCTGCGGCGTCAAAAAATCCGTCCCGAGATTCGTTTTGCCGACCTCACCGAAGACGAATCCCTCTTTCTCGAATCCACGATTTCCAATAACAGCGACACAAATCAACCCGACAGTGAGGGAAGTGAGGTCGTAGAGAAACTTTTGGCCACTTTGAATGCCACCGAGCAGACCGTGCTGCGCCTGCTCGACATGGAGCAAAAATCCGTGCAGGAAATCACGGCCCTCACCGGCTGGGGGGCGAGCAAAGTGAAGGTGACAGCCATGCGCGCCCGCCGTAAACTGAACGAAACCCTCAAACGCCTCGAATCCGGCCTTTCCTCATGAACCCTTCCTCCGATCCCGCCTCTGCATGGGACCGCGCCGCCGCCGCCCGTCGCGCCGTGATGGCTGCGCAACCGGCTGCGGATGAAATGCCACCGCCCGGATTTTCCACCCGGATTGCCGCCCGCTGGGCGGAAGTGCGGCAAAACGAACAGTTCCGGCTGTGGAGCCGCTGGTCCCTGCGGGCTGCGCTGGGAGGACTCCTCACGGCTGCGATTGTCGCGCTCCTTTCCACGCCGCCCACCACCGGCAGCCCCCTGACGGCTCCTGAAATTGAATTACCGTCCTTTTCCGCTCAGTGAAGTCCTTCCTCCAGCGCTACGGCCTCATCACGGTCAGCCTCGGCGTTCTCTTCGCCTCCGGGCTCGCCGTGGGCTATCAATGGGGGCGCCGCAGTGCGCCGGTGCCGGCGGCGGGACTTTCCAGCACCCTGGAAACTTCCCCGATGACCCCCGCACAATGGGGTGAAAAAGCGGCCTTCGCCCTGCAAAAGGATCTCGAACTCACCGACGCCCAGACCGATTCCGTCCGGCATGCACTTTCAGAGCCATCCCGTCTCATTTTTGAGGAGAAACATCGTGGAAATTTGAAAATTCATCTTCGCTTGTTGCAAGCTCATGATACCTTAGCCGCCGGTGCGGACCTCACGGAGAAACAAAAAGCTCTCCTCAAAGTCCGCCGCGAACAACTCCGCCTCCACATTCTCGAGAAATTCCGCGATCTAATCGGGGACAAACCGGATCCCATTTTGAGCGCCCGCTAACCACATGACCGCCAGGGGATATATCATTGCCTTTTCCCTCACCGCTTCCGTCTCGGCGGCGGCGTGCTGGCTGCTTGCGGGGCATGAGAGCGATCGTTCACAGGCCGCCGGGCCGGCTAAGACTCGCACGGTGTCCGCCAAAGAGCGTGTTCAAACGACGGAAGCTGCTTCGGAACGCGTGGCGCAGTCCACCTCTCCGCATTCGCTTCCGCGCAATGTTCAGGTTCCGCCTGCCTCCGCGGCCGGTGCTCTTTCTCTTTCCCGGCAGGAACTGGAACTCCGCGCCGCCCGCGTGGAGCAGGAAGCAAATCACGATCTTCGCCGTCTCGTCCAATTACTGGACCTGACAGAGGAACAGCAGGACCGGGTGTTTCAAAAACTTGCCGAACGCTCTCCGTCCTGGACCCCTGCCCTGCAGGTCGCTTCCGCGGATGGGGCCGTTCTTTCCGGCAAGCGCGGCGAATCCTATTCGGCTCCCCCGCAAACCGGCATCGCGCCCGGCACTTACGGCAACAACAAGAAGCCGGCCACCGTTCCCGATCCCGTTCCGGTCTCCGATCCCACTGCCACTACTGATCCCTACGCCGAGATCCTGGAACTGCTCGACCCCGGCCAGCAGGATGCTCTTCTGAAAGCGGAGATGGACCGCATCGCCTGGTGGGCTGAAATCCTTCCGCAGATTACGCCTCCCGACGATCTCCCTGCCCTCGACGGAACTCCGGTTCCGGGCCAAACGAAGGAGTACGAAGGTGCTGACGTGCTGGAGTGAACGCCGGCAGGAGATGTCAGGATTCTATTTTCCTGACAAGTCCTGTCAGTCAAGCAAGTGGGCATTCTGGTCCTCCATGACCTCGGCTACCGTCTGGAAGAGTACGGGCAGCGAGTAGGGTTTGGGGAGGAACGAGATGCGGCGGTGACGCGCCATTTCCAGGAGCGACGTTTTGTCAGTGTAGCCGCTGGAAAGCAGGGCGCGCAGGCCAGGGTTGCTGGTTAGGAAAACATCCAGCAGTTGGAGGCCGTTTCCGTCCGGCAGGACGGCATCCGAGAAGATCATCTCAAACTGCCCGCTCGACTCATCGAAGAGAGCGCGGGCCTCTTTCACGGTGGCGGCGGAGGTGACAACGTAGCCGTTCTGGGTGAGCGCGGTCCTAACAAGATGGTTGACCGCCTCCTCGTCCTCCACGAGCAGCACCCTCTGGCCACTGCCGCGGAAGTGGCCATTCACGGGTTTATCTCCATCCGCCGGAGTGACCGGCGCAGGCTGTTTCGAGGCTGGCAGGAAGATGTGGAAAGTGGTTCCCCTGCCCTGCACCGAGGAGAGTTGCAGGCCGCCCTCATGCTCCTGAATAATCCCGTAAATCACCGACAGGCCCAGCCCTGTCCCCTCCATTCCCTTGGTGGTGTAGAACGGCTCGAAGATGCGGTCCTGCAACTCCTTCGCGATGCCGCAGCCCGTGTCCGCCACGGAGAGCACCGCATACGTTCCCTCGGAAGCCACGCCGCCAATGACAGGCACCGGATAACGCGCCGCATCCACCAGCATGGTGCGCACCACGATGGAACCGCCGTTCGGCATGGCGTCCCGCGCGTTGATGATGAGATTCATTACCACCTGTTCGAGCTGTCCCTGGTCAGCCTTCACCGGCACGGCCTCCTGCGCGAGTTCCATGCGCAGATTGATATCCTCGCCGATGATGCGGGCCAGCATCCGGTGCATATTCCCGAGATTGTCATTCAGGTCGAACACGGTCTTCCTCGCCACCTGCTTGCGGCTGAAGGCGAGCAGTTGGCGCGTCAGCGCGGAAGCCCGCTCCGCGGCGCGCTTCACTTCCCGCAGTTCGGTTACCGACGGATCATCCGGCGGCAGGCGGAGGAGCACCATGTCGCTGTAGCCGATGATTGGCAGCAGCATGTTGTTAAAGTCGTGCGCGATGCCTCCGGAAAGCTTGCCCACCGCCTCCATCTTCATCGATTGCTGCAACTGGCTCTGGAGCCGGACCTTGTCCCGCTCCGCTTCAAAGCGGCGCAGAGCGGTCGCCACCACGCCGCTGGCCATCGCCAGGCCGCGCAAAGAATCCATGTTCCATTCGCGCCGCGCGTGAACGCTGTCCACGCACAGATAACCGTGCGAGGATTCACATTCACCGAGGCGCAGCCACAGCACCGAACCAGCGCCGCGCTGCGCGGCGAGTTCAGCGTTCATGGCGCCTTCGCCTTCGGGACCGGCGGCGAAGGCCACGATCCCTGACGTGCGGTTTTGCGAGTCTTCGAATTCCTCCGGCAGAACCACCGTTTCCAGGCCGGTGAACTCCTCCTTCATGGAAGGCACTTCTTCGGCGCACCACTCCAGATAGCAGTCCATCGTTTTGCGGCCCGGTCCGAATTGCATGATGTAACAGCGGTCCACCCGCAGGAAGGTTCCGATCTGCGCCAAAGCCTGCATCAATCCGTCCTCGGTTTCATCAGGCCGTGTGGCGAGGAACTGCGCCGAGAGCGATGAAAGCATCCGTTCCAGTTGCACGCGGGCGGCCAGCGCGCGCTCCGCCCGTCGCCGTTCCTCGACCTCCGCCAGCAGGCGGGTGTTGATCTGCTGCAGTTCGTTGGTGCGTTCCTCCACGAGCACCCCGAGGCGTCCATGCTCCTGCTGCAATCCCTGTTCATAACGCCGCCGCTCTGTGGCATCCCGGAAAATGAGCACCGCTCCCACCAGTTGGCCCTCCCGGTCCCGAATGGGCGCCGCGGAGTCGGAGATCGGCAGCTTGGAACCATCGCGGCATACGAGCACGACTCCCTTGTCCCGCGTTTGGGTGCCGCCCTCCTTGAGCACGTCGTGCAGAAGATTTTTTGCGGTCGTACCGTCGTCTCCGATCAACGGAAAGACCTCATCCACCGTGAGTTTCTCTGCTTCATGCGACATCCATCCTGACAAAGCTTCAGCGCGCGGATTGAGAAACTTGATTCTGCCCTCTGTGTCCGTAGCGACCACGCCGTCAGCAATTGACATGAGGGTAGTGAGGAACCATTCGCGGCTTTCGCGCAGGGCGCGCTCAAGGTCCACTTTGTAGAGCGCGATTTCCACCGTGGAGCGCAGACCGGCTTCCTCAAAGGGCTTTACCATGTATCCCGCCGGCGCCGCCACCTTGGCTCTCGCGAGCACGGCTCCGTCGGAATACGCAGTGAGGAAAACGCATGGAATATCATGGCGCTGACGGATCACGGTCGCGGCCTCCACGCCATCCATCGGCCCCTGAAGCACGATGTCCATCATGATCAAATCCGGGCGCAGTGAGCCGGCCTTCGAGATGGCGTCCGGACCGGACAGTGCGTGGCCCACGACTTCACATCCCATGTGCGTCAGACACTCGGAAATGTCGTGCGCCACGATGGACTCGTCATCGACTACAAGGATTCTTCTTTTCATGCGGCAGGGGAAATCATAACAAAAGGTCAGAGACGCATCTCATACTGACTTTCACGGAAGGTGATCATGACGCGGGTGCCCTGGGAGCAATCCACCTCGAGCTTTCCATTGAGCTGATCCGTCAGCATCTTCACCAGGCGCATGCCGAGAGAAGTGGCCTTGGAGATATCGAAGTCCGGCTTCATTCCGATGCCGTTGTCCCAGACGACCATTTGGAAATTCCCCTCGGTGGTGGTGCCGAGGCTGACGTAAATGATGCCCTCCGGCTGACCGGGGAAAGCATACTTGAGGGCATTGGTGACCAGTTCGGTAATGATCAGGCCGCAGGGCAGCGCGGTATCCAGACCGAGGTCCACGCCATGCACGTTGAGTTTGACCTCCCGCCGCATTCCCTGCGGCGTGTTCATGCGCATGAGTTCCCCTGTCAGCGTGCGGAGGTATCCGTGCATGTTGATCACGGACACGCTTTCACTTTGATAGAGTTTTTCGTGGAGAAGGCCCATGGAGCGAATGCGCGCCTCGCTTTCCTGAAGCACCTCCCGCAATTCCTGGCTGTCCGCCTGACGCGTTTGCAGGCGCAGCAGGCTTGTGAGGATCTGCATGTTGTTCTTCACGCGGTGGTGAATCTCGCGCAGCAGAATTTCCTTTTCGCGCAGGGATGCGGTGCTCTTCATCGAGTCCCGGATCTTGACGTTGGACTGCTCCAAAGATTCGACCATCCGGTTCATGGATTCGGCGAGGTCGCCGATTTCACCGATCGCGTTGACGTTCGCCCGGGCGTTGAGAGCCCCGCCCGTCACCTTCGATGCGAATGACTGCAATGCGCGCAGCGGGCGAATGAGGTTTCGTGCGACACTGTAGGCCGCCACGACGCCGATCACCAGCACCACGGCGCCGGTGGTGCCCACGTTTTGATAGATGGCCCGGCTGGACTCGTCGTATTCCTGCATGGAAAGTCCCAGTGCGATCTCTCCGACCTGATTCGCACCGGAACTGGCGGAGTAATTGGAGTGCCAAACCTTGCCTGTCCATCCGTCGGGACCGGATTTGACATCCTTCTTCTCCCCGTTTTGCGCAGCAAGAATTTCTTCGGTTTCCCCCGCATCGTCGCTCCACCGGGGCGTCCCGTCCTGGTCGATATAGTGCAGCAGAGGCGGTCCCGACATTCGCTGGACCACGATGTATTTCAAACCCGGTTCCCGCCGCAGCGTGTCCAGACACTGCTTCACCACCGAGCCGAAGTTAAGCTCGGCAAGATTTTGAGCGATCTCCTGCTCGATTTTCTCCGTAAGAACGCGCGACCTCTGTTCAAGTTCCCGCTCTTTGGTGCGCCGCATGTGAAGGATGGTGAACAGCGCAAACACGCCGACACTCATCACGGCGACCAGCCATGACACGAAAGTGAGTCGCCGGAGGATGCTCGGGCGGCGCACGTTGGTGCCGTCATTCAAGGGGCCTCCTTTCCGGATCGCGGGGCACCGAGACCGCCGGCGGCGCCGGATGAGCGTGATCCCTCACCGGAGCTGGAACGGGCGCGGCTGAGGGCACCGGCTCCGGATTCGCTTCGGGCCCCGGCTTCCCCTGCTTCGAGCCAAAGTAGGAAGCCCAATCCTTTTGCAGGGCTTCCAGCGTCTTAAAATCCTCCGGTTTTGGCGGGGACATTTTCCAGTCATCCGGACCGAGCACATGATGAGCGCCGCCGCCATCCTTCACCAGACCGGTGCGGCGCGACTTTTCCATGGACGAAGGACAGGCGATGACATAGCGCAGGAACGGCGGCGAAGTGCGCGCCTCTTCAAGCTTCGCGGAAAGACCGCGCGGATTGAAGCGCATGGCTTCGTTCCATGCCTCACGGCTGACGACACAGGCGTTGGCCTCACCAAAGTACACGGCGAGGATGGCCTCATGGGCGCTGGGCGCGGTGCGAAAGTCCGCCAGATTCTCACGGCTGGAAACGCCCGTGTCGGGTTTGATCAGGCAATCCAGCCACCGGTAAACCAATTCACCGCATCCCCCGCGGTCCACAAGGACGAGCATCATGGGCTGACCGTCTCCGGGCTCAAAGTCCTGCATGGTGAACTTTCTCCCGCCGTGGCTGTTTCCAGCCTCCTTGCGCCGCAGAATAACAAACTCGGTCATGGCGGCTTTGCCATTGAGCGACGGAACCAGCAGGGCATCGAGCATCGCGGAGTTCCGGTTCTCCACATACTCATATCCATGGATCGCAAAGAGACAGTCCTTTGTGGAGCGGGCCAGTTTCTCCAGTTTTTCCCATGAAAGAACCGGATTCAGGTTTTTCACCCGGTCGTTCGTTCCCTCCATGGGCACCGTGATTTGCGAACTCAGTTTTCGCGCCCACAGTTCAAGCGGATTTCCCATCTCCGAGTTCCATTGATAGGGAACTTCGGACACAAAAACGACCGTGGTGGTGGTTGCCGCCGGCTTCGGCGGTTGCGGCGGCTCTGCACTGGCAAAATCCGTGCCCCACAGCACTCCACTCCAAACGGCGGCGATCCAGGTGACCCGGCCCGCTGCCCGTTTGAATGTCGTGTGATTAATCCCGAAAATTGAGAAAATCATGGGAAATGAGAATTACTATACTAAAATGCACAATCCGTAATTTTCAAATTCATATCGAGCAAAAATTATGGTTTTTTAAGGAGACTGGAAGGATTTCCCGGATTTTTAGCTCCGCAGAGGGGGTGCAACCCTCAGAAAAACCCTTAAAACGGCGGCGAGAGGGATTGACCATCTGGAGACAGCCGCCATTAGTCTCCCAACCTAAACAATGAACAAACGCTACGCCCTGGGACTTGACTACGGAACCAATTCCTGCCGGTCGCTGCTGGTGGATTTGGCAACGGGTGAAGAATTGGGGTCTGCCGTTTTTGCCTATCCCAGCGGTGAGGCGGGCGTTTTGGTTGACTCGCGGGACCCGAATGTCGCCCGGCAAAATCCTCAGGATTACCTGGACGGGATGGCAGCGATCATTTCCGGAGCGCTGGAGCAGGCGCGCAAAGCGGACTCCGCCTTCGATGCGGACCGGGTCGTCGGCATCGGGGTGGACACGACGGGAAGCACACCCATTCCACTGGACAGGGAAGGCACACCGCTGGGACTGCTGGAGGAGTTTAAGAAAGATCTCAACGCCATGGTGTGGCTGTGGAAGGATCACACCGCGCATGAAGAGGCGGGCGAAATCACCGATCTCGCGTCAAAGGAGCATCCGGAATATCTGGCGAAATGCGGGGGGACTTATTCCAGCGAGTGGTTTTGGAGCAAAATTCTGCGCCTCAAACGGGCGTCACCGCGGGTTTTTGCGGCGGCGTACAGTTTTGCCGAACACTGCGACTGGATACCTGCTGTCCTTTGCGGAAACACCGACCCCGCGCGAATGGCCCGCAGCGTTTGTGCCGCGGGACACAAGGCCATGTTCAACGCCGCATGGGGCGGCCTGCCGGCACGCGATTTCCTCACTAAACTCGATCCGGATCTCGCCGCCCTGCGGGACCGGCTCTACAGTCGCGCGCTGAGTTCCGATCAACTTGCCGGGCGTCTGAGTCCCAACTGGGCGAAGAAACTCGGCCTGAAGGCGGGCATTGCGGTGGCGGTGGGCGCCTTCGATGCGCACATGGGAGCCGTGGGAGCGGGCATCAAAGAGGGGACGCTGGTCAAAATTCTTGGCACCAGCACCTGCGATTTGATGATCCATCCGAATCAGCAGCCGCTCGCCGATGTGCCGGGTCTCTGCGGAGTGGTGGACGGTTCGGTGCTCCCGGGATACTACGGTCTCGAAGCCGGCCAAAGCGCGGTGGGTGATATTTTCCTCTGGTTCGTCAATAATCTGGTGCCTGACAGTTACGGGCCGGGGCCGGCGGAGAAATTCGAGTCGATGGAGCGCGCGCTCACCGCTCTCAAACCCGGCGAGACGGGGCTGCTGGCGCTGGACTGGAACAACGGCAATCGCACGATCCTAACCGATGTGCGCCTCAGCGGGATGATCCTCGGGCAGACGCTTCACACCCGCGCTCACGAGATCTATCGCGCGCTCATCGAAGCCACGGCGTTTGGAGCCTTGACCATTGTGAACCGCTTCGAGGAATACGGGGTGAAGGTGGATGAGGTCATTAACACCGGAGGCATCGCCACGAAGAATGCCGCGCTGATGCAAATCTATGCGGATGTGCTCGGCCGGCCCATGAAAGTGAGCCGCAGCGAACAAACGTGCGCGCTCGGCGCAGCCATCTTCGGAGCCATGGCCGCCGGAGCGGTCGAAAGCGGCTTCGATTCCGTGCCGGACGCCCAGCGGGCGCTTTGCCGGGTCCGCGACACGATTTACGAACCCGACCGCCGGCGCCATGCCGGTTATGGCCGCCTCTACGGGCTCTACCGCCAGCTCCACGATGCCTTTGGCACCGCCACATGGAGCGGCCGGGTCAATCACGTCATGAAGGAACTGATTGCGATTCGCGAAGAACAGCGGATGAATTGAAGAACCTCCCCGCATGATCGAATTCACCATTCTCGGCAGCGGCAGCGGCGGCAACGCGGCGCTGATACGCTCCGCGCGCGGGCTTCTTCTGGTGGACGCGGGGCTCAGCGCCTCGCAGTTAATTTCCCGGATGCAGGCGGCTGGAGTGGAACCGGCTGACCTGAATGGAATTCTCCTCACGCACGAACACGGCGATCACTGCCGCGGCCTGAAAGTCTTCACGCAAAAATACAAAGTTCCTGTCCTGGTCAACGCACAAACCCGTGAGGTCCTGCGCGACGATCTGCCGGCTTTTGGACTTTGGAAAATCGTCCCGTGCGGCGGATGTTTTGAGTTCGCGGGCTTTCAGATCGAAACCTTCCGGGTCCCGCATGACGCTGTGGATCCCATGGGGTTTGTGCTGCGCGCCGGCGGCACCTCGCTGGGTTTCCTCAGCGACCTTGGCCATGCCACGACGCTGGTTCGTTCCAAAATGCCGGCGCTGGATGCGCTCTTCATCGAGGCGAACTACGACGCCGCCATGCTGGCCAATGACACGAAGCGCCCGTGGAGCACGCGCCAGCGCATTGCGAGCCGCCACGGTCATCTTTCCAACGATCAAACCGCCGAACTCGTTCACCTCGCCGCATCCCGCGCTCTCCAGCGCATCGTGCTCGGTCACCTCAGCCGCGACTGCAATTCCCCGGAAGCCGCCCTTTCCCGGGTGCATAACGCCCTAACCGCCGCCCATTGCGCGCATACAAGCGTCGAGTGCGCCCGTCAGGATACGCCTACTTCATGGTTTTCCGTCATCGGAAATATGCCGCCGCCGCTGGTTCCCGAAGGGGCGAATTGCGTTTGGGAACAGGCGGAGTTGTTTTAACCGCCGGAAGGTTTTACAAATCGTTAAAATAGAAATTCTTGTCTGAAGCACGAGTCGCGCTATCATCCGCGCACTTTCTCCCCCCTTGCCAAACCCGAATGGCATCCACGGACACCCCACAGCCCGCACCCGCTGCTGCGCCCTTGCGCCTGCAGCAGGAACCCTCGCGCCGCGGCCTTCTCACGGGTGCCATCCTTGGCGTCACAGCCGCTGCGGTGGCATGGCGGCCTGAACTCAATGAAGCGGCTCAACTGCTGTGGAAAAGTGATGTTCCCGTCGTTGCCGCCCCGGTGAACTTCGCGATCGCCGCTGTGGGCGGCCTTCTCGCAGCATGGGTGGGCTGGGCTCTCGATTCGTGGGGAAAGCGCATCGGCATTCTCCTCGCCGCGCTGGCTTTGACTGCCACTCAATCGATCCTAACCGCCCAAAAACTCGCCGTCGGCTGGGAACCCTTTTCCCTTGCGTCCTCCCTGACCGTTGGACTCCTCGTTACCGCCCTTCTAACGCCGCGCGGCGCAGGAGTGGAACGCTGGTTCGCGGGCCGGATCGGTCGCGTGCCCCTTCAGCGCCTAACCATGGCGCAAAGCGCCGCCTTCCTGCTGCCGGACCAGCGGGAAGCCGCGGTGCTCACCTGCCGCATGCTGAATGAAGCCGTCCTCCGCGAGCAGATGCCCGCCCGCGAATTTCTTCGTCTCATGGAGGCCTTTCGCAGAACCGCCTCCTCTGTCCTTCTTGAGCATGGCGCTTTGCTGGATGCTCCGGAATCCGGCGCCGTGCGCGCCTTTTTTGGCCTCCCGCTGGCCATGGAAAATCATGCCGACCGCGCCGCGGTCGCCGCTCTCGCCCTAACCGAGGCCATGAAGGAGTTTGCGGTCGAGCAGTTGCACCGCGAACGCGACCCGGTGGAGTGTGCCTGCGGAATCGCCTGCGGCACCCTAACCGCCGGCATTTCCGGTGAAACCTACAGCGCTGCGGGCGATGCCGTGGAGCAAAGCCGCTGGCTCGCCGCTTTGAATACCGATTACAGCACGCATATCCTCACGGACGGCGCCACTCACCGCATTGCTGAAAACACGGAGGACCGGCCCCTGGAAATTCTCAATCCTCCGGAAGGCGCCGCCGTCGAGGTTTTCCATTTGCTGGGGATGCGCGGCGGGCTCTCTCAGGAAGCCCTTGCCCGGCGGGATGCCTTTCGGGATGCCATCATTCTTTTGCGCGCCGGTCACGCGTCTGATGCCCTGATCCGTTTTGCGGATGCCCGCGATGGACTGATCCATGAGGACATCGTCCTTGAGCGATTCGTTTCCCAGGCCGAGGAACAATCCGCCCGCGACCAGCGCAAGCCGCCTCCGCCCGCACGGCCCAGGGCCCGCTTCTCCCCGCGCAGAGTCCACCGTCCGTGAGCAAGGTCGATTACCCTGACGAAATCCGCGCGCTCATTCTGCAACTCAAGCGCCTGCCAGGCATCGGGCCGCGGAGCGCGGAGCGCATCGCCCTTTGGCTCCTGCGATCGTCCCAGGACCCTTCCACCGCCCTCGCCGCCGCGCTGACATCCGCGGCTGAGCAGGTGATGCTTTGCCCGGTATGCGGATTTTTTTCCAGCCGCGCCGCGGGATGCGTCCTTTGCAGCGACCCGGCCCGCGACGCCGCCCTGCTCTGCGTGGTGGAGCAAAGCACGGACATCCTTCCCCTTGAACGCACCGGAGCCTTTCACGGTTATTACCACGTGCTGCACGGGCGCATCAGCCCGCTGGATAACATCGGACCGGAGGAATTGCGCATTGGCCAATTGATGAACCGGCTTCAGGACGGCCGCGTCCACGAGATCATCCTCGCCACGGGCAGTGACGTGGAGGGTGAAGCCACCGCCAACTATCTGAGCACCCTCCTCAGCGGCACGCATCCGGAGGTGCAAATCACCCGCCTTGCCCAGGGCCTCCCCGCCGGCGGCGGGCTCGACTCCGCCGACGAACTCACCCTCTTCCGCGCCCTCAGCGGCCGCCGGCGAATGCAGGAGAAGTGACAGTCCCCGCCTGCTCCCAGCGTTCTTATCCACATGCTTCCCGCCCCTAACCGCCGGCAATTCCTCTCCCGTCTCGGGTGCGGCTTCGGTGCGGTGGCGCTGGAGGCGATGCTGCAAAACGGTTACGCCTCACGCTCGCCCGCCGTCGCTGTCGATCCGGTATCACCCATGCGCGCCCGCCTGCCGCATTTTGCCCCCAAAGCAAAGTCTGTGATCTTTCTTTTCATGGTCGGCGGACCGGGCTCCATGGACACGTTCGACTACAAACCGCAATTGCAAAAGATGGGCGGCCAAAAGGTCCCGGAATCATTTAAGAAAACCGTCTCCGCGACCCGTTTCGCTAACATCTTTCACGGGTGCAAAGAGGAACTTCTCGCGAGTCCCTGGGAATTCAAACCGTACGGCCAAAGCGGCCTCATGGTTTCCAGTCTCTTTGCGAAGACCGCGGTGCATGCCGATGACCTTTGCGTCATCCATTCCCTGCAGGCGGGCAGCAACAATCACGCCCCCGCCAGCATTCAGTTGCATACCGGTGAGATCACCGGCGGCAAAGCCAGCCTCGGCTCATGGGCCACCTATGGTCTGGGCAGCGAAAACCAAAACCTGCCGGGCTACGTCCTGCTTTTCGATGCCGGTCCGCTGGGCGGGGCCACCAATTACTCTAACGGATTTCTTCCGGCCGCTTTCCAGGGCACCCGCCTGCGCGACAAAGGCGTGCCGGTTCTTGATCTGCTGCCGCCGGACGAGTTCGCAGCGGGTCAGGAACGGACCTTCGCCGGGCTTCGTGAATTGAATCTGCTCCACCGCGCTTCGCGTCCGGACTTCGCCGAACTCGATGCGCGCATCGCCAGCTACGAACTCGCTTACCGGATGCAGGCTGCTGCGCTGGAAACGGGTGATCTTGAAAAGGAACCGCTCGCCCTCCGCGAACGCTACGGCCTGACTCACAAAAACAAAGAGACCGCCTCCTTCTCCCGCAAGTGTCTGCTCGCCCGCCGTCTGGTGGAGCGCGGCGTGCGCTTCGTCCAGGTCTATGATATGGCGGAAAAGGACGGCTGGGATGCACATGCCGATCTGAAAAAGAATCACGAGCGTCATGCGCTCGCCGTGGACCAGGGAATCGGCGCGCTGCTCGCCGATCTAAAGGATCGCGGTCTCCTGGAATCCACGCTTGTTATCTGGGCCAGCGAATTTGGCCGCACTCCCATGGAACAGGGTGATGCAGGCCGTCAGCATAACGCCGCGGGTTTCACCGTCTGGATGGCCGGCGGGGGCGTCAAACCCGGCCTGCGGCTCGGTGCTACCGATGAACTGGGCCTCATGGCGGTGGAGCGTCCCCTGCCCTTCCGCGACCTCCATGCCACGGTCCTGACACTTCTCGGGCTGAACTACGAGCAGTTGTTTTTTGAGACCAGCGGACGCCTTGAACGTCTCACCGGGGTGCAGAATCAGGCGCAGGTGATTCGTGAGGTGATTGCCTAGCGTGACTTCGTACGAAACGCGTGCTACAGCGGCGGCATCATGTCCGAATCCACCGCTGCATTTTCCGCCCGCTTCGGCAAATTTCGCGCGGTCATTTGCGATGCTCTCGTCTTTCTGATGAACCTTCTCCTCGCGAAGCCGATGCTGCACTGGTTGACGGAGGGCGCCGAAGCTTTCGATGACAGCGGAAAATCCCAGGGCACCACGCCGCTGGGCTGGATCATTCTTGCGGCCCTGGTGAGCTATTCACTCGGCTGCTGGCTGAAGCGCGGCCCTCTGCAGGCCCGCACGGGAGGCAGTCAGCCGGAAGCGGCGGGTTGTTTGATTGTGGCGTGGCTGTCATTGATGGCGTCGCTCACCATCCTCGGCGGTGCAGTAGTCATGGCGGATCTGAGCATGAATTCCGACAACGGCTGGAATATGCTTCTCCTTTTTGCCATCGCGCTGACACCCATCGTCCTGGGCGTGCGGGCGATGGGCGCAGGGAATGTGAGGGGCCTTCCCGCGTGGCGGACCAGCCTGTGGCTGGAGGTGATCGCCGACCTTCTCATCATCGCCGCCATTCTCCCGGTATCCATCATCTGGCAGGAATGGGTCAGCGGACTCTTCAGCCAAAACCTCGCAGGGGAAGGCTGGGGCACGCGTTTGTTCGCCTGCATCATGTCGCTCGGGGCGTTTGCTCTTTTCTATTTCGCTCCGCGCCTCGTGCTGGTTTACGATCGCCTCAAAGACAAATTCATGTGGGGGACCTTCGCTTTTGCCGCCTTCCCCTCCGTGCGCGCCTGCCTGTTTCCGTAGCCTGCGGCGGAGGTTGACGGGACGCTGCAAGGTCGAATAGCCTTTCCGCAATGAATTGCCGGCGCGCCCTTTTGCTTCTAACTCTAACGTGCTCCTCTGTGCACGCTGTCCCGCCGACAGCGATGGATGACAGTTACACCACGCTGGAGGATACACCTCTGACCTTGAACGCAGCCACGGGCTTGCGCGCCAATGACTCCTCCGGCTCCGCCACCGATCCGGCGGCAGGCATGATCACTGCTCCCGCACATGGAACCCTTACTCTGACACCGGACGGCGCGTTCGTTTACGCGCCGGCAAAGGACTACTCCGGGAGTGACGGGTTTACTTACGCTGTCTTTGGCGACCGTCCGGTGACCGCCTTCGCCATCGATCAGGCGAATTCCACACTGACGGTGGGCGCGACGCTGCGCATTACCTACGAGGGCGTTCCCAGTGTCTCCAGCGACTCGTCAACGTCTCACGTGAAGGGGACGCTGGCAGCGGCAATCGGGCCTAACGCCGCACCGTTCAGTGTTGTCAGGGTAACGGACATGGAGGCGGTGCTGTCGGATCCGGTGACCCTCAAGCTCGGAATTGGCTGCATTCCGATCATCAATACTTGTCTGGCGGGAGTGCAATTTGACAGTGCGGCGGATGCGATTTTATTGAGCATGGACTCCGCCGGCGCGACTGCGACGGTTCGCCCTGGAGGCGCTTTCGATACGGACGGCAGCACGTTCAGCACCGCCGGAAGCGGCACCGTGAAAGGCACGGAACAGTTGGAAGGCGTCCTTCCTGCGACACCGCTGCCTTTGAACCTGCCGGCGATTACCATGCCGTTCAATGGCCGCCTCACGCAATCGAACGGTCAGGTGAGACTCGAAATGCAGATCAACTATCGCGGGTCGGCGTCGCTCGATGCCACCAGCAGTTTCAGTTTCAGCCTGAGCGGCACTATTCGCGCGACGGCCGCGGCACCGCTGGCACCCGTAGAGGTTTCGGCCCCGGCAACGGTGAGTCTGACGATACCACCGGTGAATGACGCGCCGATTGCGATGGCCGACTCGTATCTCGTGAGAGCAGGAACGGCACTAACCGTTTCGGCAACGGGCTCCCAAACGACACAGACGATCATTCCCGCCGGATCAGTGTGGAAGTATCATCATACCGGCACGGATCTCGGCACCGCGTGGCGGGGATGGGGTTACAGCGACGCGACCTGGTCTTCCGGAGCGGCGGAACTGGGCTACGGCGATGCTGGCATTCTCGGCGGGAATCGGACAGAAGTGACGAATATCAAAGGAGCGGCTGCGCGGTCCACGGCTTACTTCCGGCGCGAGTTCAACCTAACGGATGTCAATGCGACGCGCAGCGTGAACCTGGAACTGCTGCGCGATGACGGGGCGGCGGTTTATCTCAATGGCTTCGAGGTCACGCGCCAGAATCTGGCGGCGGGTGCGGGCTACGCGACGCTGGCGGAATCGCGGATTCCCAATGCGGACGAGACGCGCTTCTTTCCGGCCACGGTTCAACCGGAGTTGCTGCTGGAGGGGCGCAATGTCATCGCGGTGGAAGTGCATCAGTTTTCCCTAACCGATTACTTTTCATTGCAGCAGATCGATCCGGCGGACGTGAGTTTTGATTTGAAACTGGAGCGGACCTCCGGTCTGACGGGGGTGCTGGTGAATGACTCGGACATCGATTCGGCGGGTCTGACGGTTTCGGTGCACACGGCTCCGGCGCATGGACAACTTGCATTGCAGCCGGATGGCGCGTTCACCTACACGCCCGATGCGGGGTTCACGGGGGCGGATCAGTTTGTCTATCGCGCGAGCGATGGCGGGACGGAGAAGGCGGAAGTGAAGCTGGTGGCGGCGGGAGCGTCGTGGAAGTATCTCGACGATGGCAGTGATCAGGGCACGGCGTGGCGGGCGGCTGGGTTTGCGGATGGGGCGTGGGCGACGGGGATTGCGGAGATCGGCTATGGGGATGACAACACGCTGGATGACCGGCCCGAGGCAACGAAACTAACGTATCCGCTGAGCACACCGCCGGTGACGACTTATTTCAGGAAGACGTTCACGCTGCCGCTGCCGAAGGCGATGCTGCAGTCGCTGAAACTGCGGCTGGTGCGGGATGACGGGGCGGCGGTGTATTTGAACGGGGTGGAGATCGCGCGGGACAATCTGGCGGCGGGGGCGATCTTCAGTGACGGGGCGCTGCTGCCGGTGGAGGGCGAAGGCGAGGGGCGGTTCTTTGAATACACGGTGTCCGCGGCGGGAATGGCGGCACTCAATGCCGGCCCTAACGTGCTGGCGGTGGAGTTGCATCAGAATCTGAACGTGAGCAATGACGCGAGCTTTGACTGCGAGTTGATCGCGATCGCGGAACCGGGAGCAGTGGTGACGCTCAATGTGTCCGCGGAAGATTTTGATCACGATCAGATGGCGGACTCGTGGGAGCGGGCACACGGACTGGACTTTGCGGCGGCGGACGGTGAAGCTGATCCGGATGGGGATGGATACACCAACAGGGAGGAGTATTTGTTCGATACCGATCCGCTCAATGTTGCGGCGTGTCCGCGATATTCGGGGTATCAGTTGTCAGGGAGGCAGCGGATGCTGCGGGTGCCGGTGTCGATGCAGAGGAAGTATGTGCTGCAGAGGTCCGTGGATTTCCTAACATGGACGGATGAAGGTGAGCCGGCGGCGCCAACGGGGCCGGAGATGGAGTTCCACTTCAATGCGTCCGGGGGACGGGAGTATTACCGTGTCAGGGCGGATTTACCCTAACATATTTACTCAACGGTGACGCTCTTTGCCAGGTTGCGGGGTTTGTCCACGTCGCGGCCGAGGGCGACGGCGGCGTGGTAGGCGAGGAGTTGGAGGGGGATGACGTTGAGGATGGGCTGGAGCATTTCCACGGTGCGGGGAACGAAGATGATGTCGTCGGCGTGGTGCTTGATCTCGGCGTCGCCTTCGGTGGCGACGGCGATGACCGGCCCTTTGCGGGCTTTGAC